>QAKK01000031.1 GCA_003343845.1 Oscillospiraceae bacterium
AGCACGAAAATATATTGAAAAGTTCAAAGCTATTTACAAATTCTCTAAAATATGGTTTTAATAGGGTGAAGCGACAACAACTTCGAAATTCAATTTTCTAAACGAAAGGAAAAAATTCAAAATGTGTATTTGCACGAATAAGGAAAGCAAAGAAAAGAAAGGTACATGTAAGCATACCGGCTCGGGAGCCGCGTCGACGTGCTCCTGCAATTGTGATGATTGTCTGGATTGCCGGGGGCACAGTTGCAAGAAGAATTGCAAACCTGCAGCCGGAAATCTTTCGATCTGCAAGGCATCGCAGGGGAATACGCTGACCGTGGGGCAGAGGGACCAGATATCTGCGCGCTTCAATTGCGGTTATTCGGGTAATCGCCACATCGGTTGGCGCTCCAGCAATCCCAATGTGGTCAAAGTTGATTGCTACGGAAATCTGACGGCAGTTGGCGAAGGCTATGCATGCATCTATGCGTATGTATACGGAAATTCTTCCGTGTATGACAGAATCACAATTCATGTAACGGCAAATGGAAGCAGCAGCGGCAGCAGCGGCAGCGGAAGCAGCAGCAGCGGCAGCAGCGGCGGAAATGAGAATCCGGGGACATCGGGTGGTTCGTCAGAAAGCGAAGGCGGGAACACACCTACAGCCGGTGCTTCTTATAAGTTTATTTGTCAAAACGGAAGCGGCAAAGTATTGAGTCTGCGCACCAGCGATTTGAGAGCAGGCATGCAACTGACGCTGCGAAAGGATCTTGGAAGCAGCAGCCAGACATTTGTCTATGAGTCCTATGAAGGCGGACACATTCTCAGAATCCGGAAAAATACCGCATACGTCGTAAATCGCAATAGCGGCAATAATAACGCAATTGTATGGTCTTGGTCCACGGATGCGGATACTGTAAACGACTCTTTGGTGGAATTTGAACCGGTGATGAACGGTGTCTATCGGATCAAATTGACGAAACGCGGGCTCTATCTGACCGCGGGAAACGATGAAATGGATCCAAAAGTAAAATGGATGACACAGGATCCTGCGAATGCCGGACAGGAATGGTTATGTGTGCCGAATGAAGATTTGGAGCCGGGGGTATATAACGCAGTTGAATTGACCATGCCGGTTAACTTAAACCAATATTACGAAAAGGTAAATGATAAGAATGTAAAAGATGATAAAGATAAAATATGGATTGAAGATACCGGTTGTTGCGCCTGCGCAATCGGAAATGTTCTATCATACTATGACAATCATGAATACACAATTCTGGAGTTGCTGGCAAACGGCAATGCAATTAAAAAATCCGATAAAAAGGGTTATTACACTCAAGGTGCTTGGGGAAGCAATACTGTTGGTTTTGGTGAGTATACAATTGTGGAAAATGAGGGAGAACTCTTAGATCTTATAAAAGAAGAACTCAGTTCTGATCATCCTGTCATATTACACTGCAAAGGAATTGACCCTGCTCAGCATTGGGTAGTCGCATATAAATATACAAATGGCGATCAGTCTATCAGCGATCAGCTGCGTGATAACATTTGGGTGCTTGACTCAGCCAACAAGGCCCATCCTGAGTCGGATGAAGGCGAAAGAAAAACGCTCGCAAAATCCATGATTTCTAATGCCTGCAACCGAGTTAAAGCATATAAAACAACCTGGAAGAAATAAAGCCAAAGATCTCCAATCCTTAAAAAGTAAACACGCCGTTACCCTGTAGAGGGTGTCGGCGTGTTTCTCTATTTCAGTTGTTTTTTGATGCCCCTGCAATTTCAATCGTGTCGGCGATACGGTGTATAAGATCCGGATCGTCTGAATCGGCGCAAAGGTAGAATTCAAATATGTATTGATCGGAAAGCTGTACGCAGCACATGTAGGATATCGCGTGGAGCGCAGGGTATTCCGTTGCGATGAACCAATAGGTCAGACCCTTCTCGGATTGATAGGGGTCTTTCTTCTCCGTCACAAACTCGCTTTCGATTTCTGCTTTGGTTGAATAAAGGTCATTTGTGTAAAATGCCTGGTACAGGCATGCGTCGCGGCAAGCCCCGCCGTGCGGTGAAAGCTCGGCATACAGCGCAGTATGACCTTGATAACTTTCCGGAAGCGGCAGTTCTTTCCACGAGGCGGGTAAGGAAAGTGAAATCTGCAAGGGCGGATTCAATTCTTTTGTTTCAAGAGACCAGCCGAATTCTGCGGTAATGCATTGGTCAGTTTGCATCCGAATCGGGCGGAGTTCTTCCTTGATCTGAATGGTCTGCGTTTCCGCAGGGTATCTCGGTTTTACCGTCACCGTTTTTGTGATTTCCCGAAGAAACGAAACGTCATGCGCCGTTCCGCAAAACTTAAGCGCAACGATGTAATCCTCGCCCACGCGAAAACCGCAGAGATACTTGTCGTTTCCGTCGGACATCAGATAGAACGCATCTTCCGCCACGACAGGAGTGTAGACGGGCACGGGGCTATCCTTGGTTACGATATATGCATTGATTCCTTCGATTGCTTGAAGAAGAGAAAAATTGCTGCTGAAATATACGCAATCAAAGAAGATACTGTCCCCGCTTACGGAATCCACAAATGTATCTTCTTGTTCTTCCCACGTAGCAGGCAGGGCAACCGTCAATGTATTGCTGGTCTTTCCGTGGTCAAGATAGGGGTAATTGCCTACCGCGAAAGGCTGGTTGCTCATAGGGACCGCGATCGTTCGTGTTACTTCGGCAGTCGGCTCTTCCGAAGAGTACATCTTTTCGGTCGTTTCCGCCGTCGCTTCCGTAGTGCTTTCCGTGGTTGTTTCCTGCGTCGCGGTTGATGTCTCGGTTGCAGCAGGCGTCGTGCCGCTGCATCCGGCAAAAGCGAGCAAAAGCGAACACAGACACAGAATTACGAGAAGTTTTTTCATGGCGTTGCTCCTTTTGATATAAAAGACAGTATAAATTGCATGGAAAGCGAAAACTGTAAAACTTTGCAGACGTTATCGTGTATTTCTGTATTATTATAACATATTTTAGATTGTATGTCAAGAACCGGTGCCTAAGACCATAAATATCCCCCGTAAAACGGGGAGACATTTATGGTCGATAGTCTGTGTTCAAATTCCCTCAAACGCCGCCCGGCGGCTTATACGGAAAAAGCACTTTGCGTATGCAAAGTGCTTTTTTGGTGGACCATCAAGGGCTCGAACCTTGGACCGGCCGGTTATGAGCCGGCTGCTCTGACCAACTGAGCTAATGGTCCGATTTTTCACACGAAAATATTATACCGATTTTTCTGCATTTTGTCAATAGGGGGATAAAAGAAAACGCAGAAAAGCCGCATTGCACTGCGGCTTTTTCATTCTGTGTATACAAGAATTTCACTGACTTTGCAGTTCAGTGCGTGACAGATGCGCGCCAGCACATAACTGTCGTAGCGCACGACCTTGTTCTTGTAGTAGTTGTCGATGATCTGATAGCGGATCTCGGTTTGTTTTGCGAGTTCGTAGCGCGTCATGCCGCGCGCCTGCAGCGCGGTGTCCAGCGTCAGACGGACCTGTGCCATGTGCATCACCTCATATCTATTTTAATAGAGATATAGCCGTTTGGCAACCTCTTTATTAAAATACATTCCAAACACCCCGGGCGGTGCAGGTGCACCGCCCGGGGCTTGCTGTATTTACGGCGTCGGAGTCTGATGCCCGATGGCATCGAGAAACAGGAAGGTGAGCCCGATATAGCCTGCCAGCAGGACGGCAGCCGCAAGGAAGACCACAAGGCAGATCGTGCGCAGCGTTTTTTGCCCCTTCAGGCAGAGCGCCGAGACGATCGCGCCGCCCACCGCCAGCACGAAAAGCAAAACGGCAATTCCGAGTGTCATGATTTTTCCTCCTTTACTTGCAGATCGAGAAGTACAGGCTGCTGTACGGGTCGATCAGATCCATATCCGTGATGCACGCCTCAGGGCTGATGCTGTCCAGCTGCATGAGGCGGGCATTGTCCCTGTAGTTGTCCGGCTGCGCCTCGGCGGCAAAGATCAGCCCGTCGTAGTCTGCGGGCAGATAGACAATATAGCTTTTGGTGAGGACCTTTGCAAAATCGCCCACGTTGTCCTGCCAGTCGGTCGAATAGAAAAATTCGATGGTATAGCTCTGTCCGTTCCACGCGACGGTGTGCAGGTAGTGGTTTTCACCGCGGTCGGTGGTGCTGTAAGCGGTCGCTGCAGTCAGCCATATGCCGGTGTAATAGTCATAGAGCTCGCTGTTGGTGTTGGTGATAAAGCTCTCGCCGAAATACGGGATCGAATCCTCGGGGATGTAGCAGATCGCATCAAACTCGATCTCGCGGATGCCGTCGTGCGTCATGTCACCGGTCTTTGTCACTTCCCAGTAGCAGTCGGCGGTGGCGTACCCATCGCCGAGCCCGGCGTAGTTCGACACACCGTCCTCCAGCAGATATGTGCCGCTGTCCGCCGTGCAGCCGACCGAAAGACCGGCAGCTTCAAAGACGGGGAGGGCAGGGGTGATCGCCTCGACCGGGTGAAGATAGCCGTCGTTTGCGCTGTCGTAGAGCTCGCCGTCGTCGGTCGGGATCAGCCGCAGAACATCGCCGCTTGCTGCGTCATGCAGCTCGATGCCGTCGGCATCGGCGACCGCAGTGCCGTTCAAGACCGTGTTTTCTTCGGCATCGAGGAATGCCCAGGCGGCATTCTCATAGACGCGCAGCCAAAAATTCTGTCCGACGTATTCCCACAGCCCGACGTAAAGTTCAAGGGCATCGTCCGACGGGTCTTCGCCGCCCGTCACATAGGACAGCTCCTCACGGAAGACATAGCGCACATGCGTGTCCCAGATCCACACGAGGTGCGTCTCGGTATTGTCCGCGTGGCGGAAATCCACGGTGACGTCGCTTTCGCCGTCGCCGTCCAGGTCGTCAAAGCGGATGGCGTAAAACGCGCTTTCCGCGTCCGGGATCGCCATCGGGAAGGACACGCTGTCAAAGAGGATCTGCTCCGCCGCGTCCCGGTAGAACGCAGCGCTCTCGGGGCTGATTGCGACCAGCACATCCACGCTTTCGCCGTCGTGGGTGATTGTTCCGTCGGCGTCGACGATCCCGCTCACGCGCCAGTCGTCGCCCACGACCTCGCCGCCGCAGGCGGCAAGCGAGACGGCGCAGACAAGCGTCGCAAGAAGTGCGAAGGCTTTTTTTCGGAGTTTCATGCGGTTCTCCTTATCCCGGCTCATTCGCCGTCATCAAAGTGAAGGTCAACCATGCCGTCTGCATAGCTGAAATATCCGTAGGCGCCGATGTAGAGTGCGTCGCCCTCGAGGCGGAACTGGCAGCCCGAGCCGTCCTTGTCACTGTAGGCGTAGACGCATGCCCATTCCGGCTCGTATTTGAGGTGTCCGGTCTCGACGATGCTGTTGCCGATATAAAGCTCCCAGTTGCCGGCGTCGTCGAGCTTGATATAGTCGTAGTCATACTGCGCGCCGCACAGCCAAATGCCTGCGTAGACACTGTAATCCTCGGGGTCGTCGGGCAGGGTGACCGCGACGCTCTCCTCCGTGTCATCGGGGAGGCAGTCGTCCGTTTCCTCGGTGGTGTCTGTGGGCTCGATGGTGCTGCCGCAGGCGGCAAACAGGGTGCAGAACGCAAGCGCGAGGCAGAGCAGCGCAAGCAGGTGCAGCGATTTTCTGTACATGATTTTCTCCTTTTTGATCAGATGCGGGTCACAGACCGGTCTCCGCCATGGTGAGCAGTTCGTCATGGCTCAGCTCCACGTTGTCGAAGCGGACAAAGATGCCGTTGGTCACGGCGCGCCGCCAGACCTGCTCGTCGCACAGCGGACGGAAGCGCAGTCTGCCGAGATAGGGCTTCATGTCGAGCAGCAGACGGCTGCCGGATACAAAGTCGATCAGCAGGACATGGTCGTCAAGCGGTTCGACGGCAGCAATATAGGTTCGGTTCACCGTGGTCTCTCCTTTCCCGGGCGAAAAAAGATCCGCCGTACCCTCATTGTACGACGGATCGCGGCGAAAAGCCATTAACTATAGGTTAGGTTTTGCAAAACAGCTGCGCAAGCTGCTGCCGCTTGGTGCGGGTGTCGCCCTCGATGTGCAGCTTGGCGTAGATCCGGTTGAGATACTGCTTTACGCTGCCCTCAGAGAGGTAGAGTGCCTCCGCGATCTCGCGGTTGCTGCGGCGGTCGGCGGCAAGGACGGCGATCTCGCGCTCCCGCGCGGTCAGCGCCGCCGACGTTGGGTCGCCTGCGCGTGCCGCGCTGCGGCGCGCAAGGATTTCCTCACCCATTTCGCAGATGCGGCGCACAAAGGCGGCTGCCGCGGTGTCGGTGGGCGGCAGAGCAAGCAGCCCGCGCAGGCAGCCGTAGCTTTCGACAAAGGGGAGCAGAAAGCCGTCCGGTATCGCGGCGTCGAACGCCGCGCCGAGGGCTGCACGCGCCTCGGCGTGCTTGCCGAGCTGTTCATATGCCGCCGCTGCCTGCAAATGCAGGTGCAGCGCCACCAGACTGTAGTGCATGGCGTCGCACACGGCGAGCAGCTCGGCACTGCGGGCAGCCACTTTGGCGGCTTCCCCCTGCGAAAGCCAGACCTGGTTCTCGATCATGTCGATCATCGGCTTGCCGGGCGCGAGCGTGTGTACGGTGCCCAGCGTGTGCGCGGCGAAAACGGCGGGTATGTGTGCGATCTCCCCGTCGAGTGCGGCATCGTAGGCGTCGATCGCGTCCGCGAGATGCAGCCATGCGGGGCGATGCGGCGGCAGGGACGTGCGGCGCGCGTCGGCACGGCCGGCGGCAATGCCGGTCACGCGCCGAAGGCGGCATGCGAGAAAGTCACAGCAGAGCGCCATGTTGATCTGCCCGTCTGCCTCGGCGCGTGCATAAGCGCGTTCCAGCCCGATCTGCGCGTCCGCAAAGCGCCCGCGCAGAAAATCCGCCTCGGCGCGCATGAGGAGCTCCGCGCCCTGCCCGTGTCCGCCCGTGACCTTGTAGTAGTAGGGCATGCAGGCGTCCATCTCCAAAAGCTCGTCCTCCAGCGCGCCGGGTGTGCGATGGAACATCATCAACACCGAGGGCGAGCCGAAGGTCCAGCCGCCGTCGGTCTGAATGCTGACGGCGCGGCGCGTCATGCGGCTGCCGGCGCTGCGGTGCAGACGGCTCATCGCGGCGATGTCGTTGTAATACAGAAAGCTGAGGATCAGGTCGCATTCGCCGAGCAGATTGTCCCGTTCCGCGTCCGGCATCTCGGGATGCGCCCGGACAGCGGCGAGAAACCGCGCATGCAGCTGCATCATCTCGGGGATGCAGCGGCGGTTGAACATGCAGCGCATCAGCACCAGCAGCGCCAGCGGGTGCGCGTCGAGTGCTTCGTCCGGACAGGCGGAAAGGGCGCGCTGCACTTCTTCCTTCGGCAGGGAAGACAGAAGAATGCCCGCGTCGCGCTCGACCGCGCCGAGCCATGCGTCCGCGTTCCCGCTTGCGCGAAAGGCGTTCATGGCGTGCAGATATTGCCCGTGTGCGGCGTACCATGCGCCGTAGCGGTCGAGGTAGGCGCGGCGGTCGGCGGCAGGCAGGGTCTGAAAGCTGCGCGCTGCGCATTCCTTCATCATGTGGTGAAAGCGGTAGGTCACGCCGTCGCCCGTGCGGGTGACAAAGGCGTTTTGCGCCGTCAGGGTGTCGAGCAGTGCCGCCGCGTCTTCCCGGGCGGTGACGGCGCGCGCCATTTCCGTCGTAAATTCGTCGGCAAGCCCCATAACCGCAAGAAAGGTGCGCAGCGCGGGCGGGAGCGGGGCGATCATGGCGTCGGTGAACATCTCATAGATGTCGGCATGCAGATCGGGCAGCGTGCCGCGCGCGGCAAGGGTGCGCAGATTCAGATAGACGGCGGAGAACCAGCCCTCGGTGGTGTACAGCAGCATCTTGATCTGCGCGTCGGTGAGCGGTGTCCTGCATCGACGGGCATAGGCGGCAAGCTCGGTGTGGTTGAGCCGCAGCTCCTCCACGCTGATGCGGCAGACCCGATTGCCAAGCCGCAGCGCCTGCGCCTCGGGGAGAAAACGGTCGCGCCCGGCGACGATGAGGTGCACGTTTTCGGGCAGCCTGCAAGCGCAGGTACAAAGAAAGCCGATCACGCGGCTGTCGGTCAGAAGATGAAAGTCGTCGATGAAAATGTAGGTTTCTGTCCCGTCGTCCAGTGCGTGACAGAGGTCGTCGCAGAGCAGACTGCCGCCCGATGCGTCGGTGGGGCATGGGTAGTCGGCAAGCAGGTCAAAGCCGGCGTGCGCAAAGGCGGTCTGCACGCTTCGCCAGAAGATGGCGAGGTTGTCGGAATAGACGCTGATGCGGAGTATGCGCGCACTGCCCGCGCGGGCAGTGAGATACCAGTTCACCGCCGTCGTCTTGCCGTAGCCCATCGGCGCGACCACGGTGGTCAGCGCGGCACGGGCGATCGGGCGCAGACTTTCCGCCAGCCGCTCGGATATATAGACCGTGTTGAGCTCCTGCTTTGCCATGTGCGGGTGCGCACCTCCGATGCCATAGGATTTTTTCTACCTATATCATATCGGAAACCGGCGCGGAAAGCAAGCGCTGCGACAAAAAAAGAGCGCCGACTGCGGTCGGCGCTCGGGGGCGGCTTCGTTTTACTCGTCGTAGACGATGGTCATGGTTGCCGCCGAGATATAGTCGAGCGGGTTGACGCTCTTGCCTGCAACGCGCAGGGCAAAGTGCAGGTGCGGCTCTTCGGCGATCTCGATCAGCGCGCTTTCGCCGACGGCGCCCAGCACTTCGCCGCTCTTCACGGTGTCGCCCACCGAGACGGCAACGTCCTCGGCAAGGTTCTGATAGACGCTCTCGGCGTCGCCGTCGTGCCGGATGACCACCGTCGTGCCCATCATCGGGTGCGCATAGACCTCGGTGACGATGCCGTCCGCCGCTGCCATCACGCCCTCTCCCGCCCCGGCGCAGATGTCAATGCCGTCGTGCGTGCGGTAGTCCTCCATCGTGTCCGACCAGACCAGCGCCTCAACGGTGTAGCCCTTTGACACATTGCCGATGGTCGGCATGATGAAGACAGGGAGGCTCGGCACGGGGGCGTCTGCTTCGGCAACGCTGCGCGTGGTCTGCGTGGTCCCGGCGGGCGCAGTCGTGGATGTCGGCGCCGTCGTGCTCGGCTGCACGGGGGAGGTGAGGATCGGCAGATGTGCGGTGGTGTGCGAGGTCTGCACGGTCGTCACGGTGTCGGGGGTGGTCTCGGCGGGCTTGTTCTTCTTGTTTGCCGCCGTGGTCAGACCCACGGCGACCGCCATGATGCAGAGGACAAGAATGACCGTCATGTATAAGACCTGCGCGGTCTTCTGTTCGCTTTTCTTTTGTTCCTTTTGTTCCATTTTCGTGATCCTTTCGCATGAAGTTGTTCCTATTTTGGTCTTTTGCGGGGACTTTTATGCGCCGACAGGCGGCAAACGCAAAACTTTAGCACACGATTTATTCGTTTGCAAAATCTTCACAAAGAATTCACGAAAAAAATCGCAAAAACCCCTTGACAAATTCGGTGCAAGGTGGTACATTTGAATCATGAATTAGCACTCACCTATTACAAGTGCTAAAATCAAAGCGGAAAGGAGCGGGAAACATGGAAAGCGGACTCAGCCGCCGCAAGGAACAGATTCTGCGCGCGGTCGTCGAGGCGTATGTCAAGGGCGGCGAACCGGTCGGCTCGAAATACATTGCCGAGAGTCGGATGCCCAACTGTTCGCCCGCGACCATCCGCAACGAGATGGCGGAGCTGGAAGCGCTCGGGTATCTCGAACAGCCGCACACCTCGGCGGGGCGCATCCCCAGTGAGCGCGGCTATCGGTTTTATGTCGATTGTCTTTCCGAAGAATATAAGAAGACAAAAGCCGAGACCGACTTCATGGCGGAGGCGCTGCGGGGCAAGCGGCACGAGCTGGATAAGATCCTCACCGAGGCATCGAGGCTTGCAGGCAGCATGACCAACTACACGGCGATCGCGGTTCGCCCGCGCGCCGATATGACAAAGATCATCCGCTTTGAGGTCATGTACTACGACAGCAAGAATCTGGTGCTCGTCATGCTCTCGGCATCGGGCGCGGCGCGGACGAAGAATCTGCGGCTGCCGTTCGATGTGCTGCCCGCACAGGCGGCGCAGCTTGCAGCGGTGCTCAACAAGTACATCGCGGGGCACACCCCGGAGGAGATCACCCTCCCCGTGATGATGCACGCGGAGGAAGAGATGGGCAGCCGGGCGGCTCTGCTCTCCATTGCCATGAAGGAGATCTTCGGTGGTATGGAGGAGCAGAGCGGCGGAACACTTGCCGTGGACGGCGTGGAACGCCTGCTGGAATATCCCGAATATGCGGATATCGGCAAGCTCCGCGGTCTGCTCGGCGCGATTGAACAAAAGGAAGGCATCCTCGATACGATCTCGCACATCGACGGCGATGATCTCGGCGTGGTGATCGGCAGAGAAAACGGCGAGGAGACCCTAAGCGATACGACCATGGTCGTCAAGAAGATCAAGAAGAACGGCAAGGTCGTCGGTGCGATCGGGATCATCGGACCCTGCCGCATGGATTACGCCAAGGTCATGCCGATCGTCAGCGCACTTGCCGAAAGCGTCGGCTCGGTGCTGAGCGACGAGCGGCAGATGCTCGAGAGTCCGAAGAAGAAAGATTGAGAGGTAATACGGCATGGCTGAAGAAATAAAGAAGGAAAACACAGAAGAAGCCGCTCCCGAGGCGGCGGAGACCGAACCGGCGGAAAAAAACGACGGCAAGGCGAAAAAGAAGGAAAAGAAACTCGAAAATGAGATCGAAGCGCTGAAAGCCGAGATCGCGAAGAAGGACGCCGAGGCGAAGGAGCAGAACGAAAAGTATCTGCGGGTCGTCGCCGAGTACGACAACTTCCGCAAGCGGTCGAAGGCAGAGCGCGAGGGCGTCTACGCGGATGCGTGTGCCGATGTGATCGGCGCGCTGCTCCCCGTGTACGACAACATCGAGCGCGCGGCGGCGTATACCGACGCTGACGCGGAGAAGCTTGCCGAGGGCATTCGCCTGACGGTGAAGAGCTTCGACGAGGCGCTGAAAAAGTTGGGCGTCACCGAGATCGAGGCGAAGACCTTTGACCCGAGTCTGCACAATGCCGTGATGCATGTGGAGGACGAGACGAAGGGCGACGGCGAGATCGTCGAGGTGTTCCAGAAAGGCTACAAGAAGGGCGACAAAGTCATTCGGTATGCCATGGTCAAGTCAGCAAACTAAGCGGTGCGCCAAATCGCACAGATGCTTCGTTGCTCCTCACCGCCGAATTCGACGACCGCAAAGGTCGCCGTCGTCCGTCGGTTGCGGTGCGCCTCGCCCCGCACGATTTTGCATCACCGCAGATGCAAAGCACAGTGATAACAACCCCTCCCAACCAAAAAGGTTTGGAAGGGTGCGGGCAACCTTTCCTGAAAAGGCTGCCCGATATAAAACAAAACTAACATTAAAAATTTTAAGTTTCCGGAGGAATTCATCATGGGAAAAGTAATTGGTATAGATCTTGGTACGACTAACTCTTGCGTTGCGGTTTACGAAGGCGGCGAGCCGATCGTCATTCCGAACCCCGAAGGTGCGAGAACCACGCCCTCGGTCGTTGCATTCAGCAAGAACGGCGAACGTATGGTCGGTCAGGTTGCAAAGCGTCAGGCAGTCACCAACCCCGACCGCACAGTCAGCAGCATCAAGCGTGAAATGGGTACGTCCTATAAGGTCGAGATCGACGGCAAGCAGTACACGCCCCAGGAGATCTCGGCAATGATCCTGCAAAAGCTGAAGGCGGATGCCGAAGCTTACCTCGGCACGAAGGTCACCGAGGCGGTCATCACCGTCCCCGCGTACTTCACGGACGCACAGCGCCAGGCAACCAAGGATGCGGGCAAGATTGCAGGTCTTGACGTCAAGCGTATCATCAACGAGCCGACCGCTGCCGCACTGGCATACGGTATGGATAAGGAAGCTGAGCAGAAGATCATGATCTTCGACCTCGGCGGCGGCACGTTCGATGTCTCGATCCTCGAGATCTCGGACGGCGTCTTTGAGGTGCTTGCCACCGCGGGCAACAACCGCCTCGGCGGCGATGACTTCGATGCCCGCATCATGAACTGGATCGCCGACACCTTCAAGAGCGAGAGCGGCATTGACCTGCGCTCCGACAAGATGGCGATGCAGAGACTGAAGGAAGCAGCCGAGAAGGCAAAGATCGAGCTCTCCGGCGTTGCTTCGACCAACATCAACCTGCCGTTCATCACGGCGGATGCAACCGGTCCGAAGCACTTCGATGCAACGCTGACCCGTGCAAAGTTCAATGAGCTGACCGCAGATCTCGTCGCTGCAACGATGGGACCCGTAAAGCAGGCACTGTCGGATGCAAATCTCCAGCCTTCCGACATCGCAAAGGTGCTGCTCGTCGGCGGTTCGACCCGTATCCCTGCCGTGCAGGAAGCGGTCAAGAACTTCATGGGCAAGGAACCCTTCAAGGGCATCAACCCGGATGAGTGCGTCGCAATCGGCGCGGCAATCCAGGGCGGCGTCCTCGGCGGCGATGTCAAGGACATTGTCCTGCTCGATGTCACGCCTCTGTCGCTCGGCATCGAGACGATGGGCGGCGTCTTCAACCGCATCATCGACCGCAATACCACCATCCCGGTCAAGAAGAGCCAGATCTACTCCACCGCGGCTGACAACCAGACCTCGGTTGAGATCCATGTGCTCCAGGGCGAGCGCGATATGGCAGCCGGCAACACGACGCTGGGCAGATTCATTCTGGACGGCATCACGCCCGCACCCCGCGGCATCCCGCAGATCGAGGTCACGTTTGATATCGACTCCAACGGTATCGTGAACGTCACCGCAACCGATAAGGGCACGGGCAAGGAACAGCACATCACGATCACTTCGTCCACCAACATGTCCAAGGAAGACATTGACCGCGCCGTCAAGGATGCGGAGAAGTTTGCCGCAGAGGACAAGAAGCAGAAGGAAGCGGTCGAGGCAAAGAACCATGCCGACAGCCTGATTTTCCAGAGCGAGAAGACGCTGACCGAGCTCGGCGACAAGGTTACCGAGGCGGAGAAGGCGCCGGTCACCGCAGCCATCGAAAAGCTGAAGGAGACCATGAAGTCGAACGACACCGAGGCGATCAAGGCTGATACCGAGGCGCTGGAGAAGTCCTTCTATGCGATCAGCGAGAAGCTGTATGCACAGGCACAGAACGCACAGGGCGGCGCTGACGCCGGTGCGGGTGCGGGCGCGCAGAACGGCGGCGCACAGACCGACGAAAACGGCAACACCTACTACAACGCCGACTTTGAAGACAAGACCGGCAAATAATCGGGCGTGAAAAGTCCCGAGCCGCAAGGCGCGGCTTGCGAAGTGAAACGGCGGCTTCCCCCTTTGGGGAAGCTGTCGCCGGAGGCGACTGATGGGGGGTAGGGCGCAGCCCGTCTGCAAAGACGGGACGCCGCCCCCGGTCGCCCGCCCGGAATCTGCAAGCGCGGTTTCGCGGCTCGGATTTTTCGCGTATTTCGGACAAATTTATTTGAAACAAGAGAAGCACGATGGCAGAAAAAAGAGATTATTACGAAGTGCTCGGCGTGGACAAAAACGCCGATGCCTCGACCATAAAAAAAGCATACTATAAGCTTGCCAAGCAGTATCACCCAGACGTCAATCCGGGCGATAAGGCGGCGGAGCAGAAGTTCAAGGAGATCAACGAGGCGTATGCCGTGCTCTCCGACGCGGACAAGAAGGCAAAGTATGACCAGTACGGTCACGCCGCCTTTGAAAACGGCGGTGCGGGCGGCGGTTACGGCGCGGGCTTTGAGGGCTTCGACTTCGGCGACATCTTTTCCTCGTTCTTCGGCGGCGACGGCGGCAGCTTCAGCTTCGGCGGCAGCGGCTTCGGGGGCGGCGGCAGCCGCGCGAACGCGCCGATGCGCGGCGAGGATCTGCGCGTGCGCCTGACCATCAGCTTTGAAGAGGCGGTGCACGGCTGCAAGAAGGAGATCACCTACGGGCGCGTGCAGCGCTGCGGCGACTGCGGCGGCAGCGGCGCCAAGAAGGGCACCACGGCGGAGACCTGCAAGAAGTGCGGCGGCAGCGGTCAGGTCCGCGTGCAGCAGCGCACGGCGTTCGGCATGATGCAGTCCACGCGCCCCTGCGATGTCTGCCGCGGCACGGGTAAGACCATCAAGGATCCCTGCCCCAACTGCAACGGCAAGGGCTATGTCAAGATCAACAAGACGATCGAGATTGCCATCCCCGCAGGCATCGACGACGGGCAGAGCCTGTCGATCGCAGGGCAGGGCAACGAGGGCAGAAACGGCGGTCCCGCCGGCAACCTCATGGTGCTGATCTCGGTCAAGCCGCATGCGGTCTTTGAGCGTGAGGGCAGCGACATCTACTGCGAAGTGCCGATCACCTATTGGGAGGCGGCGCTCGGCGGCGAGATCGACATCCCGACGCTCGAGGGCAAGGAGAAGTACACCGTGCCCGAGGGCACGCAGACCGGTACGACCTTCACCCTGCGCGGGCGCGGCATCAAGCGCGTCAATTCCACGCTGCGCGGCAATCTGTACATCACCGTCAAGGTGGAAGTGCCGCGCGGGCTGAACGCAAAGCAGAAGGATCTCTTAAAAGAGCTTGCCGAGAGCTACGGCGACAAGGTGGAGAGCAAGCGGCAGACCTTCTTCAAGAAGTTCTCCGACCTCTTCAAATAAAAGGATAAGGAACACACGACATGGATATGCAATGGACACAGCTCCGCGTCACGGGCGCGGTACAAGACCTCGAGACCATCAGCGCCGTCATGAGTATGGTGAACAACAGTCTGATGATCGAGGACTACAGCGACGTGACGACCGACGGCATGTACGGCGCGCTGCTTGACGAGAGCCTTCTGAACGCCGATAAGACGCGCGCGGCGGTCTCGGTTTTCATCCCCGAGACGCAGAGCGTTGCCGAGGGCAAGGCGTTCATCGAGACGCACCTTGCGGCGGCGGGCATCCCCTACGAGATGGAGGTCGTCGGCTGCCGGGAGGAGGATTGGGCGGAGGCATGGAAGAAGTATTACCACCCGATCAAGGTCGGTAAGATCGTGATCGTCCCCGCGTGGGAGGACTACACACCCGCCCCGGGCGAGGTCACGGTCACGATGGATCCCGGTATGGCGTTCGGCACGGGTACGCATGAGACCACGCGCCTCGTCATTTCGATGCTGGAAAAGTACCTGAAGCCGGGCGACCGCATGCTTGACGTCGGTACGGGCAGCGGCATTCTGTCCATCTGCGCATCCAAGCTCGGTGCGTCGCAGTGCGCTGCCTATGACCTTGATCCCACCGCGGTGCGTGTTGCCCGCGAGAACATCGAGGCGAGCGGGGCGAAGAACATCACCTGCGATGTGTCCGACCTGCTCCGTGATGCGGATCTTTCGGGCGGCAGGTATGACATCATCGCAGCGAATATCGTCGCCGACATCATCCTGCGCATGACGCCGGAGGTGGACAAATATCTCGCGGACGGCGGCATCCTGATCGCATCGGGCATCATCTGCCCGCGCCGCGAAGAGGTAGAAGCCTGCTTCGCCGCGCACGGGTTTGAGGTGTTCGACAGCCTGGTCGAGAACGATTGGTGCGCCCTCGCAGTACGGAAAAAAGCATAACGGAAAAAGCCGTCGGCATGCGCCGACGGCTTTTTTGCGCTGGAGAAGGCGCAGGATGCAGCAATGCCGCCCGCCGTATCCGCGTCCTTCGGCTTCCCTTGTGGGAGAGCTGTACAAGACGCGATGCGTCTCGTACAGCTCTGGAAGGCTAAGACACGGCGGGGGCTTGCTTACACTCCTCCGTGAACGGGGTGTGACAACTGCCTGAAACTTTCCGCGATTCCCTTGATAATTCTGCGGCAATCGTGTAAAATAGAGGAAGACATTTCGGAGAGGGGGAAGACGATGTTCGGGTATGTGCGGGCGCGGCGCGCCGATCTGCTCGTGCGCGAGGATATGCTCTATCGCGGCGTCTATTGCGGGCTTTGCCGCGCGATGGGGCGCTGCACCGGGCAGTGTTCCCGCCTCACCCTGTCTTACGACATGGTCTTCCTCTACCTTGTGCGTGCGTCGCTCGCCGGAATCAAGCCGGACGTGCAGCCCGGTTGGTGCGCGGTGCATCCGTTTCACCGCCGCCCGATCGCGCGGCGCGATGCAGAGCTGGACTATGCTGCGCGGGTCAGCGCCCTCCTGGTCTACGGCAAGATTTGCGACGACCTTGCGGACGAGCGCGGCATCCGCCGCTTCGGCAAGCGGCTGCTTGCTCCGACGGCACATCGCATGCAGAAGCGTGCGGGGCTTGACGATCTGTACGCCGAGCTGTGCGCGCGGCTCGACGAGCTCTCCGCCATCGAGGCGGAGAAGCGCGAGAGCGTGGACGCGCCTGCCGATTGCTTCGGGCGGCTGCTTGCCGCCGTGTTTGCGCACGGGCTCTCGGGCGATGCGGCGACGGTCGCATCGGCGATCGGCTACCGCACCGGGCGGTGGATCTACGCGGCGGATGCCGCCGACGATCTCGCCGAAGATGCGAAAAAAGGGAACTACAACCCGTTTTTACTGTTGTACGGCGGCATGCCGGACGACACGCAGCGCGCGCTGACGGAGAGCGCCATGCGCATTGACCTTGTTGAAATCGAAAACGCATGTGCGCTTATCCCCGAGAGCGAAACGCTCGCCGTGGTGCGCAACATTGCGGCGCGCGGCATGGCGGACGCAGCACACCGCGTCCTGTACCCCGCAGAACCGGGAGGAAAAGATGAACAAAAACCCTTATGAAGTGCTCGGCGTGCGTGAAGACGCCACCGACGAGGAGATCAAGGAGGCTTACCGCGCGCTCGCGCGGAAGTACCACCCCGACAAATACATCGACGAAGGTCTCAAAGAGATGGCGACCGAGAAGATGAAGACCATAAACGAGGCTTACGAAGAGATCAAGAACATCCGCGCAGGCAAGAGTAGCGCCGGCGGTTCCGGCAGTGCCGGCGGCTATGGCAGCTATGGCAGTTCCGGCAGCGGCGGCAGCGGAGACTTTGCCGAGGTGCGCCGTCTGATCAACGCGGGCGCGTACATGCAGGCGGAGCGCATCCTCGACGCGATGCCCGCCGATTGCCGCGGCGCGGAGTGGCACTTCCTGCGCGGCTGCATTCTGCTGCGCCGCGGCTGGATACATGACGCGGCCAAATATTTCGACACCGCCTGCCGCATGGATCCGCAGAACGCGGAATACCGGAATGCGCGCCTGAACATCGAGCGTATGGCGCAGCAGGGCAGCGCGGGGCGCACCACGGGCACGGTCTGCGCCGACGACGGCTGCGGCTGCTGTGCCAATCTGATGCTGGCGGATTGCTGCTGCGAGTGCATGGGCGGCGATCTGATCCCCTGCTGTTAGAATGAAGACGAATCGGACGAAAAAGATCGCGTTTTCCGCGATCGTCACCGCGCTTGCGGTGGTCTTTCTCTATGTCGGCGCGCTGTTCGACGTGCTCGATCTGTCGGCGGCGGCGCTCGCGTCGATCTGCGTTTTGTGGATCATGGTGGAGTTCGGCGCCCGGTGGGCGCTGGCGGTCTATGCCGGGGCGTCGATCCTGGCGCTTCTTCTGCTGCCTGCCAAGCTCCCTGCCGTGCTGTTTGTCGGGCTGTTCGGCTATTATCCGCCGCTCAAGGCGTTCTATGAGCGAAAGCTGCATGGCATTCTGCAATGGGTTGCCAAGCTGCTCACGCTGAATGCCGCCGTCTTTGTGATGATCCTCGTCGTGCGCTATGTTGCCGCCGAGGCGCTCTGGTTTGAGGTGCTGCTGCTTGTCACCTGCAACATCGTGTTTGTCATCTATGACATTGCGCTCACTCGCCTGATGCGTGCCTATGTGCTCGTCTGGCGCAAACGCCTGCGGATCAAGTTCTGAAGCGGGGCGGGCGGGGGCTTGCTCCCGCCGCAATCAAGCCTTCCCCTTTGGGAGAGAGGTGTACGAGATGCATCGGCGTCTCGCGGAGTTGACGGATGAGGGATTGCAGGCAGTCGGCACAGCATGGTGCGATATTTTGCTTGCATCAGTCCCGCATCAGTCGCTAACGCGACAGCTTCCCCCAAGGGAAGCCTGATTTTGATTGCATTGATTCATACAAAGAAGGATGCGCCGTCGCCTGCCTCCATTTTTACACACAAAAAAGGCTTTCCCGCATGGGAAAGCCTTTTTTATCGCTTTTACTTCTGTTCGATCTTGTACTTCGTGCCTTGTGCGGTGTCTTCGAGGACGACGCCGCGGGAAAGCAGCTCGGCACGGATGGCGTCTGCCTTGGCGTAGTCCTTCGCTTTCTTGGCGGCGGTACGTTCCGCGATCTTTGCCTCGATCTCGGCGATGAATTCGCCGTTTTCGTTGGCTTCCTTCACAAAGCCAAGCAGACCGGTCAGCTCGTCGAAGATCGCCTTTGCTGCGCGCACGGTCTTCTCGGACGCGCCGCCCTTGACCAAGAGGTTCAGCTCACGCACGATGTCATAGACCGATGCAATGGCGCTGCCGGTGTTGAGGTCGTCGTCCATCGCCTCGATGAATGCCGCCTTGGAGGCTTCAATGCGCGAAAGCGCCTCTTCCTCGCCGTCGGCATGCGCCTCGGGCTGCACGTTCTTGAGGTAGAACTCCACATCCGCTGCGCAGTTGAAGATGCGCTCCAGCGCTGCCGCCGACTGCTCGATGATCTCCTTGGAGAAGTTGATCGGGCTGCGGTAATGCGCGCTCAGGATGAAGTGGCGGATGGGCAGATAACCGTACTGCTCGGCGATCTCGCGCACCGTGAAGAAGTTGCCGAGCGACTTCGACATCTTCTTGTTGTCAATGTTGATGTAGCCGTTGTGCAGCCAGTAGTGCGCGAAGGGCACGCCGTTGCAGCACTCGGACTGTGCGATCTCGTTCTCGTGGTGGGGGAAGGTGAGGTCCTGCCCGCCGCAGTGGATGTCGATCGTCTTGCCGAGGTAGCGCAGGTTCATCGCGGAGCACTCGATGTGCCAGCCGGGGCGACCCTTGCCCCACGGGCTGTCCCAGGACGGCTCGCCCGGCTTTGCGCCCTTCCAGAGCGCGAAGTCCAGCGGATCTTCCTTCTGCGAGGACACGTCGATGCGCGCGCCCGCCTCGAGGTCTTCGATCGGCATGTGCGAGAGCTTGCCGTATTCCTTGAACTTTGTCGTGCGGAAGTAGACGTCGCCATCCACGGCGTAGGCATAGCCCTTGTCCACCAGCGTCTTGACGATGCAGAGGATGGTGTCGATGTTGTCGGTTGCCAGCGGGTGCACGTCCGCAGGGCGGACGCCGAGCCCCTTGGCATCGATGAAATATTCGTCGATGTAGCGCTTGGCGATGACGTCATAGGTCACGCCCTCCTCGTTTGCGCGGCGGATGACCTTGTCGTCGATGTCGGTGAAGTTCTGCACGAAGGTCACGTCATAGCCGCGGTATTCGAGATAGCGGCGGAGCATGTCAAAGACGACAAAGCAGCGCGCGTTGCCGACGTGAAAATAGTTGTAGACGGTCGGTCCGCAGGCGTACATCTTGACCTTGCCGGGCTCGATCGGGACAAATTCTTCTTTTTTGCGGGTAAGCGTGTTGTAAAATTGCATGGCTGCGATCCTTTCAGGCATCGGCGGACGGGGTCTCGCCTTCTGCCTTTGTTTGTTCTTCGGTGCCTTTGGCGGCGGCTTCGTTTGCCGCTCCGGCGTTCTCATACTGACGGAGCTTTTTCTCCAGCGCGTGGAGCCGGTGCTCAACGCGGCAGAATTCCTGCGCCACAGGGTCGGGGATATGGACGTGGTCGAGTTCGTCGGTGACCTTTTTGCCCGCGATGCGCACCACGCGCGCGGGCACGCCGACGGCGGTCGCGTCGCTCGGCACTTCCTCCAGCACAACGGCGTTGGAGGCGATTTTTGCACGGTCGCCGACCTTGAACGGACCGAGCACCTTGGCGCCCGAGCCGACCATCACGCCGTTGCCCAGCGTGGGATGGCGCTTGCCGGTATGCTTGCCGGTGCCGCCGAGCGTCACGCCCTGGTAGAGCGTGCAGTCGTCGCCGATTTCGGCGGTCTCGCCGATGACGACGCCGCTGCCGTGGTCGATCACAAGACCTTTGCCGATTTTGGCGCCGGGGTGGATCTCGATGCCGGTGAGAAACTTTGCGCCCTGGCTGACGGCGCGCGCACTGACCTTGTGCCCGTGCGTATAGAGCGCATGGGCGGCGCGGTGCAGCAGCACGGCGTGCAGTCCCGAGTAGAGCAGGAGCACCTCAAGGTCGCTCGATGCGGCGGGGTCGCGGTCACGGAAGGCGGCAACGTCGTATTTCACCGATTTCACCGCACGTTTCACCGCGCGTTTCGCCCGCCCGAGGTCGGGCAGCGCGAGGTCTATGTTCAGTTCAAATTTATCCTTCATGGGTGTCCCTCCGGGAGACGTTATACGTTATGATTATACGCGTTATAGGCAGACTTGTAAAGAGTTTTGTTAAAAGCGCCCGTTCTTTTTCCATTCTTTTTTGTCTTTGAGAATGCGGTACAGCTCCACATAGCTGTCGTGGCGGGAACGCTCGATCTCCCCGCGCCTGACGGCTTCGCACACGGCGCAGCCGTCCTCGCAGAGATGCGTACATTTGGTATAGCGACATCGCCCGAGCCAGGGCGCAAAATCCGGAAATGCGTCGGCGAGGTCGCCGACCTTCATGAAGTCAAACCGCATGAAATCCAGCATGCTGAAACCGGGGGTATCGGCGACGAGTCCGCCGTCCGCTTCAAAAAGCTCGACATGGCGGGTGGTGTGCCTGCCGCGCTCGATCTTTTCGCTGATGCTGCCGGTTGTAAGCGCGAGGGTGGGGAACAGTAGATTGAGCAGCGTGGATTTGCCGATGCCGGAGGCGCCGGCAAATGCGGCGGTCTTGCCGGGGAGATTTGCCGTGAGAAAGGCGCGCAGCGCCCCGACTTCCTCCGGGTCGATACTCACGTCCGCGCCGCCCGCGTCCTCGCCGAGCCCGCGCAGCGTAAACGCGGGAAACCCGCTCTTCCGGTACAGCGCGGCGATGCGCGCGCCGCCGTCGGGGTCGAGGTCGCACTTGGTGATGACGAAGACCGGCAGGATGCCGCCGTGCACGCAGATGGCGCTGAGCTTGTCCAGCGTGGAAAGCACAGGCGCGGGCTTTGCCGCGGCGGCGGTGATGAACAAAATGTCGAGGTTTGCCATCGGCGGGCGGATGAGCAGGTTCTTCCGCTGCCCGATGGATTCGATATAGGCGTCGCCGTTTTCCTCGATGCGCAGCGTCACGTCGTCGCCCACCTCGGGCGATATCTGCTCGTGGCGGAACGCGCCGCGCGCCCGCGCGGTAATGCGCACGCCGTCCGCGCAGAGGACGGTGTATTTGCCGCCGACGCCCTTGACGATCTTTCCGTTTTGTTTATCCATATCAGTGGAAGCGACCCGAGAGCCAGTCGTCAAAGTCGGTGGTGGTCTGTGCCGGTTCGGTCGATTCGGTCGGCTCGGTTGTCGCGGCGGTTACCGGCGCGGTCACGGCAGGTTCTGGACCCTTGGAAATGATAAAGTTGATCTTTGCCATGCCTTTCGGGACGGTCGTGCCCATGCTGAGGCTCTGCTCCACGATGATGCCGTAGTCGGCATATTCGTCATAGCGGTAGCTGATCGTGCCGAGGCGCAGATCGCTCTTGACGAGGAGCTCATAGGCGTCCACCGAGGTCGTGCCGACGAAGTTCGGCACCACGGTAGTCTCGATCTTCTCGCCCTTGCTGACGAGCAGGACGATCGTTGCGCCTGCCGAAACCTTTTCGCCCGCCGCGGGCGAGGTCGAAATGACGCAGCCGTCCGGCACAACGTCGCTGTAATCTTCGCTGACCGTCACGGTGAAGCCCTTGCCGCGCAGGTCGATCTGCGCCTGCCGCTTGTCGTAGTAGGCGTAGTCGTCCATGTACAGCTCCTCTTCGCCGCGGCTGACCGTCAGCGCAAGGTCTGCAAACTTTTGTCCCTTGATGCCCTTGCGGGATTCGCCCGCCTTCGGCGTCTGGGCAATGACCATGCCGCTCTCGGTGTCGGCAGAGTAGGTGTAGTTCACACGGACGCGGTAGTTCGACTTTTCGAGTTCCTTTTGCAGTGCGTCGTCATAGGCACGGCCGACAAACTGCTCCACTTCGATGGTGACCGTGTTGTTGGCGGTGTCGCTGAAGAAGATGTCGTGCACCACGGTGAACGCGCTGATCAGTGCGACCAGGAGAAATGCCGACGCCACGCCCATAATGATGGGGAGCATTGAGCCCTTTTTCGACTGCCTGCCTTCGTGCTTCTTCGAGGGGGTTTTCTGCTTGAACACGACGCCCGGATTCTCGCGCACCCGCTTTAAGAGGTCGATCATCTGCGTCGCGGTCTGAAAACGCTTGTCCTTGTCTTTTTCCATCGCAAAGAGGATGATCTGCTCCAGCCCCTCCGGGATGTTCGGGTTCAGCTCATGCGGGGGCTTCGGCTCCTCGCTGATCTGCTTTAAGGCGATGCTGACCGGATTCTCGCCGTCAAACGGCAGCTTGCCGGTGATCATCTCGTACATCATTACGCCGACCGAATAGAGGTCAGCGCGGCGGTCGATGCCCTTTTCACCCGCCGCCTGCTCGGGGCTGATGTAGTAGACCGTGCCGATCGCCTTGTCGGTGGCGGTGAGGGTCTTGGCATCCGGCAGCTTCGCAATGCCGAAGTCGGTTACCTTGATCTGCCCGCTGCGGAGCAGCATGATGTTCTGCGGCTTGATGTCGCGGTGGACAACGCCGCCGAGATGCGCGTGCTCCAGCGCGCGCAGGATCTGGATGGAATACGCGATGGTCTCCTTGACGGAGAGAGCGCCCTTGCGCTGCATGTATGCCTTGAGCGTGATGCCGTCGATGTATTCCATGACGATATATTTGTATTCGCCCTTGACCGAAACATCAACGATCTTGACGATGTTGGGGTGCGAGAGCATGAGAACGGCTTTGGATTCGTTGATGAAGCGCTGCACCGACACCTCGTCCGCCGCAAACTCCTCCTTGAGGATCTTGACGGCGACGGTGGTCTTTTTGAGTAGGTCATCCGCCTCGAAAACCATTGCCATGCCGCCAATGCCGACCAGGCGTTTCAGGCGATAGCGGTTGTCGAGGACAAGCCCGATATAATTCTGATATGCGTCCATATATGCACGGTCTGCCGGAGCAGCCTTAAACCTCCTCTTCCGGTTTGTCAAGCTCGACGGCGACGGCGGTGATGTTGTCGCTGCCGCCCGCACGGTTGGCTTCGTCGATGAGCGTTTTCACAAAATCCGCACAGTCCGGGTGCTCGCGCCGCAGCGGGGCGAGTGCGGGTGCGTCGATGTAGTTGGACAGCCCGTCCGAGCAGAGCAGCAGCGTCTTGTCCGCGTACTGCTTTTTCTCGATCACCGAGACGTCCACCGAGACCTCGCGATCCACGCCGACGGCGCGGGTGATGATGTTCTTCTTGGAGCTCTTACGCGCCTCCTCGGGCGTGAGCTTGCCGATGTCCACGAGGTACTGAACAAAGGAGTGATCGCGCGTGATCTGCATCGCGCCGTCGCGGTCGATGAGGTAGGCGCGGCTGTCGCCGACGTTTGCGATGTAGATCCTGCCGCCGGCAAGGAGGGCTGCGACCATCGTCGTGCCCATGCCTTCCAGCGCGTGATCGGCTTCGGCAAGGGCGTAGATCCTGAAGTTGGCGCGATCCGCCGCCGAGGCGAGCGCCGCCTGTATCACGGCGGGCTCGGTGCCGTGCCGCTCGGAAAAGAAGGTATCGAAATAGCTTTCTACCTCATGTGCCGCCGTGGCAGAGGCACATTCGCCGGCATTTGCGCCGCCCATGCCGTCGAAGACGGCAAAGAGCGCGGCGTCGCCGTAGCTTTTGGCGAGGTAGGCGTCCTCATTCAGTTCGCGGACGCTGCCGACATCGGAGAGGGCAAAAAATTTCATGAACCTGACCGTTCCTTTCAATGAAGTCATGCGTTGGGTGGTGTAGAATGCGGGTGTGAGTGTTAACTTGTAGGGGCAACCATCGGTCGCCCGCCGTATCTCAGCCTTCCCCCTTGGAAAGGTATCAACGTAATTGACGGATGATGGATTTATGGCAACTGGCACAGCATGGTGCAATGTTTTGCTTCCATCAGTCCCTCATCAGGCGCATTCTGCTCAAGGCTCCCCCCAAGGGAAGCCTTGAGCAGCGCTGTTTGTTTCCATGCGCTCCAATCAAGCTTTCCTCTTGGCGGAAGCCTTACGCCCGACCGCTTGCGCGGCGGAGCTGCCCGCAGGAGGCGTTGATGTCCGGACCGAGCGTGCGGCGCACCGTGGCGGTGATGCCGCTTTGCTCGAGGTTCTCGCGGAAGCGTTCCACGCTCTCGCGGCTGCCTTTGGAAAATCCGCTCTCCTTGACCGGGTTGACCGGGATGAGGTTGACATGCAGCGCGTCGCCGCGTGCAAAGTAGCGGCGGAGCAGGGCTGCAAGCTCCTTTGCGTCGGCAGGGGTGTCATTCTCCCCGGCGATGAGGGTGTATTCGATCGACACGCGCCGCCCGGTTGCGTCAAAATAGTGCTTGGCGGCGGTGAGCAGCTCGTCGATGCTCCACTTGCGGTTGACCGGCATCAGCGCCGAACGGCGCGTGTCGTTTGCCGCATGGAGCGAGATCGAGAGCGTGATCGCGAGGTCTTCCTTTTCCAGCTCGTAGATCTTCGGGACGATGCCGGAGGTGGACACCGAGATGTGCCGTCCGCCGATGTTCAGCCCGTCCGCCGATGTGACGAGATGCAGGAATTTTACGGTATTTTCGTAGTTGTCAAGCGGCTCGCCGATGCCCATCATCACAACGCCGTCGATGCGCTCGCCGAGGTCGTGGGCGGCGGCGGTGAGCTGCCCGAGCATTTCGGACGGGCGCAGGTCGCGCACCTTGCCGCCGATGGTGGAGGCGCAGAAGCGGCAGCCCATACGGCAGCCGACCTGCGAGGAAATGCAGGCGGTGGTGCCGTGCTTGTAGAACATGATGACGGTCTCCACGCATTCGCCGTCGTCGAGGCGGAAGAGGTACTTGACCGTGCCGTCCACCTTGGAGACCAGCTTGCGCTCGATCCCGGGAATGCCGCTCGTGCAGGTCTCGGCGAGACGGGTGCGCAGGGGGGCGGGAAGATTTGACATGCCGTCAAAGTCCACGCCGCGCCGCAGCCATTCGGCAATCTGCGCCGCGCGGAAGCGGCTCTCGCCGATGATGCGGATATAGTCATCCAGCTCGGCGCGGGTCATGGAGCCGAGATCGGTTTTGGTGAGGGTGTCCGCCATGTCAGTCTCCTGTTCTTTGCAGCATGCCGATGAAAAAGCCGTCCCGGCGGCCGTTTGGCAGCAGGGTGACAAAGCCGCCGCGGCTCGCAACCGATCCGACGGTGAAGTCGAGCGGTGCAAACGCGGGGTTTTCGGCAAGGAATGCGCGAAAATTGTCTTCGTTCTCCGCCCGCGTCAGCGTGCAGGTGGAATAGAGCAGTCTGCCGCCGCGGCGGAGGTAGCGCGCCGAGGCGCGGAGGATCTCACCGCCGAGCGGTGCGAGCGTCTTGTAAAGGTCGGGATCGTGAAAGCGGATCTCCGGCTTTTTCGCCATGACGCCGAGCCCTGTGCAGGGCACGTCGCAGATGACGAAATCGCATTTGCCGCACAGGTCTTCGCGCGGCGTGCGCGCGTCGCGCGCCTCGGTGTCGAGGATGTCGATCCCCAGCCGCGCCGCCGACGCCGTGATCAGCGGCAGCTTGCTTGCGTGCAGGTCAAAGTCGTGAATTTCGCCCGTGTTCTGCATGAGCAGGGCGGCGTGCAGGCTCTTGGAGCCGGGGCAGGCGCAGACATCCGCGCCGAACTCGCCGGGGCGGGGGTCAAGCGCCGTCACCGCAATCTGCGATGCTTCGTCCTGGACGAAGAAGTTTCCGTCGCCGAGCGCCTCGCAAAGTGTGCTGTAGGGCAGGTTCTGCAAGAGGGTGATGCCGCGCGGCGCGTCCGCGCAGATCTCGGCGGCGATGCCCGCCGCATGCAGCGCGGCAAGCGCGTCTTTGCGCGTGCGGTGCAGGGTGTTCACCGCAAGGGTGATCGGCGGATGCGTCGTGAGCGCGCGCAGCGCGCGGTCGGCATCCTCGCCGAGGTTGTTGTCAAGGAGGCGGACGATCGGCGCAGGAAAGCCGGTCTCCACCGCCCGCCGCTCTATGGGGTCGGTCGGCAGGGGAATCTCCGCTCCGCGGCGGAGGTAGCCGCGCAGGATGCCGTTGAGAAAGGCACGTTCCCCGGCGCTTTTGCCGAGGGCGACCGTCTCTGCGACGGCGGCGTGCGGCGGGATGCGGTCGAGGTACATCAGCTGATATAGCCCGAGCCGCAGGATCTGCCGCATCCGCGCGCCGACCTTCTTCGGGTCGGCGGCAAGCGCGTCGATAAAGTAGTCGAGGGGCACGCGCCGCTCGGTCACGCCGTAGACCAGCGTGGAGAGCAGGGCGCGGTCGCGCGCGTCGCAGGGGTTGGCGTTGAGATAGCCGTCCAGCGTCAGCGCGATATATTTGTCACCCGCTTCTGCATCGCGCAGCAGCGAGAGCGCGGTCTTGCGTACATTCATGCGTCTTTGTGCGTCAGTCGCGGCGATTGCGGTTGCCGAACAGCAGGATGATGCGGAGCAGGCTGGCAAGGCTGACGGCGAGTGCCGCAACATAGGTCAGCGCAGCCGCGCGCAGCACGGCTTTGGCGCCCTTGACCTCGGTGTCGGAGACGCAGCTCGATTCCAGCGTGGCGACCGCGCGGCGCGAGGCGTTGAACTCGACCGGCAGGGTGATGAGCTGGAACAGGGTGGACATGGAGAAAGCGATGATGCCGATGTCCACGAGCATGGCGGAGGAGAAGATCAGCCCGAGCAGCACCAGCGGCATCGCAAGCTGCGAGCCGATGTTGGTGGCAGGGATGATGGCGGCGCGCAGCTGCATCGGCGCGTAGCCGACGGCGTACTGCACGGCGTGCCCCGCCTCGTGGGCGGCAACGCCGACCGCCGAGACGGTGGTCGCGTCGTAGACGCTCTCCGAGAGGCGGATGGTGTTGGTCTTGGGGTCAAAATGATCGGTCAGATTGCCGGAGATGCGCTCGATGCGCACGCCGGTCACGCCGTTGGCTTCCAGCACGCGGCGGGCGCTCTCCGCGCCGGTCATGCCGCTGGGGGCGAGCACCTTGGAATAGCGCGAGAACGTGGTGTTGACGTTGATCTGCGCCCAGAATGCAAGCAGCATTGCGGGCACGACCAGGATGATATACCAGGGGTCAATATAGAGGTAAGGCATAAAAACTCCTTTCCGTGCGGCATGCGCACATGCGGATCAGCCGAGCTTTGTGCCGACGGCGATCTGTCTGCCGTTGATGAGGTCGGCGGCGCTCTGCGCCTTTTTGCCCTCGGGCGTCGCGGTCTCGATCACGAGCACGCCGCTGCCGCAGGCAACCTTGATGCCGCTTTTGTCGGCGGCAATCACTGTGCCCGCCGGGGCGGAAACGGTCCCGGCTTCGGGATGGGCGCGCACGATCTTGAAGAGCTTGCCGCCCGGCAGCGTCGTATAGGCGAGCGGGAAGGGCGACAGCCCGCGGATCTTGTCGTGCAGGCGCTTCGCATCCCATGTCCAGTCCACGAGGCATTCCGCTTTCTCGATCTTGGCGGCGTAGGTGGAATCCGCGTCGTTTTGTCTGATCGGGTGCAGATCGCCGCGCTTTGCCGCGTCCACGGTGCGGAGCAGCACGCGCGCGCCTGCCTCGCCGAGCTTGTCATGCACGGCCTCAAAGTTGTCGTCGGGCGCGATGGCGACTTTCTCGGTCAGCAGCATGTCGCCGGTGTCCAACCCCTCTGCCATGTACATCGAGGTCACGCCGGTGACGGTCTCGCCCTCCATGACGGCGCGCTGCATCGGCGCCGCGCCGCGGTACTTCGGCAGGAGCGAGCCGTGGATGTTGATGCAGCCGTATTTCGGGTAGTCGAGGACATATTTCGGCAGGATCTTGCCGTAGGCGACGACCACGATCATCTCGGGGTCGATCTCGCGCAGTTCGGTTTCAAATGCGCCGTCCTTCAGCGTCTTCGGCTGATAGACGGGGATGCCGTGCGCGGCTGCATAGACCTTGACGGGCGGCGGCGTGAGCGTCATGCCGCGCCCTTTGGGCTTATCGGTCTGGGTCACGACGGCGGCGATGTTCTCCCCCGCGTCCACAAGGGCACGCAGCGAGAACAGCGCAAAATCCGGCGTTCCCATGAATAAAATCTTCATCTATAGTATACCTCCCGTGAGGGTCGTTTCCTGTAGAAAAATCGGGGATTTGCGGATGAGGGCGAAATGACGCACCATATCCGGCAGGGGTCGGCGCCTCTTAGCCTTCCCCGGTGGGGAAGTGTGGCACAGAACGCAAGCGTTCCTAATGAGTTTCCCTTGCGGGAAACATCACGCTTCGCGTGACGGATGAGGGAATGCAGGTAGCCGGCACAGCATAGTGCGATGTTTTGCTTTGTGTAGTTCCTCATCAGGCGCCTACACTCAAGGATGTTTTCCCATCGGGAAAACTCCGCGAGACGCCTTTGCGTCTCGTACAGCTCTCCCAAAAGGGAAGCTAAAGAAAGCGTCGTACAGAGCACTACTCCTTCCCCCTTGGGGGAAGGCTTACTTTTATTCCTCGTCCAGCATGCGGACAACGCAGTCGGTGAAGAGCTTGCCGTCAAGATGGTCAATCTCATGGCAGAAAGCGCGCGCCAACAGATCCTCACCCATGTATTCCACGGTTTCGCCGTGGCGGTTCTCTGCGAGAACGACCACTTTTTTCGGACGGTGCGTGATACCGTACTTGCCGGGGATCGAGAGACAGCCCTCTGCCTCCTCCTGCTCGCCCTCGCTCTCGATAATGCGGGGGTTGATGAGTTCAAGCAGCTTGCCCGCCTCGGTCTCAATGACGACCACGCGGCGCAGCACGCCGACCTGCACGGCGGCAAGACCCACGCCGTCTGCGGCGCGCATGGTCTCTGCCATGTCGTCCAGCAGCGTAAGAATGCGCGGCGTAATTTCGGTGACCGGGCGGCTGGTTTTGCGCAGCAGCGGGTCGCCCTCTTTGACGATTTTGAGTTTAGCCATAGTTATCCTTGCCTTTCGGAAAGTATTGCAGCCGGGGTGACCCCGCTGCAAGCGTGTTTCTGCAATTTTACAGATTGGTCGGGTTGATGTCCACGCCGACCGAAACCGCTTTGTAATCCTTGGTTGTGAAATGTCGGAGCAGCTCGCCGAGCATGGCAAGCAGCCGCTTTGAACGGCGGCATTTCAGCACCACGCGCATGCGGTAGCAGTCCTCAATCTTGTAGAGCGGTGCTTCAAACGGACCGAAGGAGATCACCGGCACATCGCGGTAGTCGCCCGACATCTTGTCCTTCATAAAAGTGAAGATCTCCGCCGCGCACTTTGTGCACGCCGCCTCGGAGGCGCTTGCCGCCGAGATCACGGCAATGTCGCAGAACGGCGGGAACGTGAACGCCTCGCGCAGCTTGATGTCCCGCGCATAGAACGCGCGGTAGTCCTGCGCGGCGGCAAGGCGAATGACCTCGTGGTTCGGGTTCATCGTCTGGATGACGGCAACGCCGCGTTTGGCGGCGCGCCCGGCTCTGCCGATGACCTGCGTGAGCATCGAGAAGGTGCGCTCCCCCGCGCGGAAGTCGTCGAGGTAAAGCGCGGCATCCGCGTTCAGCACGCCGACCAGCGTCACGTCGGGAAAATCGTGCCCCTTGGCGACCATCTGCGTGCCGAGCAGCACGTCGGCGCGATGCGCGCGGAATTTGCCGAGCAGCTCGTCGTAGGCGCTCTTTTTCGTGGTGGTGTCCGCATCCATGCGGAGCAGACTTGCGTGATAGGCGCCGCCGAATTTCTCACCGAACGCCTCCTCCACCTTCTGCGTGCCGTAGCCCATGAAGGCGAGGTGCGCAGAATGACAGGACGGGCATTCATGCGGGATGGCTGCGCGATAGCCGCAGTAGTGGCAGAGCAGATAGTCCCGCCCGCCCTCCTTGTGCCGCGTGAGCGACACCGAGCAGCGGGGGCAGAGCACCGCCTCGCCGCAGTCGCGGCAGGTGAGAAACGCGTTGTAGCCGCGGCGGTTGAGAAACAGGATCGCCTGTTCGCCGCGCGACAGCGTCTCGTTCATTTTTTCGGTGAGCAGTGCGCCGAAGGGCGACAGATTGCCGCCGAGCGCATTTTTGCGCATATCGTCGATGTAGACCTCGGGGAGGCGCGCGTCGCCGTAGCGTTCGGTCAGCTCGACGAGCGCATATTGCCCGCTCCGCGCCTTGTAGTAGCTTTCGACCGAGGGGGTCGCCGAGGCAAGCAGCAGAAGCCCTTTTGCCCGCCCGATGCGGAACGCGGCAACGTCGCGCGCGTGGTACTTCGGGCTCATGTCCGACTTGTAGGTGTGTTCCTGCTCCTCGTCGATGACAATCATGCCGAGGTTCGGCAGCGGGGCGAACACCGCGCTGCGCGTGCCGATGACGAGATCGACCTCGCCCGCGGCAATGCGGCGGTAGGCGTCATGCCGCTCCCCCGCCGAGAGCGAGGAATGCAGCACCGCCACCCGTTCACCGTAAAACGAGCAGAAAAGCGACACGGTCTGCGGGGTCAGCGAGATCTCGGGCACAAGCACGATCACCTGCCGCCCGTCCGCGCGCACGCGGTCGATCATCGCCTTCATCACGCGGGTCTTGCCCGAGCCGGTCACGCCGTAGAGCAGGGCGCAGTGCGCGCCCTCCGCGGCGTAAAGTGCGCACAGGCGGTCATATGCGGCAGTCTGGTGCGCGCTGAGCTTGTTCTCCCGCCTTTCGTCGATCTTCAGGTCGGCATACGGATTGCGGTAGACGGTCTCGGTGCGGAGCTCGACAAGCCCCGCTGCACGCAGCGCCTTCAGCTGGGTGCTGCCTGCTCCGCTCTCGGCAAAGGCGTCGGCAGCCTTGGAGAAGTCCGCGCCGATCGCCGCATAGAGCGCGCGCTGCTTTTCGCCGCGCAGCACCCCTGCGGGCACAGCCGTGCGGCGGACATAGACCACCTGCTTTTCGGTGGCGTTTTTCAGCGCGGAGAGCGGCGGGGTCAGCGTCCGCACCGCGTCGCCCGTGGTGCAGAGCGTGTATTCTTTCAAAAAATCGCAGACCGCCAGCTGCTCTTCCGTGAGCGAAATCAGCCTGTTGACATCGAGAATGTCCTTGGTGCGCGGGCTGTCGGTCTCGTCCTTCACGCATGTGACCAGCGCCACATGCCGCCGGTTTGCCCCCGAAAAGGGGACGTGCACGAGGGAGCCGCGTTCGATCAGCCCCGCGAGGTGCGCGGGAATGCGGTAGTCAAACGGGCGGTCGAGCGCGGACGGCGCATCCAGCAGACAGACGCTTGCATACTGTGCCACGCACCCACCTCCGTTTTTTCAGCGTCCTCGGTTTTATCTTGGATCAGTTGCTGTCGGGATTGACGGCGTTGGCATTGACGTCCGCGTCCGCCTCTTCGCGCTCGACCTCGCGCTCGGCTTCGAGCGCTGCCTCGTCGAGATAGCCCTCTTCGCCGGGATGCACGACCTTGTAGAGCCCTGCATGCAGACGTGCAACGGCGTTCTTGACCGCCTTTTCATCGCGGATATCCTTGTCGATCAGCGCGCTGATCGGCTTGTCGGTCTCCTTGCGCTCAATGAGTTTTTCGGCATAGGTGCGCTGCTCGACGTATTCGTCGGTGATGAGGTGCGCGCATTTTGCGGTCGCGATGACCAGCTCATAGCGGTTGAGACCGTCTTTGGTCAGTTCTTCTACGGAAGGCTTGTTAATCATGGTATTTTGTCTCCTTTGGGATGTTCGTATCAGTTATTTGGCGAAATATTTTGCGGCAAAATCCGCGCGGTGCGCGGTGCGGAGCGCTTCGGCGTGGGCAACGGTGAGAAAATCGTCGGTCGCCCGGTCGAGCTTGCCGTCCTCGTTGACGATGAGGTAATCGTATTTCGGCAGGTAGTCAAGCTCCGCCTCGGCGCGCTTCAGACGGCGCGCGATCGACTCCTCGGTGTCTCTGCCGCGGCTGTGCAGGCGGCGGCTCTGCTCGGTGACGCTCGGCGGCGTGACCATCACCAGCACCGCTTCGGGATACTGCTTTTTGATCTGCGTCGCGCCGTCCACCTCGATCTCGAGGATGAGGTGCTTGCCGAGGGCTTTTGCCCGCTCGACCTCGCTTTTCAGCGTGCCGTAATAGTTGCCGCAATATTCGGTGTATTCCAGCACGCCGTGCGTGCGGATCTTTTCTTCAAAGGCTTCGCGGCTGATGTAATAGTAGTTCACGCCGTCGACCTCGCCTGCAAGGCAGGGGCGGGTCGTCGCGCTGATCGCGCACATGAAGCGATCGTCCCGGCGGAGCACCTCGGCAACCACTGAGCCCTTGCCGCTGCCGGCGGGACCCGAAATGATGAAGAGCAGACTGCCGTTCATTCTGCGTCCTCCTCTTCGTCCTCCACATCCTCCGCGTCGTCTGCCAGACGGTTGGAGATGGTCTCGGGCTGCGTTGCGCTGAGGATGACATGGTCGCTGTCGGTGACGATCACGGCGCGCGTGCGTCTGCCGCAGGTCACGTCGATGACTCTGCCGCCCTCGCGCGCTTCGCCGATGAGGCGTTTGACCGGTGCGGATTCGGGGCTGACCAGCGCGACCACGCGGTCCGCCGCCACCATGTTGCCGAAGCCTACGTTGATGAATTTCATTTCCGTTTCCTCTTATTCCTCTTGTCTCTGTATTCGGTTATTCGATGTTCTGAATCTGCTCGCGGATCTTTTCCAGCTCCGCCTTGATGTGGACAACACGTTTGGCAATTTCCAGGCACTGCGCCTTGGAGCCGATGGTGTTGGTCTCACGGTTGATCTCCTGGAGCAGAAAGTCCAGCTTGCGCCCGCAGGGCTCGCCCGATGCGAGAATGTCGCGGAACGCGCCGAAGTGGCATTCCAGCCGTGTCAGCTCCTCGTCGATCGCTACGCGGTCGGCGTAGACGGCGCACTCGGTCAGCACGCGGTTTTCGTCGATGACAATATTATTGTCGCCGAGCAGCTGTTTCAGTCTCTCGGTGAACTTCGCATGGTAGGCGGCGATCTCCTGCTCGGAGAGGGCGGCAATCTCACCGGCAACGGTGCGGATGCCTTCCATCTTCGCGATGAGGTCGCGCTCAATCTTGCCGCCCTCGGCCTCGCGGGCGGCGATGAACTCGGCAAGCGCCGCGTCCAGTACGGGGCGGATCAGCGCAAAGTCGCGCTCGGCGTCGTCCTCGGCGCGGCGCACCGTGAAGACCGCGCGATCGGCGGCGACGCGCATCACGCTGATGTCGTCGGCAAGCCCGAAGCGGTCGCGCAGGTCACAGAGCGCCGCGATGTAGCTTTTTGCATACGCCTCGTCCACCGTGATCTGCGTCTCGGCGTCCGCCAGCGTGTCCACGCCGATATACACATCCAGCTTGCCGCGCGAAACGCCGTTCTGCTGGATGTAGGTCTTGATGCGGTCTTCGAGAAAGGCATAGCGCCGCGGCAGGCGGATCGAGCAGTCGAGATAGCGGTTGTTGACGCTTTTCAGCTCGACGGTGATGTCTTTTTCATCGGTCGTGACGCGGGCGCGGCCGAAGGCGGTCATACTTCTGATCAAAGCGAAACCTCTCTTTTCGGGTGGAACGACTCGCAAATGCGAATATGATTCCATCGTAAAATTATTCAATCTATTATATATAATTTCAGCCGTTCTGTCAAGTCAAAACGCACATCGCGGCGAAATTCGACGGCATTTTTCCAAAGTGACTTGACGACCCCGCGCGGATTTGGTACAATAAAGTGAAAAAGTATCTGACGGAAGCGAGGCACACGCATGAAAAAGAACCGTTTTCTTGTGGTCGTCCTGATCCTTGTCCTGTTCATCCCGAGCTATATCGGCGTGTACAGCTATATCCATACGAACAAAAAGCCGGTCACGCCCGATACGGCGACCGGCGTGACCATCAGCGACATTGTGGGCAAGTCCTACACCGCGGCGGCGGACAGCGACATCGCAAAACTCTTGAACCGCATAATCTCGTCCTCCACGCCGCTCTCGGAGCCGCCTGCGGCGCTCTCCGGCTCGGACTATTTCAAGGTCACGTTCACCGAGGGCAAACGCTCCACCGAGTATCGCTATTTCTTCTCGCAAAATACCGATGCGGTCTATTTTCTGGACGCTGCGGGTAAGTCTTACCTTGTCTCCGAGACGGACGCAGCGGAATTTTTGCAGACCCCCTATGCGCAGTGTCTTTATGCCGAGGCGTATCTGCCCGAGATGAAGAACGGCGATAACGTGATTCTGCCTACAAGCTACAACTGGGCATATCAGACTGCCGGGGCGAAGAACATTCTGGCATCCACGCTTGCCGAGACGGCGACGGGCACGGTCTCCTATACCAGTAAGAGCGGACTTTCGTTCGACTTCGGCGACCGCACGCCCGCATCCTTCACGGTGACGCTCACGGCGGACGGCAACGTGCTTTACAGCGGCGATTATGCGTCGATCGGCGGCGCGGTCGATGTCAAGAAGTACAGCGCGCTCACGGTTGAGGCGGCGGTCGAATGGAAGGGCAACGAGGAACATATGTCCAGCGGCAGCGCCACATATAAGTTTGTGCTGAACATCGAGGCGCAGACCGAGTTCTTCCTCGGCGCGGACAGCGTACAGCCCGGCGGCATCATCCCGATCTCGGCGTACAACGTTGCGGACGCATCGAAGATCACATTCGCCGCAGAGCCTGCGCTCACGCACGGCGGCAAGACCATCACGCCGAAGTTCTATGCCGACGGCAAGAACGCCTATGCGATCCTGCCCACCACCTATGAGACGGTGCCCGGCACCTATACGCTTACCTTCACCTACGACGGCATGTCCTTCCCGTTTACGTTCACCGTCACCGAGAAGACCTTCAAGAAGCAGGCATACGACATTGCCAAGGCGACCGCAGAAGCCACGCGCAACGCGAAGACACTTGCCGCTTATGACAAGCTGGTTGCAGAGATCGCCGCGGGCGACTTCGGGACGAAGTATTTCGACGGCGTGTGGAATACCGGTATCGCCGAGGAGGGCTACAACGGTACGATCATGACCGGCTACGGGCTCTACCGCAGTATTTCGAAGACCGGCGAGGTCTATCGCCATGACGGCGTGGACTTCTACGCCAAGGACGGCTCGAAGGTTCTCGCGGTCAATGCGGGCAAGGTCGTCTACGTCGGCGCGTCGGATTATCCCGGCGTCTTCGTCGTCATTGACCACGGCTACGGCTTGCTCAGCTGGTACGGAAATCTGGCAAAGGAGACGGTCAAGACCGGCGACGTGGTCGCGGCAGGCGATGCCATTGCCACCAGCGGCTCCACCGGCTTTACCAAGGGCAATTCGCTCCATGTGGGGCTGACGGTCTTCGGCGTACCGGTTTGCCCGTATGATCTGTGGGAGAACCCGATCGCATTCAAATGATGTGACCGGTAATGTGATCGGCGGATGCGGTCCGGACCGCCCGGCGAAACACATGAATTTCGGAGGACAGTCTGCCTCTAACCATTATTAAAGATGAAAACCGCTCGGAAACGAGCGGTTTTCTGCATATTGGCATATATTTTTCGCAATCCCGTAGGGGCTGGTGTGTCATTTGCCTTCCCCAACGGGGAAGGCTTGTTTAGATTGCGCCTGCATGCGGCGGGAGACAGAGGGCGCCCTACGGTTGCATCTCAAATCTACCCGCGCCTCACACGCCTGCGGCGGGGGCGGCATCCGGCTCCTTGGGGATGCGGATGGTGACCTCAAAGCTGTCGCCGAGATCCTTTTTCTTCGTTTCCGCCGCGATGCCCGCGCGCTTCATGATGTCCACGGCGCGGTCGACCGTGTTGTAGAAAATGCGTATGTCGCGCACCAGCGCCGTGCGCTTCTTCGGCGGCTTTTCGCGCTTGTCGCTCTCGAGCAGGCGCGCGACATACGCCTCGGTTTCCGCCACGTTCATGCCGCGCGCGATCACCGCCTCCAGCGCGTCGCGGCGGGCGCGCGCATCGCCGAGGCGCAGCAGGGCGCGGGCGTGCCGCTCGGTCAGCCGCCGCTCGATGATGACCTGCCGCTCAAAGTCGTCAAAGCGCAGCAGGCGCAGCTTGTTGGCGACATAGGACTGGCTTGCCGACAGCTTTGCCGCCACTTCCTCCTGCGTCAGCCCGTAGAGGTCGATCAGCGCCGAGATCGCCGACGCCTCGTCAAACATGTTGAGATCCTCGCGCTGCAAATTTTCGATGATGGCAAGCTCGGCGGAGCGCAGGCTGTCCGCCTCCACCACGATGCAGGGGACTTCCGCCATGCCGAGCAGCTTGGCGGCGCGCAGCCGCCGCTCGCCTGCGATCAGCTCATAGACGCCGCCGTAGTCGTCGAGGTCGCCGACCGAGATCGGCTTGCGCACGCAGAGCGGCTGCAGGATGCCGTGGCGGCGGATGCTGTCCGCGAGGCGGAGCGTCTCGTCCGAGTCAAAGTATTTGCGCGGCTGTGCGGGGTTCGGCAGGATGCGGCAGACCGGGATCTTATGTACGCGCTCGGTCGGGTCGGTCGGCGGATTTTGCAACTTCAGCTTCGGGAGTACGTTTTCGAGCAGATTCATTTCGGTTTCCTTTCGTTTGTCCGTTTTTTGTGTCTGCTCCTATGGTAGCGCGTCGGGCGCGGAAATATCCGAAAAGCCTGCGGCGCGCTTTCCCGCGCGCGCTGCCGAATTTTGACCGCGCGGCGGCGCGGCGGCGGCTCTCTGCCAAAGAAAAACGAAAAAAGCCGCTTATCAAAGCGGCTTTTTCTTGATTTGTGAAAAATTGCGCGGATAAATTTTTTCGGTTTCTCCGATTTTTTCGATGCCCGCGATCATGCGGGTCTGCGGTTCCTCGGCGGATTCTGTGTCAAAAATCGTGAATTCCTCGCAAAAGCGCAGCTTTGCGCGAAGCGTCCCGATGGCATTTTCCGCCTCGGCAAGCTCTTCTGCGCCGCTTTTCGCCTTCATCGGCAGAAATACGCCGCCCACGCGCAAAAGCGGGATGCAGAATTCACACAGCATGTTCAGCCGCGCCACGGCACGCGCCGTCACGCAGTCGTATTTCCCGCGCAGCTCTCCCGCGCCGACGTCCTCGGCGCGCGCCGTCACGGCGGTCACGTTGTCAAGCCCGAGAAGTTCCGCCGTCTCGCGGACGAAAACGATGCGCTTGTCGGTGGAGTCGATCGCCGTGATTGCAAGATCGGGGCGCGCAACGGCGAGCGGCAGGGTGGGGAAGCCCGCGCCGCAGCCAACGTCGGCGACTTTGGCGCCGTGCGGCAGGTATTTTGCCGCGCGCAGACTGTCGGCATAGTGCTTTAAGATGATCTCATGCGGATCCGTGATGGCGGTGAGGTTCATCACCGCGTTGACGCGCAGCAGCCGCTCGGTCAGCGCAAAAAAGCGGTCGGCAAGCGCCTCGGTTGCAAATTCCGCAAGCCCGTTTTCCGTGAGGATGCGTACAAAGGCTGCGGTGAAGTCGGCGCACTCAAGCGTCGGTTCAGTCTTGTTCATCGGCGTCTCCTTTCGTCTTCCCAGCGTCGGCAAGGCGGATCATCAGCACCGAGATGTCGGCGGGGCTGACGCCCGAGATGCGCATGGCCTGCCCGAGTGAGCGCGGGCGGATCTTGTTCAGCTTTTGCCGCGCTTCGAGGCGGAGCCCGCCGATCGCGGCATAGTCGATGTCGGGCGGCAGCAGCTTTTCTTCGAGCTTTTGCAGCTTTTTCACTTCCGCCAGTTCGCGGCGGATGTAGCCGTCGTACCGGACGCGCACCTCGGCGGACACGCGCACCGCGCGCGGCAGCGCCGGGCGCGTGGGATCGACGGGAGCGAGCAGGTCGTAGGTCAGCTCGGGGCGGCGTACAAGGTCGCCGAGCTTTGCGCCGGTGGTGATCGGCGTCGAGCCGCTTTGCACGAGCAGGGCGTTCACCGCGTCGCTCGGCGGGATGTTGGTCTTCGTGATGCGTTCGACCTCCGCATCGATCGCCGCCTGCTTTTCGAGAAAGGCGGCGTAGCGCCTGTCGTCCACCAGTCCCACGCGGTGACCGTAGGGGGTCAGGCGCGCGTCGGCGTTGTCCTGTCGGAGCAGCAGACGGTATTCGCTGCGCGAGGTCATGATGCGGTAGGGCTCGTTTGTCCCCTTGGTCACCAGATCGTCGATCAGCGTGCCGATGTAGGAGGATGCGCGCGGCAGGACGAGCGGCTCGCGCCCGAGCAGCTGCATCGCGGCGTTGATGCCCGCGACCAGTCCCTGCGCCGCCGCCTCCTCATAACCGGAGGTGCCGTTGAACTGCCCCGCGCCGTACAACCCTGCAATCGCCTTGGTCTCCAGTGTCGGGCAGAGCGCGGTCGGGTCGATGCAGTCGTACTCGATCGCGTAGGCGTAGCGCATGATCTCGGCATTGGAAAATCCTTCAAGCGAGTGGAGCATTGCAACCTGCACGTCGGTGGGAAGCGAGGTGGAAAAGCCCTGAATGTACATCTCCTCGGTATCTCTGCCGAGTGGTTCGATGAAGAGCTGGTGGCGCTCCTTGTCGGCAAAGCGGGTCAGCTTGTCCTCGATGGAGGGGCAGTAGCGCGGACCCGTGCCATGGATCTTGCCGGAGTACATTGCGCTGCGGTGGATGTTCTCACGGATGATGCGGTGCGTCTCGGCGTTGGTGTAGACGATGTGGCAGGGGGTCTGCACAAGGTCGTCAAAGGCGTGCGGGTCGGTGCGCACCGAGAAGGGCGTGATCGGGCATTCGCCCGGCTGTACTTCGAGGTTTGAAAAGTCGATGCTGCGGCGGTTGACACGTGCGGGCGTGCCGGTCTTGAAGCGGCGGAGCGGCAGTCCGAGCGCGCGCAGGTTGTCCGAGAGCGCGGATGCAGCCATCAGTCCGTCCGGACCGCTTTTGTAGGTCACATCGCCGACGAAGACCGCGCTGTCAAGATATGTGCCGGTCGCCAGCACGGCGGTGCGCACCGCATAGACTTCGCCGAGCGCCGTCGTCAGCGTGGCAATTCGCTTTTTGCCGTCTTCCTCGGTCACGCCGAGCGCCACGATCTCGGCTTGGATCAGTCGCAGATGTTCGGTCGTCTCCAGTGTGTGCTTCATGCGCGCGCGGTAGGCGGCGCGATCTGCCTGAATGCGCTTGGAGTGCACGGCGGCGCCCTTGCCGAGGTTCAGCGTGCGGCTTTGCAGCGTGACTTCGTCCGCCGCCTTGCCCATTTCACCGCCCAGCGCGTCGATCTCAAAGACAAGGTGTCCCTTGCCCGTGCCGCCGATGGACGGATTGCAGGGCATGTTGCCCACGGCGTCCAGATTGATCGTGAACAGCACGGTGTCAAGCCCGAGGCGCGCGCAGGCAAGCGCGGCTTCAATGCCCGCGTGCCCCGCGCCGATGACCCCGACGTCTGCTGTATATTGCATGGGAACACCCCCTGAAAATAAAGTGAATTGCCTTCCCTATGGGGGAAGGCTTTAATTAGTTGCTCTCTCCTCTTTACTTATGATACTTCCCGCCGGCGTCGATGGAGAGCGCGCGATAGAGCGCCTCGGCGAGGATCACCCGCATCAGCCGGTGCGGGAAGGTCAGCTTTGAGAAGGACAGCCGCCGGTCGCACGCTGCCTTGACCTTTTCCGCAAGCCCGTGCGACGAGCCGATGACAAAGCAGAGCTCGCCTGCCGTGCGCTTGACCTCGCCGATCAGCGCGCCGAGCTCCTCGCTGGACAGCTGCTTGCCCTCGACGCAGAGCGCGATCTTGTAGGCGCGCGGCGGCAGATTTTTCAGGATCTGCTCGCCCTCGGCATCCAGCGCGGCGGCGATGTCGCCCTCGCGCACGCGGTCGAGCGGCGCTTCCTTCAGATTGATGTTTTTCAGCTCGGCATAAGCGGAGGTGCGCTTCTCGTATTCGGCAATCGCCTCGGCAAAATAGCTTTCCTTCATGCCGCCCACCGAAATGATCGTGATCTTCAGCATTACAACAGCCTCGTGGGTTCGCCCTCGCGCGCGGCGACAATGTGCATCTCCGGACAAGCGGCGTATGCCGCGCCGAGTGCGCGCGATGGGGTATTGTTTTCGGCGGAGAGGTGCGCCAGCAGCACATGCTTTGTGCCGGTGGCGTACAGGCGGGGCAGGAATGTATCGCAGGCGGCGTTGGACAGATGCCCGCGGCCGGAGGCGATGCGGGATTTGAGCCACGCGGGGTAGGGACCGCCCATCAGCATGTCCTCGTCGTGGTTGGATTCCAGCACCACGGCGTATGCGCCGATGAGGTTCTCCTCGATCTCGGGCGTGATATGTCCGATGTCGGTCGCATACGCCAGCTTGCATCCGTCCGCCAGCGTGATCGTATAGCCGACGCTCATGTCGCTGTCATGCGGGGTTGTGAACGAGGCGACCGTCATCCCGCCGACCTGCACGGAATAGAGCGGCGTGTGCAGCACGGCGCGGCACGGCAGGTATCGGGCGGCAGACAGGAGCCGCGCCGCCGAGCCCTCGGTGATATGGATCGGGATGTCGTATTTCTTTGCCAGCATCTCGAGCGCGCTCGTGTGGTCGGCATGCTCATGCGTGACAAAGACGGCGCGCACCGTCTCCATACTGCCGCCCGCGGCATCGAGCGCCTGCGTCAGCGCACGCAGACTGCGCCCCGCGTCGATGAGAATGGCGTCCCCGCCCGCGCGGATATAAGTGCAGTTGCCCTTCGAGCCGGAATAGAGCGTGCAGAGCTGCAAATCTTCCATATGTAACAAACCTCGCGAATGAAAAATGGAAAGGTGCTGTTCTGCTCACAGCACCTTTTACAAGTGTCGGGCTCGGAAAAAAGATGCAGAATCGTCGAAAGGCGCTTCGTTGCCGTATTGTCATACGGCAGGAGCGGCTTTCGGCGATAGAAAAAGGGGATTTGACGCTGTGTGGGAATCCGCCGCGGCGGATTCCCACCTACAGTCGGTTCGCAAAATCACAGCGTCTGCATTGGCATTTTGCTTCCCCTTTTTCGGTCTGCGTTTTTTTACAGCCTGAATTAATAGACTTTGATTGCGCCTTCGGGACGAATCGACATCACCACGCATGCGCCGTCGCCGAACGCGGCGTTCATCACGCTGCGGTAGTGCTCGACCTCGGCGTGCGGCACGAATGCCTGGATCGTACCGGCAAATCCGCCGCCGTGTACGCGGTATGCGCCGCCGCGGCCTGCGAGGGTGTCCTCGGTCAGGCAGAGCGCCAGCGACAGACCCTGCTCGCGGACGTTCTTCGTGGTGAAGACATTTTGCAGGTACTTGTAGCTCGAATCGCCGGATGCCAGTACGCCGCGGAAGAAGGTCTCGATATCGCCTGCCAGCAGGGCTTTCTTCTGCATGGCAACGCGGACGTTCTCGTTCTCAAAGTGGATGGCGCGCAGAATCGCGCGGTCGCCCACCGTCTTGCGCAGCGCGGGGATCTCGCGGATGATCTCTTCCTTGGTCACGTCGCGCAGCACCGTCTTGCCGAAGTGCGCGGCGACCGCCTTCATCTCGGCGGGCACCGAGGCGTAGTCCTCGTTGAGGTCGGCGTGGTTGCCGCCCGTGTTGGTGATGCAGAGGCTGTAGCCCGCCTTTGCCATGTCAAAGGCAAGCGGCTCAATGACGGGCGCCTTGGGATCTGCAAAGTCGATGGCGACAAAGCCGCCGACCGCACAGGCGGTCTGATCCATCAGCCCGCAGGGCTTGCCGAAGTACACGTTCTCGGAGAACTGCGCAATGCGCGCGACCTCGGCGTTGTCCACGCTGCCCTCGTTGTAGAAATGGTTGATGATGTTGCCCACCATGACCTCAAATGCTGCGGAGGACGAAAGCCCCGAGCCCTTGTGGACGTTGTTGGTGGTGAAGGCGTCAAAGCCGCCGGTCTTGTGTCCGTAGTTGACAAAGCCCTGCACCATGCCCGCGATCAGCGCGCGGGACTTGAAGTAGAATTCGGCGTTCGGCGTCTTGCACTCGGTGACCGTCATGCGGTCCTCGGAGTAGCCCTCGCTGCGCAGACGGACAAGCCCGTCGTCGTTCTTCGCCGCAACGGCGATGATGTCGAGGTTGATCGCGGCGGCAAGGACGCAGCCGTGGTTGTGGTCGGTGTGGTTGCCGGAGATCTCGCTTCTGCCGGGAACGGAGAAGAGCGAAACATCGCGGTCGATGCCGTAGTCTGCCTCAAAATTGTGAATGGTGCGGATATAGCGCGCCTTCTGCATCTCGGCGTCCTTTGCGCCGTAGAGCTTCTCGAACACGGCGTTCAGCTCGCCGCTTTCGATTTTGCGGACAAGTTCGGTTGTTTTCATGCAAGCAACTCCTTTATGTACGGATAGTTTGATTCTATTGTAAACTGTGCAGCCCGTGCGGGCAATAGCATTTTTATTGGGAACTTTCATCGGAATTAGTACCCATACATATTTAATATATCATATATGTGCGCAAATGTAAACAGGGAATTTTGCGGCACTTTTTTGCACATGGGTGTGCTTTGTGAGGATTTTGATAAGACTTGGACGGCGGAAGCAAGCCCCCGTCCTACGATAAAATGGTGTGCGGTGCAGAAATTTTTTGCCCCCATACGGGTTTGCGCGCCTTTTTGTACCCGCGTTTTCCTCCTTTAACCTTTCTTGAACCTCTTACAACTGTTCTTGACTTTGCGGCGGCGGTATAGTATGATAAAGTAAGAATTTTTTCGGGAGGATGCAGCTTTGCCAAAAAAGCCCGAATTGCTCGCACCGGCGGGCAACTTTGAAAAACTGAAAGCCGCACTGCTTTACGGGGCGGACGCGGTGTATTTTGCCGGAGATATGTTCGGCATGCGCGCGGCGGCGGGCAACTTCACCGCGGAGGAGATCTTCGAGGCGGTGGCATACACGCACGCGCGCGGCGCACGCGCCTATCTCACGGTCAACACCATGCCGCGCACGGCGGAATACCCCGCGCTGCGGGATTACCTTGCCTCGCTGCGCGGCAGCGGGATCGACGCGCTGATCGTCAGCGACCTCGGCGTGCTCGAGACGGCGAAGGAACTGCTGCCCGAGGCGGAGCTGCACATTTCGACGCAGGCGTCCTCGGTCAGCGTGGCGGACGTGCGCGCCTGGCGCGCGCTCGGCGCATCCCGCGTGGTGCTTGCGCGCGAGCTGACACTCGATGAGGTCGCTGCGATCGTGCGCGCCGTGCCGGACACCGAGATCGAGTGTTTCATCCACGGCGCGATGTGCGTCTCCTACAGCGGGCGCTGCCTGCTCTCCAACTTTTTCACGGGCAGGGATTCCAATCGCGGCGCGTGCGCGCAGCCCTGCCGCTGGAATTACCGCACGCTTGAGGTCGTTGAGGAGAAACGCCCGGACGCGCCGATGCCGCTTTACGAAGACAAGGACGGCACCTTCATCATGTCCTCGCGCGACATGTGCATGATTGAGCATGTGCCGGAACTTGTGGACGCAGGCATCACCAGCTTCAAGATCGAGGGGCGCATGAAGAGCGCCTACTACACCGCCGTCGTCACCAACGCCTACCGCATGGCGATCGACGCCTATCTGCGTGGCGGCGCGGACTACCGCTTTGATCCGCAGCTCTTTCGCGAACTGGAGAGCGTCAGCCACCGCGACTACGGCACGGGCTACTGGTTTGACACCCCGCGCGAAGAAGCCAATGTCTGCAAGAACATGGGTTACATCCGCGAGAAGGCGTACATCGCCACCGCGCTCGGCTACGACGCAGCAAGCGGACGCGCGACCTTTGTGCAGCGCAACAAGGTCTCCGCGGGAGAGACAGTGGAGCTGATCTCGCCGGGCAAAGTCGGGCGGGCATTTACCGCCTGTGAGCTCTGTGACGAGGCGGGCGCGCCGATCGAAAGCGCGCCGCATCCCGGCATGATCTTCAGCCTGCGCGTACCCTTTGCGGTCAAGGCGGGCGACATTTTGAGAGGGGGCAACTGATATGGCAACGGCTATCGAATTTCTGAAGGCGATCCTGATCGGCATCGTGCAGGGCATCACCGAGTGGCTGCCGATCTCCAGCACGGGGCACATGATCCTTCTGAACGACCTTGTGCACCTCAACGTGAGCGACGCGTTCTGGGAGATGTTTGAGGTGGTCATCCAGCTCGGCTCGATCCTGGCGGTCGTGGTGCTGTATTTCTCGCGGCTGTGGCCCTTTGCGATGAAAAAGAACATCGGGGGCGGCGACCTGCTCTGCGGCATCGGCAAGGTCGGCATCAAGCGGCACACCATGGTGCTCTGGCTGCATGTGCTGATTGCCGCCGTGCCCGCCGGTGTCGTCGGCGTGCTCTTTAACGACTGGTTCGACGCGCATTTCTACAATCCGGTCTGCGTTTCGGTTTCGCTGATCGTCTACGGCGTGCTGTTCATCGTCGTGGAGCAGCTGCACCGCGGCAAGACCTTCAAGATGAACGCGGTGGAGGACATCGGTTACGGCACGGCGTTCGGCGTCGGCGTCTTTCAGATGCTTTCGCTCGTGCCGGGCACGTCGCGCTCCGGTTCAACGATTCTCGGCGCGTCGATCCTCTCGGTCTCGCGCCCGGCGGCGGCGGAATTCTCGTTCTTCCTCGCCGTGCCGGTCATGCTCGGCGCGTCGCTGCTCAAGGGCATGAAGTTTGCGGGCAAGGTTGCCGCCGGCGCGGAGGTGTTCGGCGGGTATGAGGCGATGATTCTCGCGGTCGGCTGCATCGTGGCGTTTGTCGTTTCGCTGGCGGCGATCCGCTTCCTCATGGACTTCGTCAAGAAGCACAGCTTCACCGCGTTCGGCATCTACCGCATCGTGCTCGGCGTACTCGTGCTGCTTCTGCGGGTGTTTGTCAAGTGAGCGGGGAGGAACTGCTCCGCACGGCGGACGGCGCGTCGCTTGCCTATCTCGGCGACTGCGTGTTTGAGCTTTGGGTGCGGCGGCGTCTGCTGCTGTCGGGCATCAAGGGGACGGGCGCGCTGAACGAGGCGTCCCGCCGCTATGTGACAGCGAAGAACCAGTGCGCGGCGTTCCACCGCATCGAGGGAATGCTGACCGAGGAGGAGACGGCATATTTCCGCCGCGGGCGCAATTCGCCGCATCTGTCGGTGCCGCGTTCGGCATCGGGGGCGGAATACCGCACGGCAAGCGGCTTTGAGACGCTTTGCGCCGCGCTCTACCTCGCGGGGGATGAAACCCGCCTCGATGCGCTGCTGACCAAGGCATTTGAAGCATAAATCGTCATAGGGCGGGGGCTCGCTCCCGCCGCGTCCAAGCCTTCCCCCAAGGGAAGCCTAAACTACACATCTTTGAGGACAATATTATGGACAAGCAATTTTTATCCGCACATTACGACCGTTTCTGCTGCACCAATATCGAGCTGATCCACGGCGACATCCGCGGGATCATCCTCTATTTCAACGGACTCGGGCACATTGTCAACCCCGGTCCCGACATGATTGACGCGCCCGCAGCGGCGGCGCGGAATATTCTCTACATCACCCCCTATTACAACCCGTGGGCGTGGATGAACCGCGATACCGTTGCCTTCTGCGACATGCTGGTGGAGATCGCGATGGAAAAATGGAACATTCCGACAGACGCACCGGTCGGGCTGTACGGCGGCAGTATGGGCGGCTATTCGGTCTTCCATTACGCCGTGCAGTCGAAGCACAACATCGTCGCGGGCGACCTCAACTGCCCCTGCTGCAACCTTGAATATGAGGTGCTCTGCAACAAAAGTTCCATCCTGCACACGCTCTTTGAGGCGACGATGGGGTACTGCGATGACTTTACGGCATTTTTGCACGACAATTCCCCGGTCAATATGGTCGGCAAACTGAAGCGCATCCCCTACCGCTTTGCGGTCGGCATGCAGGACAGCGTGCTTGCGCCCGCGCAGCATTCGATGAAGCTGATCCCGCTGCTGCGCGACGCGGGCTACACCGTTGATGTCGCCGAATACCCGCACGCCGGTCACTGCAACATCGGCGCCGAAGCGCGCGCGGCGGAGCATGCCTGGCTGATGGACAGGATGCTCGGGGACTGAAAAAACGCGCAGGAACGCGTGAAACTGTATGAAAGAAAATTCTTGACAACCCTATCACTTTGTGCTACACTTTTTCTAAAGCAGCAACGACGGGGAGGAGTACCCGTGCGTGCGCCATGCAGAGAGCGCGTCGGTCGGTGAAAGACGCGTATGTGCGCCGCCGGAGAAGGTCGCCCCCGAGCTTCGGACAGAACGGAGACAAGTAGAGTCCGACGTGTGCCCCCGTTATCGGGCAGGAGTGATAAATCCAGGTGGTACCGCGCTTTCGCGCCCTGACTCAAGTCAGGGCGCTTTTTATTTTGCAAAATAACCGTTTAAGGAGAAAGATATGAAAAGCGAACTCGCAAAGACCTATGCCCCGCGCGAATTTGAGGACAGAATCTATCAGAATTGGTGCGACAAGGGCTATTTTACCCCCGATGTGAACGACGGCAAGCCGCCGTTCTCGGTCGTCATTCCGCCCCCGAACGTCACGGGGCAGCTCCACATGGGGCACGCGCTGGACGAGACGCTCCAGGACATTCTCGTCCGCTACAAGCGGATGCAGGGCTTCAGCACGCTGTGGATCCCCGGCACCGACCATGCCGGCATTGCCACGCAGATCAAGGTCGAGGAGCAGCTGCGCAAGAATGAGAACCTCACCCGCTATGATCTCGGGCGCGAGAAGTTTCTCGAGCGCGTCTGGGACTGGAAGCATCAGTACGGCAGCCGCATCATCAATCAGTTAAAGAAGCTGGGCACGTCCTGCGACTGGACGCGCGAGCGCTTCACGATGGACGAAGGCTGCTCCCGCGCAGTCAAGGAGGTCTTCGTCAACCTCTATGAAAAAGGGCTGATCTACCGCGGCAACCGCATCATCAACTGGTGTCCGCACTGCGCCACCGCTCTCTCCGACGCGGAGGTCGAATACAGCGAGCAGGCAGGACATTTCTGGCACATCAAGTACCCGATCAAGGGCAGCGACAAGTATGTCGAGATCGCCACCACCCGCCCCGAGACGATGTTCGGCGATACTGCCGTCGCCGTCAACCCGAACGACGAGCGCTACACCGACCTTGTCGGCAAGACGCTGATCCTGCCGATCGTCGGCAGAGAGATCCCGGTCATCGCCGACGACTATGTGGAGATCGGCTTCGGTACGGGCTGCGTGAAGATCACGCCCGCCCACGACCCGAACGACTTCCTTGTCGGGCAGCGCCACGGGCTTGAGCAGATCAAGGTCATGAACGATGACGCCACCATCAACCACTTCGGCGGCAAATACGAGGGCATGGATCGCTACGAAGCGCGTGACGCCCTTGTCGCCGACCTGGAAGCCGAGGGCTACCTCATCAAGGTGGAGCCGCACACGCACAATGTCGGCACCTGCTACCGCTGCGGCACGACGGTCGAGCCGATCACGTCCAACCAGTGGTTTGTCAAGATGCAGCCCCTCGCCGAGCCGGCACTCGAGGTCGTCCGCGACGGCAGAGTCCGCTTTGAGCCGGAGCGCTTCACCAAGATCTACACAAACTGGATGGAGAACGTCCACGACTGGTGCATTTCGCGTCAGCTTTGGTGGGGCCACCGCATCCCCGCATACTACTGCTCGGGGTGCGGCGAGATGGTCGTCTCCAAGACCGATGTGGACACCTGCCCGAAGTGCGGCGGCCACATGACGCAGGAGAGCGACGTGCTGGACACCTGGTTCTCCTCGGCGCTCTGGCCGTTCTCCACGCTCGGCTGGCCGGACAAGACGCCCGAGCTGGCAAAATACTATCCCACCTCGGTGCTGGTCACCGGCTATGACATCATCTTCTTCTGGGTCGCGCGCATGATCTTCTCGGGGCTTGAGCACATGGGCAAGGAGCCGTTCTCCACGGTCTTCATCCACGGTCTCGTGCGCGATGCCAAGGGCAGAAAGATGTCCAAGTCGCTCGGCAACGGCATCGACCCGCTGGAAGTCATCGACAAGTACGGCGCGGACGCGCTCCGCTTTGCGCTTGCCACCGGCAACGCGCCCGGCAACGATATGCGCTTCTCGGATGAAAAGATCGAGGCGGCGCGCAACTTTGCCAACAAGCTGTGGAACGCGGCGCGCTTCGTGCTGATGAACCTCGACATCGACGAGGTGAAGCTGCCGGAGGCTGCCGACCTCGCCCTCGAGGATAAGTGGATCCTCGACAAGCTGAACGACCTTGCGGCAAACGTCTGCCAGAACCTCGATCACTACGAGGTCGGCGTGTCGCTGGCAAATATCTACGACTTCGTTTGGGATATGTTCTGCGACTGGTATATCGAGCTTTGCAAGCCGCGTCTCTCCGCAGGCGACAAGACGGCACAGAACGTCATCGCCTATGTTCTGCGCGAGACGCTCAAGCTGCTGCATCCCTTCATGCCGTTCATCACGGAGGAGATCTATCAGAAGCTGCCGCGCGATGCCGAGAGCATCATGATCTCCGCCTTCCCGCGCGAGAATCCGGCGCTGCATTTTGACGCCGAGGCTGCCGAGATGGAGAAGATCATCGCCCTCATCAAGGCGATCCGCGCGCGCCGCACCGAGATGGGCGTTGCCCCCTCCCGCCGCGCAAAGCTGTATATCGTCACCAAGAGCACAGAGACCTTTGCGGACGCCGCGCCCTTCTTCCAGAAGCTCGCGGGTGCGTCCGAGGTTGAACTCGCAGACAGCTACGCCGATTCCACAGCGGTGCAGATCATCACCGACAGCGCCGCAGCGTATATCCCGCTTGCCGATATGATCGACTTTGAAGCCGAGCGCAAGCGCCTCACCACCGAGCTGGAAAAGAACGCAAACGAGATCAAGCGCGTTGAGGCGAAGCTCGCCAATGAAGGCTTCACCTCCAAGGCGCCCGCCGCCGTCATTGAGGGCGAGCGGCAGAAGCTCGAAAAGTACCGTGAGGTGCGCCGCGGGCTGGAAGACGCGCTGGCAAAGCTGGGTTGACGCGATGGAACGCATCATGACCTATGAGACCCTCCGGTGGTACGCCTACGTCAACGATAAAATCTGCAAGCAGCCGATCCGCGGCGTGGTCGTCGCGTTCTTCGGCTTCGGCAATCAGACGCGCTACACGGAGGACCCGGTCGAGGGCGAGTTCTACGGTGATCGCGGGATCCTCTATGTCTATCCTTATAACAACCCGTGGAACCGCATGAATCGCCAGGCGGTGGATTACACCGATGAGGTGCTGGACGTGCTGTTTGCACATTACGGGATGGATGAAAAAACGCCCATCGTCGCCTCGGGCGGCAGCATGGGCGGGCAGGGCGCGCTCACCTATATGGTGTATGCAAAGCGCACGCCGGTTGCCTGTGTGGCAAACTGCCCGGTCTGCGATATGGTCGGACACTGGAACGCGCGCGAGGATCTGCCCCGCTCGTTCTACAGCGCGGCATACGGCTATCCCGGCAGCTTTGAGGAGGCGCTGCGGTCGCTGTCGCCTCTGCACCTCGCGGACAGAATGCCGGATGCGGACTATCACATCTTCCATTGTACCGAAGACCGCGTCGTGCCGAAGGCACTGCATTCGGACAAACTCGTCCCCGCGCTCCGCGCGTCGGGGCGGCGCGTCACCTATGACGTGGTCGAGGGGCGCGGGCATTGCAGCCTGACCCTCGCCGCCAAGGAGAAGTACGCCGCATATATCCTCGCCGCCTTCCCGGAAAAAGCATAAGCAAAAAGCACCCCTCGGGGTGCTTTTTGCTTCTTTTGTTGCACTTTACTTGTTGCACTTCACTTGACAATTCACAGCCTGAACGCCCTTGTAACCGGTCGAAAACCTCGGTTTTCGACTGAATTAGTATGCGATGCCCTGGGCGATCATCGCCGTCGCAACCTTCTCAAAGCCTGCGATGTTCGCACCGGCGACAAGGTTGCCCTTCATGCCATACTTCTCTGCGGCATTGTAGGAGTTGTGGAAGATGCCGGTCATGATGTTCTTCAGCTTTTCGTCCACTTCTTCAAACGTCCAGCTGTAGCGCATCGAGTTCTGGCTCATTTCGAGCGCAGAGGTGGCAACGCCGCCTGCGTTGGCAGCCTTTGCAGGTCCGAAGAGCACGCCTGCCTTCTGGAACGCTTCGATCGCCTCGGGGGTAGAGGGCATGTTTGCGCCCTCGGCAACGGCGATCACGCCGTTTTTGATGAGCATGGCAGCTTCTTCGCCGTTCAGCTCGTTCTGCGTTGCGCAGGGGAGGGCGATGTCGCACTTGACGCTCCAGATGCCGCGGCAGCCCTCGACATACTTTGCACCCTTGACGCGCGCGGCGTATTCCTTGATTCTGCCGCGCTCGACTTCCTTGATCTGCTTGACGACGGCGAGGTCAATGCCGTTTTCGTCATAGATATAGCCGTTTGAGTCGGACATGGCGACGACCTTTGCGCCGAGCGCCGTTGCCTTCTCATTGGCGTAGATTGCTACGTTGCCCGAGCCGGAGATAACGACCGTCTTGTCCTTGAAGGAGTCGTTCTTCATGCACTTCAGCATTTCCTCGGTGTAGTAGCAGAGACCGTAACCGGTCGCCTCGGTGCGGGCAAGCGAGCCGCCGTAGGTCAGACCCTTGCCGGTGAGCACGCCGGTGTACTCGTTGCGCAGGCGCTTGTACTGCCCGAACATGTAGCCGATCTCGCGGCCGCCGACGCCGATGTCACCGGCGGGCACGTCGGTGTCTGCGCCGATGTGCTTTGCAAGCTCGGTCATGAAGCTCTGGCAGAAGCGCATGATCTCCCCGTCGCTCTTGCCCTTGGGGTCAAAGTCGGAGCCGCCCTTGCCGCCGCCGATCGGCAGCCCGGTCAGGCTGTTCTTGAAGATCTGCTCAAAGCCGAGGAACTTGATGACCGACAGGTTGACCGAGGGATGCAGACGCAGACCGCCCTTGTACGGACCGATCGCGGAGTTGAACTGCACGCGGTAGCCGCGGTTGACCTGCACCTTGCCGTTGTCATCCACCCACGAAACGCGGAAGAGGATGGCGCGCTCCGGCTCGACAATGCGCTCGATAACGCCGTTCTTTTCGTACTTGGGATCGGATTCGATCACGGGTTCCAGCGATTCGAGCACCTCGGTGACCGCCTGGAGAAATTCAGGTTCATTGCCGCTGCGCCGTTCAAGGTCGGCAAGAACGCTTTTCAAATATTCGTTTTTCAGCATGGTAGTAGCCCTCCTGCAATATTTTTGAATGAACGCTTTCATTATAACCGAGAAAAACCGCGATTTCAAGTGGTTTTGCAAAGATTTTTGCAACTTTCTTGAAAAAATAATGCAAAAAAGGGGTTTGCATGTCGAACAGTTTCGTGCTATAATAGAAGAACACAGCGAAAAGGGGGGACACGGATGCAGATCGAAGGGATGCAGAAGCTGACGCTGCTGGATTATCCGGGCAAAACGGCGGCGATCCTGTTTGCGCACGGGTGCGACTTTCGCTGCCCGTTCTGCCACAATGCGGGGCTGGTCACGCGCCCGATGGCAAATGCGGTGTCCGAGGACGAGATCCTTTCCTATTTATATAAGCGGCGCGGACTGCTGGACGGCGTGGTGCTGACCGGCGGCGAACCGCTGCTCCAGACTGACGCGGGCGAGCTGCTCCGGAAGATCCGCAACCTCGGCTACGCGGTCAAGCTGGACACCAACGGCTCGTTTCCCGACCGCCTTGCCGCCTTGCTCGACGCGGGACTGGTCGACTATGTGGCGATGGACATCAAAAACCGCCCCGAAAAATATAAGGAGACCGCCGGATGTACCGATGCACAGCTTGCCGCCGTGTGCCGCTCGGTCGACCTGCTGCTTGCGGGGCGCGTGGACTACGAGTTCCGCACCACGGTCACGGGCAGACTGCACACGCCCGCAGACATCGGCGCCGCCGCCGCGTGGATCGCGGGGGCAAAGCGCTACTTCCTCCAGCCCTTCAAGGACTCGGGCGACCTCGTCGGCGACGGGGATTTTACCCCGGACGATGCGACACTTGCCGACATGTTGGCGCACGCCAGACGATCAGTCCCGAACACGGAGCTGCGTGGCTAAGTGGTGGAACGCAGCACACAATATATAGTGTTGTGCGCCAAAAAAAGAATCAAAATATTGTACCTTTTGAACATTGACAAGCCGCTTCATCTGTGGTATGCTAATAACACTGACTGCGAAAAAGCAGTGTGAATGCACCACAGGGGGACGGCTTTTATGTACCATGTAAAAAAGAGAGACAACAAAATTGTTGATTTCGACCTGACCAAGATCTCGAATGCCATTCAGATGGCGTTTGAGGCGTGTGAGGTCAATTTTCATCCGAGCATCATCGACTTTCTGGCGCTCCGTGTCACCGCGGATTTTGAGCCGAAGATCAAGGACGGTCTGATCGCCGTCGAGGACATTCAGGACAGCGTCGAGTCGGTGCTGATCCAGGGCGGCTACGCCGAGGTTGCCAAGGCGTACATTCTTTACCGCCGCCAGCGCGAGAAGCTGCGCAACATGAAGTCCACGATCCTCGACTACAAGGAGCTGGTGGACAGCTATGTCAAGGTCACCGACTGGCGCGTCAAGGAGAATTCCACCGTCACCTATTCGGTCGGCGGTCTGATCCTCAGCAACTCGGGCGCGATCACGGCGAACTACTGGCTCTCCGAGGTCTATGACGATGAGATCGCGCAGGCGCACCGCGGCGCGGACATCCACATCCACGACCTCAGCATGCTCACGGGCTACTGCGCGGGCTGGTCTTTGAAGCAGCTCATCCGCGAGGGTCTCGGCGGCATTCCGGGCAAGATGACCTCCGCTCCCGCAAAGCATCTGTCGGTGCTCTGCAACCAGATGGTCAACTTCCTCGGCATCATGCAGAACGAATGGGCGGGCGC
>QAKK01000041.1 GCA_003343845.1 Oscillospiraceae bacterium
CGGGCAATCGAAAATGCCCGCAACACAAGTAAAAAAGAGCAAAGAACGGCATAGCCGTTAAGCTACGCCGTTCCTTGCTTCAATGTTTTCCTAAGTCACCGCTCGTTTCCGAGCGGTTTTTTACTTGACAAAGCCATTCAGCGGGAGCGGTAGAGTGCGCCGCAGATATAGCCGTATGCCCAGTGGTTCGTATCCACATCGGCGATGCGCAGACCGCTGCCCTCTTTCACACCGGCAATACGGTTGAGCACGGTGACAAGCTCTGCGCGCGTGATGTTATCTTCGGGACGGAATTTGCCGTTGTCGCCCTTGAGATAGCCCGCCTTGGTCATAGCATAGATATAGCCGTATGCCCAATGCTTGGCACTGACGTCACCGAAACGCTTGGACGCGCTGACGATCACGTTCTTCGTATCCAGTCCGAGCGCAAGCGCCAACACCTTGGCAAGCTCGCTGCGCTTGATATTGGCGCCGCCGCGGAAGGTGCCGTCCTCATAGCCGTCCAGCAGCTTTGCGCCGACAAACTTGGCAACCATCGCCTTATGCGCCTTGTCCACATCCTTGAAAACCGTGTCCGCGGGGTCGGCAAACGAATCAAACAGCTTGTCCATCGCTTCAATCACCTCATAGCGAGTCGCCTTGTCCTCGGGACGGAACTTGCGGTCGGGCGGCAGCGTCATATAGCCGCCCTTGGACGCGTTCTCGACGAGGTAGACCTCGGTGTTGCCGTCCTTGACCAGGTAAAGCAGCGTGAGAATATCCGATTCCATTGCCGTGCCGTACATCGCGCAGACCTTGATGATGGTCGTCTTCGTGATCGTCAGCGGCTTGTCGGGATCAAACAGGACGCGCGTGGACTTGCGCGTTGGGTCGCCGCCGCCGAGCGCATAGTAGATCTCCGCCTCGGCAAGCGGGCAGGTAAAGCTGACCTTGGTCCCGGCGATGACCAGCCCATCATCTACAGATGCCGTCACATCCGGAACGCGGTAGTCCGAGAGATCCTTTGTGCCGCGCGAGATCGTGACCGTCTTGGTTGCGCCGCAGTATTCGCAGGTATAAGCCGCCTTGCCCGATGCGGACGCGGTCGGCACTTTGGTCAGCACCAGGTCGCCGTAGCTGTGATCGGTGCGCGGGATGTCCACATAGACATACTCACCGCAGCGCGCGCATCTGGCGCGCTTGCTGCCGGATTCCTCGCAGGTTGCATTCTTGTAGACGCGCCATGCGGCGGAAGTGGTATCGGGAAGGTCGTGTCCGAGCGCTTTTTGGGTCGTGCCGGTGGTCACATAGCCGCAGCGCTTGCAGGTGTAGGTGATTCTGCCGCTTTCGGTACAGGTCGGTCCGCCGCTCTCCTTATAGTCGTGCCCGAGCGCGCTTTCGCTCTTGAGCGTCAGTTCCTTGCAGCGGGAGCACTGATAGGTGCTCTCACCGCGCGATGTGCAAGTGGCGGAAGTGCTCTTGAAGACCGAAAAATCATGTCCGAGCGCCTTGACCTCCTCGGTCTTTTCCTCGCCGCAGCGGGAGCAGCGGTAGTTTGTCCTGCCCGCCTCGGTACAGGTTGGCGCGGTCTTCGAGATTTCCTTCCAGTCGTGCCCGGTTGCCTCGAGCTTCTCGGTCTTTTCCGTGCCGCACATTGAGCACCTGTATGTCACCGAGCCTGCCTTGGTACAGGTGGACGGAATCCGCGCAGACTCGACAAAATCGTGCTCCAGCATCGGGATCTCCTCGGTCTTCTGTGCGCCGCACTTGGAGCAGGTATAGGGAATCGAACCCTTTACCGTGCAGGTGGCGGGCACGCGCCCGACCTGCTCGACGTAGTTATGATTGCATTCGGCTGCCGCCGTGCAGAGCGCAAAAGCAAATACCGCACAGAGCAGGAGGGCAAGCGCAAGCATCTGTTTCTTCATTTCGGTCTCCTCTGTAACTGTTTTATACTTCTTATTCTTTTTTTGATGTCATTCCGGGGAACACGACCCCAAAAATATCATACCATGCCGTGCATGGAATGTCAATGCCGCGGCAGGGCGACTTCGGAAAATCTTAATCTTTCGTGACGATCAGTTCGAGCTTTGCCGCGCCGTTCTGCACGATGATGAGGTTTGCCCCATCGCCGAGCGCCAGGGTGAGCGAAAAGCTGCCGTCCTTTTTGCGATAGGGTGTGATCCCGTTGATGCTGATCGGATAGGCAAGGTTGGACTTGCCGACAAGCGGGAGCGACGCCTCGGTGACGTGCGCGCCGTCCTGCACGGCGGCAAGCGTGGGCAGGCTGCCGTCGTCCACATAATCCGGGTAGGAGATCGCCTTTGCAAACAGCGCGCGGACCTCGTCGGTCAAGCCGCCCGCATTGTCGCGCAGGGCTGCATAGCCGTAGTACAGGCTGCCGCGATAGGCGTACAGATCGCGCGCGTATGCGGTCTGCTTTGTCATCTCGCCGCTCTCCATCTTCCCCTCGGCGTAGCGATATGCGCCGTGGTTGATGTAGAGATCGACCCCGCTGGAATCGAGCGCGCGGTTCCACCATTCGCACAGCGTATCGTAGCGCGCGCTTGCGGTGTCAAACGACCAGTAGAGCTGCGGTGCGAGGTAATCGACATAGCCGCCCTTCACCCAGGCGAGCGCGTCGCAGTAGATCGCATCGTAGGCGGAAAGTCCGCGCGTCGCGCTGCCGCCGTTTTCGCCGTCGCCGTTCTTCCAGATGCCGAAGGGCGACACGCCGAAGCGGATGGCGGGATCCGCCGCCTTGACCGCATCGTAGCATGCCTTGACGAGCTTGTTTACGCTGTCGCGGCGGAAGTCGGCACGGTCGGCAAAGTCTGCCCCGTAGGCGGCGTATGCCGCGTCGTCGTCAAAGGCTGCGCCGTCCACCGGATAAGGGTAAAAATAATCGTCAAAAATAATGCCGTCCACCGCGTAATTTTCGCAGATCTCGCGCACACCGTCGGCGACGAGCGTGCGCACCTCGGGCAGCCCGACGTTGAAATAGAGCTTGCCGTCCGCATACGCGACGACAGTCTCGGGGTGCTTTGCGGCATAGCTGTCGGCGGGCAGCGCCGAGCGGTCGGTCTGCGGGTAGGCGGCGCTGCCGGTCGTCACGCGCAGCGGGTTGACCCAGGCGTACACGGCGATCTGCTTTTCGTGCGCCGCGCGGACAAGATGCCCGAGGCAGTCGAAGTCGCCGTCGGGCGCTTTCCCCGCCTCGCCGGAGACAAACTTCGACGCCGGAAAGAGGGAGGAGCGGTAGAGCGCGTCGGCGGCGGGGCGCACCTGGAAGAAGATTGTATTGAACCCGGCGCCGACGGCGAAATCCACGATGCCGTCCAGTTCCGCGGCGAGCGCCGAGGCGGTCATGCCCTGCCTTGAGGGGAAGTTGATGTTGTTCACGGTGGCGATCCACAGACCGCGCATCTCGGCATCTGCGTCCTTCAGCCCGACAAGCGCGGTCGGCGCAGGCTCCTCCTCGGGGAGCGCGGGCGCGGCGGCGACCGTCGGACCCGAAAACAGCAGCACGAGCGGCAGCACGGCGGACAAAAGCAGAAGCAGCATCGCACACGAAAGCAGGATGTTCAGTTTTTTCTCATTCATTTTGTGCCTCCTTCGTGCAGGCTCGTCCGCCCGCACGGTAAAACCTATGCGGACACCACGGCGGAATATGCAGACGCTGCCCGAAAGCGGCGCGGCTTTGTCCTATTCTATCATCTTTGTCGGAAAATGTCCAGTTTTCCCTCACGGCTTTTCTTGCTTTTTCCGCGCCGACATGATAGAATAGCTGTCGGACATCTGTTTTTTCGGAAAGGACGCCTATGAAAAAGGTTGAACTCTATACAGACGGCGCCTGCAAGGGCAATCCGGGACCCGGCGGGTACGGTGCGATCCTCGTCTACGGCGGCGCGGAAAAGGAATTTTCGGGCGGCGAAGCGCTGACCACCAACAACCGCATGGAGCTGCTGGGAGCGATCACCGGGCTTGCCGCGCTGAAGGAGCCCTGCGAGGTGGTGCTGACCTCGGACTCGAAGTACCTTGTGGATGCCGTCAACAAAAAATGGGCGGTCGGCTGGCGCAAAAAGGGCTGGAAAAAGGGAGACGGCAAGCCCGCGCTCAACATTGATCTGTGGGAGCGACTGCTCGACCTTCTGGAGATCCACCGCGTCACCATGGTCTGGGTCAAGGGGCACGCCGGGCATCCCTATAACGAGCGCTGCGACCGTCTCGCCGTATCGGAGGCTGAAAAATTTCGCACATGAATACCATCGAAACCAAAATCAAACCGACCGCGCGCCGCATCACGGCGGCGCACGCGGCAGAGCTGCAAGCCCTGTTTGCGGCATCGCCCTCTCCGGTCATCTGTGACCGCAGCGCGGGCAACGTGCTGATGTGGGAAAGTGAGTTGGATACCGAGCTTGTCACAGTGGACGGGCATGTCGCCGTTGCCGAGCACTGCGGGCGGAATCTCTGCTTTTCGCCTGCGGCGGGCGCCCCCGACACCGTTCCGACCGTGCGCGCCCTGCTCGATGCCTACGGCACGCCGCTGCGCCTCTGCCCGATCGGCGAGGACGAGAAAGCCCCGCTCGAGGCAGCCTTCGGCGACCGCATCCGCTTCGACGCAAACGACGGCGCGGCGGATTACATCTACAACGCCGCCGACCTGCGGCAATTCTGCGGCAAAAGCTATCACACGCAGAAGAACCACGTCAACGCATTCTTACGCGAGCACCCGGACTACCGCTTTGAACCGCTCACGGCGGAAAGCGAAGCCGCGCTTGCCGCCTTCTTCGACGCCTACACGGCGGCGGACGACGACGACAGCGCATCGGCAAAGGAGGAGATTGCGGCATGCCGCCGCATCCTGCCGCTGCTCGGCATCCTGCCGCTGGACACCCGCCTGCTGACGGACGGCGGGCGCATCCTCGGCTTTACCGTCATGGAGAAAATCGGCGACACGCTGATGATCCACATCGAAAAGGGGCTGCCCGCCGTGCGCGGCGTCTACCCGATGCTGGTCACGCTGGAGGCAAACGCCTATCCCGACGTGCGCTTTGTCAACCGCGAGGAGGACGACGGCAACGAAGGGCTGCGCCGCTCCAAGCAATCTTACCATCCCGTGCGGCTTTTGCAGAAATACTATGCAGAGATCGTCTGAACGTGCATAAAACAAATTCCCCCGGCGTATGTTGTACCAAATACGCCAAGGGGGAATTTTTCTATGTTCGTCCGCTCCGTCCGCATGAGTACGCTGAAATTCGCTTCGATCGCCGCGCTTGCGTTTCTCGCCATCGCGGCACTGATCCTGTTCATTCCGTCCTACGAGAGTCCCGCGCCCGCCGCCAAGATTGAGAGTGCGGGCGAGGAGATCCGCTTTGACCGCATCCGGAGCGCGGGCGACCGCGTGCAGTTCCTCTCGCAGTTCGGCTATGTCGTCGATGAGACGCCCATCGAAGAATGCGAGGTCCTGATCCCGAAGGAATTTGACCGCGTTTTCGCCGCCTACAACGAGATGCAGAAGGGCGAGGGACTGGATCTCTCGCGCTACAAGGGTAAAAAGATGATGCGCTACACCTACAACGTCACCAATTACGAGGGCTACAGCGACCCGGTCTATGCCAACATCCTGGTCTACAAGAACAAGGTCGTGGGGGGCGACGTCTGCTCCGCCGATCCGAACGGCTTTGCGCACGGACTCACAAAAAGCTGATGCACACTTTCCGCGCCGATTCATAACATGACAGTGGGGGAGGCAAAGGGGTGCGCCCGCCGCACTTTGCGCTTTCCACACATAAGAAAGGATCGGTCATGTTTATGAACAACTGCCTTTGCAATCTGTTTGACGGCAATAACTGCACTTGGATCATCATCCTTGCGCTGATTATTCTTCTGTTCAGCTGCTGCTGCGGCTGATCTCGCACAACCCAAAAAAGCGACGGTCAAGACCGTCGCTTTTTTGATTGGTACGCTTTATTCTTCGACAAATTTCACGCCGTCTTCCTCGCTCATGGAGGCGATGCGCGCCAGCGATTCCACGCGGACGCCCATCGAACGGATGAGCTCGCCGCCCGGCTGGAACGCCTTTTCAATGACGATGCCTGCGCCGACCACGGTCGCGCCCGCATGGGAAATCAGCTCGATCAGTCCCTTCAGCGCGCTGCCCTTGGCAAGAAAATCGTCGATGATCAGCACGCGGTCCTCCGGGCGCAGAAACTGCTTGGAGACCACGATGTCATAGGTCGTTCCGTGCGTGTAGGACTCGACCTTTGAGGTGTACACATCCGCAAAGATGTTGTTGGTCTTCGTCTTCTTGGCAAAAACGACCGGCACATCAAAATATTCCGCCGTGAGGCAGGCGATGCCGATGCCCGACGCCTCGATCGTGAGAATCTTGTTCACGCCGCAGTCCGCAAAGCGGCGATAAAACTCCTTGCCAAGCGCACTGAGAAATTTCACATCGAGCTGATGGTTGACAAAGCTGTCCACCTTGAGCACATTGCCCGCGCCGACCTTACCGTCCTTCAAAATCCGTTCTTCCAGCAGTTTCATGTTTTCAAGCCTTTCAAAATGTCAGTTTTCTTTATAAAACGCCCCATCCAGGATACCGCCGACAAAGACCGCCTCGTCATAATCATAATAGACGTAGCCGTCGATCATCGGTTCCAGGACGATGGTCAGTTCCGAAACATTTGTCAGATCCACATCAAAGCGCGTATTCGTGCCCGTGCGGGTCAATGTGGTCTGGTAGAGCTCCGCACCGTCGCCGTACAGCGTCAGACGAAGTGTATAGTCTTCTTTCTCGTCCGCATCTCCCCTGCCGATGAGGACAAGCCGCCCCTCAATGCCGTCAAAGTCGTAGCCCTCGAGCGCAAAAGTATCGCAGAAATTCCCGTACAGCACGCGGTCGCCTGCATATTCGGTGTTGCCGACGGTCAGAACCGCATTGTGCGTGCGCCGGTAATAGACCTCATCCGCCCAGCCAAACGCATTGTCGGTATGCGGCAGATAGTCATACGCCTTGATCAGGGTCAGCTTATCCCGCTGCGGGAGAAGATAATAAGTCGCATAGACATCAAGATCCGTGTGCACACTGTTGAACAGCGTGTTCCAGCCGTTGAAGAGATAGCCCTCCCGATCGGCGACCTCGGGCGCCTCGGCGTCCTCGCCCCAGTGCACCTGTTCGATCTTCAGCAAAGTGCCGTCAATATCGATAAAGCGAACCGTGAAAATTTCCTTTTCATAGATCGCCGTGACGATCATGCTGCGCTGCACATCGGTGAAATCGCGGTTCCAGCCGCGAAAATACAGCTCCCCGCGCTTTTCCGGCATCGTGGGCGCCGTTGCGCTGCCGCCTTCGATCACGGTTTGCAGCGAAACCATGGTGTAGCCGTCGCTGTCCACAAACTTGACGGTGTAGTATTCCTTCGGCGCCTCGGTCACCGGCGGCTTTGTCGTGGCAGCGGGTGCGGAGGTGCCGGTGAAGACGACCTCAGGCGGCTCGGTGCGCACGGTGGTCGCCTCGGTGGTGACCTCTATGTAGGAGCGGTCGGTCACGATGATCTGCTCGGCAAAGTCGGGGCGTACCTCAGCATCGGTCGAGACCAGCGTATAGCCGCCGTCCCGCACCGCGCAGCCGGCAAGCACCGCGATGCCCAAAATGCAAAAAAACAGGAGGCTGCACCCGAAAAGAATCCTGCTTTTCACGACGCAACACCTCCCGCATACCGTTTATGCGACTATTTTACCATAGTTGCAGCGGATATACAAGACGCAAAATTTACAAATTTCCGTCTTCGGCGGCAGTCAGTCTGATAATGCGGTCAATGTCATCCGGCTGCACACGCGCGTCGTTTGCGGCGCGGTTGCGTTTGATCTCGCCGCAGCGGCGGCATCGGTAGACAATGACATAGCCCTTTTTGGGGTTCAGCTCCACGCGCACGGGGTCGAGAATGCCGTGGCACGGATTCGCGCGATCGCCCGGCATGTTGTCGATGTGGATCGAGCAGAGGCAATACGGGCAATGGTCGCGTGAGGAGGAGCCGAGCGGCTCGACCGCCGCACCGCAGTTTTCACAGATAAACCCGCTGTCGTTTTTCGTAAAGCGTTTGCCTTCCATATCTGCTCCTTTGCATGGTTCCGCCTGTCCCCGGGCATACTGTGACTGCACACCGCATAAAAGAAAGGAAGAATCCAGATGAAAATAAAAAACTCAATGCGTCTTGTCGCATGGCTTGCCGTCTTTGCACTGCTCATGCTGTCGGCAGCCGCTGCGACCCTCGACGAAATGTATGAAAACGGCGTCGTTTCGGACGGGAACGTCCGCTTCGGCGATGCGCGCGACGGCGTGGTCAGCGACGTCAGCGGGCCGATGCCGGGCGAGGCGCACCGCATCCGCAACGGCTTTGACAGTGCAATGTCCGACGGCGGAAACGACAACGCGACCGGCTCGGTCACGGGTGACGACTTCGGGCTGAACGATGACAACATTCTGATGGGACGAAACGGCGCAGAAAGCGGTTCCGCCGCATCGAGCACCGCATCCGGCAGCAATGCGGACGGCGCGGGCAGCAATACGGGCATGGTCTGGGGGATCATCCTTGCCATCCTCGTCATTATCGCCGTCGTGGTCCTTGTGATGCTGTTCATGCCGAAAAAGCGCGGATAGCGCAGCGTGGGGAGGAGAACTTCTTGGCTTCCCCCAAGGGGGAAGGCTTTAAGTGACAACTCCCCCGCTTTACTTATTTTCCGACGCAGAAGTGCGAGAAAATCTCCGAGACGATCGCCTCGGACACGCGCCTGCCGTCCAGCTCGCCGAGCGTGGCAATGGCGCGTTCGAGATCGCTCGATGCAACATCTGCACCCATGCCGCTCCTCACGGCGTGGATCGCGTCGCCGACACAGGTGCGCGCCTCGGTGAGCGCGGCAAACTGGCGGGCATTGGTGACCACGGCGCCGTTCGACGTCTCGATCGCGCCGACCGAGAAGAGATCCTCCACGGTCTCCCGCAGGCGATCCAGCCCTTCCCCGCTCTTCGCGCTGATCTCGATGACCGCGCAGAACAGTGCGCGGTAGCGCGCGGGGATCGTGAACACACCGCACTTGACGTCCAGCTTGTTGAGAAGCGCGAGCTTCGGCGCGCCGATGCCGGAGAGCAGCTCGCACAGGGCGGCATCCTCGTCCGAAAAGGGCTGCGATGCGTCAAACAGGCAGAAGACCAGCTCCGCGCCGCGCACGCGGGTCTCCGCGCGGGCAACGCCGATCTTTTCCACCTCGTCCGCCGCGCCGTGTATGCCCGCCGTGTCAACCAGGTGCAGCATCACGCGCCCGAGCGGCAGATCGCGCTCCAGTGTGTCACGCGTCGTCCCCGCGATCGGCGTGACAATGGCGGCATCCTCCCCGGCAAGCGCGTTGTACAGCGAGCTTTTGCCGCGGTTCGGCGCGCCGCAGATGACCGTGTTGATGCCCTCAAAGATCGCGCTGCCCGCCCGATAAGTCGAGGCGAGCGCCTCCAGTCTGCGCAGGACGGCAGCGGCGCGGTCGGCAAATTCGTCGTCGCTGATCTCGCCGAGATCCTCGTCCGGATAATCAATGCGGGCGTAGACCGCGCCGCAAAGCGCGATCAGCTCTTTTTCCGCTTCTTCCAGCTTCTCGCTGAGCGCGCCGCGCCGCTGTGCCGCCGCGATCTCAAGCTGTGCGTCGCTTCTCGCATCGAGGATCTCCGCGATCGCCTCCGCCTTCGTCAGCGACAGCTTGCCTCCGACAAACGCGCGGCGGGTGAACTCGCCCGCAGCGGCGGGAACGGCGCCCGCGGCAAAGACCGCCTCCAGCACCCGCTGGGTGACCAGCATGCCGCCGTGGCAGCTGATCTCCGCCATATCCTCACCGGTGTAGGAATGCGGCGCGCGGAAGAGCGTGCAGAGTCCGTCGTCGATCACCTTGCCGCCCGAAACGATATCGCCGAAATAAGCGCGGCGCGCCTCAAGCTCGCCGATGCTTTTCCCGCACTTCGGAAAAAAGCAGCGACCTGCGACAGCCGCTGCTTCCTCTCCCGATATGCGGATCAGTGCCACGCCGCCCTTACCGCGCGGCGTGGAGACGGCGGCGATGGTGGAGGAAAACAAAGTTTCCGTTTGCATAGCCTTGCTCCGTATTCTGAAAAATTATTCTGCGTCGCCTTTGGCCGGCGCTGCTGCCTCGGCAGGCGCGGTTTCGGCAGGGGTGCTCTCCGTGTCCGCATTCTCCATCGGCGCACGCTCGGTGCGGCGCGGACGGCGGTTTCCGTCACGGCGATCACCGCGGCGGCGGTCATTCGGGCGCGGCAGTCTGCCCATGCCCTTTTCGGTCAGGAAAATGACGACCTTGCGGTTGGAATCCGAGCCGATCGAGTTGGTCGAAACGCCCTCAATATTCTGGATCTCGGCATGAATGATGCGGCGCTCATAGGGGTTCATCGGCTCGAGCATGACGCTTCTGCCGTACTTCTGCACCTTCTCCGCCTGTCTGCGGGCAAGCTCGCGGAGCTTTTCCTCGCGGCGGGCGCGATAACCCGCGACATCCACCGTGATGCGCTCGTGATCGTCCTTGCCCTCGGCGCGGTTTGCCGCGAGGTTGGCAAGATACTGCAGCGCGTCCAGCGTTTCGCCGTGGTGACCGATCAGCACGGACGCATCCTTGCCATCGATCGTGATGCAGCTGGCGTTCTCCTCGTCAGTGCCGACCGTGGCTTCCACTTCAATTTCAAGGTTCTTGATGAGCGTCTCAACGAATGAGACGGCTGCCTTCAGCTCCGCCTCGGTGGTGGGCGTCTTCGGCTTCTTCGGCTTCGGTTCACTCTGTGCCGGTGCGGGCGCTTTCTCGGTGCGCGGCTTTGCCGGGCGGGGTTCCTTCCGTTCGGGTCTGTCGGTGCGCGGTGCGCGCTCCGTGCGGGGCACTGCCTTTGCCTCCGGCTTTGCCGCAGGCGCGGGTGCGGGCGCGGGTGCGGGCTTGGCTTCCGCCTTTGCCTCGGGCTTTGACTCCGCCTTCGGCGCGGGCTTTTCCTCTTCCTTCGCCTCGATGAAGGCGACAACCTTGGCAGGCTGCGCGCCGAGACCGAAGAGACCGCCCTTCTTGCCGACGCTGACGACCTTCCATTCGGTGCCGTCGAGATCGCTGACGCAGAGTTTCGCCTTCAGCGCATCGATCGCCTCGTTGATCGTTTTGCCGGTTGCGTAGATTTCGGTAACCATATCTGTATATCCGGACGTCTCCGTCCGCCTTTCTCGTAATTACTTTTTGTCGCTTTCGTCCTTCAGTTTCGGCGCTTTTTTGTCGCTCTCATTCTTGACGGGAACTTTCTCGCCGTTCAGCAGGGGCTGGGATGCGCCCTTTGCGCCGTCCTTCGGGGCGTCGGGCAGGTTCTCGTAGTCCTCGTCGTCGATGTGGTGGAGCGAACGGACGCGGGGCAGATCGGCACGCTTCGTGTCATAGCCCTTTGCCTTCATTTCCTTCTTGGCGCGCTCATAATCCTTCTCGGTCAGCACCGGGATAGGCATAGCCTTGGCGAGGATGACCGTCTGTGCAAAGGAAAGAATGTTCTGATAGATCCAGTACAGACCGATTGCAAGCGGGAACGTGAAGCAGAAGAACAGCGAGAGCAGCGGCATGGACCAGTCCATCATCTGCGTGCTGCATCCGTTTGCGCCCTGCTGTTCCTGCATCGCCTGCGACTGATAGGTGAACTTGCGGGTCAGCTTCATCGTGAGCACCTGCGAGAAGAAGCAGATGAGCGGGATGAGCGCATAGAGAATGACGTTGACGATCGTGGGCGCGGCGTCGCCGAAGATCGTCATGCCAGTCTTGCCGATGAAGTTGTTCCAGACGAGCATCGGGGTCATCGACAGATCAAGCCCGAGGAAATTGAAGTTCGGCAGGTTGGCGAGTGCGGGCAGTGATGCCTTGAGGTCTGCGGGGATCTGTGCGATCATGCTGATCTGGTCGATCTTGCCGATGTTCTCAAGCGTGACGGCAGCATTGCCGATGGTATAGCCGATCTGATTTGCCAGCTCGACGATCGCATCTTTGCTCATCTGGCAGATATAAGTCAGCGGGTTGCGGATGATCTGATACAGAATCACGATGAAGACCATCTGAATGAGCAGCGGCAGGCAGCCGCCGAGCGGGCTTGCGTTCTCCTTCTGCTGCAGCTCCAGCAGCTCCTGCTGCATCTTCTGCTGGGTGGCGCGATCGGTGCGCCCGGCATATTTGTCTCTGATGACCGCCTCCTTCGGGCGGAGCGATGCCATCTTGATCTGGTTCTTCTGCTGCTTGATGCCGACCGGGATGAAGATCACCTTGATCAGAATCGCGAACAGCAGGAGCGACAGCGCATAGGAATGCGTGAAACCGTCAAACCAGCGCATGATATACGCAAAGGGGATGTTGATAAATTCCATGTTTCAACCGCCGCACAAGCGGCGTCCTTTCATTGCTTGTCCTTGTCTTCGTCGGTTTCCCCGTCCGGTTGTTTGGAGAATGGGCGAAATCCTTTGTCGGGCACCGGATCATAGCCGCCGCGGCAAAACGGATTGCAGCGGAGGATGCGGTACACGGTGAGGATCAGCCCACAGAAAAAGCCGCGTTTTTGAAACGCCTCAACGGCGTAGGCAGAACAGGTCGGACTGAACCTGCAACAACTTCTCTTATGCGGGGAAATATACTTCCGATACAGCTCGATGAGAAAAATGCAGAGATGCTTCATAAAAGACCGGTCTTGCGGAGCGCATATCGGAGATCGCGCTCGATGTCCTGTGTCTTTTTTCCGTCAATGCCCTCGCGTGCGACGATCACGACGAGGTGCCCCGTTTTCACGGGCGTAGCTGTATCAATGTTCCGGTATGCGTGCCGGATGATGCGTTTGGCACGGCTGCGCGCGACGGCGCCGCCGATGCGTTTGCCGACTGTGAGACCCACGCGGTTGATGTACTTCTTTTCGGGATTTGCCTTCATCAGCGCGTGCTTTTTGTAGTCGGGCAGGACATAGACGGCAACGGTCGATGTGACCGCCCGTGCCCCTTTCTTATATGCCTTGGAATACAGGTGGTTTTCGCAGATCGCGCGGTATTTCACGGGTCTACCCCTTCCGATTTGGTTTCGCTTGTCGTATCGAAAATATGCCGAATAATCAAAAACCCCGATAACCTCACAAAGAGTTATCGGAGATTTGAAACTCCCGTGGGGAGTGGAGCAGAGGTCGGCTCATCAATAGGTGAGTCTTGCTCTGCCCTTAGCGCGGCGTCTCTTGAGAACCTTTCTGCCGTCGGCAGTTCTCATTCTCTTTCTGAAGCCGTGTTCTTTTTTTCTCTGACGCTTTTTAGGCTGGTAAGTTCTGAGCATTTGGTTGCACCTCCTTGCAGTATTTCGGAAGCGGAAACTTCGCGTGTATTCACAATAAGACAATCTATATTATACGAAAACGAATATAGCTTGTCAAGTGTTTTTTGAAATTTAATTCGGTAGGATAAAATGCAGGGCTTGCCCTCACCATTCTATCTTCGCCTCCCCCCAGCAAAGGGAGTGTGTCCCGGAACGCAAGCGTTCCTAATGAGTTTCCCTTGCGGGAAACATCATCGCCGACGGAGGGATTGTTACAATGCCAAGGAACAACCCCTCAGTCACCTACGGCTCAGGATGTTTTCCCTCCGGGAAAACTCCGCGAGACGCTTTGCGTCTCGTACAGCTCACCCCTTGCACAGGGGAGCCGAACGCCGCGCCGCATCACATTTCCTACCTATTTTTATTTTACTTCTTCAGCATATCACCGAGGATGGTGCGTGCTGCCGCGAGGGCTTCTTCCACCTTCGAGACATCCGCGCCGCCCGCCATGGCGCCGTCCGGGCGTCCGCCGCCACGGCCGCCGGTGATCTGCGCGACTGCGCCCACGAGCTTGCCTGCGTGCACGCCGCGCTTGACTGCATCCGCGCCCGCGCAAGCCGCAAAGTTCAGCTTGCCGCCGTCTACCGCCGCGATGACCGCGACCGCCGCCGGGTGATTTGCCTTGATCTCATCGCACAGCGTGCGCGCGCTCTGCGCATTGCCGTCGATCTTTGCCGCCGTCAGCTCAATGCCGTCCACAACGGTCGTGCTGTCGGCAAGCGATGCAAGCACATTCTGCGACAGCTTGGCATTGGCGGCATCCAGCTCGCGATGCAGCTGCTTGATCTCATTCTGGAGCGCTGCCGCGCGATGTGCGATCTCGGCAGGTGCGCTCTTCAGTTCGGCTGCGGCGTCTGCCGTGAGCTGCTCGCTCTCGCGCAGCAGTTCCAGCACGCCGAGACCGGTTGCGCCCTCGATACGGCGAACGCCCGCCGCGACCGAAGACTCGGAAATGATCTTGAACAGACCCGCTTTTGCGGTGTTGTCGAGATGCGTACCGCCGCAAAGCTCGGTCGAGAAGTCGCCCATTTTGACCATGCGGACCTTGTCGCCGTACTTTTCGCCGAACAGCGCCATCGCGCCCGCCTTCTTCGCACTCTCCGGGTCGGTCACCGTGGTGACGACCGGCACGCCCGCAAGGATGTGCGCATTGACCAGTGCCTCAACCTTTGCAAGCTCGTCCTTCGTCAGCGCGGAGAAATGTGTGAAGTCGAAACGGCAGCGGTGCTCGTCCACATAGGAACCTGCCTGCTCAACATGGCTGCCGAGCACCTCGCGCAGCGCCGCCTGCAAGAGGTGCGCGGTGGAGTGGTTGCGCTTGATGGCGTCGCGGCGCGCGACGTCGATCGCAGCGTGCACGGTCTCGCCCTTATTGAGAACGCCGCTCTCCATCCGGCAGAGATGGATGTAGACGCCGTCGGTCTTTTTGGTATCCAGCACGGTCGCCTCGGCATGCGCGGTGCGGATCACGCCTGTGTCGCCGACCTGACCGCCGCCCTCGCCGTAGAACGGTGTCTTGTCGAGGATGAGGCTGAATTCGCCCTCGCTGACGCATTCCTCGGCTTCATTGTCGCAGAGGATCGCCACGATCTTTGCATCCGCCTCGGTGTCGGTGTAGCCGACAAACTCGGTGCGGGGCAGATCGGCGAGCAGGGTCTTCGAGGACTCGGACCAGCCGCCGATGTTCTTGCGGCGCTCGCGGGAACGCTGCTTCTGCTCGGCAAGCAGCTTGTCAAAGGTCTCTTCGTCGAGCGTATAGCCGCGCTCACCCGCGATCTCGCGCACGAGGTCGATCGGGAAACCGAAGGTGTCATACAGCTTGAAGACATCCGCGCCGGGAATCGTCTTTTCGCCCTTGGCGTCCGCCTTTTCGGTCAGCGCATTCAGAATGTCGAGACCTGCGTCGATAGTGGCGTCAAAGCGCTCCTCCTCCATCGCGATAACCTTCTTGATATAAGCGCGCTTTTCGCCGAGCTCGGGATATGCCGTGATGTTCTGCTCGATCACGACCTCGCAGAGGTCGGAGAGGAAAGCATGCGTGATGCCGAGCAGCTTTGCATGGCGTGCGGCGCGACGCAGGATGCGGCGCAGGACATAGCCGCGCCCCTCGTTGGAGGGGATAACGCCGTCCGAAATCATGAACGTGGCGCTGCGGATGTGATCGGTGACGACACGGATGGAAATATCCTTGTTCTTATCCTCGCCGTATTTCACGCCTGCGATGTCGCAGACCGTGTCGAGGATCTTGCGCACGGTGTCCACCTCAAAGAGGTTGTCCACGCCCTGCATGACGCAGGCGAGGCGCTCAAGACCCATGCCGGTGTCGATGTTCTTCTGCTTGAGCTCGGTGTAATTGCCCTTGCCGTCGTTGTTGAACTGCGAGAAGACGTTGTTCCAGATTTCCATGAAGCGGTCGCAGTCGCAGCCCGGCTTGCAGTCGGGGCTGCCGCAGCCGTACTTCTCGCCGCGGTCAAAATAGATCTCGGAGCAGGGACCGCAGGGACCGCTGCCGTGCTCCCAGAAGTTGTCCTCCTTGCCGAGACGGGTCACGCGCTCTGCGGGCACGCCGACCTTTTTCGTCCAGATGTCAAACGCCTCTTCGTCGTTCTCGTAGATCGACGGATAGAGCAGCTCTTCCGGGATCTCCAGCGTCTTCGTGAGGAATTCCCAAGCCCACGGGATCGCCTCTTCCTTGAAGTAGTCGCCGAAGGAGAAGTTGCCCAGCATCTCAAAATACGTGCCGTGGCGTGCAGTGTGACCGACGCGCTCCAGGTCGGGCGTGCGGATGCACTTCTGGCAGGTGGTGACGCGGCGGCGCGGAGGCACTTCCTCGCCGGTGAAGAACTTCTTCATCGGCGCCATGCCCGAGTTGATCAGCAGGAGCGATTTGTCGCCCTGCGGCACGAGCGGAAAGCTCGGCAGGCGGAGATGTCCCTTCGACTCAAAGAACGAAAGATACTTTTCGCGCAGGTCGTTAAGCGATGTCCATTTCATGGCGGTTTCCAGTCCTTTTATTTATATAAAAATTCATTATCACAAAAAATGATCCAAAATATTATAGCACCGTATATAGAAGATGTCAACGTTCTCACGAAAAAAAGCGGAGCGACTCTGTGCCGCTCCGCTTTTTGCCTTGTGCGCCGCCTGCGCACTCACCTTGTCAGAGTTGCCGTGGCGGTATCACCGTCCCATTCGACAGCCGCGCCGAGCGCGCCGGCAATGGCGCGTACCGGCAGATAGGTGCGTCCGCCCTCGATGAAGGCGGCGGTGTCGAGCGGCACGGCATTGCCGTTCACGAAGATCTGCCCCGCCCCGATCTGCACGGTGATGACCGTATCGCCTGCCGCCACGGTTGCCGTGGCGGTATCGCCGTTCCAGCCAACCGCCGCGCCGAACGCCTCGGCAACAAAACGGATGGGCAGCATCATGCGCCCGCCACGGGAAAGCGGCGCGGTATCCAGCGTGACGGCGGCGTCATTCCGCGTTGCCGCCGTGCTGCCGAGCGTCAGCGTCACTTTGGTTTCGGTCACCGCCGCAGGCATTTCCGCCGTGCCGGACGGCACGGGCTGCGGCGTGGAGGACGGTCCCGCCGTCACCAGCACGTCCGGTCCGCCGTCCGGGTTCGGCACGAATTTCAGCCGGTCAATGCAGGTCATGCGCGGCGAGACCGTACCGATCGCATTGTGCTGATGGTAGACAAGGTACAGTTCTTTTCCGTCCGGCGAGGGCATGATCACCGCGTCGCCCGGTCCGTCCACCGCCGCATTGTAGACAAGAAACGGGTTGTATTCGTACTTTTCATACGGTCCGTAAATGCTCTTCGAGACCGCATAGCTCTGCCCGTAATGCAGCTTGTAGCTGCCGACGGCATAGATCATATAGTAATAGTCGCCGTGCTTCCACGGCACGCCGCCCTCGACCGTGCGCCCCCTGCCGTTGACCTCATAGGCGGTCTGCGGATAGAGGATCATCTTACAGGTCTCGGGTTTCGGCGTGATCACGCCGTCCTTCACCGCGACCTCCTCGATATACAGGTTGGAGCCAAAGTCAAAGCGGCAGAGCGTGACATAGACCTTGCCGTCGTCGTCCACAAACGGATGCCCGCCGATCTCGTGGACATCGTGCAGCATCGTGCACCCCTCAAACGGACCGAGCGGCGACTTTGCGCTGGCGTAGAACAGCCGCGCGCTCTGCTCGGTGTCGTCGTTCCACGCCTGGAACAGCAGATAGAACATGCCGTCGTAGTAAAAGACGTTCGGGCTCATGAAGTGGTACTTGCTGCTCCACCCCTTCTGCCATGTGTAGATGCCGCCCCGCTCCGTCCAGTTGACCATGTCCGTGGAGGTGTAGACGACAAACGGAGCATCGCCGACAACCTTGCGGATATAGAGGTAATACACGCCGTCGTAATAGAGCACATCCGGGTCTGCGCCGTAGCAGACCGGGTTGACGAAGGTCGCCCCCGCATATGCCTCACCCGCGCCGGTCACGGTGAAATTCTTCGTCGCACCGCCCTCGCAGAGGACGCCGAAGCGCCCGGCGACCGCGCCCTTCTGTTCCAGCTCGATCAGCGGGTAGAGGTCGTCGTTCACCTCGTAGCAGTCATACCAGACGGAAACGACTTCATCCCGCACGCGGGCGCGCAGGCGGCAGAAATCGTCCGTGACCGGCACATGCCGCTCGCCGAGCCAGGTGAACGCGCCGTCACGGATGGTATAGAGCACGACTGTCTCCTCCGCGCGGTTTACCTCGGCGGCAAACCCGTTTTGCGCATCGCGCATTCCGAAATAAAGGAGCATGCGGCTGCCGCAGCGGATATCCGCCGCAAAGTCGGCGGCACTGCCGAAGTCCGCGTCCGAGAGGACCGTACCGGCGGTGAGCGCACCGTCGGTCACGGCGGCGTCTGCCGAGGCGGCAAACGCAAGCCCCGACAGCGTGACGCTGCCGTCAAGTGCGGGGATAACGTCGTCTTCAAAGACGCTGATGCGGAAATTGTCGAAAACGCCCTTTGCCGCATAGGCACGGCGAATGCCCACCGTGTCCGAAAACGCGGTGTAGATCCTCTCGATTTCGGTCGTCTGTAAGCAGTAGGTCATGGCAAACAGCTCGCGCGAGCCGTCCTGCGGCTTGATCGTGAACAGGATCTCGCCCTTTGCGGGATCGACCACGGCGCACAGATGCACGTCCTTGTCGTCAAAGGTGTCAAGCCCGGTGCGCAGCGTGTCGCCCCAGCCGCCCTTTTCGTTGAAGTAGGCGAACATGCCCTTCGTGCCGCTGGCGGCAACCGATGCCGTATAGCCGAAGAAATAGGACGGCGTCGGCGAGAGTCCTTCGCCCTCCGCGCCGATCAGCAGCCCGCCCATGCCGCTCTGTCCGAGAAAATCCACTTCCAACTTGTACTTCTTACCGCGGTGCTCCGACGGGATCTTATAGGTCAGGCAGCCCGACGAGGATTTGCCCGCAGCAAGGTCGGCGGCGCCGTTTTTCACCGACCAGTTGCCGCGCACGGTGAAGTCGGAGAGGGCGGACGCATCGTCAAAGCCGTTCTCGTAGATAACGACCTCCCGCGCCGATGCCGCAAGGCACAGAAAAAGCGTGAGCGCCGCCGCGCACAGAAGCTTTGCAAACAGTTTCATGTCGGTTTCCTCCGTGTTTTTCCTACCCTCATCATACCATCGCCCCGCCGCCAAGTAAATACAAAAAATCCACCGTTTCCGGCGGTGCGTTTGCGGGAGGCGAAGTAAGGAAGTGCTTTTCGCCTCTTAGGCTTCCCTTGGGGGGAGAAGGCTAAGAGCCGGCGGGAACAAGTCTCCCCCGCCTGTGCGACGTGCGCACTGCACGTTGCCATTCTGTGGAACCGGCGCTCCCTCCCTCGCCTACTTTTCGGTGAGGGCGCGGGAGACGCCGGTGACGAGATCACCCATGTGTGCACTGTAATTCTCGTATTCGATCGCGGGCACGCCGTCCGCGCCGATGACGACCTTCGTCACCGAGGCGTTGTCCGCCCACGGCACACGGTCAATTTCGGCAAGCGGAAGACCGTGCAGGGCGCAGAAAAGGCATTTGAGAAACGCGCCGTGCGTCACGACACAGACGTCGCGCCCGGCATAGTCCCGCGCAAGCGCGGCAAATTCCGTCTTCGCCCGTGCAAAGCAGTCTGCCATGCGCTCGCCGTGCGGGCAGACGACATCGGGCAGATGATACTTCCAGGTCGGCACGGCGTCCGGGAAGCGGGCGTTCAGCGTGTCGAGCGCAAGCCCCTCCCAGTCGCCGAAATCAAATTCAATCAGCCCCGCGCGCGTCTGCACCGCAAGCCCCCGGTCGGCGGCGATGGGCGCAGCCGTCGCCTGCGCGCGCCGCAGCGGGCTTGCACAGACGGCGTCGAGATGCACAGCGCGCAGAAAATCCGCCGTACAGCGCGCCTGCCGCACGCCCTTTTCGGACAGCGCATAGTCCACGCGCCCCGCAAATCCGCCGCGCACATTGCCCTCGCTCTGCCCGTGGCGCACAAAATACATGACCGTCATATCTGCCTCCGAAACCGAAACTGTCTCTATTTTAGCACAAAATCTGCCCGTGTGCGCAATTTTCTGCCGCGCTCGGCAAAAAATATTGATGTTTTTTCTTGACAAAGCATTTTTCGCATGGTAGAATATTGATTCGGTATAGGTTGACCGAAGTTGACCCTACCCCCTTGCCATGTGTTCGTGCATGGCCATCAGTCCATAAGGAGGTGTAACACAGATGGAAAAGGTAGTAAATTCTTACGAAACGCTGTTCATCGTCAATCCCACGATCGGTGATGACGAGGTCAAGGCAACGGCGGAGAAGTTCACCGCGCTGATCGCGGAGAACGGTACCCTCGGCGAAGTCAACGAGTGGGGCAAGCGCAAGCTGGCATACCCGATCGACGACATTCCCGAAGGCTACTATGTCCTCGTAAACTTTACGAGCGAGCCTGCATTCCCCGCAGAGCTGGAGCGCCGCTACAACATTGATGAAAACATCATGCGCGGTCTTGTAATCAGACTCCACGAGAAAAAGGCTAAGTCGTAATCGAGACAAGGAGCGTAGTTATGGCAAGTTTGAATAAGGTAATCCTGATCGGCAATCTGACGGCAGACCCCGAGCTCAAGCAGACGCAGTCCGGCATCTCGGTCGTATCCTTTACGATCGCGATCAACCGCCGCTACCAGAGCAAGAACGCGCCCGAGGGACAGCAGACGGCTGACTTCATCAACATCGTTGCATGGAGACAGTCCGCAGAGTTCGTCTCGCGCTTCTTCAAGAAGGGCAAGCCGATTCTCGTGTGCGGCTCGATCCAGTCGAGATCGTACACCGACAATCAGGGCAATAAGCGTTATGTTACCGAGGTCGTTGCCGACGAGGTCGGATTTGTCGAGAGCAAGTCCGAGTCAGGCGGCGGCGCTTCCCAATACACGCCCGACGCTTACAATGCGGCGCCGTCGTATTCCAACACGAATGCGGCAGAGCCGAAGTTTGAACCCGTCTCCGACGAGGATGATCTCCCGTTCTGACCCGAGCGGTCGGATGCGCTACGGCGCAAAGAATTTATAGAAAGGAATCTGTACTTTACAGTAGGGCATAATCATGGATACGAATGTTACCGAAAACGTAACGCCCGCAGCAGAGGCTCCCGCAGCTGCACCCGCAGCCGCAGCAGCACCTCAGCAGCGCCCCTTCCGCCCCATGCGGAAGAAGAAGAAGGTCTGCATTTTCTGCGCAGACAAGATCGACTACATCGATTATAAGGATACCGTAAGACTGAAGAAGCTCGTCAGCGAGCGCTCCAAGATCCTTCCCAGAAGAATCTCGGGCACCTGCGCTGTTCACCAGCGTCAGCTTACCGTTGCTGTCAAGAGAGCAAGACAGATGGCTCTCATTCCTTACGTCAGCGACTGATTTCCGCAAAAAAGCACAAAACCGCACCCGAAAAGGGTGCGGTTTTTTGTGTTGCAAAATCGTTTTTCTTCCTGCATAATGGAGACAGACAACATTTTTGAAAAGCGGAGGATGCCCATGAAAAGAATCGCCCTTTCCCTGCTCGTCGCCGCCGCACTTGCGCTGTCGCTTGCCGCCTGCGGCAAAACCGTGCCGTCGGGCAGTGAAACTGTACCCTCGAGCAGCGAAGTCGTGCCCTCGAGCAGCGAAACCGCCCCCTCGAGCAGTGAAACCGCTCCCTCGAGCAGCGAAACTGCACCCTCGAGCAGCGAAACCGCTCCCTCGAGCAGCGAAACCGCTCCCTCGAGCAGCGAAACTGCACCCTCGAGCAGCGAAACCGCTCCCTCGGGCAGCGCAACCGCACCCTCGAGCAGCGTAACCACTCCCTCGAGCAGCGTAACCGCTCCCTCGAGCAGTGAAGCCGTGCCCTCGAGCGGCAAAGCCGTGCCCTCGAGCGGCAAAGCCGTGCTGACCTCAGCCGACGACCTGAACGCCGTCGCCGAGAATGCCTATGCCAAAGCCGGGACGCTCGCCTGCCTCGAAGGCGATGCGCGCAGCTATATCGAGCTGTCGGAGAAAACCACCGGCGCGCCGCGCTATAACAAGGCGCAGTACCCCCGCCTCAAGCAGAAGGCGGACGGCAGCTACATTCTCTTTTTCCAGTATGCGACCTACGGTCCGCACATCTACTATGCACACAGTAAAGATCTTGTGCACTGGGAATCGCCCCAAGTGCTCTACAACGCAGAACTCTACCGCTATAAAAACGAAAATCTGCCGAACGGATCCGGCGTGACCTACTTTGTCAACTGCGATGCCGTCGTGCTGCAAAACGGCGACATTCTCGCCGTCACCTCTTACCGCAACAAGGAAGTCTACCGCGATCACCCCGAGCTTGCGGGCATTTATCTCCGCCGCTCGACCGACGGCGGCAGAAGCTGGAGCACCGAGACCTCGATCTACAAGGGCGTCAACTGGGAGCCCTCCATCACCGAGCTGTCAAACGGCGAGATCCAGATCTTCTTCTCGCAGGTTTCGCCCGGCATCGCACGCTGGGGACTGAAAGAGGACCGCAACTCGACCGGCACGGCGATGATCTCCTCGACCGACGGCGGCTATACCTGGACGCCGAACGTCACCGAAGCGCCGTGGCAGGCGAAGATTGCCTTCCAGCAGTACGTCCTCGACGTGGAGGGCTCGCCCAGCTTCACCGATCAGATGAGCGTTGTCACCGAGCTGTACGACGGTACGCTTGCCGCCGTTTGCGAGTCCAAGGACGCAGACAAGGTCTTCCACATCTCGGTCATCTATTCGGACGCGGCGTGGTCGGATGCGCCGGACTATGACAAGACCGGTCCCGCCGATCGGCAGAGCAATCTTTTCCCCGGCGCGGCACCCTACATCCGCAAAATGCCGAGCGGCGAGGTCGTCATCGGCTACGGCAGGAGCAATGACTACTGCCTGCGCGTTGCCGACGGCAGCGCACGCAGCATCGGCGAGCCGATTCTCGCCTTCGGCAAATCGGGCTACTGGGGCTCGATCGAGGTCACGGGCGCAAATCGCCTGACTGCGGTCTACCCCGCCATCTCCGGTCAGAACGGCAATGCGATCCTGATCGAGAACTTCTATCTCAACCACGCGATCCCCGTCGCCGACCGCGCCGTCTGCACGGACGGCAAAAACAGCGACGACTGGGCAAGCGTGACCGACGCGCACTTCATCGGCAGCGCCTCGCAGGCACAGGCGACCTTCCGCTACGCAAAGGACAAAAACACGCTGTACCTCCTCGTCGAGCGGCGGGATGACAGCCTGACCGCGCGCGACCGCACCGCCGTTTACCTCGCGGACACAGCGGGCAAAGCCTACCGCCTCGTCATAGACGCGGCTGGCAAGGTCACGCTCGAATCCGGCAGCGGCGCCGCCTTTGCGGCAGTCGACGGCAAGGTCACATCGGCGTCAACCGTCCTTGCGGATGGCATGGTCACCGAGATCGCCGTGGACCTGAAGTCGCTTGGGCTTGCGGATCGCACCGGGCTGAAGGTCAACTATGTGCTTTACAACGCCGACGAAGACGGCGCGTCCGTCACGCGCGACACCGTGGACGTTTCCAGCCTCTACGACGCGAACACATGGCTTGACGTGACCTTTGCGGACGGCAAGCAGCCGCCGCTTGCGGCAGGGGCTGCCGCATCGGTCGTCGATGCCAAGCCGCCCGTGCGCGAAAACGCGCCGCAGACCTTCTTCGACTTTGCGGACAAAGCACTTGTCACCGCGGCATTCGGCGGTACAAACGGGCTTGCCGTCTCTGCGGAGAACGGTTATGCCGCCCTGCGCATCACCGACAACTACGACCCCTATGTTTCGCTGGTCCTCGGCGAGACAGACGCGGACGCAAACAAGCAAATGCTGATCTGCTACCGCAATCACGGGGAAAGCGGCAGAGTCGGGCTGTACTACTGCGCGGGCGATGACGCAGCCTATGCCTATACGGCGGCACATCTGATAATGGGCACGCTTGCAACCGACGAAGAATGGCATGTCGCACTCGTGGACTTCTCGGAAGCGGACGGCTTCTCCGGCAAGCTGAAGACCCTGCGCATCGACCCCTACGACGGCTTGCAGGCAAAGGTGGGCAGCGGCATCGACATCGCGTGGATCGCGTTTGTCCCCGCCGACGACACCGCGCTCGATTATGTGCAGTGAAGAAATAAAGAAAATAGCAAAGATTTTAACCGTAGGGGCGACCATCGGTCGCCCGTCTGCGCGGATGCAAAAAGCGGGCGACCATTGGTCGCCCCTACAGAATGGCGGAAAGTATGACACACCGCACAGGCGCCGTCTGTCTCCCGCCGCATCTAAGCCTTCCCCACCGGGGAAGCCTAAAAGCACGCACACAAACCAAAAGGGAACGAACTCGCACGGGTTCGTTCCCTTTTTTATTTCACAAGATGGCGCTTGATCTTCATCGAGGTCGTCTTCTCAAACGGGGTCGTGCGGAGCTCCACGTTCCGCACCTGCTTATAGCCGACCAAGCGGCGGTTGAGCTTGTTGACATCCGCGCGGACCGCCGCGAGCATCTCGCTCTCCGGCGTATCGGCTTCAAACTTCTCCGCATTGGGGAAGACCACAGCGGTCAGCACCGTCTCTCTGCCGTTCTTTCTGCCGACCACAACGCATTCGGCGATCTTATCCACCGACGCGAGATATTCTTCGATCTCTTCGGGGAAGACATTCTTGCCGTTTTCGAGGACGATGACCGACTTCTTTCTGCCGGTGATGTAGATGTAGCCCTCGTCGTCGAGGTAGCCGAGGTCGCCTGTACGGAACCAGCCGTCGGCAGTGAAGGCATCGGCGGTCGCCGCCTCGTCCTTATAGTAGCCGAGCATGACGTTTTTACCCTTGACGCAGATCTCGCCGATGTCGTGCCCGTCCTCATCGGTGACGGCATCCTCGATGCGCACCATGCAGGACGTGACCGCAGGACCGACCGAGCCGGGCTTGGAATGATAGTACACATCCACCGCGATCAGGGGCGAGCACTCGGTGATGCCGTAGCCCTCCCAGACCTCGATGCCGAGCGAGCGGAAGTCGGCGGCGATCTTCGGGTCAAGCGGCGCGCCGCCGCAGATGATCTTCTCAAGTCTGCCGCCGAATGCCGCAAGAATATCGCGGAACAGCAGGCGGCGGGGGTCAAGCCCGATCTTCCGCGTACCGTCGGACAGCTTCATCAGCCCGCGCACGGCGGATTCCACACCCTTTTTGCGGATCTCATCCCAAACCTTCTTGTCCATCGTGGTGAGGAACAGGGGCACGAGCACGAGCGCCGTGGGGCGGAAGGTCTGAAAATTGCGCATGCAGTGGCGCAGAGAGTCGTTGATGGCGATCTCGCAGCCGTAGTTGGCGGCGGCAAGTGAGCAGCACAGCTCATAGGTGTGATGGATGGGCAGCACCGAGACCAGCACGTCGCGCGGGAAGAAATCGACCGCTTCGCACGCCGAGTTGATCGCGGCGCAGATGTTCTTCTCGGAGAGCATAACGCACTTGCTGGTGCCGGTCGTGCCCGAGGTGAACAGCATCACGGCAAGCCGGTCCATATCGGACGGAGAGGACGGGTCGTGCGGACGCCCGGTGCCGATCGACTCGATCTCCTCCATCGACTTATAATAGGGCGCGTCCGCCGCGCCTGCCATCGGAATGAACGCGATCTCGGGGTGCCGCGCCGCCACATCGCGGAATTTCTCGGCAAACAGCGGAGAGAAGACCACGTTATCCGCCTCCGCGCGGCAGAGGAAGTTCTCGATCTCGGCTATCGCCAGCTCCTTATCCATCGGGATTGCCGTGCCGCCGAACATCACGGTCGCAAGGTAAGCGACGTACCAGGACGGCGAGGTCTCGCCGATGATGGCGGTGCGCCTGCCCTTGATGCGCCCGAGACGGTACAGCCCGGAGCCGAACGCCGTCACACGCGCCGCCAGCGCGCGGTAGGTGATCTTCCGGATGTTGCCCTCGGCGTCAAAATAGTCAAACATGGTGCGCTCGCCGCGGCTCTCAAGGATGGAGACCATGTGCTTGATATTGGTGATCGGTGTATAAATACGTTTGGTTTTTTTCATCGCTTCGATATTCCTCTCAGTCCTTGTCTGCGGCATTCTTGTCGGCATTTTTGCCCTTGCCGGAGAGCTTGCCTAAAAACGCGGTCGGTGAAAATCTCTGCACGGCATCGAAAATGCGGGTGACCAGCGACGCCTCCTCCGTGCTCGGGAGCGCACCCATGAACCCGGCGAAATACTCGTCCTCCGCCGCCTTCAGCTTTTCGATCACGGGGTCTGCCGCCTCGGTCAGCCGCACCGCGACATACCGTCGGTCGTCGCTGCTCTGCTCGGTGACAAGATACCCTTTCTGCTTTAAGGATTCCACCGCCTGGCTGATATTGCCCTTGGAAATATTGGAGGATTCGCTGATGGCGCCCACCGTGTTGTTCTCGGGTGAGGCGGTCAGCGCAAGGAGCACGTCTGTCTCGTTGAGCGTGAAGCCGTCCGCCTCGATGGCACGGTGACAATGCGTGCGCATCGACTTGCCGAGGCTCATCAGCTTGGTGAACACCTCATACGGTTTGAATCGCGGCTTGCTTTCTTTCTCCACCGTCATGCCTCCTTTTCAAAACAGTTCTAAACAAAACAATTCTAAGCGCAACCATAATAGCATATCCGCGGGCATTTGTCAATGGTATTTACAAAGAAAATTCCGACAGATTTTCACCTTCTGTCGGAAATACGTTTTTTCGGCTTCGGAACGCCTTTTTTCTCCTTTTTGCATAAAAGAAGCGGTCGAATATGCGCGAATTTTCTCAAAGTTAAGGCTTGCATTTTCGGTTACCCTGTGCTAATATAAGCGTGGAGCAGTCTGAAGGCTGCCCGGAAATGAACCAAACGCCCCTATGGGCGAAAAAACACGGAGGTATTGACAATGAGCTTTGGAAAACTTGCGGTATTCGCAGCCGGCGTGCTGTTCGGCACGGCAGGCGTCAAGCTTCTGTCGAGCAAGGACGCAAAGAAGGTCTATACGCATACGACTGCTGCGGCACTGCGCGCCAAGGACAGCGTGATGAAGACCTACACGACGGTCAAGGAAAATGCGGAGGATATTCTCGCCGATGCAAAAGCGATCAACGAGGATCGCGCAGCCGCCGAGGAAGCGCAGGTCATCGAGGATGCCGAGGCGGAAGCCGCCGCCGAAACCGCGGTCGAGACCGCGGCCGAATAAGACACCCGGACTGAAAAAGCCCGGTCGCCGAAAAAGCCGCCGAGCGCGGCTTTTTTGGGTTCAACTTTTGTTTTTTTCCACGGAGGATATACCGACATGAAATGCAAGGTCCTGCATGAGACGCGGGGCAGGCTGCGCGTGCACCTCATCGGCTGCCGTCTGTCGCTTGCCGACGCGGACAAGTTAGAGGGATACCTTTCGGCAGTCCCCGGCGTGACGCATGCGAAAGTCTACGACCGCACCGCCGATGCCGTCGTCTGCTATGCGGGCAGCCGCGCCGCCGTGATCGGCGCGTTTGCGCGCTACAACAAGGCAGACGCAGCACTCGACGCTTATCTGCCCGCACATTCGACGCGGGCGCTGAACCGCGAATTTGAAGACAACCTCGTCGGCGTGACGGTGCGCCGCTTTGCGTCAAAGCTGTTCTTCCCCGCCCCGCTGCGCGCCGTACTGGCGGTGATCAGGGGCATCCGCTATGCGTGGAAGGGGCTCTCCGCCCTGCGGCGCGGCAAGCTGACCGTCGAGGTGCTGGACGCCACCGCCGTCAGCGTTTCGCTGCTGCGCGGCGACTTCAAGACGGCGGCATCCGTCATGTTCATGCTGAAGCTGGGCGAGATTCTCGAGGAGTGGACACGCAAGAAGTCGCTTGCCGACCTGGCAGACGCCATGTCGCTGCATGTGGACAAGGTCTGGCGCGTTGAGGACGGCGCCGAGGTGCTCGTCCCGATCGGCGAGGTCGCCGCGCATGACCGCATCGCGGTACGCACCGGCAACCTCATTCCGCTCGACGGCAAGGTCGTCTCGGGCGAAGCCGCCGTCAACCAGGCATCGATGACCGGCGAATCTCTCCCCGTGCAGAAGAGTGCGGGCGGCTTTGTCTACGCGGGCACGGTCGTAGAGGACGGCAGCATCGTCATCGAGGTGGAGAAGACCGCAGGCGGCGGTCGCTATGACCGCATCGTCAAGATGATCGAGGACTCCGAGCGGATGAAATCCGCCTCTGAGGCCCGCGCAACAAGCATTGCGGACCGTCTTGTGCCCTACACGCTCGGCGGCACGGTGCTGACCTGGCTGCTCACCCGCAACGTCACGAAGACGCTGGCAGTGCTGATGGTGGACTTCTCCTGCGCCCTGAAGCTCGCAATCCCGATCGCGGTGATCTCCGCAATGCGCGAATGCAGTCTGCACGGCATCACGGTCAAGGGCGGACACTATCTCGAGACAGTCGCCAAGGCGGACACCATCGTCTTTGACAAGACCGGCACACTGACCTATGCCACGCCGCGCGTTGCCGGCATCGTCACCTTCGGCGGGCATGCGGAGAGCGAGATGCTCCGCCTTGCCGCCTGCCTTGAGGAGCATTACCCGCACTCGATCGCCAATGCGGTCGTCGCCGAGGCGACGGCACGCGGGCTCGGGCACGAGGAGCGGCACGCCGAGGTGCAGTATGTCGTGGCGCACGGCATTGCCAGCGCAGTGGACAACGAGCGCGTGTGCATCGGCAGTGCGCACTTCATCTTTGAGGACGAAGCCTGCCGTGTCCCCGCAGGCGAGACAGACAAACTCGAATCGCTGCACGGTGAATATTCCTATCTGTATCTCGCCATCGGCGGCGAGCTTGCCGCCGTGCTCTGCATCGACGACCCCATCAAGGCAGGCGCGCGCAATGCGATCCGCGCCCTACACGATTGCGGCATCGGGCGCATCGTGATGATGACCGGCGACAACGAGAAGACCGCGGCGCGCGTGGCTGCCGCCGTCGGCGTGGACGATTTCCGCGCCGAGGTGCTGCCGGAGGACAAAGCAAACTTCGTCCGCGCCGAGCGCGAAGCCGGGCGCACGGTCATCATGGTGGGCGACGGCGTGAACGACACACCCGCCCTCTCCGAGGCGAATGTCGGCATCGCGGTCAGCACCGGCGCAGCGATCGCCCGCGAGGTGGCGGACGTGACCGTGCTCTCGGACGATCTCGACGCGCTTGTCACCCTGCGCCGCATTGCGGCGGCGCTGCAAGCCCGCATCGGGCACAATTACCGCACGATCGTTTCGTTCAACTCCCTGCTCATCCTGCTCGGCGTAACCGGGACGATCCAGCCGACCTTCTCGGCGCTCCTGCACAACGCGTCCACGCTGGCGATCAGCCTGCGCAGCATGACGCCGCTCCTGCACAACGCGGAGCGCACGCCGAACGCGGAAAACGCTTGACGTGGGAAACAATCGGCGCTAAAATAGTTACGTGCAGCCGCACGGAACTATTTTTGATTTTTAGGAAACATCATGAACAACGGATACTGCATCATAGACGCACACTGCCACATCTACCCCGCAAAGATCGCCGCCCGCGCCGCCGCGGGCATCGGCACCTTCTACCGCACCAAATCCGCCTGCGGCGGTACGGCGGAAGAACTGCTCCGCCGCGCAGATGCCTGCGGCATTGACCGTTTCATCGTGGAATCGGTCGCCACCTCGGCGCATCAGGTGCGGGACATCAACGAATTCATCGCCGCCGAAGTCGCCGCAGCAGGCGGTCGTTTCTTCGGGCTCGGCACGCTCTATCCCGACAGCCCCGACCTTGTCGGCGACTACCGCCATCTGCGAGAGCTGGGTCTGCACGGCATCAAGCTGCACCCCGACATCCAGGGCTTCAAGATTGACGACTTCCGCTGCCTCAGAATCTACGAAATGTGCGAGGCGGACGGGCTGCCCATCCTCATGCACACCGGCGACAGCCGCTATGACTACTCCAACCCGAACCGCCTCATCCCGATCCTGCGCATCTACACCGGGCTGAAGCTGATTGCCGCGCACATGGGCGGCTACACGATGTGGGAGGAGGCAAGCCGCAAGCTCTGCGACATCGAAAACATCACGGTGGACTGCTCGTCCACTCTGCCCTATCTATCGCGTGAGACTGCCGTCGAGATCATCCGCCGCTATGGTGCGGGGCGCGTGCTGTTCGGCACGGACTATCCGCTCTGGACGCCGGAGGGCGAACTCACGTCCTTTTTCTCACTCGGGCTGACCCCGGAAGAGAACAAAGCCATCCTCGCCGACAACGCCCGCCGCGTCTTCGGCATCGCGGAATAAAAAAACCGTCCTACGGTAAAGAATTTTTGCGTATCCGTAAAGGCGACAGATCGTCACACCTATAAGCCTTGCAAAAAAGGAACGGCAGCAGCCGTTCCTTTTTCCGTTTTACTTTTCTTTTTCAATCTCGCGAAGCAGCATCTGCAAGGCGGCGTCGCCGCTTGCCGCCTCGATGGTGCAGCCCGCGGCAAGCAGATGCCCGCCGCCGCCGAACGCGGCGGCAATGCCGGAGACCGATGTATTGTCATTGCCGCGCAGGGACACGCGGTAGACGCCCGCCTTCGGCGCGCCCTTGATGACGATCGCGATCTGCACGCCGCGCACGCTGCGCGCGATGTCCACCGCCGTCTCAAAGTCCGCCATGACAAGCCCGTCCGTGTAATCGGTGTTTTCGATCACAATCGCCGACACGCGCCCGCCGTCAAAGAGCCGCAGGCGGCTCTGTGCCAGCCCCTCGGCGCGGATCTGCGACATCTCCTTGGTGTCAAACAGCAGCTGATTCACCCGCGCGCCGTCCACACCCGCCGTCAGCAGCGCCGCCGCGCGCAGATGCGTGGACGGCGTGACGTTGGCATACTTGAAGCAGCCGGTGTCCGACGCGATCGCGCCGAAGACCGCTGCCTTTGCCGTCATCGGCAAGCGGGAAAGCCCGGTCTCGGCATACAGGTCAAACAAGATCTCGCCGGTCGCCGCCGCGGCGGGATCGACAAATTCGCGTGCCGCATAGGGCGTGCTGACCTCGTGGTGGTCAATGCGGATCGCCACCCTATGTTCCAGCGCCTCGCGCAGCCCCCCGAGCTGCACCGCCGACGCCACGTCCGTACAGATCACGGTCACATCGTCGAGGTCGTCCGGCAGGGTCTCGAGCAGCTCCACGCCGTCGCAGAGAAAGCGTAGGCGCAGCGGCAGCGGCTCGGGAAACAGCACGCGCGCACGCGCGCCGCCTGCGATGAGATACGCCGCGAGCGATGCCGCGCTGCCCGCGCAGTCCCCGTCCGGGTGGCTGTGCCCGACGACGAGCGCATCCCGCACGCCGTCAAGCGCCGCGCGCAGGGCGGAAATATCCACGCTCATTCGCTTTCCTTTCCGCCATCCGTCGTTTTGATGTCTTCGAGCAGCTTGGAAATGTGCGCGCCGTAGCGGATGGAATCGTCAAACACGAAGTTGAACTCGGGCGTGTTGCGCAGGTTGAGCCGCGCCGCGATCTCGCGGCGGATGAAGCCCTTCGCGCTGTCCAACCCTTTTTTCGTCTCTTTGGGATCGCCGCCGAGCACCGAAAAATACACGGTGGCGTACTTCATATCCGGCGTGACCTGCGCCGCCGTGATGCTGACCATCCCGCCCGAGACGCGCGGATCCTTGATCTCGCGCAGCAGTGCCGACAGCTCCTTCTGCATCTCGTCGTTGATGCGTCCTCTTCTGTAATTTGCCATGTGTTACCTCTATCTCGCGGGCGCGCCCGCGTCTTGTTCTGCCCATTATTGTACCACAACGGCACGGACGATTCAATATCTTTCATTAAATAAGGGGAAAAGCCGCAAAAACGTTGCTTTTTTCACAAACCTGTACTATAATAGAGGATGTTAATGTATCTTGGGTTCGTTTGCCCACGGGCGCGAGCCCCAAACGGAGGAACGAATGAAGAAGGTCACAAAAGCGATCATCCCCGCGGCAGGTCTCGGCACGCGCATGCTGCCGATCTCCCGTGCCGTCCCCAAGGAAATGCTCCCCATCATGGACTATCCCGCCATCTATTACCTGGTCAAGGAAGCTGCAGACAGCGGCATCACCGACGTGCTCATCATCACGGGGCGCGACAAGACCCCGATGGAGGAATTTTTCGACTACTCGCCCGAATACGACGCTGCCCTTGCAAAGAAGGGACGCGACGCCGACCGCGATGCCCTGCACGCGGCATGCGATCTTGCCAACGTCTATTTTCTGCGGCAGAAAGAGCCGCGCGGGCTCGGGCACGCCGTCCTGCGCGCGAAGAATTTCATCGGTGACGAGCCGTTTGCCGTGCTGTACGGCGACGATATCATCTTCAGCGAGAAGCCCGTCACCCGCCAGCTGATGGACACCTATGAGACCTACGGCAGAGCTGCCGTAGGCGTCAAGGAAGTGCCGCGCGAACAGCTCTCGAAATACTGCTCGATGAAAGCCGCGCCCATCGAGGGCTCGGACACCGAATTTTTCGTGGACGACATGATCGAAAAGCCGAAGCCGGGCGAGGAATTTTCCAACCTGGCGATCCTCGGCAGAGTCCTGCTCACGCCCGAAATTTTTACGATTCTCGAACATACCGCGCCCGGCGCGGGCGGCGAAGTGCAGCTGACCGACGCGATGGCTGTCTATGCCCGCACGCGCGGCGTGACCGCGAAAATCTTCGAGGGCGACCGCTATGACATCGGCTCGAAGCTCGGCTTCGCCGAGGCGAATTTTGTCAAGGCGCTTGAGCACCCGGAAACAGCGGCGGCTTTTGCCGAATTTGTGAAGAACTACCGTTTCTGAGAAAAAAGGAGGCTCCGATGGACAGAGTATCGAAGGAAAACTACTATCTTGACATCGCCGAGATCGTCTCGGAGCGCAGCACCTGCCTGCGCCGCCGCTTCGGCTCGATCATCGTCAAGAACGACAGCATTGTCGCCACGGGTTACAACGGCGCACCCCGCGGGCGCAAGAACTGCAGCGACCTCGCCTCCTGCAAGCGCGAGGAAATGAACATCCCGCGCGGCGAGCGCTACGAGCTCTGCCGCTCGGTGCATGCCGAGGCAAACGCCATCATCGCCGCGCCCCGCACCGAGATGCTCGGCGCGACGCTCTACATGTGCTGCACCTCGCCGCGTGACGGCTCCATCATGCCGGACACGTCCAACTGCATGATGTGCAAGCGCATGATCATCAACGCGGGCATCGAATGGGTCGTCATCCGCGACACGAAGGACGGCTACCGCAAGATCGCCGTCTCGGACTGGCTGGAGAACGACGACAGCCTCGGCACGGCGCTCGGCTACTGATATGCAGACGACCGAACCGAAATTTATCGTCAAGGACATCCGCACAAAGGACATCCGCGTCTACTGCTTTGTCTGTACCGGCAACACCTGCCGCTCACCGATGGCGGCGGCGCTGCTGACCGCTGCGGGCGCGGGGCGCGGCTACCTCGCGTTCAGCCGCGGCATCGCAGCAAAGGACGGCTCGCCCATCAGCGAAAACGCGGCGCTGGCATTGGAAGAAGCGGGCATCGAGAGCCGGGGACGCAACGACTACCGCAGCCACCGCTCCGTACGGTTCACCGCGGCGGACTTTGACCGCTGCGACGGCGTGTTCTGCCTGACGGCGGCGCATGCCGAGGCGCTGATCGGCGCTTTTCCCGAACACGCATCCCGGATCCGTGTGCTCGGCGAGATCCCGAACCCGCACGGCGGCGACCTCGCCTGCTACAAAGCCTGCCTTGCCGACATCCGCCGCGCGATGGCAGACGCCTTCCCGATGCTGTTTGCGGAGGGCGACGCATGACGGCGGTGACGGTGCGCGCGGCGCGCGCGGACGACATTCCCGCCGTGGCAGCGCTGGAAAAGCTGTGCTTTTCCCATCCGTGGAGCGCAGACGACTTTGCAAAGATGTGCGCCGATCCCGCGCGCACGCTGCTTGTCGCCGAGGCGGACGGCGCTTTCTGCGGCTACATCGCCGCCTACACCGTGCTGGGCGAGACCGACATCACGACCGTCGCCGTCCCGCCCGCTCTGCGCGGGCGCGGCGCCGGACGCGCACTGGTGCGCGCCCTCCTCGACAAGGTCGGCGGCACGGTCTACCTCGAGGTGCGGAAAAGCAACACCCCCGCCCGCGCGCTCTACGCCGCGCTCGGCTTTGCCGAATGCGGCACGCGCAAAAACTACTACGAAAGTCCCCGCGAAGACGCGGTGCTCTGCCGCTGTGACGCGGCGAAGCATGTCTGAGCTGCGCGGCAGGCATGCCGGCAATAAGGGCATCACGATAAAGGATTTGTTATGTACATTTTAGGAATCGAAAGCTCCTGCGACGAGACCAGCGCGGCTGTGGTCGAGGCGGACGACAGTTCCCGCCGCATCGCCGCCGACATTGTGGCGTCGCAGATCGACATTCACCGTCTCTACGGCGGCGTTGTCCCCGAGATCGCGGGGCGCGCCCACATCGAGGCGGTCACGCGCATCACGCATGAGGCGCTGGACGAGGCGAAGATCACGCTCGGCGACGTCGGGCTGGTCGCCGTCACCTCGCATCCGGGGCTGATCGGCGCACTGCTCGTCGGCGTCAACTTTGCCAAGTCGCTCGCCGTGGCAAACGGCATTCCGCTGGTCGGCGTGGACCATGTACGCGCGCACATTGCCGCCGCCTATGCGGCGTATCCAGACCTTGCGCCCCCCTTTCTCGGCGTGGTGCTCTCTGGCGGGCACACCTCGTTTTACATCGTGGACGGCTATGCGTCCTTCCACGAGATCGGCTCGACGCGAGACGACGCGGCGGGCGAAGCCTTTGATAAAATCGGGCGCGTGATCGGGATGCCCTATCCCGGCGGCGCGGCGATGGATCGCCTCGCCTACGAGGGGAACCCGCACGCCTACAAGCTGCCCTCCCCCGCGCTTGCAGGCGACACGCTGGACTTCTCGTTCTCGGGACTCAAGACCGCCGCGCTCAACCTCATCCACAACGCCGCCGACCGCGGCGAAGAAGTGAGCCGCGCCGACCTTGCCGCCTCCTTCACCGCCACCGTTGCCGACGGCTTTGCCAAGAAGCTCGGTATGGCGCTGGACGCGACCGGGCTTTCCACCGTGGTCGTGGCGGGCGGCGTTTCCGCCAACTCGCACCTGCGCGCCGCTGCGGATAACGTCTGCAAGCAGCACGGCGCGCGCCTCTGCCTGCCGCCGCTGAACCTGTGCGGCGACAACGCGGCGATGGTCGCGCTCCAGGGCTACTATGAATACAAGTGCGGCGCACGCGCCGCTTCCGACCTCAACGCTTCCGCTGTCTGAGGCGCAACTTTCTCGAAAGGGATGAAATCATGGAAGAGATCAATCAGGAAAAAGCAAAATCCGCGGGCTATCGCATTTCCCCCGCCGTCATCAAGCGCCTGCCGCGCTATTTCCGGTATCTGCGCGAGCTGAAAGAGGCAGGCAGAATGCGCATCAGCTCGGGCGAGCTGTCCAAGATGATGAACGTCACCGCCTCGCAGATCCGACAGGACCTCAACTGCTTCGGCGGCTTCGGTCAGCAGGGCTACGGCTACAACGTGAAGTACCTCTACAGCAAGATCAGCGAAATTCTCGGCGTGGACGAGGGCTACCGCGCGATCATCGTCGGCGCGGGTCACCTGGGTCTTGCGCTGGTCGGCAGCCCGATGTTTCAGAAGCGCGGCATCACGCTGACGGCGCTGTTTGACGTTTCGCCCGCCATCGTCGGCGCGGAATACGGCGTGCTGCACGTGTACCATGTAGATCGCCTTGCCGAATATGTGCGCCAGAACGACGTAGATCTCGCTGTCCTGACCCTGCCGCGTGCCTACGCCAAGGAGACGGCGGAGAAACTGGCGGCGCTCGGCGTCAAAGGGATCCTCAACTTCACCAATGTGGAGCTTGACCTCGCGCACACAAATACCGCCGTGCAGAACGTACACATCGGTGACTCGCTGATGCAGCTGACCTACAAGATGCGCGCAGGCGCGTCGAAGGACGAAGGCGAAGAATAAATCTCCGAGGGCAAAGGCAAAATGAAGCTGAAGATCGACGGAAAACAGAATAACCCCATCCTCCCGCGCGCCGTCGAGCCTCTGCTTGCCGACGCGGACGCCGCCGACCTGCGCGTGCTGGTCTATGCCGCACTCCGCGCAGCCGACGGTGAAGACTTTGAAGCGAAGGACGCCGCCGAAGCGCTTGCGCTCACCGAGGGCGAAGTGCGCTCCTCGGTCAAATTCTGGCGCGGTGCAGGGCTGCTCGGCGCCTCCCGCCGCCCTGCGGCGGATAAGGCTGCCGCCGCAGAAGCAGCGCAGCCGGAGGCGGCAGACGCCGCGGCGAAAACCGCGTCGGACACGGGCGCAGACAAGCCTCTGCGCGACAAGCGCCCGATGCACTTAAATAGTGCGGAGCTCTGCCGTGTGGCAAAGGAAAACGCGGACTTTCCCGCCCTGCTCCATGCCGCACAGCAGACCGCAGGCTGGATCTTCAACGAGAGCGAGATTGAGATCATCGCCGCGCTCTATGCTTCGCTCCGGCTGCCCGGCGAATTTATCCTCAGTCTGATCGGCTATTTCGTCTGCAAGAAGGAGATGCCGCTCCGCTATGTCGAGAAGGTCGCCTATGACCTCTGTGACAAGGGGATCACCACCCCGGAGGCGCTGGAGGAATGGCTGCGCCGCCGCGAGGAGCGCGAGACCAACGAGGGCTTTGTCCGCCGCCTGTTCGGGCTGGGGCAGCGCGCGCTGACCGAAAAGGAGCACGCCGCCGTGGACAGCTGGTTCAACCTCTGCGGCTACGGCGAGGACATGGTCAGAGCCGCCTATGAAAAGACCGTCAACACGATCGGCAAGGCGTCGATCGCCTATGCGTCCTCCATCCTGCGTGCCTGGCACGAGGCGGGGTACAAGACGCCCGCCGACGTCGAAGCCGCAGGACAAGCAAAGCGGGCAAAGCCCGCTGCAAAAGGCAGCGGCAAGCAGCCGCAGAGCTTTGACACCGAAGACTTTTTTGAAAAAGCACTTCGCCGTTCCTACGGTGATACGGGGGACAAATCATGAGCTACAACAACGAGAATTACTATAAACTCCGCGAGGAATATGCCGAAAAGCCGCTCCGTGCCATCGAAAGGGCAGATGCCCGCAAGACGGAGCTGCGGCAGAAGGTCGAGGGCTACGCGGAGCTGGATGACATCCTTGCCGCAACGGCAAGCCGCATCATGGGCGCGGCGATGGAGGGGCGCGAGGGGCTGGACGCACGCATTGCAAAAATCAAGCGGGAGACTGCCGAGACGCGCGATGCCATGCAGATCCTGCTGAAGTCCGCCGGTTATCCCGCCGATTACGCCGATGTACACTACGAATGCACCGCCTGCGGCGACACCGGCTTTATCGGCACAAAAATGTGTGCCTGCTTTCGGCGGGCGCTGACCCTGCGCGGCTACGAGTCGGCGGGTGTCGCGCGGTTGATCGCCACGCAGTCTTTTGACACCTTCTCGCTGGATTACTACAAGCGCGACCCGCAGGTCTACGCCCGTATGCAGCACAATTTCGAGGCGGCGCGGAGCTTTGCACAGCATTTTTCGCCGATGACCAGTCCGTCGCTGCTCTTTCTCGGCGGTACCGGGCTCGGCAAGACCCATCTGTCCAGCGCGATTGCCAAGGAGGTCATCGACCGCGGCTTTGACGTGCTGTACGATTCGGCAATGCATGTATTCGCCGCATTTGAAAACGCGCGGTTCCACGGCGGCGCGGATGACACCGACCGCTATCTCACGGTCGAGCTTCTGATCCTCGACGACCTCGGCACCGAGCTCGGCGGCGCGTTCACCACCGCCTGCCTCTACGACATCATCAACACGCGCCTGGTGCGCGGTCTGCCGACCGTCATGAGCACCAACCTGTCGCCGAAGGAGTTGACCGACCGCTACGGCGAGCGCATCGCCTCCCGCCTGTTCGGTGAGTATACCCCCCTCGTTTTCTGCGGCGAGGACGTCCGCAAAGAAAAAATGGGCATGCAGTGACAAAGCGGCAGACGTACACCGTTTCCGCTATCCTATAGGGGCGACCATCGGTCGCCCGCCGTACCAAGGCAAAAACGGGCGACCGATGGTCGCCCCTACAGACTGTGCCCCTATGTTTTACAGAATATCAACACAAAGGAAACCACTATGAAAGACGGATTTGTCAAGGTCGCGGCGTACAGTCCGCGCGTGGCGCTCGGCGCGCCGAGGCAGAATGCAAAGACCGTGATCGACGCGATGCACCGCGCCGATGCGGCGGGTGCAAAGCTGCTCGTCCTGCCTGAGCTGTTTCTCACCGGCTACACCTGCGCCGACCTGTTCTTCCAGACCAAGCTGCTCACCGACGCTGTGGCAGCGCTCGCCCGCGTGATCGAAGCCTCGCGCGGCATCCATGTGCTGACGCTCGTCGGTCTGCCCGTCGCCTACGGCAACCGGCTCTACAACTGCGCCGCCGTGGTCACGGACGGCAGATTGCTCGGACTCGTGCCGAAGAGCAACATCCCCGACTACCGCGAATTTTACGAAAGCCGCCACTTTGCCCCTGCCCTTGCCGAAAACGTCCCGGTGACGCTCTGCGGTTTTGACGTGCTGCTCGGCACAAAGCAGCTTTTTACCATGGACGAAGTCCCCGCCTTCACGCTTGCGGTCGAGATCTGCGAGGATCTGTGGGTGGCTGCGCCGCCGTCGCTGCGCCATGCCGCAGCGGGCGCGACCGTCATCGCCAACCTCTCCGCCTCGGATGAGCTGGTCGGCAAGGACGCTTACCGCCGGATGCTGGTCTCGACGAGCAGCGCCCGCGCGCTCTGCGCCTATATCTACGCCGACGCGGGCGAGGGCGAATCCTCGACCGACCTTGTCTTCTCGGCGCACAACCTCATCGCCGAAAACGGCAGTCTGCTCGCCGAGGCGCATCCCTTTGCGCCCGACAGCTTTACCGCAAGCGAAATTGACTGCGAAAAGCTCTCGATGGAGCGCGTGAAGATGAACACCTTCGCCGCCTTTGAAGGCGGCGGCTATGTCCGCATCCCGTTCTCCGCGGGTGGGCTTGCCGAGACGGCGCTGACCCGTTTTGTGGACAGGCACCCCTTCGTGCCGTCGGACGACGGCGAGAAGAACGACCGCTGCGACCGCATCCTCGAAATTCAGGCGCGCGGGCTTGCCCGCCGCATGGAGGCGGCGTATGCAAAGACGCTGGTGATCGGGCTTTCCGGCGGTCTTGACTCCTGCCTTGCCCTGCTGGTCGCCGTGCGCGCCTGCGAAATTGCGGGTCGACCCCTGTCCGACATTCACACCGTGACGATGCCCTGCTTCGGCACGACGAAGCGCACCAAATCCAATGCGGAGACGCTTGCCGCCGCGCTCGGCACGACCTTCTCGGACATCGACATCAAGGACGCGGTGGACATCCACTTCCGCGACATCGGGCAGGACCCCGAGACGCATGACGTGACCTATGAAAACTGCCAGGCGCGCGAGCGCACGCAGATCCTGATGGATCTTGCCAACAAGGAGGGCGGCATCGTGGTCGGCACGGGCGACCTCTCCGAGCTGGCGCTCGGCTTTGCCACCTACAACGGCGACCACATGTCGATGTACGGCGTGAACGCCTCGGTGCCGAAAACGCTGGTGCGCCACATCGTGCGCCGCCGCGCCGAGACCTACCGCGACGCGGGCAAAACCGCGCTTGCGGATGCCCTCTTCGACATTCTTGCAACCCCGGTCAGCCCCGAGCTGCTGCCGCCGAAGGACGGCGTGATCTCGCAGGTGACCGAGCAGATCGTCGGCCCCTACGAACTGCATGACTTCTTCCTCTACCACATGGTGCGCATGGGCTGCCGCCCGGCAAAAATTTTCCGTCTCGCGTGCTACGCCTTTGCGGGCGAATACGACGCTGCGACGATCCTCTCCTGGCTGTCCATGTTCGTGCGCCGCTTCTTCGCACAGCAATTCAAGCGCACCTGCCTGCCCGACGGTCCGAAGGTCGGCTCGGTGACGCTCTCGCCGCGCAGCGACTTCCGCATGCCGTCCGACGCATCGGCAAAATCCTATCTCGAAGAACTGGAAAATCTCAAGAAAACGCTTGCATAAGCCGAACAAAGCGACTATAATAGAGTCGACAGTTGAAGAATAAAATTTTGGCTGGGCAAAGTGCAGATCAAAATCCGTAAAAAAGGCGGCTGTGCCGACTTTTTTACTCCTTAAATGGCGCGTCCGGTGAGGACGACGCGAGTCTGCGCCATTGTGCCAGTTGAAAAACGGAGTTTTTCAACTGATTATTTACAGAGTAGGAATATGCGCGTACAGTGCCGCCCCGACGGGGAGTTGCGGAGCGGACGAAAGGGTCTTTGCCCTGCGGTGCGTATTCCGCATCCCGCTGTACGGACTTTTTTCGGATACCTGCATGCGGGCGCATGGTCGCCCTGCATCCACACGACCGCAATACCTCCGTTATGCGTGGGATACGCTCATAACGGAGGTATTTCCATGTCAGACACCAGAAAACATCGCATTCCTCTCCTTCTGCTCGTGCGGCTTGCCCTGCTCACCGCACTCAGCGCCATCCTGAAGCTGGCGCAGATCCCGGTCGGCAACGACTTTCTGCGCATCAGCTTTGAAAACCTGCCGCTCCTGCTTGCCGGCTACCTGTTCGGTCCGCTTGCGGGCGGCATCACCGGCGTATGCGCAGATCTTCTCGGCTGCCTGCTCCGCGGCTATGCCGTCAACCCGATCATCACGCTCGGCGCGGGTCTTGTCGGCGTGATGGCGGGGCTGTTCGGCAAGCGCGGCGTCACCGCAAAGCCGCGGCTTTGGCTGTCGGTCGTCGCGGCGCATCTCGTCGGTTCGCTCATCGTCAAATCCTTCGGCATTTGGCTCTACTTTGCAACGCCGCTGCCCGGACTTGCGCTGCGCATCCCGACCTACATCCTCACCGGCACGGCGGAATATGTGATTCTGTCGCTCATCCTGAAAAATAAAGCGCTCGCGGCGCTTTTGGAGAAAGTATGACTTATACTGAGGCACTAAACTACATTCATTCGGTTTCCTGGCGCGGGAGCGTACCGGGACTGTCGCGCATTCAGGCGCTCTGCGATGCGATGGGCAACCCGGAGCGGGATCTGCGCGTCGTCCACGTCGCGGGCACGAACGGCAAAGGTTCGACCGTGGCGTATCTCTCGTCCGTCCTGCATGCGGCAGGCTATCGTGTGGGCAGCTTCACCTCCCCCTATGTCCGCACTTTCAATGAGCGCATTGCCATCGACGGTAAGCCCGTGACCGACTACATGCTGGCAAGCGCGACCGAAACCGTGCGCGCCTACGCCGACCGGATGGAAGACAAGCCGACCGAGTTCGAGCTGATCACCGCGATCGGCTTTGAGATCTTCCGCCGCAAGAAATGCGACATCGTCGTGCTCGAGGTCGGGCTGGGCGGGCGGTTTGACTCGACCAACGTCGTCACAAAGCCACTCTGCTCGGTCATCACCGGCATCGCGATGGATCACATGCAGCTGCTCGGCGACACGCTCGCGAAAATCGCATGGGAAAAGGCGGGCATCATCAAAGAAGGCTGTCCGGTCGTAACGGCGGCGCTCGCGCCCGAGGCGGAGCGCGTGATCGCCGACGAGGCAGCCGCCTGCCATGCGCCGCGTACGGTCGTCGACCCCGCCGCCATCCGGGTGGCGTCGCAGAGTCTGGACGGCATCGTCCTCGACTACAAAACACGGAAAGCGCTTACGACCTCGCTCATCGGGCTGTACCAGCCGCGCAACATTGCGCTGGTCTGTGAGACGGTGGACGTGCTGCGCGGCATCGGCATCGCCATCCCGGAAGATGCCGTGCGGCGCGGCATTGCCGAAACACGCTGGCAGGCGCGGTTTGAGCTGCTCGCGCGCGACCCGATCGTCATCTACGACGGCGGGCACAACGAGGAGGGCGTGCGCGCCGCTGTGGACACGGTGAAGGCGATCTTCCCGGGCAAGGTGGTATTGGTCTCCGGTGTGATGCGCGACAAGGCATATGAAAAGATGGTCTCCATCCTCACAGAGATCGCCGACTGCGCCGTCACACTCACACCCGACAATCCGCGCGCACTCCCCGCGGCGGAATATGCCGAAGTCTTCCGCGCGCACGGCATCCCCGCCGAACCGCGGGACACCGTCGCCGCAGCGGTTGCCGCAGGCGTGCGCGCCGCCAAAGAAAAGGGCGAACCGCTCATCATCCTCGGCTCGCTCTACACCTACAAGGACGTATATAGGTTGTTTAAGTAAGTTTGGTGGCGCGTCAGGGGACCTTTTGTGAACAAAAGGTCCCCTGAAACCCTCCAAAAAACTTCAAAAAATATAAGGCAGTCCATCTTTGCACAGATGAACTGCCTTTCTTTTTTCCAAGTCCTTTGAAGGGGGCTGGGTGGGACTTTCGTCCACGAAAGTTCCCCCCATTCTTCGTTTCTATCTTATTCAATCTCCGCTCCGCCGTCTGAGACCGCAGTGAGCGTGGTCTCAAACGCCTGCTTGATCGCGCGGTAGAGGTACGCCGTGTCGGCGGCGCCTGCCGTCTCATAGGCGGAGTGCATCGCCAGCTGTGCCGCGCCGATGTCCACGGTGGGCAGCGAAACCTGCGTGTTGGCGATGTTGCCGAGCGTGGAACCGCCGGGCATGTCCGCGCGGTTGGCATACAGCTGCACCGGTACGCCCGCGCGCGCACAGATCACGCGAAAGAGCGCCGCCGACCATGCGTCGGTCGTGTAGCGCTGATTGGCATTGTACTTGACCACTACGCCGCCGTTCATGCGCACATGGTGGTTTTTGTCCGCATACTCTGGATGGTTCGGATGGATCGCGTGCGCATTGTCGCAGGAGAGCATCAGACTGCCTGCCACCGCCGCATCGTAGTCCTTGCCGAACGCCGCCGAAACGCGGCGCAGCACATCATAGAGGAAGGTGGACGCCGCACCCTGCCGCGTCTGGCTGCCGACCTCCTCGTTGTCAAACACCGCAAGTACCTTTGCCGCAGCGCCCTCCGCCGCATCGAGAAAACCGTGCAGCGCCGCATAGACGCATTGCAGATCGTCGAGCCGCGGCGCGGAAATATAACCGTTCCATTCCACGCCCGCCTGCGGATTGTACACAAACAGGTCTGCGGACAGGATGTCCTCCGCCGCGATGCCGAGCGCGTCCGCGACCCGCGCGCGCAGCGGTTCGGCATCCGCGTCACCGTAAAGCGGGAGCAGATCGACCGCCGCGTTCAGCTTCGTGCCCTCGTTCATCGTGCGGTTCATGTGGATCGCCACATTCGGAATCACCGCCACCGGCACGCGCAGGTCGCAGAGCCGCGTGGCAATGCCGCGATCCGTGCGGACGATCACGCGCCCCGCCACCGAAAGCGGGCGGTCAAACCAGGTCGAGAAAATCATCCCGCCGTAGGGTTCGACCGAAAGCTCGGTGTAGTCCGCCGACTTCAGGTCGGCGTTTTCCTTGATCTTCGGCGCGGGGCTGTCGCCGTGCGCCGCCGCGATCACAAAGCCGTTGAAAGCCGACGGCGCGCGGAACGCGATCACCGAGGACGCGCCGCGGCTGACAAAATAGCCCTTGCCCGCCTCGAGCGTCCATGTGTCGGACTCGGCAAGCCGGGCGTACCCTGCCGCCGTCAGCGCGTCGCACACGGTCGCCGCCGTATGGTACGCCGTCGGGCAGTGCGCAATAAAATCAAACAGTGTCGTGTTTTCCATAGGAACCTCCGTTACAGCGTCATGTAGCCGGGCTTGACCCACTTCATTTTGCGCAGGATGAGGTCGAACAGCAGCGTGAGCAGCGCCGGAAGAATGAAGTGCATGAGGAGCACCTCGATCACGGATTTCGGCGTGAAGCCCATCGCCTCAAACGCGCCGAACTGCCCGACAAAGCCGGACGTGCCCATGCCCGCACCGACCTTGGTGTTGGTCATGCCGAGCACCGCCGTGGAGATCGGTCCGAGGATCGCCGAGGCGAGCGTGGGCGCGATCAGGATCTGCGGGTGCTTCATGATGTTCGGGATCTGCAGCATCGACGTACCGACGCCGACCGAGATCGCGCCGCCGAGCTTGGTGTCGCGATAGCCCGCCACGGCAAAACCGATCATCTGGCAGCAGCAGCCGACCACCGCAGCGCCTGCGGCGATGCCGTCAATGCCGATAGAGATACAGATCGCCGCCGAGGAGATCGGCGCGGTGAGCGCCAGACCGACGATGACCGCAATGACAATGCCCATCGGGATCGGCGCATACTCGGTCGCCGTGTTGATATAGCTGCCGAGGAAGGTCATAAACCGGTTGATGTACGGACCGACGAGGATGCCGACCGCGCCGCCCGAAAGAATGACCGTGGCAGGCGTGAGAATGATGTCGAGCTTGGTCTTGCCCGCGACGAGCGAGCCGACCTCCGCGCCGACGACTGCGGCGATATACGCGCCGACCGGACCGCCGAGCGCATAGCCGAGCGCGCCGGTGACGGCGCTGGTGAACAGCGTCAGCTTCTGCGCGCCGAGCGCATAAGCAATCGCCACGCCGATGGCGCAGCCGATGACCGGCGACTTGGCATCGCCGATGTGCATGGTAAAATTGGTGAGAAAGCCCATGTGCGGGATCTTCGCGAGCTGCCCGAAAATAGTGCCGATGATCAGCGATGCAAACAACCCCTGCGCCATCGCGCCGAGCGCATCGATGAAATAGCGCTGGAAAAAGCCCTTGCGTTCTTTCATGTCCTGTTTCCTTTCAGAGCCGCGGCATCGCGCCGCGTCTACAGGGAAGATTATACAGGAAAGTGCACACAAAATCAATAGACATTTCCCATAGAAATCCGCCGAAATCCGTCCCGGGGTTTGACTTCCCCGCCCCGATGTGTTAAAATAAATGCAGTAACTGTTTCGGAGGCACACCATGCAAAATGAAATGCAAAAACCCAGCGACAAACTGAAAGCCGCGCGGCACACCTTTTCCCTCCTCGGCTTTTCCGCGCTCCTGTTGCTTGTCGGTCAGCTACTTGTGAGCGTGCTTGTCGGCATCTGCATCGGGCTTTTCTTTCCCGAAGGCAACACCCCTGCATGGCTGACAATGCTCCTTGCCTATATCGGCGTATACGGCGTCGCTTTTCCGCTTTCCGCCCTGCCCCTGTGCCGCCTTCCTGCCGCAGCCCCCGACAAGGGAAAGATCAGCGTGAAGCATTTTCTCGCCTTTTTGCCGGTACTCTATCTGTGCAGCTACGTCGGCGCGCTGCTCGGCAATCTCGTCGGTTCGCTTGCGTCCGATGCGCTTGGTTTGCAGATCACAAACGGCGTAGATGCGCTGATGGAGAACAACACGCTTCTGTTATTCTTCATCACCGTGATCCTCGCGCCGATCTGTGAGGAATGGTTTTTCCGCAAGCTGCTCATCGACCGCACACGCGGCTACGGTGAAAAGCTCGCCGTGGTGGTCTCCGCGCTGCTGTTCGCCTTCTACCACACGAATATCTATCAGTTTTTCTATGCCTTCTTCATCGGTCTTGTCTTCGGCTATGTCTACCTGCGCACCGGCAAAGTGACAATCACCGCGCTCATGCACGCAATTTTCAACTTCTTCGGCGGCATCATTTCCGCCGAAGTCCTGCGCGTCAGCGACATCATGTCCGTCCTCGAAGCAGAAACGATCGAGGCACAGGTTGCCGCCATTAAAGCCAACCCGGTCGGCATCGGCATCTTCTTTGTCTACGGCTTTCTTTGCCTCGGTCTGCTCATCGGCGGCTGCGTGCTGCTTGTCAAATACCGTAAGAAGATCTTCTTCAAGCCGGCTGCCGAGCAGCTCCCGCCCGATACCGAGGGCGCAGCCGCCTTTGTCAACGTCGGCATGCTGATCTATATCATCGTCTCCGCCGCTGCTGCATTCATCCTCGGAAGTATGATATAAGGGGGCATCATCCCCTCCTTGCAAACGGCTGAGATTACAACGCGGAAGATTTTGTACAGACTTGCCGCAAGTCGATGCCGCTTTATGATTATAAAGCAAGTCGGCTTGCGGCAAAAAAAACCACGGAGAAGTCTCTCCGTGGTTTTTGTTCTGTGCAAAAGATTCAAGCTGTGGCTCAGCCAAGCTTTGCGTAGTTGACCTTTACACCCGGACCCATCGTGGTTGCAATTACGCAGCTCTTGATGTACTGACCCTTTGCTGCTGCCGGCTTTGCCTTGATGATCGCGGTCATGATCGCGTCAAAGTTCTCGCCGATCTTCTCTGCGCCGAAGGACGCCTTGCCGATCGGGCAGTGGATGATGTTGGTCTTGTCGAGACGGTACTCGATCTTACCTGCCTTAGCTTCCTTAACAGCCTTGGCAACATCCATCGTAACCGTGCCTGCCTTCGGGTTCGGCATGAGTCCCTTAGGACCGAGAACCTTACCGAGGCGACCGATAACGCCCATCATGTCGGGCGTTGCGATTACAACATCAAAGTCGAACCAGTTCTCGGACGTGATCTTCTGAACCATGTCCTCAGCGCCGACATAGTCAGCACCTGCCTCGGTTGCGGCAGTCGCCTTGTCGCCCTTTGCAAAAACGAGGGTGCGGACGGTCTTACCGGTACCGTTGGGGAGAACGATTGCGCCGCGGACCTGCTGGTCTGCGTGACGGGAGTCAACACCGAGACGGACATGCAGCTCGACGGTCTCGTCGAACTTTGCCTTCGCGGTCTGGCATACGAGTGCAACAGCCTCGGATGCGTCGTAAAGCTTGCTCTTGTCGATCAGCTTCGAACTTTCAATATACTTCTTTCCAGTCATCGTCGATACCCTCCTCAGTCTTCAACCGTAACGCCCATGCTGCGAGCGGTACCTGCCACCATGCTCATCGCGCTCTCGACCGAGCTTGCGTTGAGGTCGGGCATCTTGGTCTCTGCGATCTTTCTGACCTGCTCCTTGGTGAGGGACGCGACCTTGGTCTTGTTCGGCGTGCCCGAAGCGGTCTCAATGCCGCAAGCCTTCTTGATCAGAACGGCTGCGGGAGGGGTCTTGGTGATAAACGTGAACGAACGGTCAGCGTAAACCGTGATGACGACAGGGATAATCAGACCCATGTCGTTCTTGGTTCTCTCGTTGAACTCCTTGGTGAAGTTCGGGATCGAAACACCGTACTGACCGAGTGCAGGACCGATAGGCGGCTGAGGCGTTGCCTTGCCGGCAGGGATCTGCAGTTTAATGTAACCGGAAATCTTCTTTGCCATTTTAACTACCTCCAAATGTGGTTACTCGAGGAAATCAAGAATTTTTCCTCTCCCACCTGCCCTTTGACAAAGGGCGAAACATCCTGATGTTCAGTCTGCGAGCTTAATGTCGCCGACGTCGATCTTGACAGGCATGTCACGCTTGCCGGTGTTGACCAGCACCGTGACGCTTGCGCCGTCCTCGGAAACATCATAGATCTTACCGCTGAAGCCTTCAAACGAGCCGCGCACGATCTTGATCATGTCGCCGACCTTGAAGGTGTTTTCGCGATGCGCCTCGCCACCCTGCATGATGGCAAGCTCTTCGTCCGTCAGCGGAACGGGACGCGAGCCGGGGCCTACAAAGCCCGTAACGCCGCGAACATTGCGCACAACATGCCAGCTTTCGTCCGTCATCGTCATTTTGATGAAAACGTAGCCGGGCAACAGCTTCTGCTCGGTTTCCTTCTCCGTACCGGCGTCGGTGGTCTCAATGACCGTCTCCGTCGGGATTCTGATCTCATAGATCAGATGACCGAGATTTCTGTTTTCGATAATTTTTTCGAGATTGGTCTTCACCTTGTTCTCGTATCCGGAGTAGGTATGCGCAACGTACCACCTCGGACCGAGGTTCATCTCATCGAAATCGCTCATGCTTGTCTCTCCGCTCAGAACAGACGTCCGAGTGCAATGATCCCGGACGAGAATCCGAGGTCAAGAACGGCGATGATCGCCGCAAGAACAACGGTGAAAGCGACAACGATCGCGGTGCTGTTCTTCACAGACTTGAACGGGCACCAGGTGATCTTCTTCAGTTCGCTCTTGTAGTCGCGGAAGAATTTTGCAACGCGGCCGGGCTTCTTTTCTTTCGTAGCTTCTGCCATTTTGTCGTCCTCCCGATTACTTCGTCTCTCTGTGGAGCGTGTGCTTGTTGCAGAAACGGCAGTACTTGTTCATCTCAAGTCTGTCGGGATCGTTTTTCTTGTTCTTCTTGGTCTCGTAGTTTCTCTGCTTGCACTCGCTGCACGCCAGGGTGATCTTTACTCTCATGTCGGCACCTCCTGTTTGTTTTTCGGGCATGCGCCCGTCTGCGGCATAGCCGCCGTACCTCCCTCTCCAAACGGGGGCTTCGCGCCGAAGGAATAAGCGCGCGTGCAAAAGCACGACGAAAAAGCCCTCCTTGACAGAGGTAAGACCATTATAGCAAGTCTCGGCGCATCTGTCAAGGACTTTTGCGATTTTCACGGAAAGTTTTTATTCAATATTAATGTAATCCCCCACGATTGACGCAGGCAGGATACAAAAAACAAAGCAAAAGTGCAAAAAGTGCTTTCTTTTTTCTGTCGGATATGCTATGATTATATGGTATACAGTATTACCGCGGCATGCGGGTGAAAGGAGCGCGCCATGGCACAGCAGATGACCTATACCACTGCCGGTACGGCGGAGACCGAAGCCGTCGGACGCGCGCTTTGCGAGCGGCTGCTCGCAGCGGGCAGAAGGACCGCGTTTGTCGCCCTTTTCGGCGACCTTGGCGTTGGCAAGACTGCCTTTGTGCGCGGCTTTGTCTCGGCGCTTCTGCCGGATGCCCGCGTGAAAAGTCCGACCTACACCATCGTCAATGAATACCGCGGCGCAAGCATCCCCGTCTTCCACTTCGACGTCTACCGCATCGAGGGAGAGGATGACCTCTACTCCACCGGCTACTACGACTATCTCGACGCAGGCTATCTGCTCTGCGAATGGAGCGAGAAGATCCCGTTTGCCCTGCCCGGTGACCGCATCACCGTCCGGATCGAGAAGACCGACGGCGCAGACGGGCGGCGCATCACCCTCACACTGCCGGAAGGCGCTTCGGACTGACCGCACACGCGAAAGGATTTTTGCATATCATGAGAATACTCGCCCTGGATTCAACGGCTAAGGTCGCCGCGGCAGCCCTGCTCGACGACGACCGTCTGCTCTGCAAAGCGGCGGTGTCCGATGCCATGACCCATTCGGCAACCCTGCTGCCCGAGATTGAACGGCTGCTGAAAGATGCCGGTCTCACCTTTGCCGACATCGACCTGTTTGCCGCATCGGCAGGTCCCGGCTCCTTCACCGGCGTGCGCATCGGCGCGGCAACGCTCAAGGGTATCGCCTTCGGCAGGAACAAGCCCTGCTGTGCCGTCAGCGCACTTGAAGCGCTGGCATACAACCTCCGCCGGACAGACGGCATCGTCTGTGCCCTGATGGATGCGCGGCGCGGACAGTTCTACACCGCAACATTCGCCGTGGCGGACGGGAAAGTCACCCGCCTCAGCCCCGATGAAGCGAAGAGCGGTGAAGAGATCGCGGCATCGCTTGCCGCCTATCCGCACGTCACTCTGGTTGGCGACGGCGCGGCGGTCGCCCTGCCCTTCTTCGACGGGTTGCCCGTCGAGCTCTGTCCCGAAGAAAACCGTCTCGCAGACGGCGAGAGCGTGGGGCTTGTCGCCTATGCCATGTACCGCGCGGGCAGAACCGTGAGCGACGCGGATTTTGCCCCGGTCTACCTGCGGCTGCCGCAGGCGGAGCGCGAACGGCTGGAAAAAGAAAAAGCAGCGGCGCGCTGACATGCGCATGCCGCTGTCGTTATAAGCTGTAGTCAGAAAAAGAAAGGGTTTGCAAACACCATGATTTTCAAGCATATTGTCATCGGCGCGGACAGCGCCGGCTATCACCTCAAGGAACAGATCAAGGAAAAGCTCATCGCAGACGGCTATGACGTGACCGACTGCGGCACCGACTCGGATGCCTCCTGCCACTATCCCGTCTACGGCGCGGCAGTCGCCAAAGCGGTGCGCGCAGCGGGCGCCGACACCTGCGGCATCCTCGTCTGCGGTACGGGCGTGGGCATGAGCATGGTCGCCAATAAATTCAAGGGCATCCGCGCGGCATGCTGCTCGGACACCTTCTCCGCGCGCATGACCCGCGCGCACAACGACGCGAACATTCTCTGCTTCGGTGCGCGTGTCGTCGGCTACGGGCTTGCCTGCGACCTCGTGGACGCCTTTCTCGGCGCAGCCTTTGAGGGCGGCAGGCATCAGACCCGCGTGGACATGATCACGGCGATCGAAGAGGAGGAGCGCAAATGAGCAACATTCCTTCGATCAGCGAGCTGTACGATCTCGACCACACCATTGCCAAGGCGCTGTTTCTGCGCCACACCTACCCGTGGGAAGTGCTGAAGGAGCTGAAAGCCTTCATTCTCGCCCTCGGCGAGACCTTGCCGACAGACGAATACGACCACCCCGAGGAGGGTGTGTGGATCGCGAAGGACGCCAAGGTCTTTCCGAGCGCGTATATCGGCGCGCCCTGCATCATCGACCACGGCGCGGAGATCCGCCACTGCGCGTTCATCCGCGGCAGCGCCATCATCGGCAAGAATTCGGTCTTCGGCAACTCCTGCGAGATCAAGAATTCGATCATCTTCGACGATGCGCAGACCCCGCACTACAACTACGTCGGGGACTCCGTCCTCGGCTGGCACGCGCACATGGGCGCGGGCTCGATCACCTCGAATGTCAAGAGCGACCGGACGAACATCGTCATCCGCTGCGGCAAGGAGACCGCCGAGACCGGCGCCTACAAGATCGGCGCGATGCTCGGTGATTTTGTCGAGGTCGGCTGCAACAGCGTGCTGAACCCGGGCACGATCATCGGTAAACACACCAACATCTATCCGCTCTCGCGCGTCCGCGGCGTGATCATGGCAGACAGCATCTACAAGTCCGCGGACAACATCGTCCTCAAAGAAAACAGATAGACGAAAGGAAGATCCCTATGGGAAGACTCTTCGGAACAGACGGCATCCGCGGCGTTGCCAACGAGAAGCTCACGGTTGAGCTTGCGGTTGCCACCGGGCGCGCCGTTGCCGCCTCCATCGGCATGGCAAAGGGCAAAAGCAATACCAAAAAGACCATTCTGCTCGGCATGGACACACGCATTTCCTCGGATATGCTTGCCTCTGCGCTGACCGCAGGTATTCTTTCGGTTGGCTATGACGTCATCAACCTCGGCGTGGTGCCGACACCAGCCGTCGCCTACCTCACCCGCCGCTACAAGGCGCGCGCGGGCATCATGATCTCGGCGTCGCACAACCCGTTTGAATTCAACGGCATCAAGGTCTTCAACGCCGACGGCTTCAAGCTCGCCGACGAGCTGGAGGAAAACATCGAGTCGATGGTGCTCGGCGAAGTGCCGATGCCGGAGTCGGCGACCGGCGCCAAGATCGGCAAAATCATTCATAAGCCGGAAGCAATCGACGAATACATCCGATTTGTCGCCTCGACGACGACCGAACGCCTCGACGGGCTGACCGTCGCGTTCGACTGCGCGAACGGCTCTTCCTCCCGCACGGCGGAAAAGCTGTTCACCTCGCTCGGTGTCAAGTGCGTGATGCTCTCCGACAAGCCGGACGGCACCAACATCAATGCTGCCTGCGGCTCGACCCACCTCGAAAGCCTGATTGCCTGCGTCAAGGAGAAAAAGCTGGACATCGGCATCGCCTTTGACGGCGACGCGGACCGCGTGCTCTGCGTGGACGGAAACGGCGAGGTTGTGGACGGCGATATGATCATGGCAATCCTCGCGCTGGACATGAAGGCGCGCGGCAGACTGAAGAACAACACCGTTGTCGGCACGATCATGTCCAACCTCGGGTTCATCCGTTTCTGCGAGGCAAACGACATCCGTTTTGCAGCAACCAAGGTCGGCGACCGCTACGTGCTGGAGGAAATGCTGCTGGAGGATTATGCCTTCGGCGGTGAGCAGTCCGGGCACATCATCTTCAAGGACTTCGCCACCACCGGCGACGGTCAGCTCTCCGCCGTGCAGCTGCTGGCGCACATTCACCGCAGCGGCAAGAAGCTCGCGGAGCTGAAGACGGTCATGACCAAGTATCCGCAGCTCATCGTCAACATCCGCACCACCGACGCGGCAAAGCTTGCCTTCTACACCGACGACGATGTGCGCGCCATCCTCGACGAGGGCAAGGAAAAACTCGGGAGCCACGGCAGACTGGTCGTGCGTCCGTCGGGCACCGAGCCGCTGATCCGCATCATGGCGGAGGGCGAGGACGAAGCCTTCACCGAGGCGATCGCAAAGCAGGTCGCCGAGCGGATCGAAGAGAAGCTGAAAGTATATTAAATCAGTAGAAAAACGAGTTTTTCGACTGTTGCAAGGGCGTTCAAACTCCTTTACGAACCTGCGGTTCGTTGTGTTTTTGTCTTCGTCGGCTGAACACCGACGATTTCGCATTCGCGAAACCGACAAACATCACGCGCTCAGCCGCGCCGCCCTTTAAGGAGTAAAAAAGCCGGCACAGCCGTCTTTTTTACGGGATTTTATATTTTGTTTTTCTGCGGCGAAGCCGCTGAAAATATACGCTCACAAAAGGGGCGTCGGCATGCGTGCCGCGCCTTTAGCGCCAGACCGCGCAACGCGCGGTTAACGAGGGTTCGGAGTGATCGAGAGCGGCAGATTTCTCTGCCCATTCGGCGGATACTCCGACGGCGGACTGCCGCCGCGTCTTCCGGCAAAACCGACGGGCAACCGTCCGACAACACGGAAGATACGCAGAATACTTAAGAATTGAGACGGCAGCGGGGGATGAGCGCCCGCATGCCGTATTGTGTTTATATCATGTGCGGAATCACCGGTTACATCGGTCAGAAGGAAGCAACAGAGATCATCCTGGAGGGGCTGCACGCGCTCGAATACCGCGGTTACGACTCCGCGGGCATCGCTGTTTTCAAGGACGGCAGCTTTTCCGTCGCCAAAGCAGCGGGCAGAGTGGCTGTGCTGGAAGAGCGGCTTGCCGCGCAGAACTTCTTTGCGGGCGCGCACGTCGGCATCGGTCACACCCGCTGGGCAACGCACGGCGTTCCCTCGGACATCAACGCGCACCCGCACGGCAACGAGCGGATACAGCTTGTGCACAACGGCATCATTGAAAACTATGCGCCCCTGCGCAAACTGCTGCTGGAAAAAGGCTACACATTCACCTCCGAGACCGACACCGAGGTCGCGGCAAAGCTGATCGACCTGCGCTACCGCGAATGCGGCGATCATCTGAGCGCTCTCTCCGCCGTCATGCGCGAGATGGTCGGCTCCTATGCGATGGCGGTGCTGTTTGCCGACGCGCCCGACAGGCTCTACGCCCTCAAAAACGCCGTGCCGCTGATTGTCGGCGTGGGCGAGGGAGAGAACTTCATCGCCTCGGACATCGCGGCGGTGCTGCGGCACACGAAAAACTACTATCCGCTCGGCGACCTGCAAATGGCGGTCGTCACGGCGCACAGCATCGAAATTATGGACATCGACAAGCGCCCGCTGCACCCCGAGATGATGACTGCCGACTGGTCGGTCGAGGCGGCGGAGCGCGGCGGCTATCCGCACTTCATGATCAAGGAGATCAACGAGGAGCCCGCCGCCGTCGAAAAGACACTGCACCCGCGCATCGCAGGGATGCTGCCCGACTTTGAGGGGGAGCACCTCTCGGACGAGCGGCTGCGCCGCGCAAAGAGCGTCACCTTTGTCGCCTGCGGCACGGCGATGCATGCCGGGCTCGTCGGCAAGGCGGCGATCGAACGCCTCTGCCGCATCCCGGTCAAGGTGGAGATCGCGTCCGAGTTCCGCTACAACGACCCGATCCTTACGCCCGACGATCTCGTCATCATCATCTCCCAGTCCGGCGAGACCGCCGACTCATTGGCGGCGCTCCGCCTGGCAAAATCGCGCGGCGCCTATACGCTCGGCATTGTCAATGTCATCGGGTCGTCCATCGCGCGTGAGGCGGACAATGTGATCTACACCTGGGCAGGTCCCGAGATCTCGGTTGCCTCCACCAAGGCATACACCGTGCAGATCTCGCTGATCTTCCTGCTCTCCATCCGCATGGCGCTGCTCTGCGGCAGGCTCAACGAGGCGGAGGCACGCGCCTACACCGAAAAGCTCTACTGCGATATGCCCCGCGTGATCGAGGAGACCCTCAAAACCGAGGACGCGATCAAAGCGGCGGCTGCCGACTTTGCAAACTACGAAGACCTTTTCTTCATCGGGCGCGGCATCGACTACTTCCTCTCGATGGAGGGCTCGCTCAAGTTGAAAGAGATCTCCTACATCCACAGCGAGGCATATGCCGCAGGCGAACTCAAGCACGGCACGATCTCGCTGATCACCGACAAAATGCCGGTCATCGCGCTCGCGACCGACGAGGCGCTCTATGAAAAGATGATCAGCAACATCCGCGAGGTCAAGGCGCGCGGCGCCAAGGTACTGCTCATCACGCGCCGCGACGCCGAGCATGCCGTAGACGAGGCGGAACGTGTGCTCTACATCCCGGACTGCGATCCGCTGTTTGCGGCGATCCCGCTTGCCACCGTGCTTCAGCTGCTTGCCTACCATGTGGCGGCGGCACGCGGCTGCGACATTGACAAACCCCGCAACCTTGCCAAGAGCGTGACCGTAGAATAACCGTTAGCAAAAGAAAATCAAACAACCCCGAAAAAAAGAGAAAGAGAAAATCAAATGAAAAAACGCGCACAAAACCTTCTGACCCTCATCCTCGTATTGTCACTTTGCCTTTCCTGTATGCTCATGCCGCACGCGGCGGACGCAGCAGCGTCGGTCACCGTCCATTCACAGAGCGAATTGACCAACGCATTTTCCACGCTTGCCGCATCGGGCGGAACAATCACGCTCGGCGCGGATATCACGCTTGACGGCGCAGTTTCGCTGCCCGTCGTGAAAAAAGCGGTCACCCTGAACGGCGACGGGCACACGCTCACGCTCAGCGGTGATCTCGCGCTGAACGGCGACACCGAGATGCAGAACATCACGATCTGCAACGACGGCGATTCCCGTCTGATTTCCTGCGGCGGCCATACCGTCCGTTTTGACGCGACGGTCAGCTGCACGGCGACCGATCTGTTCTACCCCACGATTGCCGGCGGCAACGCAGATTCAACCGCGTATTCGGGCGGTGAACTGACGATCGGCGGCGGTACCTGGCAGCGCGTCCTCAGCGGCAACGCCGGAACCGGCGCTTCCGCACAGTCGGGCAAAGTCAGCATCACCGGCGGCAGCTTTGAAGAAGCCGTTCAGGTCGGCGGCGCAGGTCAGATGGCGTCCGGCTCGAAGATCACGATGCACATCACCGACGGCAGCTTCAAGGACGGCATCGTCTTCTTCTCCACGAAAGAGACCGCAACCGCCAATCTCTCGCTTCTGGTCTCCGGCGGCAACTTTGCGGGCAAAATCCGCGTTTCCGACGAGGCAGGCACGCTGAACGGCAGCTGCAACCTCCGCATGGTCGGCGGCGAATTCTCCAACTGCACCGGCATTGAAGGCTGGACCGGGAACGGTAACCTCAAGGCGAACCTGAACGTCAGCCACGCACTTTCCGAGTCCATGTTCACCCTCTACGCCGACGATACGCTGGACACCACGCTCCTGCGTACCGGCGTTGCCGATCCCTGCCTGGTCTATGTCAACGGCTTCTATTATCTGACGATGACCGGCTCCAAGAACATCGCGCTCCTCAAGGCGGATCGTCTCTCGAAGCTCAGCCAGCTCACGCTCGGCTCAAACATTGCTTATCGGTCCGCCTCGGATGCAACCGCGGTCCAGACCTTCGGCTATGATGATCTGAGCGGTACTTGGTCGCCCGAGCTGCACTATTTCTCCGAGGACGACTTCCCCGGGCAGAGCGGCTGGTATATGTACCTCGCCCTGCGCAATAACAGCGGCGACTCCTCCGAGATCCGCATGGTCACGCTCCGCTCCGCCAACAGCAATGCACCCGAAAGTCCCTTCGTCAACCCCAAGACCCAAGTCATCAACAACTCGCAGCCGATTCTGGACAAGGACGGCGAAATCATCGCCGAATGGGGCTGCGGCATGAGCATTCTCCGCATTGAAGAAGGCGAATACAAGGGCATCTATGCCATGTGGGTCGCCGAGGAGAACCGCGGCACAATCGACTTTGCGCAGAAGATCATGATTGCAAAGATGAAGAGCCCGTGGGAACTCGCCTCCGAGCCCACCGCGATCCTGCACCCGACGCAGCGCTGGGAGAAGTTCGGTTCCGGCAAATCCGGCAGTAAGTATTACCCTGCCGTTGTTGAAGGCGCAACCGCGCTCTACGGCAAGGACGGTCAGGTCTATGTCATTTACTGCGGCAGCGGCTACTGGACGAAGTACGGTCTCGGACAGATCACCTGGAACGGCGGCGACCCGCAGGACATCAATTCCTGGGTCAAGTATGAGGACAACCCGGTTTTCGGCGCCAATGACAAAGACGGCAAACACTATCTCGGCGTCTATATGCAGGGCGCCGGTCACGCATTCTTCGTCAAGGATGCCAAGCAGAACCTCTTCGCCGTATACCATGCCTACCCGACGCAGGGGGCAAGCGGCGCCGGCAAAGCAAAGGCACGCAACGCTTACATTGAGCCCTGCATGATCGACTACACCGTGTCCAACGGCGTCAACATGGGCGTTCTCACCTTTACCAATGGTAAGAAACCCGCGCCGGTCGACACCGAGGTCTCCTTTACGATCGAGTCGTCGCAGTTTGCCTTCACCGACCTGATCGGCGAGGACGGACTGAATACCGCCTACTTCTCTTATAACGCCGCCTATGACTATAACGGCGACGGCAGCTGCAATATCGTTGATGTGCTGATCCTGCTGCGCAACATGCTGTTCGGCAAAGGCGGCACGCTTTCCGACGTGATGGACCTGCTGCGCTTCATCACCGGCTGACCGAAATACAGTCACAATCAGAAGACCGACCTGCAGATACCGTATCCTTTCTGCGTCTTACCGAAGGCGTGATCACCGAATAAAAGCAGAATAAAACAGGCAGAATCATTCAAACCGAATTTATGAGGAGAAAAACATGAAACAGGTCAGAAAAATCCTTCCTGCTCTCGCGATTCTCGCATTTCTCTGCGTCTTCTGCACGCTGCTCACCGCCGCAGCGGACACCATCACCGTCTCATCGGAGACCGATCTGCAAAATGCAGTCACAACGCTTGCCAAAACCGGCGGCACGATCCGTTTTGCGGGCGACATCTCTACATCCGGCGCCGTAACGCTGCCCGTAAACAGAGCCCGCATCACGATCGACGGCGGCGGATATACGCTCGGTATGCACGGCAGTCTGACGCTGAACGGCGACATGGACTTTACAAACATCCTCTTCTACAACGAAAGAAACACCTGGACCACCGGAGATTACATCTCTGTTTTCTGCGGCGGGCATGATGTGCACTTTTGGGACACGGTCGCCTGCAGCAAAGCCGGGCTGGCTTATCCCAGCATCATGACGGGCTACGCCGGCAACGCCGCTTTCACGGGCGGCAGCCTGACCATCGACGGCGGTACCTGGCAGCGCGTGCGCGGCGGCAACGCCGGCACCGGCGCTGTCCTGCAAATCGGCAGTGTCGTCATAAACGGAGGCAGCATCACCGAATTTCTGCAGATCTGCGGTGCAGGCGCATGCGCGCCCGGCTCCCGGTTTGACGTCACGGTAAACGGCGGCAGCATCAGGAACATCCGCTTCTTCTCGACATCCGCCATGGCAGATGCCGATACGGTACTGACGGTCAACGGCGGCGAGGTCGCCGGCAGGATCCTCCTGTCGACAAATCAAAGCGGTATTCTGAACGGGGATTGCACGATCCGCCTGCTCCACGGTGATTTTTCCGGGCTCACGGGCATTTACGACCACGCAGGCGGTGGCAGCCTCAAAGCAAGCCTTCTTCTCTCCCCGTCGCTCGCCGAGGTCACGGAAAACCGCGTCACCGATACGCTTTCCGGCACGCTGCTCCGCACAGGCGTAGCAGACCCCTGCCTCCTCTACACCGGCGGTCTCTACTACCTCACCATGACCGGCTCCTCCAACATCGCGCTGATCCGGTCCTCAACGCTTGAAGGTCTTGCCAATCAGACGCTCGGCGACAACCTGGTCTACCGCGGCGCGCAGGACACGACGGCGATAAATACCTTCGGCTACACCACGCTCAGCGGCACCTGGTCGCCCGAGCTGCATTGCTTCTCCGCCGACGACTTCGGCGCTGACTACGCCGGATGGTATATGTTCCTTGCCCTGCGCAAGCAGGGGAATGACTCCTCCAACATCCGTATGGTCGCACTGAAATCCTCTGGCTCCGACACCCCGGGCGGTCCCTATGTCCATCCCATCGACGGCACGCAATACAAGTCGCAGCCAATCCTCGACAAGGATGGCAACATCATCACCGAGTGGGGCTGCGGCATGAGCATTCTCCGCATTGAGAGCGGGGAATACAAGGGCATCTATGCCATGTGGGTCGCCGAGGAGAACCGCGGCACGGCAGACTTCTTTCAGAAGATCATGATCGCCAGACTGAAGTCCCCGTGGCAGCTTGCAAGTGAGCCGACCGTCATCCTCACCCCCACGCAGTATTGGGAGACCATCGGTTCCGGTTACAACGGGACGAAATACTACCCCGCCGTCGTCGAGGGCGCAACCGCGCTCTACGGCAAGGACGGGCAGGTCTATATCATTTACTGCGGCAGCGGCTACTGGACGAATTACGGGCTCGGACAGATCACCTGGAACGGCGGCGACCCGCAGTCTGCCTCCTCCTGGGTCAAATATACGGATAACCCGATCTTCGGCGCCAATGACAAAAACGGCAGGCACTATACCGGCGTCATGATGCAGGGCGCGGGACACGCCTTCTTCCTGCACGATGCGGAGGACAGGCTCTACGCCGTCTATCATGCATATCCGTCCGCCGCAAACGGTTCGGGCAAGGCGTCCGCCCGCAATGCCTACATCGAACCCTGCACCATTGACTATTCCCTGTACAACGGCACAAACTACGGTGTGCTGACCTTCGGAAACGGCAAAAAGCCCGCCGATACCTCAACCCAGGTCAGCTTCACCACGTATCTGTCCCATGCCTCTCTGTTCGACCGGCTGGATGTCTCTCTTCTGGCGGACATCACGCTCGCTGACACGGCAGAGCTCACCGCCGAGGTTAAAAACGGCAGTGTCGCGCTGAACGTCACCTACAACACCGATGCAACTGGCTGCGAGATCCGCCGGAAAGCCGAAGACGGCACATTTACCCTGCTTGCAAAGCTGACCGACGGCGAAACGCGCTATACCGACAAGACCGTCAAGTGCAATATCGAATACACCTATATCGCCGTTTCCTATGTCGATTACGGCGGCACGCGCTACTACGGCACGCCGTCCGACACGGCGACCGCGTCGGTCCGGCTGGAGCCGCCGACGCTGAAGGTGAGGGTATCCGCTGACTCCGGCACAGCGTTTCTGACGATCTCTCACCCAAGTGCAGCGAGCATTGACTACTACTGCATTTACAAATACGATGCAGCGGCAGGCGCCGGAACAAAGACGCTGCTTGCCAAGATCAAGGCAAACTACAATTCGTTGGCGGATCAGGCGATCGAGTATGCGCACACCTACGTCTATCTGGTGACTGCCCTCCAGGGCAGCTCCGAGAGTGCACCGAGTGCGGAAGTGTCTGTCTACATTCCGACGCCGCGTATGACGTTCACCGCCGCTACGGCAGTCGGCGGCGGCATTCTGCTGACGGTCACCGACCGCGAAAATGCCGACTCCTACGAGTTCAAGCGCTCTGACGCAAGCGGCAGCACAACGGTGCTGGCAAACACAAAGGACACAACCTTCCTCGACACCGATGTCGTGCCGGGAACACGCTATTCCTACACTGTCACGGCATATGAAGACGGCGCACCCGCTTCCAGGATTACCGCCAACTGCACCGCGGCGGCACCGAAGGCATCGCTGAGCATTACGGAAAAGGTCGGCACCGTCAATATCCGCATTCCCGCAGTTTCGGGCGCGGTATCCTTTGCGCTTTACCGGGACGGCGCACTCTTGCTGAGCGGCAAGCCGGGCGCCTCATCGCAATTTCCGAATCCGTGGGGCGACGGCAAATTTGTCTTCCGCCTGGATGTCCTCGACAAGGACGGCAACGTCTTTGACAGCGTAACGCAGACCCTGCGCATCGGCGCGCCCTATGACGAAGCCTACGACAAAAACGGGGACGGCGTCTGCGACATCAGGGATGTCCTGCTGCTTCTGCAAAGCGTGCTGAACGGCAACGGCGGCACGCTCGCCGACGTGGTGAAGCTGTTGCGCTTCATTGCAGACTGACCAAAATACAATCAGGAGACTGACATGCAAACCATATCCTTTCACAACCCGATCTGCCAGGGGGCAGACCCCTGGATGTTCCCGTTTGAGAGCAAGTTCTGCCTCTGCTGCACGGCAAGCCGCAGCATCGTTCTCTGGCGCGCCGCCGACCCGACAAAGATTCACGACGAGGAGAGCATCGTCGCCTTTGAGCCCGAAGAGGGTCACGAATGGTCGCATGACCTCTGGTCGCCCGAGATCCACTATTTTGCCCCCGAGGACTTCGGCGAGGCGCATGCGGGCTGGTATCTCTTCATTGCCTGCGACGACGGGCAGAACGTCAACCACCGCATGTACGTGCTGAAAAGCGAAGACCCGCATTCCCCGTTCGCGCACTACGCAAACCCGGTCACCGGCGTGCGGAACGTCCCCGAGAAATTCGCATCCCCCGTTGACCCCGACTTTAACACCGCATGGTGCTGCGGGCAGACGATTCTGCGCGCCCGTGGCAACGTCTACGCCATGTGGGTGGACGAGGTCGGCAGACAAACCGAGAACTTTCACCAGCGCGTCCGCCTCGCCAAGCTCACAAACCCCTACACCGCAGAGACGGCGCACGTCATCATCCGCCCCACCGAGGACTGGGAGATGCACGGCTTCGGCATGGGCAAGGACGGCAAGATCCGCCCGCGCGTGGTCGAGGGCGGCACCGCGATCTACGGTGACGACGGCGAAGTCTACCTCACCTATTCGGGCAGCGGATACTGGACGCCCTACTACGCGCTCGGGCAGCTGACACTTCAGGGCGACCCCGAAAAGATCGAGGACTGGAAGAAGGAAAAGACGCCGATCTTCTCAATGTCGGACAAGGTGTTCGGCTGCGGGCACGCCTCCTTCTTTAAGGACGCGGCAGGCGACCGTTTCATCTGCTACCACGCTTACCTCTCGCGCGAAAAGGGCGCCAAGCGCCATGTCTTCCTCGAACGCTACCGCATCGAAGACGGCAAGATCATCATCGGCAACGGCAGCGGCAAACCCGCCAATTATACTGTGGCCACCGAGACGATCACGATATTCTGAGCAGCAAAAAACCACGGACGTCTTTATTGTCCGTGGTTTTTTTACTGATTTTCCTTGCAGGAGAGCGTCGATGCCTCAATCGAAAAGACCGTGACGCGGTCCAGCGCCGCGTCCGGAAAGGCATAGTCGCCCTCTCCTGCGGTGTGCCGCATCAGCAGCGCAAGCCCGTGCCGCTTTTCCGCGCGGTCGGCGGCAAAGTGCACATGCCCCGTGCCAATCACGCTCCGATACGCGGCGGTATAGCTGCACGCCGCTTCGCCCGGAATCATCCGGTAACCGCCGTCCAGCTCAAAGCCGACCGTCTCGCCGCGCACGGCAGCCAGACGCAGAAGGCGATATTTGCGTCCCTCGCCCGCACTGTGAAACCAAAAGATCCGCTTGCCATCCTCCACCTCCGTGCCGAAATTCATCGGCACGATGTAGACCCCGCCCGCATCGGCAAGCCCGATGCGGCAGACCTTGCAATCCTCGATGACCGCTGCGATGCGCGTTTCGTCGGTCACTACCCGTTCCGCCCGGCGCATCGTCAGCCCTCCGCCGCGAGAAACGCGTCGAGAATCGCGTGCGACTTTGCCGCCGCCATCGCGAGAAACTCCGGATACTCCATCGTCACATCGCCCGAGGCGCTGTCCGATATGGCGCGCATCACGGCAAAGGGCGTGCGGTTGACGTAGGCGACCTGCGCCACGGCAGCGCCCTCCATCTCGCAGGCAATCGCCGAGAAGGTGTCGGCGATGAACCGCTTGCGCGCGCCGTCGGCAAGGAACTGGTCGCCCGAGGCGATCGTGCCGCAGAGCGTCCTTGCGCCGACCTTGTCGGCAGCGGCGCAGAGGCGCGCGACCGCGTCCTTGTCCGCCTCAAAATAGATCTTATTGATGCCGGAGATAAGCCCCACGGGATCGCCGACGGCGCTGGTGTCCATATCGTGCTGCACAAGCGAGGTTGCCACCGCGATGTCGCCGATGGACAGCGCGGGCGTGAGCGTGCCGCCGACGCCGCTGTTGAGCACAAGCGACGGGGTATAGCGCAGGATCATCACCTCGGTGCAGATGGCGGCAAAGACCTTGCCGACGCCGCTGACCGCCATGACAACTTCCTTTCCGTGTAAGACACCGCGTGTAAACTCGATGCCGCTGACCGTCTCGCAGACGGGGGACGTCAGCGTCTCGCGGATCGCGTCCGCCTCGATCTTCATGGCGCAGATAATGCCGATCATGTTCTTCCTCCGTTAATTTGCAAACTGTGCGTTCCAGAGCGTTGCATAGAAGCCGTTCTTCGCAAGCAGCTCGTCGTGCGTGCCCTGCTCGATGATGTTGCCGTCCCGCATGACGAGGATGACATCCGCCTCGCGGATCGTGGACAGGCGGTGCGCCACGATGAAGCTGGTGCGCCCGCGCATCAGCGTGGCAAACGCATGCTGAATCTTCATCTCGGTACGGGTGTCGATGGACGAGGTTGCCTCGTCGAGAATCAGCATCGGCGGCAGGCAGAGCATGATGCGCGTGATGCAGAGCAGCTGCTTCTGCCCGGCGCTGAGTGCGCCGCCGTCCTCGCCGATATAGGTGTCATAGCCCTGCGGCAGCGTGGAAATGAAGCTGTGCGCATGGGATGCCTTCGCAGCGGCGACGACCTCCTCGTCGGTCGCGTCCGGCTTGCCCATGACGATGTTGTCACGGATCGTGCCCTCGCGCAGCCAGGTCTCCTGAAGCACCATGCCGAAGTTTCGGCGCAGCGACGCGCGGGTGATTTCGGTCGTGGGCTTGCCGTCCACGATGATTTTGCCGCCCGTGACATCGTAGAAACGCATCAGCAGATTGATCAGCGTCGTTTTGCCGCAGCCGGTCGGTCCGACGATGGCAACGCGCTGCCCCGGCTTTGCGCAGAAGTTGAAGTGTTCGATCAGCTTCCGCTCGGGCACATAGGAGAATGAAACATCCTCAAAGTCGATGCTGCCCTCTGCCGTCCCCATATCGACAGCGCCGGTCTCGGGCGGCATCTCCTCGGCGTCGAGCAGCTCAAACACGCGCGACGCGCAGGCGAAGGCGTTCTGCAGCTCGGTGATGACGCCGGAGATCTCATTGAACGGCTTGGTATACTGGTTGGCATAGCGCAGGAACACGGCGAGGCTGCCAACCGTCATGGTCGTGCCCGCGCCGATGCAGAAGAGACCGCCGAGCAGCGCCGTGCCGCCGTAGACCAGGTTTGTAACAACGCGCGTGGACGGGTTGACCAGCGCGGAATAGAACAGCGCGCGCACCGAGCATTTTGCGAGGCGGTCGTTCACCTCGTCAAACTTCTCCATATTCGCGTCTCCGTGCGAAAAAGCGATGGAGATCTTCTGATTGGTGACGATCTCGTCGATCAGCGCGGTCTGCTCCGCCTTGGTCGTGCTCTGTTCGATGAACATCGCGTGCGTATGCTCGGCGATAAACTTCGCCACAAAGAGCGACAGCGGCGTGAGCACCACGACGAGGAGCGCGATGCGCCAATCGAGCACGATCATGAACGCAAGCGTGCCGAGGATCGTGATGACGCCGGTGAAAAACTGCGTGAAGCCCATTAAGAGACCGTCCGAGAAGGTGTCCACGTCCGAGATCACGCGGTTGACCGTCTCGCCCGCAGGATGTGCGTCGATATACGAGAGCGGGAGCGTCTGGATCTTGCGGATGGCATCGCGGCGGATGTCATGCACCACGTTGTAGGTGATATTGGAATTGAGCACGCCCATGATCCACTGAAGCAATGCAGTGAGCGCGATCAGCACACCCGCGCGGACGAGCAGCGAAAGAATCGCAGCAAAGTCGATGCCGCCGCCCTCCACGCAGAGGTCGATCGCGTCGCCGATGAGGATCGGCACATAGAGCGTCATGCCGACGATGGCAAGCGCGAGAAGCAAAGTCAGGAGAATTTTGCCGAGGCTGCCGCGGATATACGCAAGCACGCGGCGAAGCGTCTTCTTGTCAGTCATCTGCGGCATCTCCTTTCTTGAACTGGGAATCGTAAATTTCGCGGTAGACCGGGCAAATCTTTAGCAGCTCCGCATGCGTGCCGATGCCGACCGCCGCGCCGTCGTCCAGCACAATGATCTTGTCGGCGTGCATCACCGAGGCGGCGCGCTGCGACACGATAAAGGTTGTCGGCGGGTTCTCCGCGGCGCGGATCGTTGCGCGCAGGCGCGCGTCGGTCGCATAGTCCAGCGCGGAAGCGCTGTCGTCGAGGATCAGGATCTCCGGCTTGCGCACGAGCGCGCGCGCGATCGTGAGGCGCTGCCGCTGACCGCCCGAGAAGTTTTTGCCCCCCTCGACGACCTCGGCGTCCAGCGACCCCTTGGCGCGCAGAATATCCGCGCCCTGGGCGCGGGTGATCGCATCGACGATCTCTTCGTCGGTCGCATCCGCCTTGCCCCAGCGCATGTTGTCGCGGATGCTGCCGCGGAACAGCACCGCCTTCTGCGGGACGTAGCCGACCATTCTTTGCAGGTCGTCGTCCGGGTAGGCGCGCACGTCCAGCCCGTCCACGGCAACCTCGCCGCCCGTCGCGTCATAGTAACGCGGGATCAGGTTGACCAGCGTGGTCTTGCCGCTGCCCGTGCCGCCGATGATACCCACGGTCTCGCCGCGGTTTGCGGTGAAGCTGATGTCGCGCAGCACGTCGCCGCCGCTCGGATAATGGAAGGATACATGGTCAAAGGAGATATACGGCTTGTCCGCATCACGCGCGGCATCCAGCACGGTGCGCGGGTCGCCCGACGTCATGAACTCGTCGATGCGCTCGGCGGATGCTGCGGACTTTGTGACCGTGACAATGAAGTTGGCGAATTTGATCAGCTCGATCAGGATCTGCGACATGTAATCGTAGAGCGCGAGCAACGCGCCCTGTGTGAGCAGCCCCGCCTCCATGCGCAGAGCGCCCGTCCAGATCAGCACGATAACCGCCACATTGATGATGAGATAGGTCAGCGGGTTGAGGAGCACCGAGATGCGCGCCGCCTTCTTCTGCATGGACGTGAGCAGATCGTTTTCGTCGTCAAACTCGCGCGTCATGCGATCCTCCGCGCAGAAAGCGCGGATCACGCGCGCGCCCACGAGGTTGCCGCGCGTGGACTTCAGCACGTCGCCGAGCTTGCTCTGCACGCGGCGGAACATCGGAATGGTGACAAGCGTAATGGCAAACACCACCGCCAGCAGCAGCGGAATTGCCACCGCGAAGATAAGCGCACAGCGCACGTCGATCGTGAACGCGAGGATCATCGCGCCGAAGACGATAAACGGCGAACGCAGAAGCAAACGGAGCGTTATGTTGATGCCGGTCTGCACCTGTGTGAGGTCGCTCGTCATGCGGGTGAGCGTGTTGGAGATACCCACGGTGTCCAGCTCCGCATGGCAAAAGTGCTGCACCTTCAGAAACATGTCATGCCGCAGCTCGGTGGCGACGCCGACCGCCGCCTTTGCCGAGAAATACTGTGCCGTCGCCGCGCTGACAAAGCCGACGATGCAAAACAGCACAAGCAGCCCGCACATCGCGAGGATGTACGGCTTGTCCGCATTTTTGATCCCGACATCGACAAGGCTCTTGACGACGAGCGGTACAAGCAGCTCAAAGGTCGCCTCCAGCATCTTGAAGAGCGGCGCGAGCACTGCTTCTTTTTTGAACTTTGCAAGGTATCCGAAAACCCGTTTCATGCCGAAATCTCCGTTTTGATGAATTAACTTAAATAGTATAACACTTTTCGCCCCGTCTTGCAAGAGAAAAAGCCCCCGAAAGGGGGGCTTGAACTCACGCCGCCGGCGCGGCAAAGGTGAAGATCTTCTTGAACGTATCGAGGCAGTAATTGTAGTATTTCTCGGTGCGGGTCTGCCCCTTGAGGAAGGAGAAGCTGCTCATGCGGCGCACGCAGAGCAGCGTGTCGCGATCCATGCCGCGCAGCACCGAAAAATAGCTGCCGAGCGGCGTGTCCCCGATGCGGACGGCATATTCGTCCACGGCATTCTCCGGTGTGTAGCCCAGTGCATCGGCAAGCGGCAGAAAGCCGTCCGCCGCCTTGACATCGGCATACAGCCAGGGGTCAAGCAGGCAGATCACCACGTCGCCCGCGAGAATCTGCTGATCAAACGCAGTGCGGTTGCTCTTGAACATTTCGTAGTTGACAACCACCGCGCCCTCTCCGTTTGCCTGCGCGGACGAGACCGCGCCCTCGATCTGTTCGTCCGACATCAGATAGAGGTCAATCAACTCCACGCGCACCTTGCCGTTGCCGTTGCGGTCATCCGCCACAGCGGAAAACGCACTCTCAAGGCTCTGCGTGTCGGTCTGCCCGAACTTGTACGGCCCGGCATAGAGGATGTAGATGTCCACATCCTCACGCCCCGCAAACTGCACGGCACAGACAATGAGCGTCAGGAGCAGAAAGCTCACAATGATCGTCTTCCACTTGTTGTGATACCAGAAGTTGTCAAGCCACCGAAAGAATTTTCCGCCCGGCTCCGCCGTCGGCGTCAGCTTGTCGTTGTCCTGCCCCTGCATGTGCGCACCTCGCTTTTTAGTTGATGTTCCTATTGTACCGCATCCGCGCGCCGTTGTCAAGGATGCGGGGACGCATGTTGCGGGGGATGCACGCACCCACCTGTAAGGACCGGCATCCTCGACGGTCCGTTTGTGCTGCAGTGGGAGCGGGTCGTCGAGGGCGCCGACCCCTACCGGAAATGTGCGTCCCCGTTTCTTCCTGCAAAAAATCCCCTCCCCCGCCGCCTTGACCGGCGCAGGCGGATACAGAATCCACGAGAATTTCCATCAAGCCTTATTTACATAAGGCGATGGGAATTCTCGCGGATAGAATGGCGAAAATAGAACCGATATGCAGAAAACCGCTCGTTTCCGAGCGGTTTTCATCTTTAATCGGCAGAGGCAGACGGCCCCCAAAATTCACTTATTTCGCCATTCGGTCTGCGCCGCATCCGCCGGTCAAATCTTACCGGTTTTCGGTCAGGATGATCCCCACACGATTGTTGATCAGCTTTGTGACCTCCTCCACGCTCTTCTCACCGGAGAAATACGCCGACGCCTCCTCCATGATGACGTTGTAGATGCTTTCATCATAGCCGAGCTGCTTTTTCGTGGACATCACAATGTCATAGATGTGCTCCACATCCGCGGCGGTCTCATACCGCGTGCCCTGATCGTAGATCGGGATGGTCACGCCGTTGTCGCCGACCATGTAGCCGTTGACTTCGCCGGTTCCCTCCTTCTGCTCGGCAGCGCGCTTCTCGATCTTGTCGAGCGCCGCCTGCTTTGCCGCGTTCAGCGCGGACACGGTGACCGGGAAGCCGTATTCGAGCGAGGTCTGCACATCGTCCGTGAAGAACTGCCGGATAAACTTCCAGCCCTCGTCCGCAAACGGGCTCTTGGCGCTGAGCAGGAATTTGAGTTGGGTTGCACTGAAGGCGTAGCCGTTTCTGTCCCGCGACGGCAGCCCGACAAGGTCGGTCTCCAGCGTGCCGAAGGTGTATGACATGTTCTCAAAGCCGAAGAAATCGGTCAGCCCCGAGATCTGCGCGATCGCCTTGCCTTCCTTGTACATGTTGCTGTACGCATCCCAGTCGAAGGTATCCGAATTGAAATTCGGGTCGTCCTGCATGGACTTTTCGGGCACGGTCTTCACAAACTCGAGCAGCGCACGGAAATCGTCGTTGTCGAAATCGCAGGTCGCATCGGCACGGTTGATGAAGTCCGCATAATTGATGAAGAACAGCATCCGCAGCATCTGGTCGCGCGTGTTGTCGCCGTCGCGCACGAACTTCACGCCGTCGGGAAGCGCCGCGACCTTGTCGGCAAACTCGCGCATCGTCAGTCCGCCGAATTCGGCGACCCGTGACTTCTCGCCCATCATGCCGAAGATGTAGACGGAGGTGGGCAGCTCATAGAGCTTGCCGTTCAGCTCACACGCCGAAAGGATGTTGGGCAGGAATTTGTCCCGCGTCAGGGTCTCGTCCTTGTCGATATAGGTATAGAGATCGGCGAAAACGCCCTTGTTCATGTAATCCGCCGCCGAGAAGCTCTCGTCCGCGATCAGGATGTCCGGCACGTTGCCGGCAAGGATGTCCGCCTTGAGCTGCTTTACGCCGAGCGTGTAATCCTCCGTCGTATTATAGGTGCCGTAATTGACATACTTGATACGGTACTCGTCCGAGGAGAGATTGAAATTGACCACCTGCTCCTCAAAATTGTACGCATAGCCCGCGGACGCCACCGTGATGATGTATTTCGGCTGAAGCGCGGCGGGGTCGGCAGGCTCCAGCACGCTGAGCTGTGTCGAAGTCTTGCCCTTTTTCGTCGAGCTGCGCAGTGCCGCAAACCTGCCGTCACCGAGCGACGCGAGCGGCAGATTGGAATAGGACATGCTGCCCGATGAGAAGATGAAATCCGAATTGAGGAAGTTGCAGACCATCTCCTGCGTCATCGCGTCGGTATCCAGCTTGTATACGCCGACGGTGCTGTCAAACAGATACATGCCGTCCGGGCCGCCGAAGGAATTGTAAAGCACCGCATAGCCGCCGGGGAAGCTGTCTCTTTCCACCTTGGTCTTCTTGCCGGTCGCGATATCCAGGATAAACGCCGTCGAGCCGCCGCCGCTTTGGTCATAGTAGGACGCAAACAGCTTGCCCTCGCCGAAGAAATAGAGCGACTGGAAGTAATAGTCCCCGCCGTCCGCGAGGGCGATCGGCTCCTTCGGGCTGCCGTCCGCGCCGAGATGAAAGAGCTTGCCCGTCGCCTCGGTGTTGTCGCTGCGCAGGGTCATGTACAGATCCTTGCCGTCGGTGATAACCCTGTCCACGCCGAAATAGCCGTTTGCGCCCGTATCCGCAAGCCCGAACAGCGCCGGGGTGATCTCGGTCTCGGACAGCTTTGCGCCGTCAAAGCCGTAGATGCGCAGATAGGTTTTTTGCTCGTAGATCGGAACCGTTTCGCCGTCGACCTTCTGTTCGCCGACCACGCGGTTTTCGTCCATGACGGCGGCAAGCCCCTGCGGCACGACCGCCGTGGCGGAAAAGTAGACCGCGTCGCCGCTGCCGGTCGGCAGACCGGTGTCCACCGTCACCGGATCGCTGCCGTCAAATCGGCCGAAGGAGACGGACTGCGCCGTGGTGTTGTAATCCTTGTCCACGGTGACGGTGCGGTAGGCATAGCCCGCCGGTGAGAGTACCGTGTCCTGCACCTCCGTATAGCCCTTGAAGTCCTTCTGGGCATCTTCGTCCCACTTCACCTCGTCGTAAGTGGCAAGCGTCTTCGTCTCATACTTGTAGACATGGTCAAGCACCTGCTTTTCGGGCAGTTTCCGCTTCTTTTCGCCGCAGGCGGCAAGGCTGCCGACGGCAAGCACCGCCGCGAGCGCGCCTGCAAGCGCGCGTGTGAATCTGTTCATGTGTGTTCTCCTTTATATGTTTTGAATTTAATAAAATCTTAAAGTACCCCCGAAACCAAAGTACGATGCCGCATTGCGGCATCGTACAAACAGTCACTTCAAACGGCAAGCGTTTGAAGTGGGGCAAGGGCGTTCACTCGCGTCTCGCGCATCGCTCGCGCCCTTATCGGTGTAAAAAATCCGGCGCAGCCGTATTTTTTACTGTATTTTATTTTATCTTCCCTCGGAGAGGAAGATGGTGATGCGGCTCTCCATCAGCGGGAGGATCTCGTCGAGTGTCTTCGTCCCTGCGAAGTACGCCGAGGACTCCTCGTTGATAATGTCAAACAGGCTTGTGTCATAGACAAACTGCTTCTTGGCGGTGCAGGCATAGCCGTAGACCGTCTCCACATCCTCGGCAGTCACATCGCGGCGATAGTAAACGTCGTCGATCATCGTCGCCCGTGCCCCGCCGATGATGATGCCGTCTCCTGTCGTGTCGCCGTTTTCGTCCCGGTTTTTCTCATTCTCCTTGATCTGGTCGAGCATCGCCTGCTTCTTTGCGTCGAGCGCGGCCTTCTTGACCGGGAAGCCCCAGGACTGGTTGGTCTGGTAATCATCCGCAAGGAAAATCTTGACGAATTCCCATGACGCATCCGGGAACGCGCCCTTTGCGCTGACGAGGAACTTGAGGTTGGCCGTGGTGAAGCTCATGCCGGCGTGGTCGGGCGCGGGGAAGCCGATGAAGTCAAGCTCCGTATTCTTCTCATAGCTGTAGGAATAATCCCGGATGCCGGAGAAGTCGCCGATTGAGATGGTCTCCGCAATCGCCTTGCCGTCCCTGAACTGGTTGTTATATGCGTCCCAGTCAAACGTGGAGGAATCAAAGCCGTCTCTGTCCCAAAGACTCTTTTCGGGCATCATCTTTGCAAACTCGAGCAGCGCACGGCACTCGTCGTTGTTGATGCTGCACTTGCCGGTCTTGCGGTCGATGAAGTTGGAATAGTTGATGAGGAAAAGCGATTGCAGCAGATCCGCACGGGTGACGTCGCCATCACGGAAGAAGGACACGCCCTCGGGCAGCGTGGAGAGCTTGTCAACAAACTCCCGGATTGTGAGGTCACGGAAGGTGTCGATCGTCTCCTTCGGACCGATCAGCCCCTGAATATAGAAGTTGGTCGGGATCTCATAGAGCTTGCCGTCGATCTCGCAGCCGGCAAGGATATTTTCGAGGAAGTCTGCGCGCTTCATGCTCTCATCCTTGTCGATGAAGGTGTAGAGGTCGGCAAACAGCCCCTTGCTGACGTATTTCGAGACCGAGAACTGCTGGTCGGCGATCAGCACATCCGGCACATTGCCCGCCAAGATGTCGTCGCCGAGGCGGGTCTGTCCTGCGTCGGGATCGTCATCGGTGTTGTACTGCGTGTAATCCACAAACCGGATGCGGTATTCGTCGGATGCCAGGTTGAAATCGACAATCTGCTGCTGGAGATCGTAGGTATAGCCTGCCGATGCGACCGTGATGAGGTACTTCGGCGTGATCTCACTGTCCGGCACCTTGGTAAAGATGGTGACGGCGTAGGTCGAGGCATTGTCGCCCGGGTTATAGTTGCCTCTGAAGGTGGCGATTCTGCCATCGGGCAGCACCGTATAATTGCCGTAGGCATAGATGTAATCCGAGTTGATGTAGTTGAGGATCTCGGTCTTTGCAAGCGTCGTCGGGTCAACGGTGTAGATGCCGTTCTGATCCGAGCAGTAGAAGGTGCCGTCGGGACCCGCAAACAGCGAATTGACCAGCCGGTAGTCGTTTTTCGCATCCAGCTCGGTGCGCGCGCCGGTGGCAAGGTCGAGCGTGATGATCAGCTGCTTTGAGTTGTCCGTGCCGTAAATGTTCGCGGAGACGATCATCTTGCCGTCCGCCGTGAAGAACATGTTGTTCATGTAGCCGTCCGCACCGTCCGGGAAGACCGGGACGGTCTTGCCGAGCGTGCCGTCGAGGCTCATCGTCTGCAGGACCATGCCGTTGTCGCCGTAATAGCTCAGGTACAGCGTATCGTCGTGCCGCAGCACCCGTTCGACGTTGATGTAGCCGTCGTCCGGGACGCCGAACGCCTTCCGCAGATCGACGGTCGACTGCAAAATGCCGTCCTCGCCGTAGATCAGCAAATTGGACTGCTGGTCGTACACATAGTTTTCCTTGTCGATGAGGATATTGCGCTGCTCGACCAGGGCAAAGCCTTCCTCAAAGCGCGCAAAGCTGCCGTAGGAGATATAGCTGTCCGCATCCTCGGCAACGGGCAGCTCTATCGACTTGTCCTCGCCGTCAAACTTGCCGTAGTGCAGCGTGTAGCCGATATCGTTGTAGTTCTTATCCCCCCGCCAGACGAGGAACATATAGCCGTTGACATCGGAAAGCGTGTAGTAGATGTCCTCACGCTCGGTGACATCTTTCTTGTCATCGTCTTGGCGTGCGATCTTGTACAGTTCCTTTTGCTCGTACTTGTAGACATGGTCAACGGTCTGCTTATCGGGCAGCTTCTTTTTGCCGCTGAAGCAGCCGGTAAGCGAACCGGTCGCCAGCAGCAGCGCGCATGCACAGGCAAGCACTCTTGTAAATTTCTTCATTGTATCGTTTCCTTTCATGGTTGTCAGATCAAGCCATCCGGTTAAACGATGGCGTGCAGCTTTTTCGCAGCGCGGCGTTCCTTGAACCGTATGACGAGCGGGTGCAGCCAGACATAGAGCAGCACGCAAAGGAGAATTGCCGCGCCGATCCAGCATACCGCCTCAAACACGAGAATCATGGCGCATTTTGTCTCCCGTATGCGCGAAATGTTCTCGTAATAGGGATAGGTATCGCCCTCGGCGACCGCCATTTTCGTCAGGGTCTTCACCTTTTCGTAGAGCCGGAGCGGCGTGTAGCGGTCGGTGTTCTCCACGACCTCGCTCTCGTCGTCGTAATAGCTCCCCGTCGCCTCGAGGAAGATGCTGCGCGCACGCCCCGTGGTCGTGCTCGGCAGCACTGCCTCAAGCGACGTGAAGGTCAGCCGCGCGGAGAGCATCGCGGGGGAATTGTAAAGCAGATACACGCGCGGCGTGTAGCCGTAGTAGCCGCTGTAGGTGCCGCGGTCGGCGGGGACGACTGCCGTGACGGTGTACATGAATCCGTTGACCGTGATGTCCAGCCCGCACACATCGACCGAGCCGAACAGGCGCGCCGCCGTGTACTCGTCGATCGCGCAATAGCCAAAGCCGGTCTCGCCCCCATTCACAAAGCCGCCGGTGAGGGGTGCTGTGGGATGCAGCCCGAACCAGTTGCCGAAATAAACGGTGGCGGTGGCATCGGTCGTATTGACCGAGGTCATGCCGTCCGCCATGACGGACTCGCGCGTCAGCGTGACTGCGGTCTCGCCGCTGCCCACCAGCAGATAGCCGCCGTCAGGCTTGATGCTGTCCCCGGTGAGCGACGCTTCCAGTGCGTTTTTCACCGCCATCATACCATCCGCCGTGAGGTGCTTTTCCTCTTTCGGATAAAGCGAAAGCTGCACATACCGTGTCTCCGACGCGCCGCGGAAGGTCTCGGCGGCAAAATCCCTTCGGTCGTCGCCGACGACGCTTCGCCGTGCCGCGCCGAGACCGAGCGCCGCAAGCGCCAGTCCCAGCACAAGCGCGCCGAGAACGATGTAGCGTTTCTTCACAGGTCGTCCTCCTTATTTCTCCGCCATGCGGACCTGCATACCGTCGGAGATCGGGATCTTCTTGCCGTCCGCGTCGGTCGCGCCGGTGATCACGTAGTCACCCCAGGAGAGCGATGCGTCGATTGCGCTGCGCGTTGCCTCGGAGGCGAGGACGGTGACGTTCTTGCGCTGTGCATAGTAGCGATTGCCGAGCGGCGAGGATTTGGAGGTGACGACGAGAATGAACTTGCCGTCCGAGTCCTCCTGGATCGCGCTGTTCGGCACGATGCAATCATAGCTCGAGCCCTGCGAACCGATGGTAACAGTCAGGGACGTACCGTCGGCGATGTCGCCCTCCACCGTGAGGGTAACGATCTTGCTCTTGCCCGAGTTGTTCGGGTCGTTCTTGATGGTCGAGACCGTGACGGTCGGCTTGGCGCCCCAGTAATAATACTGGACTTCACCGGCAAGCCCCACGCGCAGGCGAGACGCCTGGGCGTTCGGCACGCTGCACTCCATGGTGTAGCCGTCCGAGGTGGCAATTTCGGCGACCGTGGTGCCTGCGGCAATCTCGTCGCCCGCCGTCATGTTCAGCGTGCTGATCGTGCCGCTGACCGTGGACTTGATCTCGGTGGAGACCGCCTTCCCGCGTATCTTTTCGATCTCGCGCTGCTTCTGCGCGATCTTGGTGCGCTGGATCGAGAGGTTGAGCGCCGCCGTTTCGTCGTCGATGGCATCGTTTGCCTCGGCGATGCGGATCTGCCGCTCGTATTCCTCCACCGTGCGTGTCAGCTCGGTCTGCTTTTTCTCCGCGTCTTCCAGCGTCGGCAGATCGGTTCTGTAGTTGTCTTTTGTGAAGGCGTCAAGCGTCTCCTGCGCCGTGGTCAGCTCTTCGTCCAAAACCGCTTTTTCGTCCTCGCGCTCGGTCTTGCGTTCTGCCAGCAGTGCATACGCCCAGCCTTCGTTCAGCCGATCCAAATTGTCCTGTGCGGTCTTCTCGGCGGAAACGCAGCTGTCATAGGCGCTGTCCGCTTCGTTGTATTTCTGGCTTGCATCGTTGTAGATGCCGTACTTTTCATCGTAATCCGCCTTGGCGGTCGCCGTGGCTTTCTCTGCGGCGGCAAGCTCGTTTTCCTTTGCCGAAATCTCGCTTTCCTTGGCGCGGATCTCGTCCTTCTTCCCCGTGAGTGCTTCACGCGCCGTCGCCAGTTCAGCCTGCTGCTCCGGCGTGGGATCGGGCAGTGCGGCAAGCTCGTCAACCTTCTTCTGCAATGCGTCGCGCTCGTCCTTCAGCGTGTTCAGCTGCGCTTTCAGCGTATCCAGCTCCTCCCGCAGCACGGCGGCATTCTTGACGGCGTCGTTGTAGAATTTCTCTGCGGCGGTATAGGCGGCATTGGCATTGGTGTAGGTGCCTAAAGCAGAGGTTCTTCTCGCCTTTGCCCGGCGGGTATTCCGCTCGGCGTCGCTCAGCGCCGCTTCGGCTGCCGTGATCGCCTTGGTGAGCTTCTCGATCGACATGCCCGGGTTTTCCAGCTTCGCCATCTGCTTTTCCAGATCCTTGATGACGCTCTCTTTTTCCTTGACCTGCCCCTTGAGCACCTCGATCTGATCCTCGTATCCCTGCTTCTGCTGGTCATACGTCGGCAGTGCCGTGATGTAATCGTTGAGCGCTGCAAGCTCCTTCTTCGTATCTTCCAGCTGGTAGCGCGTCGTAATCAGCGAATCCTCGGTCTCCACCAGCATCTTTTTATATTCAATTTGCAGCTGCTTGAGCTCGATCTCGAGGTTGTCGATCTCGGGGCTCTCACCCGCCACCAGCGTAGCGATGACCATGCCCGGCGTGACCGTGTCGCCGCGGCGCACCAGCACCTCGTTGATCTTGCGCGCATAGTCGAGCGTGATCTGCTTGACCGAGTTTGCATTGACCGTGCCGGTGAGCTTCACCTGCGTGGTGATCGTGCCGCTCTCGGAATTGGAGACGGCGACCTCGGGCAGCGAGCGGTTCATGAAGGTGTTTGAGAAAAGGGTGAAAATCAGGATCAGTACGAGAAAGATGATGATCAGATTCTTGATCCAGCCCCGCTTATTCGTTTCCATATGTATCTCCTGTTTTGACGAAATGTTTGCCTTAGCCTTTGACGCCGCCGGCGTAGGCAACGCCCTCGACGATGTAGTCCTCACTGTATAGGAAGGTGAGCAGCGGTATGACCATGTAGATGCTTGCCACCGCAAACGCCAGCGCCGCGTCTCCCGAGTTGATCTCCGAGAGGAAGACCGAGAGCGGGTGCATATCCGAGGTCTTCAGCAGCACGAGCGGCTGCTCGACCATGTTCCAGTAGTCGATAAAGACGAGGATGGCGACCGAATAGATAATGCCCTTGGACATCGGCACGCAGATCTTGCAGAAGACCTGCATCTCGCCCGCGCCGTCCAGCTTTGCTGCCTCAATCATCGCGTTCGGAATGCGGCGCATGAATTTGGTCAGGATAAAGACGGCGAAGGGGGAGAAAATGCCGGGTAAGATGATTGCCCACCGCGTGTCATAGAGGTTCAGCCACTCCGCAACGAGGCGGTTTGGCACCAGCGTGACCTGATAGGGCATCAGCATCAGAATGACATAGACGAAGAAGATGAGACTGCGGATCTTGCCCTCAAAGCGGGCAAAGCCGTAAGCCGCGAGCAGTGCCACGAGGATCTGCCCCACCACGATCGGCACGGTCAGAATCACCGAGTTCCAGAACTTGATGAGGTACTGCGGGTTTTTGATCAGCACATTTTCGTATTGGTCAAACGTGACCATATCGGGGATCAGCTTGAGGTTGGTCTGCGTGGAGACGAAGACCTTGGCGTCGCCCGACACACTTGAGAAGATCTGCCCGTAGTTGGCGGCGATCTCGCTCTTGGACATCAGGGAGTTGGTGAAGGTCAGCACTGTCGGCATGACGAAGACGATTGAGATCACAAGGAAGAAGATAAAGATCAGCGCCGTTGCCGTCGTCTTCCGTGCGGCGGCAAATTTCTTGACGAATTTCGCGTTCACGACTCGATATCCCTCCCCAGCTTGTCGTCAATGATGAAGAGTGCACCGATCAGAACGATCATCACCGCGCACATGATAATGGCGGCGGCGGACAGCTTCTGATAGTCCAGCGATTCAAAGGTGTTGTTCATGAAATGCTGTAGCATATACAATCGCTCGTAGGGGTATCGCCCGGTCATCAGATAGACCTCGCGGAAGATCTTGAACGAGCTGATGAGCGACAGGATCGTCACAAACAGGACGGTCGAGGATATGTAGGGCAGCTTGATCTTGAAGAAGACGCGCATGGGTCCCGCGCCGTCCAGCATGCACGCTTCGGTGATGTCGCCGGGGATGGCGGCAAGCGCCGACATGAAGAGGATCATGTTGTAGCCGATGTTCTTCCAGAGGAAGAGCAGCACGATGATGATGAGGCAGTAGTCCGACTTGAAGAAGTCGATCTTATCGATGCCGAAGCGCTCAAGGAAGGCATTGACCGTGCCGTTGTAGTGGAACAGCACCTGCCAGATCAGCACGACCGAGGCGGTGGGCACCATCAGCGGGCTGATGAGCACCGTCTTGAACAGCGAACCGAGCGGCAGCTTGCGCATCAGCATCAGCGCAAAGCAGAGCGGCAGCACGACCGCCAGCGGCACCGCCACCGCGGCAAACACAGCCGTGTTTTTCGCCGCCGTGCGGAACGCCATGTTGCCGAACAGGTTGATGAAGTTCTGCAAGCCGACAAACTCGCGGCTGATTGGGTTATCGATCAGCGCATAGTAGCCGACAACGAAAAACGGCAATATGAAGAATATTGCCGCGCCAATAAAAGAGGGAGCGATAAAGAAGGAAGTCTTGAAGCGGTCGATGCGCTCGCGCTTGTCGTGCCGGATCTTCTCCGGCTTCGCCTTTTTCTGCTTCATCGTGCCGCCTCCTTTCCGAAATTGTGTCCGTTCATTTTGTATGTTTCCGTTTTCAAACTGTACTATTTTTAGCAGTACAGTTATTATACCCTATCGTCTGCCTAAAGTCAAGATGCCGCAGGAAATATTAAGTGAAACTTAAACCTGCATGCCTCGCTTTTTCCGTATGCACCCATTAGTCGCAGGCAGTTCGTTTTTTCCTCACGAAAAAAACACATACCCGCAAAAATTTTTGCGGGTATGTGTCATGGCCTTTCCCGTTGGGGAAGACGAAGACGGAAACGCAATGCGTTTCCAATGAGTTTCCCTTGCGGGAAACATCACGCATCAACGGTGGATGAGGGATTATACGAGGGATTATACAAAGTAAAGCATCCTACAATGCTGTACCGGCTGCCTGCATTCCCTATCAGTCGCCTACGGCGCCAGCTTCCCCCAAAGAAAGCCTAGAAGCACTCACTTCTCCAAATCCGCAAAGCCGAGCACGGCTTCACAGCAGAGTTTGCCGTCCGCGCGCTGCATCTTGAAGAAATACCGTCCGCCGACCTCGGCGCGCAGAATCGTGATCGTCTCGCCGAGCGGTGCTTCGGTGACAAAGCTGACGTTGGCTGTGTGCAGCGTCTTGTGCGCGATGTCCGGCACGCAGTCGCACAGCCAGTTTAAGTACTTCGTATTGTTGAGGTGTCCGTTCCGGTCGGCATCGCTGAAATACACCGCACGCACCGCCGCCGTCTCAAACGCCTCGGCGGGCGGAAACGGCTCGCGCATGGGAATGCCGACGTCGATCGGCGCCTCCTGCTCGCCGCCGATCGGCTCGGTCTCGCCGATGCGGACGAGCTTATGCGCGCGGAAGTTCAGCAGCGCCCAGGACGTGTACGCCTCGGCAACGCATTCATCGCCGGAGAACATCCGATAGCAGCGGTTGTAGGACACGCCGCGGCTTACCGTCGGGAAGGTGCGCGCGTCCGCGACCTCACCCTCGCGCAGCGGGCGGTCGATGCGCAGCAGCAAACGGCTGATGACGAACGCCATGCCCCGCGCGCGCAGATCATCGTTGGACGGCGGGAACGCCGCCATCTGGCGCGACCCGGCGTCCTCCAGCTTGGCAAGCAGCACGGACGGGCGCAGATGCCCGTTCAGATCCACATCCTGCCCGAAAACATTGGTCTTGTCGGAATAACTCATGATTCTTTCCTTAAAATAAATATGTACGGTCGAAATAAAAAACGGCGCTTGCAATTTTCGTGAGACGAGGCGCACCCGAAGCGGCAGACGACGGTGACCTGTCGGTCATCGAGCTTACCGCCGAGCGGGGCGAAGTATCACGGAAATTTTACGCAAGAAAAAACGGCGCCTTATAATTTTCGCGAGACGAGGCGCACCACAGGCGGCGGACGACGGTGACCTGTCGGTCATCGAGTTCGCCGCCGCGGAGCAACGAAGTATCGCGGAAATTTAAGCGCCGTTTGTCTTACAGGGTGTGTGCCGAGCCGAGCACGTTCTCAATCTTGTGCGCGACCATCTTGCGGACCTCGTCGCGTGCAACACTGAGGTAGGTTCTGGGATCGAAGACGTCCGGCTTCTCAGAGAAGACGCGGCGGATACCTGCGGTCATTGCGAGACGGATGTCGGAGTCGATGTTGATCTTGCAGACCGCCATCTTGGCTGCCTGACGGAGCTCTTCCTCGGGAATGCCGATTGCATCCGGCAGCTTGCCGCCGAGGGCGTTGATCTCCCTGACGTATTCCTGCGGAACCGAGGATGCGCCGTGGAGCACGATCGGGAAGCCGGGCAGACGCTTGCCGACCTCTTCGAGAATGTCAAAGCGGAGCGGAGGGGGCACGAGAATGCCGTCCGCATTGCGGGTGCACTGTGCGGGGGTGAACTTGTATGCGCCGTGGCTGGTGCCGATGGCGATGGCGAGCGAGTCAACGCCGGTCTTCTCGACGAACTCCTCAACCTCTTCGGGGCGGGTGTAGGACGAATCCGCAGCCGAAACCTTGACGTCATCCTCAACGCCTGCCAGTCTGCCCAGCTCGCCTTCAACGACGACGCCGTGCGCATGCGCGTACTCAACGACCTTGCGGGTCAGCGCGATGTTGTCCTCAAAGGTGTGATGCGAACCGTCGATCATGACCGAGGAGAAACCGCCGTCGATGCAGGTCTTGCAGATCTCGAAGTCTGCGCCGTGGTCGAGGTGGAGCGCGAGGTCAATACCGGTATCCTTGATCGCAGCCTGTGCCAGTGCAACGAGGTACTCATGCTTTGCATACTTTCTTGCGCCTGCGGAAACCTGCAGGATAACGGGGGAGCGCAGCTCTTCCGCCGCCTCGGTGATCGCCTGGATGATCTCCATGTTGTTGATGTTGAATGCGCCGATGGCGTAACCGCCCTCGTAAGCCTTCTTGAACATCTCTTTGGTTGTTACAAGTGCCATTTTTCTTCTCCTTTAACCGATAATTTGTTAAATCCTTAGCATTATTCTACCGCAAGACGAAGAAAAATGCAATACATTTGTCTTATAAATATTCGCCGACATTTTATACTTTTTTACACAGCGCCGCCGCTGCCGCCCAGCCCGAAGCTGATAGAAATGGCGTTGTTGACATCCCGCATCACCGTCTCGTCGAGATGCCCCATCTTCTCGCGCAGCCGCCGTTTGTCGATGGTACGGATCTGTTCGAGCAGAATGACCGAGTCGCGCGCCAGCCCCACCTTGTCCGCGTAGATGTCGATATGCGTGGGCAGATGCGTCTTGCTCATTTTACTGGTGATCGCCGCCGCGATCACGGTCGGGCTGTATTTGTTCCCGACGTCGTTCTGAACGATAAGTACCGGTCTGAGTCCTCCCTGTTCGGAGCCGACCACCGGACTGAGATCGGCGTAGAAAATATCTCCGCGCCGCACACTCACATGGATCATATCCTTTCCGTTTTGGATTTTGCCGCAGCTGCGGCATGCTTATTCTTCCCTGCCGCAGGGGTACGTTAAACACGCCGCGCAGATTTTTGTCCGGTAAATTGTGACACTGCGCAGGCGTCCCGCTATCAGTGTATGCACGGGGCGGGTGCGCGGGCGCGGTTCACCTTTTCGCGCATCGTGCATATACTGACGACAGACGGGAGAGAAGGGGGAGTATCATGAACAATCTGCGCTGTGCCGCCAAGCTGATCGGGCTGACCGTCCTTGCCTTCGGCATCGGGCTGCTGGCATCGTTTTTCCTGCCGACGGGGTGGCTTGTGGTCATTGAGGCGATCGTGATCATCGGCGTCGGTTTTCTGTACTTCTCTGTCAAATAGCGCCCGTTTTTTTGGGGGTCCCGATGAAGATCATCACCGTAAAATCGCCGCGCGCCCTGCGGGCGCTTCTGCGGCGTCTGTTCCGTGCATAGCGGCGAAAAAGCGCGAAGCCGTCCTTCGGGACGGCTTCTTTCGGTTCAAATTTTTTCAAAAATCCGCACAAAATTTGTCCCGGCTTTCCGTGCAAGACTGTTGAATCATCCGAAAAGATATGATAAAATGAAGAAAAAGTACGTGATTCTTCACGCACGGCAGTTACCGAAGAAAGTGAGCGGAATTTTCTATGAAAAAAACTCTGTTGATCCTCGCCTGCACCCTGCTTCTGGCGCTGACCATGACGGCGACGGTCGGTGCCTATGCGTTTGTGCCCGGCAGCGACGCGGTTGTCTATGTGGACGGCACGGCGGGCAGCGACGCAAACAACGGCGCGACCCCTGCCGCAGCCGTGGCAACTCCGCAGAAGGCGCAGAGCCTGCTGCCAAACGGCGGCACGGTCGTCGTCTCGGGCGAGGCCGCACTCACGGCGGCATATGATCCAGCAGCCGTGAAGGGCGCGGTGCTCTACACCTCCGTATACGGCGGCACGGACTACCGCAAAAGCGGCGCCAAGCTGTCGGTCGGCGGCAATATGGCATTTTCCAACGACACCTATTTCGACAACATCGATCTTGCCATCACCAAAACCACGCTTGTCTTCTCCGGCAAGTTCCACAACTTCGGCTTCGGTGCAGGTGTCAGCTGCACGCAGGCTGCGACTGCAACGACCTTCCACTATCCTATTATCCTCGCGGGCGCCAATACCCCCGCCACACTGGAAGAAGCAAGCTCCGATGCGGATTTCACGCTGACCATCGCGGGCGGCACGTGGCGCAGCTTCTACGGCGGCAACCGCCGCACGGGTGCCTCGCAGGTGCTCGGCAAGGTCTCGGGCGACAGCTATATCCGCATTGAAGGCGGCACCTTCACCGGCTCCGGCGGCGAATATGCCAGCCTCGGCGGCGCAAACATCCACACCGGCAGAATGGTGCTGGAGATCACCGACGGCATCTTCAACTGCGAGTTCTTCATGTTCCGCCGCACGCAGGCGCGCCCGACGGATTCGACCAAGGATGCAGGCGGCTACGGCACGGCGCAGGCAGTCTTCGTCATCCGCGGCGGTCAGTTCAATAAGCATATCGCAAGCGGTCCCGACGCGTCGATTGCGGGCAGCATCCGCAACTACGCGGATCTGACCATGGTCATTACGGGCGGCAGCTTTGCAAACAGCATGAAGTTCTTCAACCGCTCTCTGATGGGCACGGTGCTGATCCGCTGCTCGGCAGAGACGGAAGCAATGCTTCGCCCGCATATCGAGAACATCCACAACTTCCTGTTCTCAAACGACCTCTCTCCTGCGGAAAAGGACACCGAGACCGCGCACTTTGCCGGGATGATCAGCAACACGCCCGACCCCTTCGTCTTTGAAAAAGACGGCATGTACTACATCGCCTACAGCGACGGCGACGGCATCAGCGTGTCGGCAAGCCGCGAGATGGTCTTCTCCCGCTTCGACTACAACAAGGTCAAGGTGTTCAAGAGCAGTGAGACCACCATCGCCAACGCGAAGAAAGAATACTGGGCGCCCGAGATCCACTACTTCTCGGCGGACGAGGTCGGTAAAGACAACGCCGGCTGGTACATCTACTTTGCCGCCGATGACGGCAAGGACGCAAATCACCGCATGTACGTCCTGCGCGCCACCGATCCCGAGGATGCGCAGAGCGCATACAAGATGGTCGGCGAGCTGGAGACCGCAGACGATTGCTGGGCGATCGACGGCACGGTCATGAAGCTTTCCGGCAAGCTCTACTTTATCTGGTCGGGTCACCCCACGGACAGCAGCACGCAGCAGATCTACATCCAGGAGATGGAGTCGCCCTCGAAGATGAAGACCGGCACGCGCACGCTGCTGGCAGCGCCGACCGAGAGCTGGGAGCGCCGCAATTCTCCGCTGCTGGAGGGTCCGCAGGCGCTGATCCTCGACGGCACGGCACACATCGTCTATTCGGCAAACGGCAGCTGGACGCGCCGCTATTGTCTCGGCATGCTGACCCTGGTCGGCAGCGATCCGCTGGATGCCGCCGCATGGCAGAAGAGCGACGGTCCCGTCTTTGAGATGAGCGAAGAGAACGCCATGTTCGGCACGGGACACGCCTCCTTTGTCGAAAACAGCATTGACGGCACGCACTGGATCTACTACCACGCCGTGCCCAACGCCTCGGTGAAGGACGGCAACGATGCAAACGGCACGCCGGTCTTCTGGAATGCACGCCGCACCTTTGCGCAGCAGTTCACCACCGAGACAAAGCGCGTGAACGGCAAGACCCTGACCTACCCCGTCTTCGGCACGCCGCTTGCTGCATCAACGGTGCGCGATGTCGCAATCCACACACCGGACCATTGCGACGGTGCACACCTCTACGCCAAGGGCGGCAATGTCTGCCTGATCTGTCGTGCAACCTCGGGTGCGCCCGATCTGAAGTACGGCGACATGAACGATGACGGCAAAATTGAGCTGATCGACGCCCTGCTCCTGCTCCGCGCCATGGTCAACGGTAAGAGCGACGCGGCACTCTCCGACGTCGTCCGTCTGCTCCGTTACATCGCAACCGGAAAATAAGACATAACAAAAAGGACTTTCCGCATAGCGGAAAGTCCTTTTTCAGTTGCCGGGCAGACCCGATTATTGGTCGCACTGTGATGTCTGCTGTTCGAGCTGTTCGAGTTTATGCTCAAGTTTCTTCTGGTTTTCCAGCACGAGATCCAGCTTTTTGTGCAGATCGTCGATAATCAGCTCACTTTTGAGGTTGATACGATAGTCGTTCTCGGCGCGGGCGCGGTCCTTTGCCTCCTGCCGATTCTGGCTCATCATAATGAGCGGCGCCTGCACGGCGGCGATGCAGGAAAGCACAAGATTGAGCAGGATGAACGGATAGGCGTCAAAGGCGCGTTCCGCCATCACAATGTTGAGGATCATCCACACCACCATCACGGCGATGAAACTGAAGATGAACGCCCAGCTGCCTGCAAAGCGTGCGACCGCGTCTGCTGCGCGCTGTCCGAGCGTCTGCTTTTCATTGCGATCCGCATTTTCGGTGACCGAGGTCATGATCAGCTGATGGATCAGCTCCTCATCGGTAAATTCCCGATCGGTCCCATCCAGCAGCTCACGGATAATTTTTCTGCGTTCCTTCTCGGTTTTCATAGAATTCTCCTTTTCGTTTTCAAAAAAAGCCGCCCGCCGGCGGCTTTTTTTCTGATTTGTTTGCTTTATTCGCCGTCGATATAACGGCAGGCGGCAAGCGCCGCCGTCGCGCCGTCGGCAACGGCTGTGGCGATCTGGCGCACGCCCTTGGTGCGGCAGTCCCCCGCCGTGAAGATGCCCTCGGCGCTCGTTTTGCAGTCCTCGCCCGCAGCAATATAGCCGTGGTCGAGCGCAATGAGATTTTCAAACGCGCCGTTGTCGGGCGCGAGCCCGATCGCGACAAACACGCCGTCCGCCGGGATCACGCGGCGCGCGCCGGTGTGCACATCCTCGACCTCCGCGCCCGTGAGCGCGGCGTCGCCGACGATACCGACCACCGTGTGCCCGAAAACCGTCTCGACATTCGGCTTTGCGGCGAGCAGCTCGCAGAGCCGCACCTCACCCGTGAATTCGTCCAGATTCTGCACCACGGTGACCCGCTCCGCCGTCTCGGCAAGCAGCAGCGCCTCCTGGAGCGCCGAATTGCCGCCGCCGACCACGATCACATGCTTGTCCTTATAGAACGCGCCGTCACAGACCGCGCAGAACGACACGCCGTCGCCGAGGAATTTGTCCTCGCCCGGCACACCGAGGAGCCGATGGCGTGCGCCGGTTGCCACAATGACCGCCTTTGCTGCGAAGACCTTTTCGCCGCAGTGCACATGAAAGCCGTCGCTGTGGCGCTCGATGCCCGTGACCGTCTCCACCTCGACATCCGCGCCCTGCTCGAGCACCTGCTCCACCATTTTGTCGGCAAGCTCACTGCCGCTGACCGACAGGAACGCAGGATAATTCTCGATCTTCGGCGAAAAGGTCATCTGCCCGCCGAAGCCGCCCTTTTCGATGATGAGCACGCGCTTACCCGCGCGGCGTGCATACAGGGCGGCGGTCAGCCCCGCAGGGCCGCCGCCGACGATGATGATGTCATGCATGGACTTTTGCTTCCTTCTGCGCGATGAAGTCCTTCACGCCCGCAACGCCCGCAAACTTCGCGTCGCCGCAGACCAGTGTGGGCGCCTGCTTCAGCCCGAGCGACTCCGCCAGTGCGCGGTTCTCCTCGACGAGCAGTTTTTCATAGGGGATACCCGCCTCGTCCAGCAGCTTTGCCGCGATCTTGCAGTTGGGGCAGGTTGCCGTTGCAAAGAGGCGAACCGGCAGATCCGCCGCCTCCGCTTCGGGTGCCGCCGCATCGGGATGCAGCACGCCCGCATGCGTCAGCACGCTGCGCCCGATGTTGTAGGTGCGGCGATCCTTGAATTCATGCGCCTTGCCGTCGTTCCAGTTCTGCACCGGGCGATAGTAGCCGGTGATACGGCTGTAGACCTCGGTCTTTTCGCCGCAGTGCGGGCACTCGTAATGTTCGCCCGCAAGATAGCCGTGCTGCTTGCAGATGGAATAGGTGGGCGAGAGCGTGTAATAGGGCAGCTTGTAGTTCATCGCGATCTTGCGGACGAGGTTGGCTGCCGCCTTCCAGTCGGGCAGCTTCTCGCCGAGGAAGGCGTGGAAGACCGTACCCGAGGTGTACAGCGTCTGCAGCTCGTCCTGAATGTCGAGCGCGGAGAACACGTCCTCAGTGTAGCCGACCGGCAGATGCGAGGAATTTGTGTAATAGGGTGCGCCGTCGTCGCCGCCCGCCGTGATGATGTCGGGATAGCGGCGCTTGTCATGCTTGGCAAGGCGGTAGGTCGTGGACTCCGCCGGCGTTGCTTCGAGGTTGTAGAGGTCGCCGTACTGCTCCTGATAGTCGGAGAGGCGCTCGCGCATGTG
>QAKK01000017.1 GCA_003343845.1 Oscillospiraceae bacterium
AAAAAAGGATGCAGATTTGTCGAGAGGCGTTTCGTCGCCGTACTTTGTACGGCAGAAGCGGCTCTCGGCGAAAGAAAAACAGCTCCGCAGGGCTGCTTTCCGGTATGCACCTTTTACGACGCAGGATGCGGCAGGAAAAAAGGATGCAGATTTGTCGAGAGGCGTTTCGTCGCCGTACTTTGTACGGCAGAAGCGGCTCTCGGCGAAAGAAAAACAGCCCCGCAGGGCTGCTTTTCGGTATGCACCTTTTTTACGCCGCATTATTTGGCGCGGTATTCGGTGGCGGCAATCCGTGTGAAGATCACACACGCCTCCGCACGGACAATCTCATCGTTCGGACGGTAGTTGCCCGTACCTGCATCGCCACCGACGATACCGGCGCGATACAGTTTCTGCACGGCTGCCGCACAGGGCATGGCATCGGTCACATCGGGGCATGCGCCGTCGCGGACGGCGGTGTATTCCTCGGCGGGCAGGATGCTTGCAAAGACGATCGCCATGTCGCCGCGCGTGATGTTCTTGTTATAGTCCGCAAACTGACCCGCCCTGACGATGCCGTTTGCGACACAGTAATCCACATAAGGATCATACCAGTTCTTCGCGCCTGCGGTGTTGATGCTGCCGCCGGTGTAGGCAACATGAATGTTGGCAGCCGCAGTCAGTGCCTGCGCGACCGTGAACTTGCCGTTGGGGGAGAACTTGGTCGCGCTTGTGCCGTTGGCAAGCGCATATTCGTATGCCGTCTTGACATAGGTGTAGAACCATGCGTTCTCGGGCACGTCGGTGAAATTGCCGGTGTAGCTGCGGGTGGGTGCAAACTTGCCTGCGCCCGCGCCATCAACGACGACAATGCCGTCGCCCTCGACCGACTCAAACGGGATTTCGCCCTCGAAGATCGCAATGCCGCCCGCGTCCACCACAAGACGTGCGTTGAACGCCTGCTTGGTCAGGCACTCGACCCCCTTGCCGAACGTGACGGTTGCGCCCGCGCCGACACAGATGGTATTCTGTGATGCGCCCTCCTGGAAGAGGAGGATGTTGTCCAGCCGCGCATCGGTGTTGATGGTGAGCGTCTTGCCGGTCGCCATCTTGATGACACCGCCCGCCGGGTTGGTCGCGGGTTCGCGGTTGACATAGCTCTTGCCGTCATACGCGCCGGTGATCGTCAGATAGCCGCCGAGCTTCGGAATGGTGAAATCCGAGCCGAGATAGAATCTGCCGGACGCCACCAGCGTGCCGCCGCCGCGGACGATGGAAAGCGCGCCGTTCGACTCGGGAGAAAGCAGCTGTTTCTTCGCCTTTGCGGCGGAAAGACCGTCATTTTCGTTGTTGCCGCCGTTGAAGTCGATGTAGCCGACGCCCGCAGCCTCGCCTCTGTAATCCGGCGTTTCCTCGGGCTTGACTTCTTCCTGCACCGCCTTGTTGTAATCGTAGCTATAGCCTTCATAGACCTCGCCGCCGTTGTTCTCAATGTCAAAATCGCCGCCGCCGAGGATCAGGCGACCACCCTCCTCCACCACGATCTTCATCTTGGCATCGGTCTTGGACATGGTGACGATATTTTTGCCAATGACAAGCGTCGCGCCGCTTGCAACCGTGATCACAGCCGGCGTGGCAGCCTCCTGAAACAGGATCATATCATCGAAAATGACGTTGCTCTGAAGCGTGAAGCTCACGCCCGCCTTCATCTTGAAGCCGGTGTCGGGGTTGGACGCGGGCTCCTTCTTCATATAGTCAACGCCCGCATACTTGGAGGTAAACAGCACCGTGCCGGGCACCTTGATCGTATAATCGACACCGACATATGCCTTGCCGCTGAGAATGATCGTGCCGCCCTTGGCGACAGCCCCCATTCCGCCCTTGCCGGTCAGCGAGCCGAAGCTCTTCTTCGCGGTGGCTGCGGACTTGCCGGTTGCGGCATCCGTGCCGCCGGCATAATCCATGAACACAAATGCGCTGTTTGTCACATAGGGCAGGTTGCTCGGCGTGTCCGCTGCGAAAACCGCAAAGGGCAGGACCGAAACCGCCAGAAGTGCAGCCAGCATCATGCAGATCAGCTTTTTCATTGTAAAACCTCCATGGGTTAAAACTTTACGGTTTTATTATACAGCAACCGCACATTGCCGTCAAGCGTCCCCTGCGGCAAGGCTTATTTTCGGGAATACGCATGTGCGATTTCAAACAAAAAAGAAGCCGGTTCCGGCTTCTTTTTTGAACGAATTTTCATGAGAAATTACTTCGCTTCGGTGAAAGTTGCGGACGCAATCGCCTCGCCGACGATCTTGTCATAGAGAACCTTGGTCTCAATGCTCTGGCGCGAGGTGGTCTTCAGATAGGTCTCCGCCGTGTAGGGCGTCGTCCCCTCCGAAAGACCCTTGTTGACGCTCTCGACCAGCGCGTTCAGCTTTGCGGTGTACTCTTCATCGCTGACCGTGATGTTGTTCGCCTTGGCAATCGCCCACAGGCAAAGCTCTTCCTTTAGGGTCTCGCGTGCCTGCTTGTTGCAGTTCTCCTTGGTGATGCCGAGGTTGGCGGGCGTCAGACCGTAGTTGCCGTAGCCCGATGCAACAAACCAAGTGTAGTTATAGTTGTAGAGATCCTTGCCCAGCTTCTTGACGGCGCTCTCGGGGTACTTCTTGACCTCACAGCCGTTGACGATCGCGGTCCAGGTGTAGAGATACTGGTTCTTGCGGATGTTGTCGTTGTAGGTCTCTTCCAACTGCTCGCGGACATATGCACGGTAGTCCTCCACCGTCTTGACGGTGTCCTTGTGCTCGTCGTCAACGTGGTTGTGACTGTCGCTCACCAGCTCTGCCACGAGGTCATCGGTCAGTTCGGGCTTGACCGCCTCCTTGACGGAATTCAGCGTGATCTTGAACTGTGCGGTCTTGCCTGCAAGGTCGGGATTGCTGCTGTAAGGATCCGGGAAGACGGCTTCGACCGTCTTGGTCTCGCCTGCGGTCATGCCGACGATGCCCGCCTCAAAGCCCTCGATCATGCCGCCTTCGCCGAGCACCAGCTCGGAATCGGTGTCGGCGCCGCCCTCAAACTCAACACCGTCGATCGAACCGACATAGTCGATATTGACGGTATCGCCGTTGGCAGCCGCGCGCTCCACGGTCACAAGGTCCTTGTGTGCGTCCAGAACGTTGTCGATCTCGGCGTCAACCGCTGCGTCGTCCACGGGGTCAACATGCGGCAGCTCGACCGTGAGGTCCTTGTATGCGCCGGGAGTCACATAAGCCGTGAGGTCGGTATTTGCATAGTTGACATAGTCTTTGCTGCTCCCGCAGGAGGCAAGAGACAGAACCAGCAAAACGTCGGTCAGGATCAGTGCAAGTGTCTTTTTCATGGTGTATAATCTCCTTATTATTTCGCACCCGTGAAGGTTGCGTTTTCTACCAGCATATCCATGACGTCGACATAATAGATCGAGTAGGTCATGGTTCTGTTCATATAGTCCTCGCTAAAGCCGTATGCCTCGCACATGGATGCAAGATCCTCATAGTCATAGTAGGCAAGCAGAGATTTCAGCTCCTCGGCGCGGCGCTCCTCACTGATCGTGAAGTTCTCCGCCTCGGCGATCGCCCAGACGACCAGCTCTTCCTTGACCGACTGCTCCGCACTTTTGCGTACTTCCGCCTCATATGCCGCAGTATCCATGCCGAGTGCCGCCGAGACAAAGTCCTCGTAGCTCATGCCGTACATCGTCGCATAGTAGCGAACATAGTCGATCTGCTGCGCCATATAGTCCTCGACGACGCCCTCGGGGTACTTCAGCACCTCGGCGTTGTCCACGGCGACGGCGATCGTGGCGGACTGTTTCTCCGCGGCGATCTCGTCCTGCCGCTGCTCTGCAAGCGTCTTGCGGACATAGGCTTCATACTCCGCCATCGTTGCGTAATCAAAGTTCTCGCGGACGAAGGTGTCGTTGTATTCGGGGATGACCGTCTCGGTGATCGAGTGCAGCGTGATCTTGAACTGCACGGTCTTGCCCGCGAGGTCCTCGTTGTTCTTGTAGGGATTCGGGAAGGTGGCGTCGATCGTCTTGACCTCGCCCACCTGCATGCCGACCATGCCTTTTTCAAAGCCGTCGATCCAGCCGCCCGCGCCGAGCGTCAGCGTCACGCCGGTTGCCGTGCCGCCCTCAAAGGCAACGCCGTCGAGCGTGCCCTCGTAGTCGATGACCAGCTCGTCGCCGTCCTTGGCGCCGCGGTCGGTGATCTCCACCGAGCGGCTGTGCTGCGTGCGCACATCCTCGATGTACTTCTTCACATCGGCGTCGGTGATCTCGCTCGAGGTCGTCAGCGTGACGGTCAAGCCCTTGTATTTGCCGAGCTTGACATACTCCGCAAGATTGATCGAAGCGTAGTCAAAGCCGTCGGGCCAGTTCTGCTCGGCAGGCGTATATTCGGTGGCTTCGGTCGTCTCGGACGTATCCGTCGTTGAATCCGCGGTGGTCTCTTCTTTCTGTTTTTTGCCGCAGGATGCCGCCGTAAGCAGCATCAGGGCGGCAAGCGTCACTGCCAGAAATCTTTTCATGTCGCTTTCCTTTTTATTTTAAACTTAAGAAATTTTCGTATTTTCCGGTCATGAAGCGCTCACAACGAAGTTTGCCTCCGCCGTGATCTTCGTGATGACCTCGGCATAGAGCTTGTCCTCTTTGAGCGCGGTCTTCGACTTGCCGAGCTGTTTGATCAGCGTATCCACGCTGTCCAGCCCGAGCACAGCCGCCGTCGCCGCCAGCTCCGCATCAAACTTCTCGTCCGACACGTCCAGCCCCATATCTTTGGACACGGCATAGAGCAGCAGGCGCTGCGCCGTCAGGTTCTTGGCGCTGTTGAACAGGATGGTCTCGGCATCCGCAACCGACAGCCCGTAGAAGGTCGGAAAGATCTCCTCATAGGTCATATGATACATCTCCGCGAGCTGTTCGTATACGCGGACATTGTTCTCAAACGCCTCATTCAGCGCCGCCTCGGGGTATTGGATCACGCGGGAATTGGCAAGCGCCTTGGTCCACGCCGCCTCCTCCTTGGCAATCTCAAACGCCGCCTGTGCCTCACCCTCCAGCTCGGCGCGCAGCGTCGCGCGGTAAGCGTCAAGCGACTCCGCATTCCAGTACTGTACGGCGATCGCATCATTCGGCGTGGGATAAATGTGGTTGAGCCGGACCGTGAAAATGGCAGCCTTGCCCGCATACGCGGGGTTGTAGTCCGCCGGGAAAACCAGATCAAGCTGCTTTTCCTCGCCCGGCTGCATGCCGCAGATGCCGTCCTCAAAGCCGTCGATCAGCGCGTCGGAGCCGAGCGTCAGCATAAAGCCGGATGCACTGCCGCCCTCAAAGGCGACGCCGTCCATCATGCCGACAAAGTCAATGCTGACCGTATCGCCCATCTCCGCCGCACGGCCGGTGATCATCGCCTCGGCGGGCAGATTTGCCACAGCCGCAGTCAGCCGCTTCGCCACGTCCGCATCGGTCACCGGGGGCGCCTCCGCAACCGGCACCTCAATGCCGAGATACTTGCCGAGCTCAAAATAAGGCGTGAGATCGCTCTTTGCAAAGTCAAACGGTTCTTCCGGCGCATCCTCACCGGAGGTCTCTGTCGATTCCTCCGTCACGATAGGCGTGTCGGTAACGGCAGGCGCCGTGGTATCCGTCGGCTCGGTCGCGACAGGTTCTGTCACCGTCGTGCCGTCGGTCGCCGTCGTACCCGTCGGTTCAGTCACGACGGGTTCGGTCGCCGTCGTACCGTCGGGAACCGTGGTGTCCGTCGGTTCGGTCGTCTCCGCCGGTTCGGTTGCAGAGCATTGCGGGGTATCGGAGGTCGGTTCGGTCACGACAGGCGCGGTCGTGACGTCGGACGACACCACAGGATCGGTCGTCACGGGCGGTTTGTCGCCGCCGCAGCTGCCGAGCGCAAAAACAAGCGCTGTGACGAGCGCCGCGTAAAGAATTTTTTTCATTCCCGTCCTCCGTAGTCGTTAGACTTCAATATGATAGCACATTCCGATCAAAATGTAAATGTTTTTTCTGTGAATTTTTATCAACTTTCCTGCGCGAGTCCGAGGTCGCGCTTTGTAAAGCTGTACGCCGCATTGCAGAAGCGGCAGGACAGCTCCAGCGCCTCCGGCTTGCCCTCGGCGACCTGCTCGGCAAACATGGCAAGCAGATCCTTTTTGCCCACCGAAAGCAGCGCACGCTGCATGCGGTCACGCGAGCAGTTGCAGCGGTAATCGACGTCCAGGACGTCAAAGGGGTCGTATTCGATGCCGCGGAGCGCAATGTCGGCAATGTCCGTGAGGCTCTTGCCTTCGTAAAACAGATGCGAGACGTTGGTGAGCGCCGCCGCGTTTTCCTCGAGCTTTGCAATGACCGCCTCATCCGCAAAGGGCAGCAGCTGCACGAGCACGCCGCCCGCCGCGCGGACGGTGGCGTCCTTGTCCACCAGCACGCCGAGCGCCAGCAGCGTCGGGATCTGCTCGCTCTCCGCAAAGTACGCCGCCACATCCTCGGCGATCTCGCCGCTGCGCAGCTCGACCGTGCCGATGTGCGGCTCTGCCTGTCCGCATTCGCGCACGACGGTCAGGCGCCCGGCGCCGACGGCGCCGCCGACATCCAGCTTGCCGTCCGCCCGCACGGGCAGATGCGCCGCCGGATTTTCGACATAGCACTTGGCGTTGCCGTAGTAATCGCCGACGGCGATCAGCTTGCCGATGATGCCGTCCCCTGCGACCGTGAGGCTGACTGTGTCCTGTTTTTCCCCGCACATCGAGCCGAGGATGGACGCTGCCGTCAGCAGTCTGCCTGCTGCCGCAGTCGCCGTGGGCGCGGTGTTGTGGATGCGCCGCATTTCCTCGACCATGGCGGTCGAGTTGATGACGTGGATGCGTGCGCTGCCGTCCCGCGTCATCGCGCGGAAGATCTGTGCCTGTTGTATCTTTGTCGTGTTTTCCATCGTAAATCCTCTTGTTTTTCCGAAATCCCGCGTTACAGCCGTTTTGCGGTGAAATAAAGGCGCTCGGTGTCGCGCGCGGGCGCGCTGCCGTCGAGGTCGCCGTGCGTCGAGATCACCGCAAAGCCGCTTTTTTGCAGCATCCTGCGGATCTCGGCGGGCGTGAAGCAGGTCTCGCGCTCGTAGTCGTCGCGGCGGGTGTAGCGCCCGTCCGCATCCTCTGTGAAAATGCTGGTGAAAAATTCGCACAGCCGCGTCTGCGGGTCGTAGAGATTCTGCCAGGCGCAGAGCACACCCTCATCTTCGAGAACATAGGCGTTTGTGCCGTAGATCTCCCTGAATTTATACGGCGCATTCACGTCGAACAGAAACAGCCCGCCGGGTTCGAGATAATTGTGCACGAGCGAGAGCATCTGCATAAAGTCGGCTTTGCCGTCCACATGATTGACCGAGTCGAGCGTGGAAACCACCGCCTGCACCGTGCCGTACAGCTCAAACGAGAGCATGTCCTGGCAAAGAAAAAGGATGGCATCGCCGCGCCCGGCAGCAGCCGCCTTTTCCCGTGCGATCGAGAGCATCTCGGGCGAACGGTCCACGCCGGTCATGTCGTAGCCCCGGCGGTCAAGCGCCAGCGTCATTGTCCCCGTGCCGCAGCACAGGTCAAGTACGAGCTTTACGGGGATATCCGCATGCGCGCGGATCTCGCGGTCGAGATAGTCCGCCCATCCCTCGTAGTCGAGGTCGCCGTTCAAGGCGTCGTACACGGCGGAAAGCGCGCTGTAGTCGTCGGTCATGCCATCGTCTCCTCTTGATTTTCTCCCTTTATTTTAATCCATCTTCCGCGGTTTGTAAATGGGTTTTTGCCAAAAGCGAAATTTCCCACTTGTTCCGTCAAAAAATAAACAAAATACAGTTGAAATTTCAAGAGAATTGTGCTATATTGATGATGGCAAAACAGGAAATTCAATAGAATTTATATAAAGGAGTGTATTTTCATGTACAACAAGAAGACCATTGAAGACGTCGAAGTCAAGGGCAAGAGAGTTCTCGTCCGCTGCGACTTCAACGTCCCGCTGAAGGATGGCAAGATCACGAGCGACAAGCGCATCGTTGCGGCTCTGCCGACCATCGAATATCTGCTGAACCACGGCGCAAAGGTCATTCTCTGCTCCCATATGGGCAAGCCGCACGCTATCTTCACCGAGGGCTTCGGTCTGGACAAGAAAGAGAAAAAGAAGATCGAGGAGCTGCCTGAGGCTGAGCAGGCTGCCGCAAAGGCGGAGCTGCTGGCAAAGGCAAAGAAGAACGACCCCGTGAAGTTCACGCTGAAGCCGGTTGCAGACCGTCTCAATGAGCTGCTCGGCGGCAAGGTCGCCTTCGCGAAGGACATCATCGGCGAAGACGCCAAGGCAAAGGTCGCAGCCCTGAAGGAAGGCGAAGCCGTCCTGCTTGAGAACGTCCGCTTTGACGCGCGCGAGACCAAGAACGACCCCGAATTTGCAAAAGAGCTTGCATCGCTTGCCGAAGTCTATGTCAACGACGCATTCGGCACGGCACACCGTGCACATGCATCGACCGCAGGCGTTGCCGCATACCTCCCCGCTGTCTGCGGCTACCTGATCCAGAAAGAGATCAGCATCATGGGCAAAGCCCTCTCGAGCCCCGAGCGTCCGTTTGTGGCAATCCTCGGCGGCGCGAAGGTCTCCGACAAGCTCAACGTCATCAACAACCTGCTGACCAAGGTCGACACGCTCATCATCGGCGGCGGCATGGCATACACTTTTCTTGCAGCCAAGGGCTACAGCGTCGGCACCTCCCTGCTGGACAGCGAGAAGATCGACTACTGCAAGGATATGATGAAGAAGGCAGAAGAAAAGGGCGTCAAGCTCCTGCTGCCCGTAGACACCACGATCGCGAAGGACTTCCCCGATCCGATCGACGCACCGATCGAGACGAAGGTCGTCCCCTCGAATGAGATCCCCGCAGACTGGATGGGTCTCGACATCGGCACGAAGACGATGGAGCTCTATGCAGACGCTGCAAAGAGCGCAAAGACGGTCGTCTGGAACGGACCGATGGGCGTGTTTGAGAACCCGATCCTCGCAAAGGGTACGATCGCCGTTGCAAAGGCACTTGCCGAGAGTCAGGCAACGACCATCGTCGGCGGCGGCGACAGCGCGGCTGCCTGCGAGCAGCTCGGTTTTGCCGACAAGATCACGCACATTTCCACCGGCGGCGGCGCATCGCTTGAGTTCCTGGAGGGTCTTGAGCTGCCCGGCATCGCCTGCCTCGAAGACAAATAAGCCGAAATAACAAAGGAGACTGTGTGCGGCGGCGCTTCACGCGCCGCCGCATCTTTATAAGCAAAATGAGAAGATATGTTATCGCGGGCAACTGGAAGATGAACCAGACCCCGAGCGCCGCACGCGCATTTGTCGGTGCGCTCGCTCCCATGGTCGCAGACAAGAAGAACTGCGACATCGTCCTCTGCGTCCCGTTTGTGGACATCGCCGTTGCAGCGGAAGCTGCCAAGGGCACAAACATCAAGATCGGCGCGCAGAACGTCCACTTTAAGGAAAGCGGTGCGTACACCGGCGAGATCAGCGCGGATATGCTGCTGGAGGCAGGCGCCGAATACGTCATCATCGGTCACAGCGAGCGCAGACAGTACTTCGGTGAGACCGACGGGACCGTCAACCTCCGCACGAAGACCGCCCTTGCCAAGGGGCTGAAGGTCATTCTCTGCGTGGGCGAGCTGCTGGAGGCAAGACAGGCAGGCATCACCGACGAGATCGTTGCCATGCAGATCAAGCTCGACCTTGCAGGTATCGAGAAGAAAGACCTTGCAAACATCATCATCGCGTATGAGCCCGTCTGGGCAATCGGCACAGGTCTGACCGCAACGCCGGAGCAGGCAGACGAGGTCTGCGGTCTGATCCGCGCGACCATCGCAAAGCTCTACGGTGCGGATGCCGCCGAGGCAATGATCATCCAGTACGGCGGCTCGATGAACGACAAGAACGCTGCCGAGCTGCTCGGCAAGCCCAACGTGGACGGCGGTCTCATCGGCGGCGCATCGCTGAAGACCGATGCGTTCACCGCGATCGTCACCGCAGCACAGTAAAGCGCAAAGCATGCCTCGCGCCGCTTGTCGGGCTGGCGTACCCATGCAACTCAAAACGTGCCGTCCGCTTGAGAAGCAAGCAAGGCGAGGCGCACCGGAGTCGCCCTCCCGCAGGCGTAGTTTCCTACGTCAAGGGAGTATGCGAGGAGCAACGACGAATTGCGCCGCTTGTCGGGCGGGCATAACCGCGCGGCTCAAAACGTGCTGCCCGCTTGAGAAGCAAGCAAGGCGAGGCGCACCGGAGCCGCCCTCCCGCAGGCGTAGTTTCCTACGTCAAGGGAGTAGGCGAGGAGCAACGACGGATTGCGCCGCTTGTCAGGCGGGCGTAATTCAAACCGACCCACTTTGAATAAAAACAATATGAGGAGAACGGCTCATGACCGAATATGTGAAATTCCCCGTAGAGCTGCTCGACGACTTCTGCATGAAGGCGTTCGGCAAGCTCGGCTTCAAAAAGAGCGAGTGCCGGATCATCACCGATGTGCTCATCATGTCCGACAAGTTCGGCATCGAATCCCACGGCATGCAGCGCCTGGTGCGCTACCACAAGGGCATTGAAAAGGGTCTGATCGACGTGCACGCCGTGCCCGAGATCGTCCACGAGACCTCGACCACCGCAGTCATCGACGCGCACGACGCGATGGGGCAGCTTGCCGGTCACAAGGCGATGAAGCTGGCGATCCGCAAGGCAAAGCGCAGCGGCGTCGGCATCGTCTCGGTGCGCAATTCCAACCACTTCGGCATCGCAGGCTACTATGCAAAGATGGCGTGCGACGAAGGGCTGCTCGGCATGGCGTTCACCAACTCCGAGGCGATCATGGTCCCCACCTTCGGCAAGCTGGCGATGATCGGCTCCAACCCGATCGCCATCTCGATGCCCGCAGAGCCGTATGACTTCTTCTTCGACGCCTCCACTACGGTCGTCACGCGCGGCAAGCTGGAGATGTACAACAAGATGGAGAAGCCCCTGCCCGAGGGCTGGGCGCTCAACAAGGACGGCAAGGCGTCCACCGACGCGCCCGACGTGCTGAAGAACATTGTCGCCAAGAACGGCGGCGGCATCATGCCGCTCGGCGGCAACGCCGAGACGCTCGGCGGTCACAAGGGCTACGGCTACGGCATGCTGTGCGAGATCTTCTGCTCCATCCTCTCGATGGGCACGACCTCGAACTACGCGATGCACGGCGGCAAGAGCGGCATCTGCCACGGCTTCATCGCCATCAATCCCGCCGCTTTCGGCGATCCCGAGGCGATCAAGGAGCATCTGTCCACATTCCTGCGCGAGCTGCGCGAGTCGCCGAAGGCAGAGGGCGCAACCCGCATCTACACGCACGGCGAAAAGGAAGTGGAGGCAACCGCCCGCATCATGAAGGAGGGCGTCCCGGTCAACATCAACACCCTGCGCGAGATGATCGAGTTTGCCAACTTCGTCGGCATCGACCCGAAGAAGTATTTCGGCGAGCACGCCGACATTTCGAGCGACAAGATGTTCGCAGGCAACTATTGATTGCATCAAACAAAAAAGGCTGTAAAAGCAAACGCTTTTACAGCCTTTTTTCTATACCTTTTGCGGAGTTGCGGGAGAAGTCCTGCGGACTTCCCCCGCAAAATGTACTTTACTGCCCGTCGGCACTCTCTGCGCCGAACTGCGAGGCGAACGCGGCGTTGATCTCGGCAATCGTCTTCTCTGCCGATTCGCGATAGGTCTCATAGACGGTCGTCAGCGTGCGGCGGTTGACAAACATGTTGGCAAGCGCATCCTTGTACTTGCCGATATTGTAGTACAGACCGACATCGTACACACGCGTTGCGAAGATGAGGTCCAGCATATCGGCGCTTTCCTCATCGCGCGTATACTGCCCGATGAGCGTCTGCTCGTAGTAAGCGGGCGTCAGCAGCTTCTTGCCCTGATAGGACAGCTCCTCGAGGACAAAGCCGGTGCGCGCGTCGTTTGTCACCATCTCGGGTACGCAGATAAAGGCGGTCTGGTTGACGCCGATGCCGTGCCCGTAGTCCTTCTGACTCTCGTCATACTTCGGATAAGGCAGAATGCCGAAATCGGTCGTGCTGTCGCGGTGACGCGGCACCGTCGTCAGCATGGTGAAATAGAACATCGCCTGGTTGTTGTTGAACATATTGACGCGATTCTTGTCCCAGACATCGACGGGGGAGCGATCGGCGGTCTTTCTGTCGTACTGATAATTGAAGACATGCGATTCGTCGTAAACCAGCGCAGTGAAATCGTCATACAGGTTGACGACACGCTCATTGTACAGGGTGAGCACAAGCTCGCCGTTGTCGTTGACCTTGCAGACCCGCTCGCCCGCGCCTGCCAGAATCGCCTGCACGTTGTCAAGCCAGGTCAGAAGACCGTACACGTCATTTTCATCGTAGACGCCGTCCTGATTTGCATCCTCGCCGACGGCGCGCACCATCGTGCCGAGCGTCTCCAGCGTCCACTTGTCGTCCTTCACCAGCTCATAGGGGTCGTCAAAGCCGTACTGCCGCACCATCTCCTTGTTAAAGAGCATGCAGTGCGTGCACATGTTATCCACAACGCCGATGTCGCCCGTGGTGTAATACATTCTGCCGCCGATGGACAGATCCGCATTGGCTCTCTGATCCCAATAATCCTTGGTCAGATCCAGATGCGGCATTTCGTTGAGGTCGCGCAGGCAGCCGCCCGATGCAAGCTTTGCCACCTCGGCGGTTCGCATCATTGCCGCATCGTAGGTGGAATCGCCCGCGTTGTACTCGGCAAAGAGCTTGTCGTACGCCTGCGTGCGGCTGTCCATCTCGTCTGTGACGATGTCAATGTTGTATTTTTCTTTCATGTAGGCATTGCGGCGGTAAATGGCGGATTCCAGCGCCGTGCTGCTCTCTTCCGCTGCCTTGAAGTCATTCTGCTTGAAGCCGTAGCCGAAGAGAATCCGGAATTCGCCCGAAATGTCGCCGAGCGTCTCCAGCGCGGCATAGTCCGGCTCATCCTCGGGGGGCTCCGTCTGGACGGTCGTCTCCGACGACCCGGTTGCGGGATCGGGCTGCTCTTTATCGCCGCAAGCCGCGAAAAGCGGGCAAAGCAGCGCGACGGCAAGCAGCAGCGCAATGGTTTTTTTCATAAGAATCCTCCTTCTAATTCAGGTATCAACCTGTTTTTTTTAAGATTGTCTCGAATCGACATCGTCCAGCACGACTGCGGGCCACTTGGCAGTGGAAGTCTTCGAAACGCTCATGGAATCCCCCACTTCACCCGCGCCGTCCCCATTGACCAGTGCCAGACGCGCCTGGAAGCTCTTCTTCCCGGTCATGCCGACAAGCGCCTTCGGAATCGAGAATTCCACCAAAAAACCCTCGTCCTTATCCTCATTGTCGTTCGGTGTACCGAGGACGCGGACAGCGGCAGTACCGCCCGTCAGGGTCTTTTGCTTTGCGCCGTTCTGATAATAATCGATGCTCCGGATACCGTCCAGTCCAACCGTGATACGATAGTCCGATGTAGCGCTGTCTGCAATGCAGACCGTCGCCGTATCCCGGTCGGTAATGCATTCATCCAGGCGGGAAACCAGGAAATAGAGGTTATCGTCATCGTGCGCGGTGCGCAGCGTGACCTGCGCCTGCGTCGCGCTGCCGACAAAGAACGCATCGGTGTTGTTTTCCCAGTCGTTTGTATAGCCGTCGACTGTCACCGTGTACTTCGGCGCGTTGATACGGTGATTGAGGTAGCCGCGAATCATCGCGATGCCGCTGGTCTTGCCGTCCGAGGAGGTTGCCTGATTGGTGAACAGCATCGCATGGCTGCCCACGCGCTCCACGCTGCCCCAGAAGCCGGGGGCATCCGGCAGAATGGAGAATGCGGCGGCGGAAAATTCACTGCCGTCGGGTGCGCCGAGACGCGACCACAGGCGGTTACCCGTAGCATAGGTCATGACGACCTCACCCGAAGTGAAACGCGCAAGGTAGGGCGACGCCCCGGTAATGTAGTTTGCCTTGGTCGTATCCGGCCCTTCCTCGGTGAAGTCAAGCGCCTTCCAGACGCCGTCCTCACCGCTCAACGCATAAGAAATATCATATTTCTGTTGCAGGAGGCGGCGGATCTCCACCGCCAGCATCGTTTTGCCGTTTGCCAGCGAGACGGCAACCGGCATCTGCCCGCAGAAGTAGGGCAGGTTATTGCGCGTGCCAACAATCTGCTGGAACACGGTCGTTGCGCGGTAATTGTTCTTGTCGCCCGGCTGAATGCTCGGCGTCCAGGTATAGCCGTTGTCGGTCGAGACCAGCATCGCCGTGCCGCTGGAGCGATAGCTCTTGTCATAGCCGTATTTCGAGATGTAGGGCGCAATCTGCGTAAAATAAAGCTCGATCCGCCCGTCGTCATGCTTGAGGAAGGATGCTTCCCAGTTCTGTCCCGTGTAGACGCGGGTCGGCGCGGACCACTTAATTCTCCCGTCTTCTGTCACCGTGCCGCGAATCAGGTCGAGTCCGTTCAGCTCTATGTAGGTCTCATATCCGTTGAACGGGCGGACGGAATAGGCGCAGAGAATCTCGCCGTTGTCCAGCACGACCGCATCCGGGTTGACTGCATAGTAGCCGTCGGTCTGCCCTGTGCGATCGCCGTATTCATAAACAAACTTGTGGTCAACGCGGTTGTACAGCACCTCGGGCGCATTCCAGTGCACGCCGTCGCGGCTCGTCGCATAGTAGAGATGCTGACCGGTCTGCGTGTAGTGATAGAGCAGCAGATAGAGGTCGTCGCGCACCTTTTTCACGCGCGGATAGAAGGCGCTGTCGTAGCGGAAGGAGCCGGTCGTCGCAGAATTGAGCAGCACCTTGCTGCGGAAGTCCGCCTCGACCGACGCAGTGTTGTAGTCATCCTCCATGTGGTCACCGTCGGTGCCGCCCCGGTTCAGCTCGGCAATCGGCAAGATCTTGATTTCCGGATTCTCGAGTACAGTCGGTTTATCGGTCATCATAGGGTTCTCCTCATTCCGAGTTTTTTTTGTGAAGACGCCGACGGCAATCAGAAGCAATACCAACAAAACGCAAAGCGGGAACAGTTTCTTTTTCATAGGAACTCCTTTTTCTGAATGCTGTGTTTTTAAGCGTTTCCCCCAAGAATTCCGCCGCAGCGCATGCCGACTACAGCAAAAAGCAACAAACAGGCAGCTCGGGTTACGCCATTGATTATACCTGCCCAAAATCGTTTTGTACATATCTAAATGTTTGGCAAGCCAAAACAAATGTTAGATTTTGTTTGGTAAACCAGTGCGAATGTTAGATTTTGTTTTGCAAGTCAGTGCAAATGTTAGATTTTGTTTTGCAAGCCAGTGCAAATGTTAGATTCTGTTTGGCAAGCCAGTGCAAATGTTAGATTTTTCGCCGTCTGCGGCAAAAACCGCCGCCGTGCAAAGCACCGCGCAGATCAGCAGCGAAAGAATGAATAAAGATGTCTTGCGCATAAAGGAAATCCTCCTTGTCAGCGGAGAGTCTGCGTCTCCGCTTGTGTATTATATTTAGTTTAGCACAATATTGCACACACACCAATCCAAATCAAAACGTATTTTTGAGCAAAAATTTCACAGTTTTCAACTTTGCACAAATGAAAAGCTTCCGCCTGCCGGCATGTCGGCAGGCGGAAGCTTTATTTATTCTTATCGCACTTCGTGCAGCCCGAGCAGCCGCATCCGCATCCGCCGCCGCGCTTTTTGCGGGCGCGGACCGAATGGACGACGGCGCAGACGATCGCCGCGGCGACGAGCAGCAGGACAACAATGTCGGCGGGACTCATACAAGCAGCCTCCCCACATTGTAGACCAGCGCGGCGACGAGCCATGCCACGCCGCACTGCATCAGGACAACGCCGAGCGTGGCAGCGCGCGAATTGAACTCACGGCGCAGCGCGGCAACCGCAGCTACGCAGGGCGTGTACAACAGAGTGAAGACCAGGAAGCTGCATGCCGCAAGCGTGGACGGGAAAACGGCGGGCAGCGCCGTATAGAGCAGGCTTGCATCGCAGCCGATGAGGACCGCCAGCGTGGAGACCACCTGCTCCTTGGCGATGAAGCCCGAGATCAACGCCGTGGAGAACCGCCAGTCGCCGAAGCCCAGCGGCTTGAACAGGACGGCAACCGCCTGCCCGATGCCCGCAAGCAGACTGTCCGTGGAGTCGCTGACCGGATTCAGGCGCAGATCAAAGCTCTCGAGGAACCAGATGACGGCCGTAGCGATGAAAATGACCGAGAACGCACGCTCGAGGAAGTCGCGCGCTTTCTCCCACAAAAGCAGCGCCACACTGTGCGGCGAGGGGAAGCGATAGTTGGGCAGCTCCATGACAAACGGCACGGGCTTGCCGCGGAACGCGGTGTTCTTGAGCAGGCACGCCACGAGAATGCCGAGCAGAATGCCCGTGAGATACAGCGCAAACATGACCGCCGCCCCGCGCCCCGGGAAGAACGCAGCAACAAAGACCGAATAGATCGGAATCTTTGCCGAGCAGCTCATGAACGGCACAAGCATCATGGTCATCTTGCGGTCGCGGTCGGAGGAGACGGTGCGCGTCGCCATGATGGCGGGCACCGAGCAGCCGAAGCCGATCAGCATCGGCACAAAGGAGCGCCCCGAAAGCCCGAGCCGTCGCAGCGGCTTGTCCATGACGAACGCGACGCGCGCCATGTAGCCGGTGTCCTCCAGAATGGACAGGAAGAAGAACAGCGTAACGATGACGGGCAGGAAGGACAGCACCGAGCCGACGCCGTTGAAAATGCCGTCGATGATGAGGCTGTGCACGACCTCGTTCAGCCCGAAGCTCGTCAGCGCGCGATCCACCGCATCCGAAAGCTGCCCGATTCCAAGCTCCAGCAGACGCTGCAAGCCTGCGCCGATGACGTTGAAGGTCAGCCAGAAGATCAAGAGGATGATCCCGAGAAAGACCGGGACAGCGGTATATTTGCCGGTCAGCACGCGGTCGATGGCGACCGAGCGACGATGCTCGCGGCTCTCGCTGCATTTGACGACCGCCGCCTCCACCACACTCTCGATAAAGGTGTAGCGCATGTCGGCAAGCGCGGCGTTGCGGTCAAGCCCCGACTCGGTCTCCAGCTGTACCAGGCAGTGCTCGATCAGCTCGCGCTCGTTTTCGTCCAGACCCAGGCGGTCGGCGATGTCATTGTCGCTCTCAATCAGCTTTGATGCGCAATAGCGCAGCGGCAGTCCCGCCTCCTCGGCGTGATCCTGCACCAGGTGCATGACCGCGTGGATGCAGCGGTGACAGGGCGATTCCGGCGCGCAAAAATCGGCGCGCACGGGCAGAATGTGCCCTTTTGCCGCTTCATAGGCACGGTCGATCAGCTCGGACACGCCTTCGTCCTTGATAGCACTGATCGGAACGACCGGGATGCCGAGCTCACGGCTCATTTTTTCAACGTCGATCGTACCGCCGCCCGCGCGGACCTCGTCCATCATGTTCAGCGCCAGCACCATCGGCACATCCAGCTCCAGCAGCTGCATGGTGAGGTAAAGATTGCGCTCGATGTTGGTCGCGTCGGTGATATTGATGATGCAGTCCGGCTTTTCGTGCAGAATATACTCGCTTGTGACGATCTCCTCCTGCGTATAGGGGCGCAGAGAGTAGATGCCCGGCAGGTCAACGACAGAGCAGTCGTTCTTGCCGCGCACGGGTCCCGTCTTTTGCTCCACCGTCACGCCCGGAAAGTTGCCGACATGGCAGTTCATGCCCGTGAGCACGTTGAAGAGCGCAGTCTTACCGCAGTTCTGATTTCCGGCAAGTGCAAATTTCATTTGTCCGCCTCCCCGCTTCCGGCGTCTTGCACAGGCTCGACCGTGATCTTCGCCGCGTCTTCCAGGCGAATGGTCAGCTCATAGCCGCGCAGATGCAGTTCAATAGGGTCGCCCATCGGCGCAACCTTGCGCAGCGTCACGCGCGTGCGCGGAATCAGCCCCATGTCAATCAGCCGGTTGCGCAGTGCGCCCTCGCCGCCGACGGCGGTGATGACGGCGGTCTGCCCGATCTTCAGTTCATCCAGTGTCATGTGTCCCCCATGGATTCAAAAAGTTTGTCTTAACTAACTTTTGATGATAGCGCAAAATGGTCGTTCTGTCAAGCGGATTTGCCGCATTTCGTCATTTTTCGCGAAAATGCGGGCAGATGCGGCGGCGCATCTTGCATTCCGCGCGCGGGTATGCTACAATCAAAACAAAAAAGACGCAGGGGGCAGAACCGTGAAATCGCTGAAAGAACTCTATCGCATCGGGCGCGGACCGTCCAGCTCGCACACGATCGGACCGCAGCGCATTGCGGAATACGCACTGGCGGTCTACGGGCGGCGGCACTATCACGCGGTGCTCTACGGGTCGCTGGCGCTGACCGGGCGCGGGCACGGCACCGACCGTGTGCTGCGCGAGGTGCTGGGCGCGGACACCGAGATCGTTTTCGACACGGAAAAGACCGACCTTGCGCATCCGAATCAGCTCGACCTCTACGCCGTAGGGGAGGACACTGAAAAGCTGTTCACCGCGCTTTCGGTGGGCGGCGGCAGCGTGGTGATCGACGGTGTGCCGCTCTCGGAGGGCGGCGAAGTCTACCCGGAGCGGAACTTTGACGAGATCAAGGCGTTCATCGCCGCACACGACATGACCCTGCCCGCCTATGTGCGGCACTATGAGCCGGACATCGACGACCATCTGCGCACCGTATGGGCGGCGATGCGCGCCTGTGTGGAGCGCGGACTGGCGGGGAGCGGCATTCTGCCGGGCGGGCTTGCGCTTGCGCACAAGGCACAGACGCTCTACCATGAGAACACGAAGTTTGAGCCCGCGCTGATGCACGAGAACCGCCGCGTCTCCGCCTACGCGCTGGCGGCAGCGGAGGAAAACGCGGCAAACGGCGTGGTGGTGACTGCGCCGACCTGCGGCGCCTCCGGCATTGTGCCCGCCGTGCTCTACTACATGCAGACCGACTGCGGCGTGAGCGAGCGCGAAATTCTGGACGCGCTTGCCGTGGCGGGCGTGATCGGCAACGTGGTCAAGCAAAACGCCTCGATCAGCGGCGCGGAATGCGGCTGTCAGGCAGAGGTGGGCGTCGCCTGCTCGATGGCGGCGGCGGCACTGGCGAAGATCTACGAGCTCGGCGCAGACGTGATCGAATGCTCGGCGGAGATCGCGCTGGAGCACAACCTCGGGCTGACCTGCGACCCGGTGCTGGGACTTGTGCAGATCCCCTGCATCGAGCGCAACGCGATGGCAAGCACCGAGACCTTCAACGCCGTCATGCTGGCAAAGTCGCTCGAAAGCAAGCACAAGGTCTCGTTTGATCAGATTGTCAAGGTCATGTACGAGACCGGCAAGGACATGAACTCCGGCTACCGTGAGACCTCCACCGGCGGTCTTGCAAAGATATACGGAAAGTAAGACAGAAAGAAAAATAAAAAGGCGGGGGAAACTTTTGTGTACAAAAGTTTCCCCCGCCTCCCTTTTAAAAAACTTGAAAGGAACGGGTCAGACCGTGCCGTCGGAGAGCGTTCCGGTCGTCAGATGGGTCGGTTTCTCTGCGGCGTAGGTGCTCCATGCTGCGACGCTGCCTGCGCCAGAGAAATCTGCGCTTGCCGCATAGTCGGTCCCTGTGACGGTGTAGGCACTGTCACCCGCAACCAGCGTTTTGCCGTCGGCAGTGACGATCGTGACGCGCTTGCCGTCCGCGCCGATGACCGTGCCCGCCGTGCCCCAGCCGCGCTTGTTTGCGTTGCCTGTGACGCGCGTGCGCGCACTGACCCGCCGCACCGGTGCGGTGGTGCTGGCGATGAACGCGCTGATCCTGATCTATTCCCACCATGCCGCCGTGCGCGGGCTGGAAAGCACTATGGCACAGATGCTCGAACCGCTTGAAGCCTTCGACGCACAGGGTGCAACCCCCGTGCCGCGCCCGCCGACGGAAAAGACATGGAAATTCCATCAAAAAAGCCACCCTTTCGGGTGACTTTTTTCGATTCTGCTTATTTCGATGCAATGTACTTCAGCTGCCACAGGACGTTAACAAGGTCGGCTTTCTTCGTGCCGCTCAGAATATCGGCGAGCAGCAGCAACGCGTCGGTGATGGTGATCCTGCCATCGCCGTTCATATCGCCGTAAGAAGTGACCGTGACCGCCGTGCTCGCATTGCCGATGCAGGCGCCGTTGACATAGCCCGCAACCTTATAGGTTCCGGTTGTGCCGATCACATAGGACGTATCCGTGAAGCTCGTCGTATTGCTGAAACCGATGAAGTTGCCCTTGCCGTCCGTGATGCGGTACAGCAGCGCATTTTCATCTGCCAGGTAGGTGATGACGGGACCGTCCATGCTCATCGTGACCGCGACAACCTGCACCTGCGCGGGGCGGACGGTTGCGCCGCTGCGCTGCGTGAGCTTGGCATTCGGCGCGGACTTTTCCAGATAGGTCGTGCCCTGCATGCTGCCCGGATAGATATGCTCCCAGGTGCCGCCGAGCACCGTCAGGCTGTACGCCTTGTCGGTGGTCAGCATGGAATCGGGGCGGTTTTCGGTGTTGAAATGGACATACGCGGGCGTTTTCGATGCCGGACCGTACTGCCAGTAGCCGCCGACGAGCACAGGGAACTGATCCTGATTCGGGCGGGAGGTGCAGCTGACGTTCTCGCCGATGACCACATTGTTCTGCCCGCACTCAATGACGGAATAGCCGCCCGCCAGCGCGCCGATCGTGCGCGGACGCAGCACGAGATTCTCAAGGTAGGTGTCCGAAGAGATCGACCAGAACTTGAAGTTGATCGGCACTGCGGAAAACGCGCCGCGGATCATGACGGGACCGTTCACCTGCGGGGAAACAAAGCAGGCGTCCATGGTGGTGATGCCGTAGTTCACAAGTGAGGCACTGGTCATATCATAGGCTTCAAGCAGCACGATGGTGCCGCCGTTCGGCAGCGCCTTATACGCCTGCGTGAGCGAGCGGAAGGGCTCGGTCCTCGTACCGGCGTTGGTGTCAAGACCTGCCTTCATCGCAACATAGACCGTGGGCAGGTTGACAAGCGCCGCAAAGTTGTCGTCCAGCTCGACCGTATGGGTCACGGATGCGCCGGTGGGCGCTTTGTCCGCGCGCACCGTCGGGTGACCGGGATTGTTCCGGTCGCCTGCCCGCAGGATACCGTTTTCGTCAAACCACGCCTCGTCAATGCAGATGCGGCGCTCCTCAACATAGAGCTGTTCATTGCTTGCACCGGCGTTCTGTTCCTGTACAAGCGGGGACTTTTTGCCCGAGCGGTGGGCATGATAGACGATCATCAGTCTGCCGTCCGGTCCCTCGACAAAGCAGTGGTGCGCCGTGCCGTAGAGATTGTTGTCAGGGTCGCTGCGGCTCGGGTCGGCGGTGATCAGCACCGTGTTGTCCGCAGGTTTTTCAAAGGTGCCGAGCGGGCTCGACGAGGTTGCATAGTGCACCGAATAGGTCGTGTAGCCGTAGCCCTGCGACGAATAGGTCAGCACATAGGTATCGCCCCGCTTGAGCATTTCGGGTCCCTCGACGACCAACTTGTCATCGACCTTGCCGTTGCGTTCCCATTCGATCAGCAGTTTCGGCTTCTCAACAAACGTACAGGTATCGAGATCAAATTTACCACCCCAGATGTTGTTCTGGTTTTTTGCGGTATAGCCGTTGTACTTCCATTCGCCGGTGGAGACGAAATACAGATAGATGCTGCCGTCGTCGTCGCGGAAGAAATGACCGTCGATTGTCGTGACATCCGTAAAAAGCCTGCCGCTTTTGTCCTTGAAGGGACCGAGCGGGCTTTCCGCCGTGGCAATGCCAATGTGTCCCTGCGCGGTGTAGACCATGTAGTAGGTGTCGCCTTCGCGCATCACCTCGGGCGCCCACAGACCGGCATAGCTGTTTGCGTTGTCGAGCTGCACATCGCTCTTGCGCAGAACGTAGCCCTCTGCATGCCAGTTGACAAGGTCGGTCGAGGTGTAGGCAATGTAGCCGTTCGACCCGTCGTTGGTCGCATAGAGGTAATAGATACCGTCGTCATACAGCACGAACGGATCTGCGCCGTTGGCAACCGGGTTTTCGAACCCGGTATCATACGTGTAGGTCACTGCCGCGGCAGAAACCATGCAAAGCACGCACAGAGCTGCGGCAAACAGCACGGTCAAAAGATGCTTTTTCATGTGTTCTTTCCTTTCAGCGTATCTTTATACAGTTGCAGTATATCAAATTGCACGTTGGAAATCAATAGACAAACGTTGTTTTGGGGTAAATCGCACATACCGGAATCCTTTCACGGATTCGCATAAAAAGCCACCCTTTCGGGTGGCTTTTTATATCTTGTTGTTCTTATTTCGTCAGACCGTCGAGCATGGCGGCAAGATCCTCCGCGCTGACTGCCGTGCCGTGTCGCTTGGCATCCGCCACACAGGCGAGCGCGTCGCGCACCGTCAGCTTGCCGTCGCCGTCCGCGTCGCTCTTCGCCGTGACGGCGGTGCTGCGGTCACCGATGCACGCGCCGTTGGCATAACCGGCAACCGTGTAGGTCCTGCTGTCGCCGAAGCGGAAGGACGTATCCGTGAAGGTCGTGGTCTCGCTGTAGCCAACGACGTTGCCTTTACTGTCCGTGATGCGGTACTTTTCGGCATTCGCGGCGGCAGGATAATGCAGCACCGCGCCCGCGGCGGTCACGGAAACGGTCACGCTGCCGACCTTGCCGGGACGGATCGTCGCGCCGCTCTCCACGCGGAGAGCTGCGTTCTTTGCCGTATCGGCTGCGCAGGCAACCGTGTCCTTCATGCTGCCCGCCGTAATCGTCTCCCAGGTGCCGCCCTTGACCGTCAGAGTGTACGCCTTATCGGTTTGCAGCATGGTGTCGGGGCGTTTGTCCGCCGTGTAGAAGCTGTAGGGCGCGGACTTGGACGTGCCGCTGTACTGCCAGTAGCCGCCGACGAGCACCGGGAACTGCCCGCTGTTGGGGCGCGACACGCAGCTGACCCCTTCGCCGATGACCACATTGTTCTGCCCGCACTCAATAATTGAGTAGCCGCCCGCCAGCGCGCCGGTCAGACGCGGGCGCAGCTCGAGATTTTCAAGATAAGTATCCGACGATATCGACCAGAACTTGAACAGCACCGGCACGGCCGAATACGCGCCGCGAATCAGCACGGGGCCGTCCACCTTCGGCGAGACGTAGACTGCGTTTTCAGTGGAGAGCTTGTATTTCTTTGCCGTGGTGCTCTGCATATCGTAGCGTTCGAGCAGCACGATCGTACCGCCCTTTTTCAGCGCCGCATAGGCGCGGTCGAGCGTGCGGAAGGGCGCTGCCGCCGAGCCGTCGTTGGTATCGAGACCGCCGTACATCGCAACGTAAACGGTGGGCAGGGTCGCCAGCGCCGCGAAGTTATCATCCAGCTCCACGGTGCGGGTCGCGGACGTGCCGAACGGCGTCTTGTCCGCGCGCACAGTCGGATGCCCGACATTGTTCACATCGCCCATGCACAGGTTGCCGTCCGCATCAAACCAGACACGGTCTACGCAGACACGGCGGTCTGTGACATACAGCTCGTGATTGGTCTTGCCCATCTCCGCCATCAGCGGCGATGCCGCGCCCGAGCGGTGCGCATGATACACAACAGCAAGCCCGCCGTCCGGCGCCTCAACAAAGCCGTGATGCCCAACGCCGTACAGGTTGTTCTGCGGGTCGGTGCGGTCGGGATCGGCGGTAATCAGCACCGTACCCTTCTTTTCAAACGGGCCGAAGGGACTCTTGGATGTGGCACAGCCGACCGCATAAATCGGGCTGCCGTAACCGGGTGAGGAATAGGTGAGGTAATAAGTATTGCCGTGCTTCACGACCTCGGGTCCCTCCGCGTCGATACCGACTGCGGTTCCGTTCTGCACATCCTCCGTGGTCAGAAGCATCTTTACATCGTCGACAAACTTGCAGCTTTCAAGATCAAATTCGCCGACCCAGACATTCTGATAGCTTGTCGCAGTGTAACCGTTGTGCGTCCAGCCCTGAATAGAAACAAAGTACAGATAAACCTTGCCGTCATCGTCGCGGAAAAAGTGACCGTCAATGATTTTACCGTCCGAAAAAAGCGAACCGCTTTTGTCAATGAAAGGACCAAGCGGACTATCGGAGACAGCAATACCGATGCGCTCCTTCGAAGTATAGACCATGTAATACGTGTCACCCTCACGGATGACCTCCGGCGCCCAGAAACTGCCCTGCGCCGCGCCGTTCTTCTTCATGGCGTAGCCGCGCGCCTGCCAGTTGACAAGGTCAGTCGAGGTGTAGACGATATAGCCGTTTGCGCCGTCGTTGGTGGAATAGAGATAGTAAACGCCGTCGTCTAAGAGAACAAACGGGTCGGCGCCGTCGGCGACCGGGTTTTTGAACGTTTCGGCCGTCGTCAGCGTCGCCGCCGATGCGGCAGCCGTGCAGACTGCGCCGAGCAGAACGCCGCAAAGCAATGCAAAGATTCGTTTTTTCATTTGGTTTCCTTTCCTGCGGCGGAGCGCCGCAGATATGGTGATACAGCTACAGTTTAACGGCTGCCGCCGCACAAGTCAAGGCAAATGCGAAAAATGTTTGATTTTTTTCTACAGTTGTGTGCAAATACGCGACAGAAACGGCACAGGCTTCCCTTGGGGGAAGCCTGATTAAGTCCTTTGCAGGGGCAAGGGGGGAACTTTCGTGTACGAAAGTTCCCCCTCATCTCTTCTTTCTCTATCACAATTCATGCCAGCACATCGCCGAGAAAGCGGACGGCGTCGGCAAGCCAGCCATGCACAGGCTGAATGTTCTTCGGCAGCGGGTTTGCCGCCGTCTCGGCGTCCGCCGTGGAAAGCCCGTGCCAGCCGAACGGGTATACATGCAGCTCAAACGGCACGCCGTGCGCCGCAAGCGCTGCCGCATACCGCAGACTGTTTGCCACCGGAACAGTCTTGTCCGCCGCCGTGTGCCACAGGAAGGTCGGCGGCGTGTCGTCCCGCACAAGGCGATCGCAGGAGAACTGCGCTTCCTCGTCCGCCGTCAGCGGGAAATGCCCGCACAGGTGCTCAAAGCTGCCTGCATGCGTCACCCCTGTCTCCGCCGTGATCACCGGATAGCCCAGCAAGACCGCATTCACATTGCGGCTCGCGGGGAAAAACGCCCGCACCGCAGCACAGTCAAACGCCGTTGCATAATGTGCGGCAAGATGCCCGCCCGCCGAAAAGCCGAGCAGCGCAAGCCGCTCCGCATCGCAGTTCCATTCGTCGGCGCGCGCCCGGATCAGCTCCACCGCCGCCGCCACCTCGCAGATCTGCGCCGGGAAGCGGTGCACATCCACCGAATAATGCAGGACAAACACGTTGTATCCCGCGGCGAGAAAATGCACCGCGATCGGCTCGCCCTCCCGCTCGCTGACAAAGGAATAGCCGCCGCCGGGGCAGATCAGCAGCGTCTTCCGCTTCTGTGCCTCGCGGTGCATCTCGGGCATGTTGTACGGCAGATAGCAGTCCAGCACCGCGTCCCGCCCGTCCCCGCCGAGAAACGGGTAGATCTCCTTCAGATGCAGGGTCTCACACTTCATGGTTTTATACCTCCGCGCATGTATGTTTCTACCGATGATTGTAGCACATTCTGCGCCGCTGCGCAACCGTGCAAACGTTGTTTTCTGCGATCAGGCACAAGTGGACGACCTCAGCAGTCCCCGCAAAGAAAAAGAGCCGCGAAGCGACTCAACTTTTCTTTCGCAAAAGCGCTCATTCGCCGCGGCTTGCACTGCAAACCGGGCAATAACCGTGCAGATCCAGCGTGTAGGACGCGATCTTGCACCCGGTGCGCGACTCGATCATCTCGGTCAGATCCCCGCACCAGATGTCCACGACCTTGCCGCACCCGTCACAGAACAGATGCTCGTGCGGGCGGACGCAGCCGTCATAGCGGTCCGGTCCGTTCGGTACATCGATCTTGCGGATCTTGCCCTCTGTCACCAGCTGCGAAAGGTTGCGGTACACCGTACCCATCGCAATCTGCGGCATTCTTGCCTTGGCAGCGCGATAAACGTCCTCCGCCGTCCTGTGCTCGCAGTTGTCTGCGACGAGTTCATACACCAGTTGCTTCTGTTTGGTATTCAAAGAGTACCCCCCCCCCGAATTTGAGACTTATTCTCATTTTCGGATCATTCGAGGACATTTTAGCACATTCGTCTGCAAAAAGCAATAGTCAACTTGCAAAAAAACTGGGGGAAACCCGATTTTACTGCAATTCTACAGCTTCTTTGCTGTTTCTTTACCGCTTGAATTCCTCCGGATCACGGTCCAGCGGAATGCGTTCATTTTCATCCGGTTCGCGGCGATGAATCGGCGCTAAGAAAATAATTCCTAAAATCAGCAGCTCAAAAAAGATCGCCGCAACCAAATTGCCGATGGCATAATTTGTCCCGATGGAGAGCAATTTTGCCGTGACGAACAGCCAGGTGTACAGCCGCATGTTGTCATGGGCGGCACACACCGCGTAAGTCGCAAAATGGGTCGCCGCAAAGAGCGCAAAGGAGGACAGCGCAATCTTCATATACAGTCCGATGTCCTGCACCTCAAAGCAGAGCACGCGCAGCCGCGCCCACTGCACAGAAAGAAACACCGCGTCGGCTGTGAGGACCAGCAGCACGGGGATCAACTGCGTGCTGAGCAACGAGCCCGCCGAAAACGCCGCCGTGACGATCGCCGACAGAATGCAGTTGAGCACAAGCAGCTCGGCAAAGCGAATGAAGAACGCCTTGAAAAATTGCATGGCAACCTCCGCAAAACAAAAAATCAAAGCGGTGGAAAATCCACCGCTTTGATTATACAGGATTTAATGGAATAAGTCAATCATGTTTGCATCACTGTTGCTGCGCGGCGTGATGATAATTGCGCCGCTGCTGCTGCCGCCGTCGCTGACATCCAGCGACCCGTTAGACTCCAGGAGCAGATTCTCCGTGGTCTGCACTTCCAACAGCTCGCACTTCGGGCTCTCGTACATTTTCATTTTGCATACTCTCCTTACTTAATTGAAGAAATAAGTGATTGGAATATTAAAGGTGTTCTTCACAAGCACATTGCCGTCATAGTCCGTTGCATACGGCACTACTCTGACATATGCATCCAAAGTGAAGGCATCCTTATCAGACACATCAATCTCCATCGTAGAAGCAAACAGATACTTGCATTTCGTGTCGCCGAGTTCGCTGTCGTCCGGCTTCCATACCTTGCCTGCGCCGTCCTTGACGCTGGTATATACCGTCGTCGTCGAATACATCGTTTCATCGGAAACGGCCTTGCCGTCGTTGTAGACCATGACCTTGAAACCAACCTCGGCATAATCCAGCGAATCGATAGCAGCGAGAATCAGCATCGTGTACTTGCCGTCCGCTAGACCTCTCGGGATGATCATCATGTTATCCGAAAGACCAACCCTTGCTTTTTCCGCCACACCGTAAGTGCCGTCCGTGTTTGCAACAGGCTCAAAGCCCTCTGCACAGTATTCGGACTTGATTTCGCTCGAGAACGTACCGCCGGAAATATTGACGAACTCCCCTGCGGTTGTCCACTCTGCAACCTTGTCTGCGGTGTAGTCATACGCCTTGACAGCCAGAGCGCCCTCGCCGGTCGCCTTGACTATACCGCCGGTCACTTCCAGCGTGGGAACGCCGCCGGGATAGTTGCGGTTGATGATCGAGATGGCCGCGCCGTCCTTGATGGTATCTGTGCTGCCCGTCTCGTCGTGGTTTGCACCGGTGGAGGTGATCTCGCCGCCGCTCACGACCAGCTTGCCCGCGCACATCTCGATACCGGTGTGACCCGAAATCTTACCGCCGGTAACGGAAACCGTACCGAGCATCGGATGGTAAATCGCGATGCCGTTTGCCGCCGAGATGTTTGCGCTCTCGCCGACAACCAGGCTGCAATCCACCACAAGGCCGCCGCTTTCCGCACCGTTGCCGGTGATGGCGTATTCGCCGTTTGTGACTGCCGTGCCGTTGAAGACGACCGTCTTGCCGTAGCCATTCGTCCGGAGTGCATAGCCGACGCCGCCGTCAACGGTGACGCTTGCATCAAAGGTTACATTATCGTTCGTCTGGATCGCACCGTAATGCTCGTTGCTCGATGCATACACGATCGTGCCGTTCGTGACCGTCATCGGCGCGGCGATCGTCATAACCTGCGAAGACGCATTCGCCTTACCGCTCAGCGTGTGGCCGCCGAGGTCAAAGACAAAGTTGTCCGCCAGTGCATCTGTCGAGCTGAAAGAACGTCCAAAGTCCGTTACATTCTTGAGCAGCGTGACACGCACTGCGCCGGACAGATTGTTGAGGCTGCCCGCCTGCTTGGTCGTGCCGTCTGCATATGTGATCGAGTAGGTTGCCACAGCGGCAAAGTAATTCGTGCCATTGTTGTCGAGGAAGCAGCCCTCGGGAACGGTCAGCGTACCCAGATCCAGCGTACCGCCCTCCTGAACCATGACATAGCCGTTTGAATAGCTCGTGCCGCAGACCAGAATCGTGCCGTTGTTGACGATCGCCGCGCCGGTGCGCGCCGCAAGGCGCTTCGCGTCGGCCGCGACCGTGAGGGTCACGCCGTTTGCCACCGTCAGCACGGCACCGTCCGCCACGTCGAGACGCACGTCCGCCGGGATGGTGAAGTCGGCGGTCAGCGTGTAGTCGCCGGTGATGACGATCCACTTGTTTTCGCCGAGATTTGCAGCGGCCTCTGCGACGGTTGCATAAGCGGCAACCGAAGTGCCGGTGTAACCCGTCCAGACCTCGACCGCTTTCTTTGCGCCGACCGTGTAAGTGCCGTCCGTGTTTGCAACAGGCTCAAAGCCCTCTGCGCAGTATTCGGACTTGATTTCGCTCGAGAACGTACCGCCGGAGACGGCGACCGTACCCTTGTCTGCGGTGAAGTCGCTCTCGGTCTTGTTCGCCCAGTCGTATGCCTTGATCGCGCTGTTGCCTTCCTTGGCAGTGAATTTGCCGCCGGAGACGGTCACAGTACCCAAACCCTTATAGCCGGTGCGGTTCACAACGGAGATCGCCGCGCCGTCCTGGATAGCGCCGTCGTCCTCAGCCTTGGGCACCGCATCACCGGTGACCGTGACCGCGCTGCCTTCATTGATGCTCAGGCTGCCTGCGCAGACCTGAACGCCCATGGTCTTGGCATTGACGGTGCTGTTATCCAGAGTCAGCGTACCGCTGCTGGGGAAGTAGATGCCGAAGCCGTTCGGAACATTGAGCGTGCTGTTCTTCAGCGTAACGGTATCGTTTGTGTTATTGCCGTTGGTCTCGATGCCGCTGTTGCCGTTTGCCGTCGCCGTAACGCCATCGAGCACCAGGCCGGAATTGTCGTACTTGATGGTGCCGCCCATAGCGGAGGGGATCAGACCCACCATAGAGCCGCTGACGACCGTACCGTTCTTCACGGTCAGCGTCACATCGGGATAATTGATCTCAAACGCCGCATCATTGACATTGGTGCCGGTGTAGGTCCAGGTGTAACCGTTCAGGTCCACCGTGCGGTTGCTGCTGCCGGAATTAAAGGTTCCTCTGGTGGTGTAGTCGCGGAGCAGAACGACGGGTTCGCCGCTTGCCGTCTGCGCCTTGAAGGCTTCCTCCATGGTGTAATAGCTTGTGTTGCCGACCTTGGCAAGGTAAGCCTTCTCTACGCCGAACTTGCCTTCACTGTTCTTCGTGACAGTGGCACCCTCGACCACATACTTAGTCGGGTCGTTTGCAAACGTGCCGCCGGTGACCTCGATGGTCGCCTTGGTGGCATCTTCGGTCGCCGTCAGGCCGTTGCTGTAGATGTAGGTGCCCAGCGCGCCGTTGACCGTGCCGCCGGTAATAGAAACGCTTGCCTTCTTGCCAGTACTGCCGTCATAGCTGACGGATTCAACGTCGCCGTTGATGGTGCCGCCCTCGACGGTCAGCGTGCTGTTGAAGCCGCCGCTGTAGGTCCATGCAGCCGCAGTACCGTTGACCGTGCCGCCCTTAATCGTGGCTCTGAACCAGTTTTCAATCGCATAACTGTTGGCAGAATTCAGCGTACCGCCGTTCAGGGTGAGGTAGCCGCGGCCTACCTTGATAACAATGAAGTTATCCTGCGTGAAGGTACCGCCCTTGATGACGAGACCGGGCTGCTTTGCAACTCTGTCGTCGCCGATGCGCACCAGAGATGCGCCCTTGCCTGCGGCGGAGCCGCTGTTGTTCGTGACCTTGCCGCTCTCGAACATGACCCAAGCGTTACCCTGAATATCAATGACATAGTGGGAGGAAACGCCGGAGTTCTCTGCGGTGTCCTCACGCATGATCGTGCCGGTCTGTGCCTCGCTGGAGTCTTTGATCGTCACGGTGCGTGCGGTAATCGTCAGAGCAGGCTTTGCCTCCACCGTACCGCCGTTCAGCGTAAAGCCGTTCAGATCGAGCGTCAACGCCTTATCAATGGTCACATTCTCGCGCGTATCCGCAAGCAGCGTGACGGTGCTGCCCTTCGCAGCAGCCGCGATGGCGTCTGCAAGGGTCTCATACTTCGTGCTGCCGACCGATGCAACATACCGGCTTTCCTTGACGCCGTATGTGCCGTCCGCATTCTTCGTCGGAACGAAGCCGTCTGCGCAGTATGTTTCCGGAACAGCGTGGTTGAACGTACCGCCGGAAACGGAGACGTTGCTCGAGGAGATGTCGCGGACGAGCATATCATTCGTGACATTGCCAAGCTCCTGGCTTGCGCCGAGCACACTGCCTCCGGTGACATTCAGTTTAGTCAACTGGGTCATGTTGGGCTTATCCTGCTCACCAATCTCACGGATAGCCGTGGAGTAGCAGCTTTCGACCGTACCGCCGGTGACGTTGATATTCACATTGCCGGCATAGCCAGCCGCACGGGAGTCAACAACGATTGCCGAGCCGTCATATATAATAGTGCCGCTGGTAGAATTGCTATCATCGAGCACATGATCATCTGCTGTGCCGCGAACCGTGCCGCCGTTGATATTCAGCGTTCCGGATTTGATGCCAATCGCGCAATAGCCCTCGACCAGACCGCCGTTGACATTTATTACGCCAGCCTGCGGATGATAGATAGCAACACTCGCGGATTTCACTTCCGCGCCATCATAGATGTTGATGGTCGTAGTGCCCTTGTAAGAGCCGTTGCCGGAAATAGCAAACGACTTGCTTTCCTGAATAACCTTGCCGTAAACATTCAGCGTATACTTCGCGTCCGCGTCCTGACCGATAAAGACAGCAGCGCCGTTGCTGCCACTGGCTGTTAATACAGTGTCCTTATCAATGGTGACCTCCGCATTGCTGCATACATTCACCAGATTCTTGCCGTTGTTGCCCGTTACGCCGGTGATCTTGACATTTTTCAGTGTCAGCTTGTTATAGGCATTTACGATGACACAGGCAACATTGCTATCGATCGTGCCGTTTTGGATCGTGACTTCACCATTCGTGCGGAAGAACGGGTTATTATTGCCAAGCGACAGGGTCTTGCCGTTCAGGTCGATGGTAATGTTCGCACCGATCGTATTGGTCACAAAGTTTTTGCGGTCACTCAGCAGAATTACCTTCTCGCCGTCCTTGGCAGCCGCGATGGCGTCATAGTGACCGGCATACGCCGCAACAGAGTTGCCGTCAGCGTCCACGATCTGTGCAGCCATATTGGGCACAGCCGTGAAGCTGCCGTCTGCCGCATCCACGCCGACGCCCTCTGCAACAAAGCTCGTACCCTTGCCCTCTGCCGTATTGTTGCGCGGGTCATAGCCGACGAAAGTACCGCCGTTGACGATGATCTTCGCCGTGCCTGCCTTGTACGCCGAATCTTTGCAGTTCAGCGTCCACGCGGAGGTGCCGCTCTCAAAGCGCCCACTGTTGATGATGATCGTGCCCTTAGAGGTATAGATCATATCCATCTGTTTGTCATCCGTATGGGTAATCTGCTGGCTGACATCGAGATCTTCGAGTGTAACCTCGCAGCCCGCAGCGCAAGCCCAGACAGCCATCGTGTATTTGCCCGCAGTGCCGGTCTGCTCAACAGCAACGATCTTGCCGTTCTTGATGAGCACCGCAGCGTTCTCGCCCACGATGTTGAATACGCCGTCATAACCGCTGCCGGTCAGCGTCTTGCCGGCAAGATCGATCGTCAGGCTCTTTTGGATATAATAACTCGTTTCGGGCGTGTTGATGTCCGCCGTCAGCGTAACCGTGTCGCCGTCCTTGGCAGCCGCGATGGCTTCTGCAAGGGTTGCATACTCGACCGTGCCGATTTTTGCAACCGACGCCGCCTTGACGCCGTAGGTACCGTCTGCGTTCGTAACAGGCTCAAAGCCCGCTGCGCAGTATTCGGACTTGATTTCGCTCGAGAAGCTACCGCCGGAGACGGCAACCGTACCGTTACGGCCGTTGGTCAGAAGGATAGCATCCTTTTCTGCCGTGATCTTGCCGCCCTTGATCTCCACGGCGGTCGTCTCATACGCTGCATTCACATTGATTGCGGCCGCCTGCTGATTGCCGGTGCCGTCGCCCCAGTTGCCGGTCGTGCCGGTGCCCTTGGAGGTGATCGTACCGTCATTGACAATCAGCTTGCCTCTGTTGAGAGAAATGCCGCCCGCTGCACCGAAAATGACGCCGCCGTTGACGGTAGTCGTACCGGTATGCGGATGGTAGATCGCGTAGTCCGCAACGGATTCCAGAATACCGCCGTTGACCGTGATATTGCCGTTATAGGTAATGTCGGTGCCGTTACCCGCAACTGCATACCAGCCGGCCTTGATGTGACCGCCGTTGATAATCACGGTTGCATCAGCATTTTCGTTCTGCACGCTGACTGCGAACTGACCGTCATTGGCATTGTCTGCGATGGAGCTTGCTGTATCAATCAGACCGCTTTCCATCGTAAACGTACCGCCATCTATTGCAGCAATCAGGACCTTGTCCTGCTTGTTGTAAATATAAGGCGTATCCGTCCAGACTTTTCGCGTGCCCGTGCCGTTCTTCGCGGTATCGGTGCTGTCGCACAGAGTCAGCTTGCCGAGAACCTTGATGTTGCCCGTATTCGTATTTGCCGCTTTCAAGGCGTGACCGTTCAGATCGAGGGTGACCGTCTTGGTCGCAGCAACTGTCAAACCGGTTGTGCTGATGTCAAGGTCATCCAGCAGCGTGACCGTGTCGCCGTCCTTGGCAGCCGCGATGGCTTCTGCAAGGGTTGCATACTCGACCGTGCCGATTTTTGCAACCGGCGCCACCTTGACGCCGTACGTGCCGTCCGCGTTCGCAGCGGGTACAAAGCCCTCTGCGCAGTATTCGGGCAACACTGCCTTCGTGAAGCTGCCGCCGGAGACGGCGTAGGTCGTATCCTTAAAGTCGGCATATTCGGTCTTGACGGTCTCCAGCGATGCGAGACCGACCTGTCCCTTGTAGCTGCCGTTTGCGCCCTGAATCGTGATTTTGCCCTTGGGTGCAGGCGTTGCCGCGCCGGTTGTATTGTCGGTGGAAACGACCGCAAAGCCCGTCGTGGCTGCGCCGTTATCGTCCTGCGTGTAGCTGGGTGTTTCGGCCGTTGCCGTCACCGTGCAGTCGGTGAGCGTGAGGTCGGTGTACTTGACCTCGACCGCCGTGCCGCCCGAAACCGTGCAGTTTGTGAGCGTCACCTGCTGAGCGCCCGCCGCCGTCATGGTAGAGGTCGAGCCGGAAACGTAAATGCCGTTCGTCGCGCCCGTCGCCGCCGCAGTGATCGTCGAGCCGGTCGCCGTCAGCTGCAGACCGGAATTCGAGCCGTTGTGGTAAATGCCGGTGCCCGTGCCGGTGATCGTGCTGTTTTCGATGTTGATCGTCGCGTTGTTTACGAAGTTCGCCAACGCGTAGTTGCCGATGACCGTCGAATTTTTGACCGTGTAGGTCGCATCCGCAGCCGAGCAGCCGAGACCGACGAGGCCGGCCGCGCTCAGCGTGGCATTCTCCAGCGTAAAGTCTGCGACGGCGCCGATGCCGCGTGTAGAGCCTTTCGTGCTCTTATAGGTGCCGTTCTTCATCGTGACTGCGGCACGCGTCAGCAACGAATAGCCGCTGCCGTCATAGCTGTTGGTCAGCGTGTAGCCGCCGAGGTCGATTGTGATTGCCTTGGTCACGTTGAGCTGGCTGGAGGCGGAAATGTTCTTCAGCAGAATCAGCGTATCACCGTCAGCCGCATCCGCCAGTGCCACGGCAAGTTTGCCGGTCGAGCTGGTGCTGGCGCCGGTATAGAAATTCTTCGCACCGCCGTTGGCATCCAGAAGCTGAATGCCCTGATTGGCCGCAACGACATAATAGCCGTCATTCTTTCTGACGCCGGTCATCTCGGTCGCCAGAATTCTGCCCTTTACCTGATCGTCGCCGAGATAGGGGTCATTGTTGCCGTAGAAGCTGCCCGCGCTGATCTTCAGCGCGTCCGCCGTCTTGCCGTTGTAGATGTTGAAGGTGAGCGGCGTTCTGCTTTCGTCGTACTTGTAATTGCCCTCGGCAATGTTCTTGTACGTGCCACCTGCGATCTTCAGCACGGGCGAACTGTCGTCATTCGTGCCGACATAGACCGTCGCTTCCTCATTGGACTTGTTGATAAAGGTACCGCTCTGCACCGTGATGCTGCCGGTACGTGCCCAGACGGCAATACCGTCGGTGCCGGTGTAGTTCGAGACATCGAGCGTACCGTTGCCCGAAACCGTTACCGTACCGCTGCCGCCGTTGACGATGCCGACACCCGCCGCATAACCGGGTACGCCTGCGGCCGCAGCAGCCGCCGCGTCGTAACCGATGATCAGCGTTTTTGCATTGAGGTTGACCTTTACGTCGCCGTCGGTGACCACGATACCGTAAGGCAGAGGTTCTGCCGCCGTGCCGATATCGGCCAGCAACTTCAGCGTATCTCCACCCTTGAGTGCGGAGAACGCCTCGGTCGCGGCTGCATAGCGCGTTACGACGCCATCCGCGCCCGTGATTGTTGCAACCGCCGTAAATTCGGCCTTTGCGACCGTATAGGAGCCGTCCGCCTGTTTCTCGCAGGCATAGACGGTTTCATCCACATAGCCTGCAAGCGAAATGACATCGACATCCGTAAACGTGCCGCCGGTGATGGTACCCGCTTTCGCCTTGACAACGCCATTGTAGACGCCGCCGGTGATCGCAGAACCGTTGCCTACGCTCATCGCGGGGTGTCCGGAAACCGTGCCTGCGGAGATCTTCACCGGGCTGTACGCAGCGGAAATTGCATAGACATCATCACCCGAATCCGCCGTCGGGATTGCCGTAATCGTACCGCCGCTCATCTCCATGGAGGCCTTTGCGTTCACGAGGTTGACCGCGCTGTTATTGCGCTTGGCATCCGCATAAACCGTACCGCCGCTCATCGTGAACTTGCAGTTTGCAGCGACGTAAACGGCGGTGCCGCTCTTCTCCATGCCCTCGGTGGTAATCGTACCGCCGGCCAGTTGCAGTGAGCCGCTCCCGGATACCGAAACGACTCGGCCGGCAGTCCCGGTGTAGTCGGAACAGACCTTGCCCGTGCCGACCGAGTCGGTCAGCGTCAGGTTGCCCTCCACCAGTACCTGATCCTTCTTAGCCGTATACTTGCTGACCATCAGCGTATGGCCGTTCAGGTCCAGGGTCGCCGTTACGCCTGCAGGAACCGTCACGGGTGCGCCGACGCTGGTGATATCAGCATCCAGCCGGACCGTGTCGCCGTCCTTGGCAGCTGCGATGGCGTCCTTGAGCGATGCATAGCTGACACCGCCGACGCTCGCAACGTCTCCCTCCGCCGCGAGCGCCGTCAGCGAGAACGCAGCCAGCAGCACGCAGAGCGTGAGCACGACAGACAAAAGCTTGTTTGTCTTCATTGTTTGATCTCCTTCTGAAAATTTATTCCAGCCCGCCGGGCGGCGAGACAAAAGAATCATGCACGGATGCCATTGTCGAAACGGCGCGAAAAAACGCAAGATCCTGAAATCTTGCTGTGCAGGATCGCACGTTCGGCTTTTGCGGTTGCAGGAAAGCCCCTGTGCGGTGTGTTGTGATTTAAAATATAGGTACAAGTCTCATTCTTGCTTTTGCACATTTCAAGCGCTTCAGCCGTGTTGCCTATACACGTTTCACCTTATGTCGCAATTATAGCACGCGAATTTGGGGCTGTCAAGCGATTTTGGGTATTTTTAACTTGTTTTTCAAGCAAAGGGAACAACGACGGACAGTCCGGAATTGTGCCGCACGATACGGGTCACCCTGTCGGTTTTTGATGTGAAAATTGCAGCAAAAAGCCCCCGTTCGGGGGCAAGGAACGCGAGGCGGGGACGGGGCTTTTTCGTGCTTTCATTTGGGAAGGCTAAGATGCGGCGAGAGACAGACGGCGCAGGACGGTATGCAGGATCGACCCGATCAGCGCAGGACGCGGATGCCGCGGGCGGCAAGGACGTCGCGCGCAGCCTCCGTCTCCGCCGCGGTGGGGATCGGCGTATCGACGGCGGCAAGCGGATAGCGCAGGTCGAGTGATTCGTATTTGGTGCCGGACAGGTTGTGATACGGCAGAACGCGCACGCCGACGACGCAGGTGAGCGTGGCGAGAAAATCGGCGATCTTCTCCATTTCGCCCGCATTTTGCCCCGGCACAAACGGGATGCGGATCTCAACCCGCTGATGCAGCGCATCGAGCAGGCGCAGATTTTGCAGGATCCGCTCGTTTGGCAGCCCGCAGAGGCTGCGGTGCAGATCGCTGTCGATCGCCTTGACATCGACGAGAAAGCTATCAGCAAGCCCGATAACCTTGCGCAGATTCGCCTCAGGTACGGCAAGACAGGTGTCCACCGCCGTGTTCACGCCCGCACCGTGCAGCGCCGTGAGCAGCTCGCGGCAGAAGTCAGCCTGGAGCAGCGGTTCGCCGCCCGACAGCGTGACGCCGCCGCCCGAATGGTCGTAAAACGCCTTGTCTTCCAGCAGCTTCGGCAGCAGCTCCGCCGCCGTCGCGCGCTTGCCGTAGAAGATCAGCGCGTCGGAGAAGCAGACGCTCTCGCATTTGCCGCAGGCGATGCACTTGGCGCGGTCAAAGCGATGCACGCCGTCGACAATTCTGTGCGCGCCGGTCGGGCAGGCTGCGGCGCACCGCCCGCAGACGGTGCATTTGTGCGCGTAGAAGCCGAGTTCAGGCTTTGTGGACAACCCCTCGGGGTTGTGACACCACTTGCAGCGCAGCGGGCAGCCCTTGAGAAAGAGCGTGGTGCGCATGCCGTCGCCGTCGTGAATCTCAAAGCGTTTGATATTGATATAGGTTCCCTTGGTCATATGGTTCTCCGTTTCAGTGGCTTGCCGCGTTTTCGGTCTGGCGGATAAATTCGTCCTGCTCCACGCGGGAAAGCGAGGTGAAATAGACGTTCCAGCCGCACAGGCGCACCTGGAGCGTCGCATAGTTCTCCGGATGTGCCTGCGCCGCACGCAGTACCTCGGGCGACAGGACATTGATCTGCATGGCAAATCCGCGTTTCTCCATGTAGGTATCGAGCAACGTCTCCATGGCGCAGAGCCCGCTCTCGCTCTCGACCGCGCCTGCGTACAGCACGATGTCCAGCACCGTGCCGTTCGGCGTGTCGGTATAATCTACGGCAGTCGCCGAGCGGATCAGCGCCGTCACGCCCTCGCGATCCATCGCGGTCACGGCGCACATGTTCTTGGAGAGCGGCTCGCCCGCAAGGCGGCCGTCCGCCGTCGCGCCGGTCTTCTCGCCGAAGGTCAGGCGATAGTCAATGGAGAAAAAGCCGCAGCGGAAGATGCCGCCGCGCCCGTTCGGCTTTCCGTTGATGCAGGCAGCCGTATCGTGCACGACCCTTGCCGCGAGCGCATCGACCGTCGGGTCGCCGTTGCCGTACTTCGGCAGACGCCGGAGCGCCGTCTGCCGAAGTTCCTCATACCCCCGCCAGTTGCCGCGCAGAACGGCGGCAAATTCGGACAGCTTCAGTTTCTTCTCCTCATAGACCAGGCAGCGCACGGCAGTCAGCGCGTCCACCGTGCTGGCAATGCAGATGGCGTTGACGGCGGAATTGTTGTACTTTGCGCCGCCGCTGTAGGCATCTTTGCCGCGCGCCACGCAGTCGGCAAGCGTGGACGAAAACAGCGGCGCGGGATTGAGCGACGGATACGCCCGTTCGTAGGCAACCGTGAGCGCCGCCGCCCGATCGGCAAACGTCTCGATCTGCGCCAGTACGGCGGCATAGAAGGCGTCAAAGTCACGGTAGCTGTCGGGGTCGGCAGGCACGCCGACTGCGGCGCCGGTATCGGGGTCGATCCCGCCGTTCATCGCGACAAGCACCGCCTTCGGCAGGTTGACACGCGCCGCGCAGGTGCAGGGCACCTCTTTGCCGAGCGCCGCCGGCTCATAGCAGCCGATGACCACATAGTTGCGCGCGTCGGCGGGATCCTCGCCGAGCGCGGTGAGCGCGCCCTCGACCACCTCGTCATTCAGGAAGACAAAGCTGTTTCTGCCGTCCCGAATCGAGCCGAGGATCAGCCGAACGAGCGGCTTCGGCAAATCCTTATGCCAGCGAACGTGAATCTTCGGGTCGTTGATATTCAGCCAGATGTATTCCTCGACGATGAGCGTGGTCAGCGGATTGGTCGCATCGCTGCCGTCCGCCAGTCTGCCGCCGATGTAGAACGGCACGTTTGCCGTGACGTGCATAGAATAAAATTTGAAGAAATAATAGCGAAAGAGTTCGCGCGCCTGCGGCTCGGTCAGCCTGCCGCACGCGATGTCCCGCCGGTAAAACGGGTAGAACTGGCGGTCAAGCCCGCCGAGCGAGCGCACCGCATCCCGCTCCACGTTGCATTGCAGGTTGTAGAAAATCACCGAAAGCTGCATTGACTCAAGCAGGGTTTCGGGTGCGCCGACGGTCAACTGCCGCAGCGAGGACGAGACCAGCCGCATTTTGTCGTCACCCGCCGCCGCAAGCCGGTCGGTGGCATCGGCGAGCCGCTCGATAAAGCCGATCGTCGCCGTCAGCGTATCCGCCGCGCAGGCGTAAAACAGGCGCTGTTCCTCAGTGAGCGTCGTTTTTGCATCGCGGGCGGCAAGCAAGCGGGCGCGCAGCCCGGGGATGCCGAGGGTCAGAAGCGCCTGCCAGTCCGGCGAAGTGTGCCCAAAGTCGGCATCACCCGTGTAGCAGAGCCCCTCCGTGGCAGCCTCCGTCCCGGCGAGCAGATCCGCCATTTCCCGTGCGCGGAAATCCACGATCCAGCGCCCGCGGATGCGCGAAAGCAGAAAATCGTGATTCAGCTTTTCGGGGAAGAAATCGCGGCTGTCCACATCCAGCTGCGCAGACGCCAATACCTTTTCATAGAGCCGCGTTTTCACGGCGATGGCAGGCTGCCCGGACATATCCTGCTCAATTTTGAGCAGCGCGGTGCGCAGCGCCTCGGGCGCAAGTCCGCTTGCCGCATCCCAGTGGTGTTCCGTATACTGTGTACCGAGTACCGCGCGGTCGGCTTCAAAGTGGTTCCAGATCATCGCTCTACGCCTCCGTTTTCGTGTTCAGCATACCCCGTGCGGGTCGGATTGTCAATGCGGCTTTCGTGCGCATTTGCGTTTTTCGGCTGCAAAGCACCGAAAGAAGGCGGAAAATGTGCGCTTTTTTCCAAGTTTCGATGATGTTTCCCGTGCTTACGCGCCCGACGCGGAAATCTGCGCAGATTCGTGCAAAGATGCGGAAAAATTTCAAAAATCATCTTGACAAGGGGGCATCGGCTTGCTATAATATAGCCTGTCGGTCCGAACGGATCGGCTATTCCTCCTTAGCTCAGTCGGTAGAGCGCGTGACTGTTAATCACGATGTCGTTGGTTCGAGCCCAACAGGGGGAGCCAGGAAAAAGCACTTGCTTTCGCAAGTGCTTTTTCAGTTATATTCGCCTTGCGGCGAGTGATATTGCCTTCGGCAGTGATATCCGGCGTTGCCGGGTGATATTCGCTTCGCGAGTGTAAGCGGCGAATATAATATCACTGCGCGGCAGCGCAATATCACTTTTGCGTCAGCAAAAATATCACGCCGCGCATCGCGCGGCATATCACTTATTCTCTTTACAGATTAGCGTACTTATAATATAATCGGTTTGCGGGGTGATGAGCGTGCCTGAAAGTATTCTGCGTGGTAAATCGAAAGAGTTTGCCAAGCAAATTGTATTCCTTTGCCGTAGCATAAAAACGGCTTCTAAAGAATCGGTTCTGACGAATCAGCTTTTGCGCTCCGGCACAAGCATCGGGGCAAATATTCACGAGGCGCAGTATGCCCAAGGCAAAAAGGATTTTATCTCAAAGTTGGAGATCGCACAGAAGGAATGTTTTGAAACGGAATACTGGCTTGAGCTTCTTTTTGAAACCGGCTATATTGCAGAATCAACATACAAGCCTTTGCAAAATCAATGCGGCGCAATCAGAAGAATGTTGATTTCTTCGCTTAATACCGCAAAGGAAGACTGCAGATGAATAAGTGGATTGAAGAGTTTGCCGGTTTCGCATCGCGAAATCGGCGGCGCACAGCCGCCG
>QAKK01000016.1 GCA_003343845.1 Oscillospiraceae bacterium
CTACAATGAAAAAACGCGCTATGCGCGATACACAAAGGAGAATGAACAATGGCAAGTTTGAACAAGGTTATCCTGATCGGCAATCTGACCGCAGACCCGGAGGTCAAGCAGACGCAGAGCGGTCTTTCGGTGGTGTCGTTTACCATCGCGGTCAACCGCCGGGTCAGCAAGGACGCGGAGCAGAAGACCGACTTCATCAACATCGTTGCATGGCGAAAGACGGCAGAGTTTGTCGGGCAATACTTCAAAAAAGGCAAGCCGATTCTTGTGTGCGGCTCGATTCAGACGCGGTCGTACACCGACAACAACGGCAGTAAGCGTTATGTCACAGAAGTCCTTGCGGACGAGGTCGGCTTTGTCGAGAGCAAGGCAGCATCGGAAGCGCCGAGCGGTACATATGCGCCGGAGGCATACGGAGCGCCGAAGATGGAGGAAGTAAACCCGGACGAAGAAGATTTGCCATTCTGAGGTGTGCGATGCGGGAGCAGTTTACATTCTATCGCTCCTATTTTGACGCCATCCGCCGTCTGAAAAAGGCGGCGGACAGGGCGGCAATCTACGATGCGATAGCCGATTATGCGCTGTACGGCAATCTGCCCGAGCTGTCCGATGCAGCCGGCGCGATCTTTGACTTGATTAAGCCGACGCTGGACGCTGCAAAGCGCAAAAGTGATGGCGCAAAAGGCAGAGAAAAAGCGAAGGATGATGATAAGATACCGTCAAGATACGGTGAAGATACCGACAAGATACCGTCAAGATGTGACGAAGTAGGAAAAAACCGCAACGAGAAAGAGAAGGAGAATGAGAAAGAGAAAGAGAAAGAGTATGAGAAGGAATCTTATATATTACCCCCTGTAGTGTCCCCCTCTGCCACCGACCATTTGCGAGAGCCCACGAAAAATGGCAGCGCTCCGCGCTTCACGCCCCCCACGGTGGAAGAGGTCGCGGCATACTGCCGGGAGAGAGGCAACGCCGTGGATGCCGAGCAATTCTGGGACTTCTACGCCGCGAACGGTTGGAAAGTCGGTAAGAATCCGATGAAAGACTGGCGCGCCGCCGTGCGTACATGGGAAAAACGGGACGCTGCCGAGAAAGCGCCGAAGGCTACAAAGAAGCCGCAGAGCTTTGACACGGACGAGTTCTTTGCGAAGGCGCTGGACAAGTCCTACGGAGGCGGCAAAACATGAAAATCGGCGACGAGGTCTATGTACTTGACACATGGCGTGGGGAAAAATACCGCGTCAACAAAGCGACGGTATGCAATATACGGTCGTTCACCTATTCCGCGATCCGCCTTGCCGAGGTCAGGTTCCTGTGCGGCGGTACGGGGCTGTATGTGGTCGGCTTCGGTGCGTATGAAACGCCGGAGGAAGCCGAGGATGCGCTGAAAAGACACACATGCGGCGGTGAAACGCACGCGAACACACGGAAACGGCGCTTTGATGTTCCGAAGGATGAAAACGAAGCAAGAAAAAGAGTGCTGGATGCACTGGGAGGAGAATGAACAATGACACCGATTGAAAAGGCACGCGAGGCGTTGAAGCAAGAGCAGTCGCGCAGAGAGGAATTTTACGAGGGCGCTGCTTATGCGCTAAAGCTGGTGGAGGCGGCGCAGGTCGGCGAGGATGAGAGACCGAAGACAAACGGAGACCGGGTGCGGGCGATGTCGGATGAGGAGCTGATTAACTTTTACTTCGGAGGCTGCGACGAGGTATGTATAAACGACGGCAACAGTTGCACTGATGCAATGTGCCGGGAAGGTATGCGTGCATGGCTGCGGCAGGAGGCGGAGAGATGACCTGTGAAATCCGAGAAATTTGTGGTGATTGGGCATTGAGCATAAATTTCCTACATGAGACGGTAACGATTTATTTCAACTCGCTGCAAAACGCAAAGAATGTGAAACACATAATTGAAACCGACAAGAGTGTGCCGAATTGCGCTACTGTGTGCGATATGGTTGAAGTTGTGCGATGCAAGGACTGCAAATTCTTTCGCCGAGAAAGCATGTGCTACTGCGGAGAATTCGGTGGCATCGTCACCGAGAAAGACTTTTGCAGCAGAGGAGAAAGGAAGGACGAAAATGAACAAACACACGGCTGTTGACCTAAAACAAATGCAATCGCTTCCGCTTGACATCAAAATCGAAATGACCAAGCGCCGCATAAAGGAGTGGTACGAGGCATTTGACGGAAATGTCTATGTATCATTTTCAGGCGGCAAGGACAGCACGGTGCTCCTACATATCGCCCGGCAAATGTACCCGGACATTCCGGCTGTATTTGTCGATACAGGATTGGAGTACCCGGAAATAAGAGAGTTTGTTAAAAGCATCGATAATGTAACTTGGCTTAAACCGGAAATGAGCTTTCGCAAGGTAATTGAAACATACGGGTACCCCGTAATTAGTAAAGCGGTTGCTCATTCAGTATCAGTAGCAAAGCGTAACCAAAACGGAGCCGTGTATAAAAACCTTTTTAGCCCCTCAAAGCGCGGACCTTATGCAATGCACAAATATGAGTATTTGATGTCAGCACCTTTCAATGTTTCAGAAAAATGCTGCGACATAATGAAAAAGAAACCCGCCCACTCTTACAGTAAAGCCACGGGTAAAAAGCCTATTATTGGCACTATGGCTTGCGAAAGCCGAATGCGTAAAACGCAATGGACGAAACACGGCTGCAATGCTTTTGACATAGAGCACCCCGCATCACAGCCTTTATCTTTTTGGACGGAGCAAGATGTGCTTGAGTACATAAGCACTTATAATCTGCCCTATGCAAAAGTGTACGGCGAAATTAAGCGCAACGCAGACGGCAAATGGTACACAACCGGCGCAGCGCGTACTGGTTGTATGTTTTGTATGTTCGGTGTGCAATGTGAAAAGGAACCTAACCGGTTCCAGCGCATGAGAATTACGCATCCGAAGATTTACGACTACTGCATGAAGCCCATGGCTGATGGTGGACTTGGAATTGCCGAAGTGCTGGACTTTATCGGCGTGAAGCATTGAAAGGAGACAAAACATGAAATCTGTACTGACAAGCATTCGCCCGAAGTGGTGCGGGCTGATTGCGAGTGGCAAGAAGACCATCGAGGCACGCAAGACATATCCGAAGCTTCCGACGCCGTTTAAGTGCTACATATACTGCACGAAAGACCCTAAGTTATCTTTTTGGAGAAGCAAAACATATGCCTATGCAGACGACAGAAGTCATAACATGTACGATATACGCGGCAACGGCAAGGTCATCGGCGAGTTTGTGTGCGATAAAGTAGATACGCTGTTCAATGATAGCGGCAATCTCGAAAACTATATGCATGACATATTGCCGGAAATTTTGAAAAATACGGCGATGTGTTTGCATGAATTTGGTGCTTATGTTGGAAATAGAGGTAAGGGCAAAAATATTTACGGCTGGCACATCTCCGATGTAAAAATCTACGACAAGCCGCGGGAGCTTCGCGACTTCGGGAAGATGCGTGCACCACAGTCGTATATGTATGTGGAGGATGAATGAAGGCGATGGAATATAAAACTATAAACGGTTTCCTCAATTATTCCGTTTGTAATGACGGCGAAATCTTTAACAACCGAACAGGATACAGAAAAAATCCGACTTCAAATCACTCTGGGAAAGGGTATCTTTATGTAGACCTGTACGAAAGAAATAAGCGAAGTAGAAAATATGTTCACCGATTGGTTGCTGAAGCCTTCGTTCCGAATCCCGAGAACAAACCTTATGTAAATCACATTGACGGAGATTCTCACAACAATTCAGCCGAAAATCTCGAATGGTGTACACCTCTTGAAAATGTAGAACATGCAAGCAAAATAATTAGAACAATGAAGCAATACTTTTCGGCAAATGAACACAGAAAACGTAGAATCAGAATGTACGACAAGAACAGCGGAATAGAAATTGCGACTTTTCGAAGTATACGAGAAGCCGAAAGAAAAACAAGAATTCCGTCGTCTAACATCGTAGCGTGCCTAAAAGGGAGACAATCATATACGAAAAATTATTCATGGTGCTATGTGAAGGGTGACGAAACGGAGGAAAGACAATGAGCATGACAGAAAATATTCAAAAACTTATCGACCTTGCAAAAGAACATCCTGGCCTGCCTATTGTGGCAATGGTGGACGGAGAGGTAGTCGGCGGTGATGACTATGGACGCTGGGTTGCTGACTTCGGCAGCGTCGAGCTGGGTGAATATGCTTTATTCGACGACCGCTTTTTAGAAGACCGCGAGGACTTCAAGGAGCGCTACTACGATTACTATGACGACGAGCTTTGCAACAGATTCGGCTATGAGCCGGGTATCAATGAATTTTCCCTCCGAAATGGGCATTGCACGCAGGAGCAGTTTGCAAAAAACAGCGAAAACGAAAAGAGGCTTGACGCATATCTTGACGAAGTAGCCGAGCTGGCATTTAAGCGGGCAATCATTGTCAACATAGACCTTCCGGACGATGTCGAGCAATTCGAGGGCGTGACATGGAGAAATACACAATCCCGCTGATACCGCCATCGCTGAACAAATACGCAGGGCGGGAGAACACATGGGCATATCGGGGCGCAAAGGCAGAATGGCGCGGCATAGTCTGCGCCTACTGCCGCCCGAGGCGGAAGCCTCCGGCATTTGCGCATGTGATGATTACGTTCTACTTCCCGTCAAGGCGTCGGCACGATGCGGACAATTATTGCAAATTCCTGCTTGACGGGCTTGTTTCGGCTGGCGTGATTGCAGACGACGACTTTGATCACATACGGCTATCAATCGCGGCGGGCTATGACAAGGACAACCCGAGAACGGAGGTGCTTATAGATGCGGTGCAATGTACCGAATAAGGAGACACGACAACAGCGCGAAATTATTGCGCGTTGTCATGAGGCAAACGAGCGCATGTTTGAATTTTGCATCATCAACGCGTTGCTCACCCTCGGCGAAATGGGCTATGGAAAGAAACGCATGGAGCGGTTCGCGGAGGCATACAAGGCAAAGGCTGACGAGATGGTTGACTATTACGACGAGTACATCATGGATGGCATGCGCAAGCGGCTGTATGATGCATATGGGCTGCAGATCGAGTGGCATTAAAAGGGGTGACGGCATGACATCGGACGAACTGTACAGGCTGCGCGGCATTGACGGGGAGATCGAGCGCTTGCGCGAACGTATCCGAAAGGCAATGGCAAAAGCGACCGGCACCGTCGGTGTACTTGGAGATGTACCGCCTTCCGGCGGCAGCGTCAGCGATAAGGTGGGGGACGGCGTGGCTGAGATCTTGCGGCTTGAAGCCGAGCTTCGACGCAAGGAGCGGCAAAAGGCGATGCGCGACAGATACATAGACGCCATATCGGACGCGACAACGCGGGACGCGCTGCGCATGATCTATGTGGATGGGATGTCATGGCGTGCCGCTGCATCCACGGTTGGCAAGACCGAAAGCGGTCTGCGCAAGCGCGTGCGGCGATATATGCGTTGACAAACAAAAAAGCGACGGGTGACCGTCGCTTTTTTGCGAGTTGCCTCGGTTGCCGACGCAAATCTGATCGGGATTTACATCGCGAGAACAATCTCATTTTTGTTTCAATCCGCGCGCAGTGCGGAGACACTGCGTGACATGCCGGATTGCTCCGGCACTTATAGGATAGCACAAGCGGAAGTAGGCTGTCAAGGGGAAAAAGAAAAAAGGCGGGAAAATCCCGCCTTTTTGTTATGAGAGGTACGCCTTGAGGATGGACGAGTAGCCGATCTCGTCCTCGGAGACAATCTCCCAACTATCCTCGTTGTCCGTCTCCGGGTCGTAGTCCTCGTCGGGGACGAATTTGTAAACGGTGCGCTTGTATGTTATCTCGGCGTCAATGCCGTTGTATATTTCTGCGTCCTTGCGGATGTCGTCCTCGTCTCTGTCCGACAGGTTAAGCTCCTCGAACCAGTCGAGCATGTCCCATTTGTCAGTGGATATGTCATAGCCGGTGTCGGTGTAATAGACCTGCCCGCTGTTCTGCTTTCCGTCCCACGTCTCTGTTTCCATTTCTACTTTGTATAACGGCTTCATTCTTTTTTCCTCCGCGATTCTGTTTAATTTCTCAACAATCAGGCGCTCCGCCCACTCGGCGGGCGCGCGTTTTCCGTATTCCCAATCCTGTATTGTGCGCCGCGGGATGCCGACCAAATCGGACATACCCTGCTGTGTAAGCCCTGCGGCTTTGCGCGCTTCTTTAATTGTCATTTTCGTCACCATCTTCTTCATCCGCATCGTCGTCCAGGTGTTCGGCGAAATATTCGCCTGCCCAAACGGAATCCTCAAAAATCGGTTTTGAGTCGATTTCGTCTGCTGCGCGGACAGAGAGCTTGACCATGATGTCATATTCACCGTTTTTCATTTCTTCGATTTGTTCTTCGCTGAATTCATCGTACAGCCACGACCAGTCGTAGCACTTGGTTGTCGCCGTCTTGAACTCGTCGCTGCCTTCCTCGAAATTGCCGCGCATATAGCCGGAATCTTCGTATTCGCAGCCGTGGTTGGGAACGAATTTGCTGAAGGAAATCACCTGTTCATACATTTTTGCCATTGTCTTTTTCTCCTTTTTTGTTTGCGGATTGATTTCGGGGATCTCCGCCCCCGGTGACATCATAATAGCACGCATTGCGTGCTTTGTCAACAGGGTTTTGCAAAAAAAATAAAAAAATTTTCGGCGGCGTTTTGCGGAGGGACGAAAAGTCACATATTTTCACATATTTTCCTATAGATTTTGTTTTCTGGGCGTGGTATAGTTAAAATGAAAATACTACAAGCAGAGACGCGCAGTCCCTGCTTTTTTTGTACCCGGAGGACGAAATGCGGGAGACATACAGAGAAGGAGATGCGCAAGCGCAGCGGTGCATGCGCTGCGTATACGGGGAGCTGATTGCCAAACAGGATGGGGAGACGCAAATGTACTGCCCGTTCGGCGCGTGTATCAGCGAGAAAGGCGGCGAAAATGGCAGCAAACAGCGCTAAAACAGCCAAGCGCGGGCGGGGGAGACCGTTTGAAAAAGGGCAGAGCGGAAACCCGAGCGGCAGACCGAAAAAGCCACCGGAGCTGCGCGAGCTGGCGGACAAAAGCCTCGACGAGATAAAAAATATCGTCGAGACGACGCAAAACGAAAAAATAAAAGCAGACCTGTGCAAATGGTTGTATGAGATGCAGTACGGCAAGGCAACGCAGCGGCAGGAGGTTGACGGCACGCTGGACGGTGGTGCGATCGCGGTGCGGCTGGAAGGAGAGCTTGCAGAGTGGGCAAAATGACGCGCTCTGCGCAGGATGCGCTGATCTGGAAGCGTCTGCGCACGGAACGACCGAACGCGCGGCAGCGGGCGTTTTTTGCGTCCGAGGCGCTGCACACGATGTACGGCGGTGCGCGCGGAGGCGGAAAGTCATGGGCGGCACGGCGCAAGGCGGTGCTGCTTTGCATCGCCTATGCGGGTCTGCGCGTGCTGCTTGTGCGTCGGACGATGCCGGAACTGCGCGAAAACCACATCATCCCGCTGCTGTCGGAGCTGGACGGCTATGCACAATACAGACAGGACGACCGCGCGTTTGTGTTCCCGAACGGCAGCCGCCTGAAGCTGGGATATTGCGACTGCGACAGCGACATGATCCAATACCAGGGGAACGAATATGATGCGATATTTTTTGAAGAAGCGACAAACCTGCGCGAAGAATGGATCAGGTTTATCGCGACGACGCTGCGCACGGGACGCACGGATGGCTTCCGCACACGCATCTATTACACCTGCAATCCGGGGGGCGTGAGCCATGCTTATTTCAAGCGCCTGTTTATAGACCGGCAATTCGTCGATGGTGAAGACCCGGATGACTATCTGTACATTCCGGCGACGGTGCGCGACAATGCAGTTCTGATGGAACGCAACCCCGGATATATCAAGCAGCTGGAGGCGCTGCCGGAGAACCTGCGGCGTGCACATCTTGACGGCGACTGGAACGTTTTCGACGGCGCATTCTTCGCGGAACTGCGGCTGTTTACAAAGCCGCTTGCCGATGCGACGATGACGCATGTGGTCGAGCCGTTCGGCATCCCATACAGCTGGCGCATCTATCGGTCGTTTGACTGGGGCTATTCCAAGCCTTCCGCCTGCCTGTGGTGGGCTGTTGACTACGACGGTCGCGCGTATCTGGCGGACGAATTGTACACATGCGCTGCGCGCGGCGGCGCAATGATCCCGGACACGGGGCTGAAATGGTCGGCAGATCAGGTATTTGCCGAGATTCACCGGCGCGAGAGTGAGCGATTCCCCGGACGGCAGATCACCGGCGTTGCCGACCCTGCAATCTGGGCGGAAAACGGCGGCGAGCCGATCGTTGCGGCTGCCGACCGGCATCAGGTATATTTTGACCGCGCCGACCACACGCGCATTGCCGGATGGATGCAGGTGCGCCGCAGACTGCAATTCGGCGAGGACGGCAGACCGATGCTGTACATCTTTTCGACCTGCAAAAACACGCTGCGGACGCTGCCGATCTTGCAATACTCGGCGCGCGACCCGGAAGACCTGGACACGACGGAGGAAGACCACATCGCAGATGCATTGCGGTATTTCTGCATGATGTCTCCGCTATCTCCGGAGCGAGAAGCAAAACCGAATTATCCTACCATAGATCCGCTGGCGAAACCGAAAGCCGAGCGGATCTCTTATTTTTGAGGTGACACATGGACGATACAATCAAGGACACGATGCGCGAGCAAGCCGGGATGGGGCAGAGCAATATCGCTGCGCGCGAGGTTGCGGAAGCACTGGGCATCCTGCGCCGATATAAAGACGGCAAAGCCAACCTCGAAGTCCGCATCATCAACGAGGACAGGTGGTGGAGACGCCGCCATTGGAGCGATCTCGCGGAGGGCGCGGACAGAGAGACCCCGGCGGGCGCGCAACTGTTTAATGCGGTCGAAAACAAGGTCGCGGATGTCTACGACAACATCCCGGACTGCTCCTTCCTGCCGCGCTCTGCGGACGACGAGGAGGCGGCAAAAGTGCTGACCAGCGTGATGCCGTGTGTGCTGGAGCAGAACGGCATCGAGAACGCCTACTGCGATGTGGCGCGGAACAAGATTACGACCGGCACGGGCTGCTATGCGGTTGTGTGGGACGCGGCAAAGCTTGGCGGTCTCGGCGACATCAGCATCAAATCCGTGTCGGTGCTGGGGCTGTACTGGGAGCCCGGTGTGACGGATATACAGGACAGCCCGAACCTGTTTTATGTGGCGGAGCAGCCGAACGAAACGATCCTTGCTGCCTATCCGCAGTTGGAAGACAAGCTCGGCTTCAAGGATGTGGTCGTCGCTGCGCGGGTCTACGAGGACGAGCCGGACGCAAGCCGCCGCACGCCGGTGATCGACTGGTACTATAAGCGGCGCATCGGAACAAAGACCGTTGTGCACTATGTCAAAATCTGCGCGGGCGAGGTGTTGTTCGCGTCCGAAAATGACCCGGATTATGCGGAACGCGGCTGGTATGACCACGGCATGTATCCGTTTGTGCCGGACACAATGTTTCCGCTGTCGGGCACACCGTGCGGCTATGGCTACATATCGGTCGGCAAGGCACAGCAGATGCAGATCGACAAACTGCAGAATGCGATTGTGCGCAACTCGATCGTCGGGGCGACCCGGCGGCGCATCGTGCGCGAGGGTTCAAACGTCAATGTCGCAGACCTTGCGGACATTTCGAAGGAAGTGGTCACCATGTCCGGCTCGGGCGACCCGCGCGAGGCGTTTGTGGATCTGACCGAGCCTGTGCTCGGCGGCAACTACATCACGGTGCTGCAGGAGCTGGAGGCGACGCTCAAGGAGACGACCGCAAACCGCGATTTTGCACAGGGCGGCACATCCGGCGGCGTGACCTCCGGCACGGCGATCTCGGCGCTGGTCGAGGCGGGCAACAAGCAATCCCGCATGACGATCCGCGGCTCCTACGAGGCATACCGCAAGGTTGTGACGATGTGTCTTGAGCTGGTTCGGCAGTTTTACGCTGACGCGCGGATTTACCGCATCACGGGAGACGACGGCACGACACAGTTTGTGCCGTTTGACAATCGTATGCTGCGTGGGCAGACACAGGTCGGCGGCGTGGACATTGGCGAGAAAGAGCCGGTATTTGACATCAAAGTCCGGGCGCACAAGCAATCGCCGTTCGCGCGTGTGACGCAGAATGAGCTCATGAAGGAATTCTTCTCGATGGGATTCTTCGCGCCGCAAAATGCGACGGTGGCACTGGCTTGCCTTGAAGGCATGGAGTTTGAGGGCAAGGATCAGCTGAAGCAGCGCATCGAACAGAACGGCACCCTGTACACCGAGAACATCGAGCTGAAGCAGACGGCGCTGCGGCTTGCGGCTGTCGTGGACGACGCAAAGGGCACGAATCTGACGCAGCAGTTGGCACAGTCGTATGGCGTGGACGCCGAGCCGGTGATGCCGCAGGGCGGCACGCAGGCGGCGGTGGAAGAATCGCCGGATGTGATGGAGGCAGCCGGAGACGGTCAGAACAAGGCAGCTGCCGCGCGAATTGCCGAGACAACGGAGGTCTGATATGGTTGAAATCAAAGTGACACGGAGAGGGCGGCATATCGCTTTTGACATTACAGGGCACGCACACGGCGGCGCAAAGGGCGAGGACGTGATCTGCGCCGGCGTATCGACACTGACGCTGACGCTGGCATCCGCGCTGGCGCATGTCGGCGCGCCAGGGCTTGACACCACGCTGAGCAGCGGCAAGGCGCACATTGCCTGTCGGGAGACCAAAGCGACACGCCCCGTCATACAGACGGTGATGCGGGGATTTGACATCCTCGCCGACAGCTACCCCGCAAATGTCGGGATTACAATGGTATAAGGCGCAATGCGCGCTTTATCATATTTTGCCGCAAGGCTGACGCACGGGAACAGACCGCGCAAGGAGGATTTTATGGCACAGACAAAGTATACCCTTCTGCAACTCTTTGCCGAGGGCGCAGACGGGTCGGGCGCAGCACCTGCCGCCGAGGGTACAACGGGCGCATCCACACCTGCCGCCGCCGGGCAGGACATTGACGCAGAATTTGAGGCACTGGTCGCCAAGGGCGGCAAGTATGCCGATGCCTTCGCGCGAAAGGCACAGGCAAGCTTCGATCAGCGTTACAAGGGTTTCAAAGCCACCGAGAAGAAAGCCGCACGCCTTGAGCGATTTGCGCAGACGGTTGCGGGGGACTACAAGGTGGACGCTGCGGACGTTGATGCGCTGGAAGATGCGTATCTCAGCGATGCGCGGCGATTTGCCGAGAAGTCGGCAGAGACCGGAAGATCGGCAGAAGACCTCGCCAAAGAAGACCGCATGTCCCGCAAACTGAAAGAATACGAGGAGCGCGAAAAGCGGGAAAATGCGCAAAAGGCGCAGGACGCGGAGGCAAGACGATTCTACGATTCGCTTGTGCGGCAGGAGGCAGCCATGCGGAAGCAATTCCCGGATTTCCGGCTCGACCGTGAGCTGGAAGATCAGACCTTCCGTCTGCTTGTCAAATCCGGCGCCAAGCTGGAAGACGCGTACTTTGCGGTACATCACGCCGAACTGATGGCGCAGACCGCGAGCGACGCGAAGAATGCAACGCTTGCATCCGTTGCGGCGAAGGGCTCTCGTCCCGCAGAAGCTGCGGCATCCTCGGCGACGCCCACGCCCGCGAAGGTAGACTATTCAAAGATGCCCAGAGCTGATTTTATGAAGCTCTGGAACAGCTGACACGCGCTCCGATCAAAAGGAGAAAAAAACATGAAGAAAATTTTTAAGATGCTGCAGATGTTTGTGAATCTGCAGATGTTTGCCGAAGTTGTCAACTCGACGGTCGACCCGGCGTCCGGCACGAATCCGCTGGCGACCGAATACGACGCGACCTTCTGGAACACCGCGTTGATCCGCCTCGCCGAGCCCAAGCTGGTGCACGACCTGTTTGCACAGAAGGTCAGCATCCCGTCCGGTAACGGCAAGACGGTTGAATGGCGCAAAGTTGACGGGCTTTCGACCGACCCTGCCGACAATATCCTGACAGAGGGGACGCCCGGCGACGGTCAGCAGATGAAGATTACGGCGATCACCGCCAAGGTCAAGCAGTACGGTAACTTCATCAAGTTCACCGACATGCTGGAGCTGACGTCGAAAGACCCGATCATGCGCATTGCAACGCAGTCCTGCGCAGCGCAGATGGCGGGCGTGTCCGACAAGATCACGCGCAACCGCATGCACGAGGCGACAAACTCGTTCTGCGCAAACAACTGCACCGGTCTTGCAGCCATTGAACCGACTGACACAATGCAGCTGGACGATCTGTTCAAGGCTGCCGCACGCCTGGAAAGCAACGATGCGCCGACGATTGACGGCTTCTACGTTGCGATCATGCACCCGCTGGTGGCAAAGGACTTGATGTCCAAGCTGTCCGGCACGACTGCATGGGTCGATGTGATGAAGTATGCAAATACCGAGAACATCATCAACGGCGAGATCGGCAAGATCGGCAAGGTGCGTGTGGTGACGACGACCAACGCAAAGTGCTATAAGGCAAACGCATCCGGCGCGGGCGGTCTTAGCGGCGCAAAGGACGGTACGGTTGTCTTCGCGACGATCGTAGTCGGCGATGATGCATACGGCACGACCGAGATCACGGGCGGCGGCGCAGAGCTGATTACGCACGGCAAGGGCGAAATCGGCGGTCCGCTGAACCAGTATTCCACCGTTGGCTGGAAGCAGACCAAGGCTGCGGAAATCCTCGTGGATAAATACATGGTCAAGATTTATTCGTCTGCATCGCAGGCGTCTCTGATCACGGCAAACAACTGAACAGGCGGGGAGAGCTTCGGCTCTCCCCATCTATTTTTAGGAGGTTATCATGGCAAGAACAAGCAACAAGTCATTTGAAGAAATCGCAACGGCGGAGGCGTCCGCCGAATCCTTTGTGACGCCTGCTGCCATACTGGCACGCGAAAGAGGCGAAAAGACCTATGTCGTCAACATTGCAAAGCGCTACGACGAAGATCGCGAGCGCTTTCTGCAAATTGACGACAATCCGCCCGCGACTGTCCCGACAGAGGAAGATGTCGAGGTCGCGGAAAATGAATATTTTGCACTCAAAGCAAGCGGGACGCTGCGTAAGGCTACGAACCGCATGATCGAGGAACTGGTCAACAGGACGGCAAAGTGCGGTGCCCTGTAAAACCATCGGACGGCGTCGCCGTCCATATGCGCGGGGAGAGGGCGCCGATGCGCCGATGTTTGCGGGGCATACCCGCACCCGCGTACCATACAAGGAGAGACGATATGTTTGAAAAAATTATTGCGGACTATGACGCGCTGTACCCGAATCAGATTCCGTTTGAGCAAAAACAGGCATGGCTCATGCGATTTGAGGGGCAGCTCGAGGACAAGCTGCTGACGGTGTATACGGTTGCGCCTGCGCCGGAATATATCGCCGCAGAGCCCTACGACGAGGTATACACCTATTATCTCAAGCTGAAATGCGCGGAGCGGAATGAGGACACGGAGCGGTACAACAACGCGCTTGCAAACTTCCGCGACGCCTGTGACGAACTGGCGGCATACTACAACCGCACATTTGCAAAAAAGACGGACAACACGAGGTATCAGCATGTATACGGCATACTTTAAGAGCGGCAATGTGTCCCGCACAGTGATTTCGTCCTTCGGCGGCATCAACCGGCGTGCGCGCATCGGCGACGGCGAATTTGCAGACATGCAGAACATGTCGGCAGATGCATATCCGCTGCTTGCGCCGCGCGCAGCGCGCACGGTGGCGCAGCGGCAGCTGACAGAGACAAAGACCGAACAGACTGTAGAAACGACGGTATACAAGAGCCTGAACGGCATTCTCGGAGATGTCGGCTTCTGTGCCGTATGGGGCACGGACTTTTACTATCTCGGTCAGAAGATCGAGGGGCTTTCTCTGATCGACGGCGAGAAGCGTCTGGTTGCCTTCGGGGCGAATATCCTCATTTACCCGGATCAGAAGTATTACAACACGGTCACCGGCGAGAGCGGCGCGATGGAGACGGCAGAGACCGTGAGCGGCAGCGAAACGATCCTGACAGGCAATGGATTCAAGTATAAAGCATCGGACAGCAGGATCTCAACGGATGCCGACGGGAATGTATACATCTCCGTGAATTATATTATGGGTTGGCGCGGATTCAACCTGAATTCCGCACTGTGCAAATCGGCAAAAGAAAGCTTCTACATGCCGCAACTGTATGTGGATGGCGAAAACGCGACGAAGGACAGCTTCAAAAACTATCTGCGCATCCGGATACAAAACGGTATGATAGAGTATATTTCATCCGCGACGACCGTCTGCATCGGGCTTGGCAGCGACAGGTATACACTCGAGGACATCGTTTGGAAGGCATTGCCGATTGAGGCTGTAACCGCACCGGAGCTGACCGGAGAAACGGGGTATTTATGGAACGGCGATACGCCGATCAAGATCACAGACGGCATGCTGTATCTGGCAGAACCCGGCGACCTGTCTTCGGTGTTTTCGTCAATCGGAAACACGTCATCAAGCGCACTTGTCTGCACCTACAACTGGACGAAGAGCAACTTGCCGCGGCTGGATCATGTCTGCGTGCTGGACAACCGCCTGTGGGGATGCCGCTACGGCATGCAGGCGGGCTCAACGGCAGCGGTCAACGAGATCTACTGCTCCAAACTCGGCGACTTCAAAAAATTTACGACCGGCACGACGGCAGATGCCGCATGGTCGGCATCGGTCGGCGCATATGGCAAATGGACGGGGTGCATTGCGCTCGGCGGTCGTGTCTTGTTTTTCAAAGAGGACAAGATGCTCCGCGTGAGCGGCACGAAACCTGCAAATTTTCAGATTGCTGAAATCGCGGATGTCGGCTTGCAGTCCGGCTGCGAAAAGTCGATGCAGATCATTGACGGCGTCCTGTACTACAAATCGCGCGACGGCATCTATACCTATGACGGGTCGATGCCGACGCGCATCTCGGACAAGCTGGGCGACGCGCAGCGGGCGGAAACCGCCGTTGCAGGCAGCATCTACGGCAAGTATTATGTGGCGCTCGACGGTGTCTTGTATGTTTACGATACATACACGGGTTTGTGGCACAAGGAAGACAGGCAGAACATCCGCTATTTCACACGATACGGCGGTTCGCTCTATGCGGCAGTTGATCAGGATATTGTCTGCCTTGTGGGCGAAGCCGACACGATATTCGCGGCAGCGGAGCCGGAGGGCACATTTGTGTGGAGCTGCGAGAGCGGTGACCTCGGGCTTGAATCGCCGTATCAGAAATACTATAAGCGTGTGTTGATCTGCGCAAGCGGTGGTTTCGGCGCGGATATGACCGTCAGCATGATACCAGACGGCAGCGAGCCGATCTCGGCGGATTTTACTTTTGACGGGTTCGGCACAGTGGTTTTTCCCGTGGTGACGCCGCGCTGCGATCACATGCGCGTGAAAATCAGCGGGCACGGCGCTGTCCGGATCTATTCGCTATCGTATGAGACCGAGACGGTCAGTGACACGCCCGAAAGGAGATAGCATGTATATCAAATTACCAACCGTGAATATCAACGGAAACAGCAGTATGCAGGATGTAAAACGGTATCTTGTACAGCTGGTGGACGCAATCGAGCGAGCGTTTGCGGATGCAAAGGAGGACGACGATGGCAGCAAGACCTGAAGACCGATTCAAAAAAAGCGACAGTGTGGATCGTGCGGCGCGTGAGAGCTTTTCGGACACGGACAACCGGATTGCAGATGCGCATCCGGGATACGGTGATGATCTTGCACGGATCAAGGCGAATTATCTGCGTGCGGACAATGACGAAGACCGCGCCGGTTGGAAAGCCGAGGCGGACAAACTCAGTGCGGCATACGGATATTCGCGAAATGCGGACGGCAGCAAGGTAACAAAAAGCAGGGCGATTGCCGAGCTGCCGGAACGTGCAGATGCGACACAGCGAAATCTCCAAACGATTGCGAATTTTGACAAAGCCTACGGAAAGGGCGATGCAAACGGCTATCAAGGGGTAATCAATGCGCTGCTTGCCGATATTGCAGGCGCAAAGTTTACCTATTCCGCAAAGAACGATCCGCGTTATGTGCTCGCCGAGGAATATGCCGGAGACGCGATGAAAAATCAGATGGCGGAAAGCGCGGCGCTGACCGGCGGATTCGGCAATTCCTACGGTGCTGCCGTCGGGCAGCAGGTCTACAACGACTATATGGACGAGGCGGCGGGCAATCTCGAAGACCGCGCATATTCGCGCTTTCAGGACGAGCAGAACGACCGTTATCAGAGGCTGAACACGTTGATCGGACTGGAAGACACGGCATACAACCGTGCGCTGGAACGCGAGAATACCGAATACAACCGCGCCGAAACTGCGAAGGCGACCGCGCAGGCGCGGCTGCGTACCTATTTTGAGGAGGGCGGCGACATGGCAGATTTGCCCGAAGAGGTGAAAGCTGCCTCCGGCTATACCGACGCAGAGATTGCGGCAATCTATCGGTCGGCGCAGGATAGCCGCAGCAAGGACACATCCGCAGATGCGCGTGACCGCGTGGACGCCTTTATTTCAAACGGCGGAGACCCGTCAAAGCTGCCGCACGAGCTGCTTGCCGCCTCCGGCTACACGGATGCGGAGGTCTCCGCTGCACGGGCGTATGTGCTGGAAAACATCCGAAGGAAGAACGCCTCGACCTATTCCGGCAGCCAATCCGGAAGCAGCAAGACCGCCGCAGACGATCAGACGGACGCGGCAGGAGATGCCGAGGGGCTGTTTTACGCGGCATATGAGGCAAGCGAAAGACCGAACAGCGGCACGACGCCGGAGGAATATATCGCAAAGAATTACAAGGCGTTCGGGTTCGATTCGGCAAACGGGCTTGTCAAACAGTACCGGGAAACAATGTCGCCCCGCGGCGTGATGGACATTTCGGAAGAAGATGCCTTCGCCTACCTCAAGGAAAGCGGAATCTCCACAGACGGTGTCATTGGCAAAGAACAGTTTTATGCGCAGGACTGCAAGGCGGGCGGCAAGCAATACGATTCCTATGCGGATTACATCGACGACCTTGCAGACGGCGCGCTGCGGCGATCGGCGGCAAAAACCGCGTTTATGAACGGATTTGTCGGCAATTTGAAAAATAGGGTGAAAGAAGCAAAAGAGAAGTAACGGAGGAAGCATGGGCGTAAGAGATTTTGCAAAGCAGCGCAAGGAAAAAACGCAGGCGGCATATGCCAGCCCGAACCTGAGCGAAACGCGCCCGGCTGCCGCCGAGCGCCCTGCGCTGACCGGCGTTCGCGCTTATGCGGCGCAGAAAAACAAAAATGCGGATGCGGTCGTCCGCCCGTTTGATGCAGAAAAGGCGTCGCAGATGCTTTTTGAGACGAGCGAGGCGGGGCGAGCGGCGCGTGCAGCGTCGATCGCGGAAAAGGCTGCAAAAAAAGCCGAGCGGGAAGAATATACGCAAACTGCTGCGCTTGCACGCGAAATGGCATCGCAGGTCAAGGAGACGCGCCGCGCAGGCAATCCGAAGTACAACGAGGACTATGTGCCAGGCGTGGACTATCCGAAAATTCGATCTGTCGAAGATATAGAAAGCGAACTCGGCACATATAAAAAACAGCGCTCGGCAAGCTTTGAAGACCGCTTTCCGGATGCAGAAAAAATTGCCCGTCAAGCTATCGGCGGCAAGGACGCCGACGCAGACCGGCAGCTGCGGGAACTGGCGCAACAGTATGCAGACGAGAACGCTGCCTACGATGCGCACATAGCGGAACTGAAAAAAGAGGCAAAGGAAAGCAAGAACAAGACGGTGCTGCAAAGGCGTGAGCGGGAAGCGGCAGCTGCCAAAAGCGATACAAGTGCACGTTATGACAACGCAACACTTGCCGATCTGAACGGAAAAATCAGCGCGACGGAAGGTGACATGCAAAAGCGCACGTCCGAATATGACATGCAGCTTGAAAAACTGCGTGCGGAGCGCGATTCTGTCGCAAAACAGCGTGATGCGCTCTACAGCGGCGCACAGAATCATAGTATGAATGCGGAAACGGAGTACCGTTTCTATGCGACCAATCAACAGGGGTATGAACTGCATCTCAAAGTCAAGCAGCTGGATGCGCAGATCGCAGATGCAGAGAAAAAGCGGGCGGCAGCAATCAATGCCGGAGAATCCGAAATGTACAGTCTGCGCGGTGCGCAAACGCTGGCGACGCTGCCGGAGGCTTCCCGCCGGGCGATTCTTATCGGTGCGGGACTTGGCGGGCGCGCAAGCTCTGTCAGTCACAGACCAACCGCAAGAACTTTTACGAAATTCAATTATCAGACCGGCGAGAAAGAAGAGATTTCCCGCGAGGAATGGAATGCGGCAAAAGACGAATACGATGCGGCAATCGACGAACTGAAAGCAGCGGGTGTTTCCAAAGAGGACATCAATCGCATGATTTCTTCTGTGCAGTATTCGATTGACGAGATTGCGGCGGCAAAAAGCAGCGTTGACACTGCCGCCTTTGCAATTCAAAACCCCGGTACATCGGTGCTGTCTTCCGCTGCGTCCGTCATTGCAAATCTGTCCAGCGGGTTGTTTGCCGGTGTCGGTGAGGCGGCACGCGCCGTCGGCAACATCGGACGTGCGGACGGCTATAAGAAGCCGATGAACATAAACGGAGTGGCGTATGCGCCGACACGCATGACAAACGACATCCGCGGGACGATCTCCGAGCGCATCGAGGAGGGCAACGGCTTCGGCGGCAAGGTCGGCTCTTTTGCCTATCAGACGCTGATGTCCACGGCGGACAGCGTGGTTGCCTCTGTGCTCGGCAATGTTGGCGGTGCGGCAGCCATCGGCGGCAGCGCCTTTGCCTCCGCCATCGTGGACGCCAAGGAAAGCGGCGTACCGGACGAGCAGGCGCTGATGACCGGTATATGTGCGGGCATCTTCGAGACGCTGTTTGAGCGTGTCTCCATCGGCAACTTCAACAAGTTAAAAGAACTCCCGCCAGCGACCGTGCGCGATGTGGCGATGAACGTTGTCAAATCAACCCTCGTCAACGCCTCGGAAGAAGGCGCAACCGAAATCGCGAATATTTTGGCGGATACGATCATCAACGGGGATTACTCCGGCTATGCGGAGACGTACAACGCTTACATAAACGCCGGGAAGAGCAGGGACGAGGCGACGCGGCTTGCGCTCCTTGACATGACAAAACAGGTCGGTATGGCGGCGTTCGGCGGTGCGGTGCAGGGCGGCTTTATGGGCGGCATCGGTTCTGCGTGGGGCTACTTCGGCAACCGTGATGCAAACCGCGCGACGGGCAGCTGGCTTTCCGATGGCGGAAAGGTCGATCGCGACTTCACAGCGGCGCTTGTGCGCGACGGTATGGAAAACGGAAGCGAAGAAACACAGCGCTATGCGAAAACGCTTGACGGCAAGGAAGCGGACGAGAGGCAAGCCGGACAGCTGGCACGCATGATTGCGGCAGACGGAGGCAAATTCTCAAATGTCGGCAAAGAGATAGATCGCCGCACTTCCGACACGGAAGCGCGCACGGCGGACGACATCAAGGTGCAGCTTGGCGATGCGGCGAATGGAGATGCGGTTGCGGCTGCGCTCTATCAGATGCAAATCGGGAAATTCTCGGAGAGGGACGCGGAGACGGTCAGAAACTCGCCGGAGGGGCGCGCACTGTTCTCCGAGTATTTCGATACGGACATCACGGAAAACGCGAGCGTGGACGAAATTTCCGCCGCTGTACGCGATGTGAGCGGCGACGACTACCGCAGCATTTCCTACGAGGCGCAGCAGCTGTTGAAAAGTGTGCGCGCATCGAACGGGTACAGCGACGGTGCGGATGCTGCCTTCTATCGGGCGTACTTCGAGGGATTCAGCGGCAAGGCGCGGTCGGAGAGCAAGATTCTGTCCACTGCGGCGCTTGTGGCTGCCTATCAGATGGGTGTGGATGCGAAAAAAGACATCGGCACGTTCCATACGGTGGGCGGCGCTGCGCTCAGCAAAGAGACGACGGCATTCTTCTCGAGGGCTGCAAAAGACCTCGGGTTGTCCATCACCTACGGCGGCAAGGGCAGCGTGAAAAACGGCGGTGTACGGCGCGGCTATGCCAACAGCTACAGCGGAATTCACATCTACGAGGATGCCAAAGTCACAGAGATCAGCGGCAATACGCTGGTCGGCGGCGATGCGGCGGCGCGCATCATCCTCGGGCATGAGCTGACGCACATCCTGCAAAAGCAGTCGCCGACGCAGTACAAGGCATTTGAGACGTTTGCCTTGCAGCAGAAAAGCGAACAGGGGAACAAAATCGGGCTTGATCTTGTTTCCGAGTATATGCAGAGCCTTCGCCTTGACAAGCAGTCCGCAACCGACGAAGTCGTTGCCAACTATGCGATGCGTGCGCTTTTCTCGGATATGAAGACGGCACGAGTGGTCACGAAGCATCACACAAAGGTTGCAGAGGCGATCCGCCGCGCGTTTGCATGGATTCGTGAGAAGCTGGGCATCCGGACAAGCGAGATTGACCGCGCTTCCGCAATGTGGAACAAAGCATACAGCGAGAGCCGCAAAAATGCGGATGCAGCTGTAGCCGAGGCTGTGAATCGTGCAAAAGGGGTTGCAAATTCCGCAGATGCGGGCTATAATGGTATCAAAAACAGCATCGCGCAGAACAATGCAAAACTAATCCGCTATTTCACAGGTGAAGTCCGCGAGAGCGGGGATGTGTATCTGAGCGGCCGTGACAAGACGAAAATTGCGCACAATGTCAAGAGCGGCAACGGGTGGATGCACAAGGACGGTAAGCGCGGTTGGGTGTATACGGATGTCTGCTTTTATACATTTGAATTCAATGCAGATCATTCGGTAACGGTAACCGAAGAACTGTTTCTTGAAGACGATGCAGACAGAATCAAGACAATCAGAAAGGAGTTTTCTTCAAATGGGTACGCAACAACCGTTCGAGGAAATGATCAAACGGCTGAAAGCAAAGAATTTCGACCCGGCGTCAGCTCAAAACATAGCCTTTCGAGTGATAACGGACGAAAGATCGGCAGAACTGTTGAAGTACATGGACAAGAATCCGGAAGCGGACGAATACGATCTGATCGACGAGGCGGATCGAATTCAAAAGCAATTTCCGAGGCCTCGGAGAAACAGAACAAAGTAAAAGCAGATTCAGCCGAATCTGCTTTTTCTGTTGGCGAGGTCAAGGATTCCATTGCTACGCCGAGCACGGACAGCGAAGGCATCATGAAACTGGACGACGCGAACATTGACAAAACAAAAGAAAAAATGACATGGCTCGAAGCAAACGATCTGCTTGAAAAGCAGCAGGGGCTTTCATACAGATTTTACGCAAGCGACGACCCGATGTCTCGCGCCGGATATGCTATGTTTGCGGATGACCACGAACAAAACGGCGACGCCTACGGCGGAGATAAGCCACGCGCTTTCTCCGTGCGAGAGGATGACCTCGTTCCGGTTTGGGAACTGTCTGAAAAAATCGCAGAAGCACGGCATGAGACGGACGAATACACGCCATGGATTTTGGAAGACTATGCCGAATTGAGCGACGAAGACTTTGCGGACATGTTCAATCC
>QAKK01000029.1 GCA_003343845.1 Oscillospiraceae bacterium
GCCTTTGCGTTAATGTGCTGCGCGAGTGCGTCCAGCTTGTTTTTTGTCACAACGACTTTATCCATACGCCACCTCGTCTCCGTCGGGTATCTGCGTAAGCACAAGCGCGGCAATCTCCGTCTTGTCTGCGTCTGTCAGTACATAATCACTGCCGGGGTCACCTTTTGCGCCTTTTTCGCCTTGAAGCCCTTGTGGACCTTGAGGACCTGTGTCTCCTTGTGGTCCTGTTTCACCCTTAGCACCTCTTGATGGCTTGCCTGTATCTGTTGTACCTAAGTACCAGTTACCATTAGTGCCGATTGCAGGAGTTATACCATTAGTGCCATTTGTACCGTCTTTACCGGAAGGACCTTGAGGTCCAGTTGCTCCTGTCTCTCCCTTGTCGCCTTTTGCGCCGGGGTCTCCTGTGTCGCCTTTGTCGCCTTTTGCGCCTGGTGCGCCGTCTTTTCCGGGAGTTCCGGCGTCGCCTTTTTCGCCCTTGTCTCCCTTTGCTCCGGGTATGCCGTCTGCACCGGGGTCTCCCTTGTCGCCTTTATCGCCCTTGTCACCTTTGTCGCCCTTGACTTTGAGCGCCGCCAGTTGCTCTGCGGTGAAATCCGCATAGGTAAAGGCATCGCCCTTGTCCCCTTTTGCTCCCGGTTCGCCCTTGTCGCCCTTTTCGCCCTTGTCGCCTTTCGGCAGGACAAAGTGCAGCTGCACCGCCGTGTCCCCGACCGTCGCAGTTGCCGCCACCGCGTCACCCGTCTCGGCTGTGACCGTGAGATTTTCCCACTTGTCAAAAACACCATCAATCTGCTGCTGAATCTGCTCGGCGACCGATGGCGTTATATCTTCCTGTGCCGTCGCCGCTGCATCATATACGCTGTCTTGAACGAGGAAGAACGCAGTTGCCGTCACAGTCGCCCGCGCTTCTGCCTCGTCGGACACAACAGCGCCGCGAATCGACATCATCATCCTGCCCGCAACCGCTTTAGGCTTTGCCGGAATGGGCACAAGATATACGCTGTCATCGCCCGCATTTTCGCGCATCTGCAAGGTCAGAACCGTAACAACGGGATTTTCCCCGTTGGCATCCAGCCAATAGATGCGCTTCGCGCTGCCTTCCCATCCGTAGCCTTGCTCAAATCTGATCCGCAGTGTCACGTCGTCATGGCTCCCGGCAGCGCCTACCGGAACGCCGCAGCCCTTTACGGTTGATCCGGTGACTGTCAGATCAATTTTATTGTCCATGTCTTTCCTCCTGTAAAGAAATAGCGCGGCAAGACAGAAAAACCATCTTGCCGCGCCGTGTCGCAGCGGTTGCCGTGTACCGCGGTTATCCGAGTTTCTTGACGCTTTCGAGGAACGCCTCTTCCTCGCGTGCCATCATTTCTTCGGTCGCCGTGTCCTGCACATGCGACTGTTCCAAAACGCGCGCAAACTTTCGCTTGATCATCACAGTCTTGCCGCGCTGAATTTTGCAATGCTCGCCATTTACTGCGACGAAGACATCATCCTTGTACTTGTCGCCATCCTTGAACAGCTTGACGGGAACGAGCTCTTCGTCGCGATCAATGACGGGACTTGTTGCTTTTTCGGTTGCCATATTGTACGCTCCTTATCAGTTTTCGCCGGCTTCAAAGGTGCTTGCCGTCTCGACGCGCACCATGTACTGCTCAACAAGACGAACAGCCGTCTTCGTCGCCTTCCAGCCTGCGGTTGCGCGCTGATTCAGCGGGTCAGCTGTGCCGGAAGAACCGAGCTGCTTGACAATGTGTTCGAGCCCGCCGCCGGTGATCTCGGTCGTGCCATATGCGTTTGCACCGAGGAACAGCGTCGAATAGACATCTCTGCCGTTCGCGCCCGCTTCGCCGGGGTAGATCACCGTGCCTGCGGTCGTGGTCGTGGGTGCAGCGTCCAGCGTCAGCGTGTTCGTGGTTGCAGACACAACCGTAAAGCATTCGCCGCCGATCAGCACCTTGCGCTCCGCCAGTGCCGCAACATCGTCCGCCGTCAGCGTCTCGTTGACCGTCACCGTGGTGCTGGATGCGCTCTTGACCGTCAGCGTGCGGGACGCTGCAGACAGATCGTGCGCATGGAAGATCTTTGCCTCGGTCGTCTCGACGAAGCGGACATCATTCAGCCTGCCGACCTCGCCCTGATAGATGCCGGAGGGGTCGGAATAGGTCTTGACATCGCGCCATCTCGGGTCTTCCATCAGGTCATACAGCACATCGGGGTGCGCAATCGCAACCCAGCCGTCGCCGAATTTCTTCGCGTTCATGACCTTCAGGAAACGCACAGCGCGGTTCACGCAGTTGACCGAGAAAAGATCCTTCGTGTCGCCTTCGCCGGTCAGCTTGTAGCGCGCGTTGACGCGGCTTGCGCCGTACTGCACATTCGTGCCGCCGTTGAGCACCTCGCGCGTGATCGTATCAAGCGATCTGCCTGCTTGCGATGCAAGAAGCACCGTCGCCTCAAGCAGGTTGTTGTCGATCGCGGTCAGCATAAGGATGTCGGCGAGTTCGATGAATGCGCCGTACTGCTTGACGGTCGCTTCAATCACGGACATGTTGAGTTTCTGCCCGTCAGGCGTCTTGCCTTCGACAAGCGGCGTCAGCGCCTTCGGCAGGCTGTCATACTTGCGGAACTGAATCGTTTTACCGCCGTTTTTCGGGATCGGTCGCTTCTGCCCGAACTGGTCATGCACGAGCTCCGGCTCGGCATTGTCGATCAGATAGTCCGAATAGTAGGTCTTCATCTCCTCGGTGAGACCTACATCCGTGGTTACGTTGGTGTTGCCGTCAAACAGGGTAAGGACGACGGCAAAAAGCTTGTAAATGTTTTTCATTGAAATCTCCTTTGTACTTGCACCGGGAGACTTCAAGCCTATATCAGAACTTGACGATCTCCCCGCGTGCCACTCTTCTGGCGATTTCCGCGCGATCCGCTTTCGTAAGGCGCGAAACATCGTCCTTTACAGTAATGGCACTCCGGGAAGCAGTGCCGTTTTCCGGCGGTCTTGTCCCGCGGGAACGGACATTGTCGACGACACGCTTTTCTGCGCGCTGCGCTGTGGTCTGCACCACATTTTGCATCAGCTCGTCCATGTGCAGCACCTTATAGGCGTGTTCAACAGGGACGCCGCTTTTCAGCATCGCGATAAAGCGCGGGTTTTCGATCTCTGCCTCGAAATCAAAGTCCGGGAAGCGTGCTTTCATGTCGTCTGCTTCCGCCGTCCACTGCGATACCTGCGCCTTTACCTTATCGTCACGCGTCAGTCTCGCATTCTCGGCTTCGAGCATTTCGAGGCGTTTGCACTGCTCCACAGGCATGCCGGTTTCTTCCGCCATGCGATCCCAATAATCGCGGTCGTTATTCACCGCCTGCATCAGTGTCTCGATTTTACCGTCTGTCACACCGTATCTGCGCATCAGCGTGTCAATCAAAGGCTGCTGTGCCTTCATCGCGGCTTCAAGGTTACGCGTTTCCTTGAAGCGTCGGTCAATGATCCGCTGCGTTTCCTCGGTATAAATGTCCTTGTATTCCCCCTCGACAAGCGCACGGAAATTCGCTTTTCTGCTTTCCTTAGTTGCCTTGGTCGGTTCGGGTGCGCCTGCCTGCGCATCCGTCTGATCCCCGGCGGCGGAATCCTGCTTGCCGAACACTACGTTCGCATACTCGCCCGATTTTCCCCGGCGGGTGTTACCGGGTACTGCGCTCTGTGCCTCGCCCTCGCTTGCTGCAGCGGGTGCAGCTCCGCCCTCTCCGTCGAAAAGGTGCAAATCTGCCGCGTACAGCAGCATGTCATTTTTGTGCATGTCGGATGCCTCCTTGTGTATTCGCGGGTATATGCCCCCGTGTGGCAATTCCACTATAGCAAAAGGGGTGACATGCCGTCACCCCAAAAATGCAAATTATTTTCTGATTTGCAAAAAATCGCCGTAGCTTGCGGCAAGCTGCATAAAGCCGATGCACATTGCCTCATACACACCGGCAGCCTCACGCCCGCCGGAGAAGATAACCTCGCTGTCTCCGGGTTCGAGTCTGACTTCCAGCCGAACCGCGCAATTCTCCGCATACCCGGCAAGCGTCGTCATCAGCGCTGACACAGCGGCACAGACCTCCGGGCTGCCTGTGGCGTGCCCCTCCGCCTTGACCTTGTATGTATGCCCGCTTTGCGATAATGTCACCGTTGTCATCCTGCCGCCTCCATGTCAGGCGCGGAGCGTTTTGCCAACCGCTCCATATAGCCCGTCTGCGGCGTTTGCGCATCCGTCACGGCTGCGCCGATCGTGTCGCCTGCGGGTGTAGATGCCTGCGATGCACCTGCAGTCTGCATGCCGTCTGCTGTGCTTACCTGCGCGCCGAGCATTGCCATCATCTGCGCAATCTGCTGCTGCTGAGACTGGCATATATTAAGCAGCGTCTGCCCCTCGCGCACCTTATCCTTGATGTCGTCAATGCCCTCAAAATCCATCATATCAAGGGCGATTATCGCCTCCTGCGCACGTTCCGGGTTGAAGAAGCCCATATTATACAAATCCTGCGCACGCTGGTTCTGTTCCATGCGGGAAAACGGGTTTTTCTTCTGCGCGCTGATTTTCAAATCGAAAATTGGCTTGCGATACATCTCCTCGCCGTCCGAACCTGCGCCGATCAGCTGATCCTTGATGTAGGCATTTGAAAAATCCACAAAGTTATACTCGTTCCCGGCTCCCGTGATGCGAAAAGAGCGTGTCTCGTCGTAGAATTGCCGCATCAGCTCGATGCACTGTGCGCTGATCTGCGAGTGCGCACGGTATGACGATGCAATCATGTCGCGACTGACCTTGTTACCGGCTTCCTGCAATGCAGAGATTGCTGCCGCAGCGGTCACGCCGCTGCTGGTGCTGCCGTTGTTCATGTCCCGATTCGCCGACGTTTCCTTCATTTCGTCGATTTTCATCTGCATCACACTGACATAGATGCTGTCCAACGGAGATGTCGTGATCTCTTTGATGCGCGCGTCGCTGATCTCACCCTCAACCTCGACCATCGGTTCATTCCAGTCCGCAAACTGTTCTTTGTTGATGTTGGTCGATTTAGACACAAAAAAGCGCCGCTTCGTCCCCATCATCGAATTTTCCAAGATGTTTGCCGACAAATTGTCGATGTACAGCTGCGGATCACGGCAGATGGAGACATAGCCGAATCCTGCCGGAGATCCTTTTTCCGGGAACAGCACGTCAAACACGAACGGGTATTCGCCGTGCGCATAGTAGCCCGTGCCACGGTATGCGGGATCGTTTTGGCTTGCATACAGGATCGTATTCCCGCAGTATTTGACATAGTGAACGACCGTCTTGCCGGATGGCGTGCGTACCTTGTAGTACCAGTCCACGACGACGCTTTTGTCCGACGTGTCAACCGTGCTGTCATAGTTGTACGCGGCAACGTCAATCACATTGCCGTGCGGCTTCCCGACGAGATCGGGATATGTTTCATCCAGCAGGTCGTTGTCCATCAGCTCCACCGTAAACACGTTGCGAGACTTTTGGATGTCTTCGATGCCTTCCTCCCAATATATCGACATCAGGTCGATCGGACGGATGTCAATGTCACCGAGACCGTTTTCCTTTTCGCTGTTCCAAAAGTTTCCGTACACAGCCGTACCATGTTTCAGCTTGTCCCACCATGCTGTAGAATAGGTATGTGCATAGTCATTGTTTTCGTACACCACGGGCAGCACCTGCGACAGAATGTCTGCGCTTTGCGCGTCACTGCGCTCGCGTGGAAGCACGACGGCGACCGGGTAGTTGTCCATCGCGTCGGCGTGTTTGTTGACGATGGCGTTGAACAACCATGCGGATGTCGGGCGCGGGCTGTCCGGCGATGCCTCGCTTCTGCCGATCGCCTCCCAGTGCCGCAGTTCCCACCACAGCTCATCATTTTTTATGCGTGCCTCGAGCTTTGCTTTTCCGCGTTTATACCGCGCAAGAATTTCCGTCGCCTTTGCGATGTCCGCCTCGCTGATGATCTTCGCGTCCTGCGGCATCGTCAGCAGCATCGTATCAACATCCGCGTCTGCGGGTTTGCCCTTGCCAAAAGAAAACATAGGTCAGTACCTCCTGAAAAAATCGTATCTGCCGAGCGGCTTGTCGTCCGTGTCCAGCGGACTGTACGGCTTGGGCTGTTCTGCCTGCCGCGGGCGCGGTGCAATCGGGTCACGCATGCATACATAGCGCAGCGCATCGTAAATATGATCCTCGCCGGTCGTGTCCACATCCTCGACGTCGCTCTCACTGTATACAAGATTGGGGACAGTGCGGATAAAGTGCCTGCAGGTGTCAAAGACATACAGCATCGGGACGCCGTCTGCGTCAAAGGAAAGCCGATGATGCACCTGCATCTTGCCGGGGATGCGTGTATTGTCTCCCTTGTCAAAGTAGACGCGCTCGCGCTCCATCAGCCGCCCGATGCTCTCGGTGCCCTGGCTGCCCCATATTGCCGGATCGCCGATGCGGACGATTTGTCTGCCGCGCAGGTTTGCGTCCTCGCTCTCAATCTCGCGGATCTTGCGCGCTACGGCGGACGGCTCCATTTTAACGCCCTCGTTCGGCGTGCCGGTGCAGCCGTAGTATTCCCGGATGTGGTACAGTCGCTTGTCGTGGTCGCAGGCGTACCAGCCCACCGCAAAAGGCTTTGCATAGCCCCAGTCCATGCCGCAGTAGATTGTCCAGCTGTCCGGGATGCGGAACGGCGCGATCACATGCGTGCCGATGCGGTCATCATAATGGTCGCTGTCGTTGCGCCATTCGGTGAACACCTGCCCCGCGAAGCTGTCCCAGTCGCCGTACAGCAGAGCGTTGCGCTCCGCCTCCGGCATGGCTGCCAAGCGCTTGATATAGTCGGGGTCGTTCTGCATCAATGCCGGATTGTCAAACACACTGGACGGCACAAAAATGCGGCTCTGCCGCGTGTGTACATCCTTTCCGTCCGGCGTGCGATAGGATATATCATCCCATATCGTCTGCATCGGCTTTGCGGCTGTGATAAACCGCTCTTTCACCCAGCCGTGCCCGACGCCGCCGGGGTTGGCGGTCGCGCGTATGTATACCCGCGTGCCGGGACCGTTCGGACGGTTGCGGGAAAACATGTAGCTGTATTCGTCAAATGTAAAATGCGTCAGCTCGTCAAAGCCGATAAAGTCATACGCTTTGCCCTGATATTTTGTCCTGTCCTGCGTCCGCTGCATTGACCCAAAGATGATTTTCGCGCCGCTGGGAAATGTCCAGCGATGCTTTGCGTCATTGTATACCGCGCGCGGATAAGCTGCCTTGTAGTATCGCTGCGACTTTTCGATCAGCTCGTCCAGTTGCGGGAAGGTCTTACGCAGGATCAGCGCCTTATAATGCGGTATGTCCACCTGCCGCAGCGCTTCAATCACCATCGCATCAGACTTGCCGCCTCCTGCCGCACCGCCGTACAGTGCCTCGTACTCCGGGCGCGCCATGAACACGGCTTGCCGCGGCTGCGGTCGCCATATCACATTAGCCATTGTCCGCATCCCCGCTGACATCCGGCATCAGAACAACGCCGGAGGCATCGCCGTCGTCGGTCTGCGCCGCCTCGGGCTGCCGCTTCCACCGCTCCGGCTGCCTGTTGGTCAGCCAAAACTGCTGCGCCGATACATTCGCCGGGAATGCCACTTCGTCGTATGCTTCGCGCAGTTCTTCGCGCTCCGCCACCCGCCGCCCGGCGTCGTCGTATTCGACCACCTTGACCTTGTAGTGCTTTAGCACCTGTTCTTTGTACCCTGTCGCCGTCTTGTACAGGGCGTTTTCGACCGCGTCATCCGCCACGGCGCACGCCTGCGCGAAAGCCGCCGCGAATTCCTTGTATCGTTCATCCCCTTTTTCCCCAAGCGCGCAAAATTTGCGCACCGAGGACGATGCCACACCAAGCCGCTTTGCAATTTCCGCCTTTGTCGCACCGGCTTTCGCCCATTCCGCGATTTTGTCCATGTGGGGCGCAATCTGCGTCCCAAAAATGCTTTTTCTGCCCATTTTGCGCCCCCCCTTTGATGTCATGATATAATAAGGTTGGTTTCGGCGTCACCCCAAAAACCGCAAAAACACCGCCGCAAAAAACTTTTATTTTTTTGCAAAAACCTATTGACAAACCACCCACAAGGTGATATTCTATAGTCACCGGGGCGGAGATAACCCGGAATCAATCCCAAAACAAAAAACGGAGGAACAAAAAATGAGCAAGTATGTATGTGTAATCGGAGACCGCGAGTACGATGTTGACACCCGCAGCGCGATGAAATGCGCGGACAAGTATGCAGCATATGGGCTTGACCAAGTTGTAACGGTCGAGACCAAGGGCGGCAAAGCAATCAGTCGGGTGCGCTGGTCGCCGGAAGCACGCGAGTACTACAGATGCGTTATAGGCAACGAGAGCAACGCACACGGCAAATACCGCATTTGCTATCACACCGACGCAGGCGATTTGGAAGCAGATACAATCAAAGAAGCTAAGGTCCTTGCAGACTTCGGCTCAGGATACACACAGCATGACATCACGATTGAAGATGCAAATGGCAATGTGCTTTACACGCGCCGTTGGTGGGGAACGGAATACGACCCGGACGAAGACTGCTGCAAAGACCCCATCTGCTTCGGCGACTTCGGATTTTACGGAGACTGGGAAGGATATGACGATTAAAGAAGCGCGCAAAGCTGCTGGGCTTACACAGCAGGGAATGTCCGATTTGCTTGGCATCCCCAAGCGAACGCTTGAAAACTGGGAAAGCGATAGGTCACTTCCGCCTGAGTGGGTTGAACACCTGGTTGTGGAAAAACTGAATAGAATCGCGAAAGAATTTCCCGAAAAATAAAAGGAAAATGGACCGCCTTCGGGCGGTTCTTTTTTGCGAAACATCTTGATGATGCGGGAACATCCCGCCTTTTTAATTTTCCCCTTGACAAAGCCCGCCTCCTATGTTATCCTATAAGTGCCGGAGCAATCCGGCATGTCACGCAGTGTCTCCGCACTGCGCGCGGATTGAAAAGAAAATGAGATTGTACTCGCGATGTAAATCCCGATCAGATTTGCGTCGGCAAACGAGGCAACTCGCAAAAAAGCGACGGTCAACCGTCGCTTTTTTGTTTTTTCTGATTTTCGTCTCGGATTGGGGTAAATGTAATCACGGTGTCGCCGTCGTCCCCATTTTCGATGTGCTGCGCATACTGCTTTGCATCCGCAATATCGGGATGCGGTATGCGCAGGATCACGCGTCCATCCGCCTGCGTGCTGCCGCACTTTTTCGCCATTGCAAGAAGCACCGCATGCAGCGAATCCTTCACCTGCCCGGCGCCTTTGCGCAGCAGCTCGACCTCCTCGCGCAGTTCCCTGTTGTGCCGCAGCACATACTCGTTTTGGCGGCGCACACCGGCGATAATATCATCTTTGGTTCGCTTCATCTTTGATTTTCTCCATTCTGTCGTAATGATTGTTCAAGCACCGCGCAAGCGTGCAGCCGCGCCACCCGGTCACCGATGCGCAGTGCATGTCCACATATGCGATCTCGGCAGCCATATCCGGGAATTTCAGCCTGCTGCCGCGTTCGCAGTGGACGCATTGCCGCTCGTCGTAGCGATAGAACGGACACGCCCAGCGTCTGTCCAAATAACTCCTCATGCCACCTCAACCTCCGTTCTCGGGTTGCTTTTGTCCACGCCGCCGCGTACAAAGTATGCGACATGCGCAAAGTCGTCGTCTGCAATCACGCCAGCCGAAACAAGCCCGTCAAGCAGGAATTTGCAATAATTGTCCGCATCGTGCCGACGCCTTGACGGGAAGTAGAACGTAATCATCACATGCGCAAATGCCGGAGGCTTGCGCCTCGGGCGGCAGTAGGCGCAGACTATGCCGCGCCATTCTGCCTTTGCGTTGCGATATGCCCATGTGTTCTCCCGCCCTGCGTATTTGTTCAGCGATGGCGGTATCAGCGGGATTGTGTATTTCTCCATGATCCTACCCCCGCATGACAACGATCATCGACGGGAAGGGAGCCGGATCGGCGGGTCTCCCGTCTTCGTCCGTAAATCGCAAGCGCCCGCGAATAAAGCGTATTTCTGCTTTACCATATATGTAGTCGTGGAAGTACGAAGTGTCAGTTCTGGCGGGAATAAGCAACACCACTGTCCCCCCCTGCTTTGATTCTTCGTACGCTTTCTTTACCCATTTTCTAATCTCGCGCCCATACGGCGGATTGCAGAATACTGCACCCCCGTGATTCCAGCTTTGCGAAAGTCCGTCCGTTTCGGGCGTGAAATACATCGGACATTTTGCGGTCTTAACCGTAGCAGCCGCATCGAGGACAAAGTGAAATTCCCGGTTCAGATCATCGAAAAAGTCCTGCGGCGTGCACCAGTCCAGATTTTTGCTGCTAAGCAGCGCTTGGTTCATGCTTTCACCCTCCTATGTCACATAGATTGTGTATTTCCACCCGCCCGGTATCGGTGCAAGCTCCTCCTGCTCCGGCTGCCGCTTGTACAGCTTTGCGCGTATGTACGCCTGCACTGTGTCACGGTCTGCATCGGTGACAATCTGCCATATCATGCACCATATGTTGTTCCGGTGAGCAAAGTGGATTTGCGTTGATTTGTAGGTCATTTCATCCAGTCCTCGTCGCTAATGCAAAACCCGCCGCAGTTCCTTTCAATCCTAAGCATGCATTCCTGTATCTCTATGCGCAGGCGATGCAGTTTTGCCTTTTGATACGGCTTCTCCGCGTAATACGCGCCTTTTTTGATTGCCTGTCTCCGCAGTTCCAGCGCGGTCGTGTATTCTTTCATCAGGTGCTTCAGGTAGTCAAAATCGCTCATTTCCTTTCCTCCGTTTTGTCATCCTCCACATAGCACCAGCTTTTCGGCGGGCGGGTAAGCGGCTTAGTCAAACAGTTTTCGCACCATTCAGGCTCTCCGGTTTTCATACAACCCCAACCGCCTTGCAGCCATCCGCCGTTCCTTGCAACATATTCCGGCTGTCCGGCGCGGAACCTATGCTTGCACGCTTTGATTGCTGGCTTGTCCTCTACGCCGAACTTGCTCAGCTCCCGCGGCTTGTCGTAGATTTTTACATCGGAGATGTGCCAGCCGTAAATATTTTTGCCCTTACCTCTATTTCCAACATAAGCACCAAATTCATGCAAACACATCGCCGTATTTTTCAAAATTTCCGGCAATATGTCATGCATATAGTTTTCGAGATTGCCGCTATCATTGAACAGCGTATCTACTTTATCGCACACAAACTCGCCGATGACCTTGCCGTTGCCGCGTATATCGTACATGTTATGACTTCTGTCGTCTGCATAGGCATATGTTTTGCTTCTCCAAAAAGATAACTTAGGGTCTTTCGTGCAGTATATGTAGCACTTAAACGGCGTCGGAAGCTTCGGATATGTCTTGCGTGCCTCGATGGTCTTCTTGCCACTCGCAATCAGCCCGCACCACTTCGGGCGAATGCTTGTCAGTACAGATTTCATGTTTTGTCTCCTTTCAATGCTTCACGCCGATAAAGTCCAGCACTTCGGCAATTCCAAGTCCACCATCAGCCATGGGCTTCATGCAGTAGTCGTAAATCTTCGGATGCGTAATTCTCATGCGCTGGAACCGGTTAGGTTCCTTTTCACATTGCACACCGAACATACAAAACATACAACCAGTACGCGCTGCGCCGGTTGTGTACCATTTGCCGTCTGCGTTGCGCTTAATTTCGCCGTACACTTTTGCATAGGGCAGATTATAAGTGCTTATGTACTCAAGCACATCTTGCTCCGTCCAAAAAGATAAAGGCTGTGATGCGGGGTGCTCTATGTCAAAAGCATTGCAGCCGTGTTTCGTCCATTGCGTTTTACGCATTCGGCTTTCGCAAGCCATAGTGCCAATAATAGGCTTTTTACCCGTGGCTTTACTGTAAGAGTGGGCGGGTTTCTTTTTCATTATGTCGCAGCATTTTTCTGAAACATTGAAAGGTGCTGACATCAAATACTCATATTTGTGCATTGCATAAGGTCCGCGCTTTGAGGGGCTAAAAAGGTTTTTATACACGGCTCCGTTTTGGTTACGCTTTGCTACTGATACTGAATGAGCAACCGCTTTACTAATTACGGGGTACCCGTATGTTTCAATTACCTTGCGAAAGCTCATTTCCGGTTTAAGCCAAGTTACATTATCGATGCTTTTAACAAACTCTCTTATTTCCGGGTACTCCAATCCTGTATCGACAAATACAGCCGGAATGTCCGGGTACATTTGCCGGGCGATATGTAGGAGCACCGTGCTGTCCTTGCCGCCTGAAAATGATACATAGACATTTCCGTCAAATGCCTCGTACCACTCCTTTATGCGGCGCTTGGTCATTTCGATTTTGATGTCAAGCGGAAGCGATTGCATTTGTTTTAGGTCAACAGCCGTGTGTTTGTTCATTTTCGTCCTTCCTTTCTCCTCTGCTGCAAAAGTCTTTCTCGGTGACGATGCCACCGAATTCTCCGCAGTAGCACATGCTTTCTCGGCGAAAGAATTTGCAGTCCTTGCATCGCACAACTTCAACCATATCGCACACAGTAGCGCAATTCGGCACACTCTTGTCGGTTTCAATTATGTGTTTCACATTCTTTGCGTTTTGCAGCGAGTTGAAATAAATCGTTACCGTCTCATGTAGGAAATTTATGCTCAATGCCCAATCACCACAAATTTCTCGGATTTCACAGGTCATCTCTCCGCCTCCTGCCGCAGCCATGCACGCATACCTTCCCGGCACATTGCATCAGTGCAACTGTTGCCGTCGTTTATACATACCTCGTCGCAGCCTCCGAAGTAAAAGTTAATCAGCTCCTCATCCGACATCGCCCGCACCCGGTCTCCGTTTGTCTTCGGTCTCTCATCCTCGCCGACCTGCGCCGCCTCCACCAGCTTTAGCGCATAAGCAGCGCCCTCGTAAAATTCCTCTCTGCGCGACTGCTCTTGCTTCAACGCCTCGCGTGCCTTTTCAATCGGTGTCATTGTTCATTCTCCTCCCAGTGCATCCAGCACTCTTTTTCTTGCTTCGTTTTCATCCTTCGGAACATCAAAGCGCCGTTTCCGTGTGTTCGCGTGCGTTTCACCGCCGCATGTGTGTCTTTTCAGCGCATCCTCGGCTTCCTCCGGCGTTTCATACGCACCGAAGCCGACCACATACAGCCCCGTACCGCCGCACAGGAACCTGACCTCGGCAAGGCGGATCGCGGAATAGGTGAACGACCGTATATTGCATACCGTCGCTTTGTTGACGCGGTATTTTTCCCCACGCCATGTGTCAAGTACATAGACCTCGTCGCCGATTTTCATGTTTTGCCGCCTCCGTAGGACTTGTCCAGCGCCTTCGCAAAGAACTCGTCCGTGTCAAAGCTCTGCGGCTTCTTTGTAGCCTTCGGCGCTTTCTCGGCAGCGTCCCGTTTTTCCCATGTACGCACGGCGGCGCGCCAGTCTTTCATCGGATTCTTACCGACTTTCCAACCGTTCGCGGCGTAGAAGTCCCAGAATTGCTCGGCATCCACGGCGTTGCCTCTCTCCCGGCAGTATGCCGCGACCTCTTCCACCGTGGGGGGCGTGAAGCGCGGAGCGCTGCCATTTTTCGTGGGCTCTCGCAAATGGTCGGTGGCAGAGGGGGACACTACAGGGGGTAATATATAAGATTCCTTCTCATACTCTTTCTCTTTCTCTTTCTCATTCTCCTTCTCTTTCTCGTTGCGGTTTTTTCCTACTTCGTCACATCTTGACGGTATCTTGTCGGTATCTTCACCGTATCTTGACGGTATCTTATCATCATCCTTCGCTTTTTCTCTGCCTTTTGCGCCATCACTTTTGCGCTTTGCAGCGTCCAGCGTCGGCTTAATCAAGTCAAAGATCGCGCCGGCTGCATCGGACAGCTCGGGCAGATTGCCGTACAGCGCATAATCGGCTATCGCATCGTAGATTGCCGCCCTGTCCGCCGCCTTTTTCAGACGGCGGATGGCGTCAAAATAGGAGCGATAGAATGTAAACTGCTCCCGCATCGCACACCTCAGAATGGCAAATCTTCTTCGTCCGGGTTTACTTCCTCCATCTTCGGCGCTCCGTATGCCTCCGGCGCATATGTACCGCTCGGCGCTTCCGATGCTGCCTTGCTCTCGACAAAGCCGACCTCGTCCGCAAGGACTTCTGTGACATAACGCTTACTGCCGTTGTTGTCGGTGTACGACCGCGTCTGAATCGAGCCGCACACAAGAATCGGCTTGCCTTTTTTGAAGTATTGCCCGACAAACTCTGCCGTCTTTCGCCATGCAACGATGTTGATGAAGTCGGTCTTCTGCTCCGCGTCCTTGCTGACCCGGCGGTTGACCGCGATGGTAAACGACACCACCGAAAGACCGCTCTGCGTCTGCTTGACCTCCGGGTCTGCGGTCAGATTGCCGATCAGGATAACCTTGTTCAAACTTGCCATTGTTCATTCTCCTTTGTGTATCGCGCATAGCGCGTTTTTTCATTGTAG
>QAKK01000033.1 GCA_003343845.1 Oscillospiraceae bacterium
TGCAGCTTCTCCCAGAGCGACTGCGTGGGCGACGGCTCCTCGGTGTACGCGGTGACGGTATAGGTCACATACGCGCCGTTGGAGGCGTAGACCCTGTATGCCTTCGGCGTGGACAGGTCCACACGCTGGGCAGAAGAAGGCACAACCTTGGAAGCGTTCGCCGTCACGATGGTCGGCGCAACGTGCTTCAGATCCGTGCCGTAGGGCAGGATGATCGTGATCGCCTTCGTGTCGCTGTTGATGACAGCGGAGACGCCGTTAATCATGAACGCCGTGATCTGCGGCGGGTTCTTGAGCGGCGCGTTGGCGTCGTCTTCAAACTGGGCGTTGATGTTGATGTCGCCCGCGGGCATGATGAACGTCAGGCTGCTTTCGTCGATGGGCACGGATTTTGCCCCGGCGGATTGCAGGCAGTAGCTGAGCGAGCCCGCGACCAGCTTCTTGCCGTCGTTCGGCGTAACGGTCAGCTTGACCTCTTCCCCGGCTGCGGCAGGACTCGGGGTGGCTGTGACCGTGCCGCCGCTGATGTTCGCAACAGCGATCTTGTAGGTGCGGTCTTCACTGGTGATCTTCTTGACCGTGACGGTGAAATTGCGCGTCGTGCCGTTTTCTGCCGTTACTGTAAAGGTCTTGCTGTCGCTGTATTTGTTCGAGTTGGTAAGAGAATACGTCAGCGTAAGACCGGTCTTTGCCCAGTATTCCGCATTCTGTGCGCCGCCGTCGGACGGCTTGACTGTCGCCTTGGGCGCGACCGTCATGTAGGTCACCCACTTGCTGTTGATGCCGGAAGCAAGATCCTGCAAGGTGGATTCAGACGTTGTAGACGGAAGCAAAACGGTAAAGTTTCCGTTTTCATCGGGCTCAATTACTCCTTGAGGATTAACATTACCCATCGTCGTTCCGTTATACTTCATGACAAGCGCGGTCACGCGGGTATCTGCTGCGTCGGAGATCGACTTGCCGACGAACGCAAGCTGTCCATTGCCGTCGTAGGCGAACGTCAGATTGCTGCCGCTGACCGTCGGGGTCATGACAACCGGCTCGGTCGCCGCGCCCTTGTAAAGAAGCACACGAATGGTGTCTGCCGCCATTTCGGACAGAGCCGCCGGGATGGGCATGGTCAGAATGACAGGAACCTTCGGTTCGGTGGTCGTGCCGCCGACCGTCATGGACAGGCTGTACCATGCGGACTTGTATTCCGCATTCTGATAAGCCTCGGGCAGCGTCTTGCCCGGCGTCGCCTGCTTGTTTACAGTCAGAACAACCTTCGCGCCGTCCGAGGAGAGAATTGCGCCAACCTCGCTCACGCCGTCTTTCGCGTCGCCCGCGATTTCGGCCGGACCAAGTCCTGCGTCCGCAAACAGTTCAGACAGCTTGGCAATCAGTGCCGCGTTTGTCTTCGTCGCGGTTCCTGCTGCAAGCGCGTCGCGCACAGCAAGCAGCTGCGGCTTGTAATTCTTGGTGTTATCTTTGGTCAGACCGTCAAGCGCGTGCGTGATATCGTCCTCGCTGATTGCCGCAGAAACCTGCGTCCAGCTGGCAGTGAAAGTTGCGGCTTCTTCCGGGAGCGTATATTCGGTTCCGGCAAAGGTGCCGCCCCAGGAGCGGAAGATGTAGCCGGACTTCGTGTACATGCACGGAGGCAGCGTGATCTTATCGCCGGATTTGCCGTTGTGCGTGCTGGACATGTTGGTGTTCAGCGTCGCGCCCTCGCCGCCTGCGAAGGTGATCGTCACGTCAACAGGATTCTTCGTCCACTTCGCGTAAAGCGTCCGATCTTCCTGTGCGGTATCTTTCTCGAAGTTCCACAGCTGATCATCGCCGCACGCTTCGTTCTTATACCAGCCATCGAACGTCCAGCCGGATGCGCTGGGAACAGTGGGCTCGGTCAGGGTGCCATTGTCGTTCACGCTCTTCGGCTTCGGAAGCTCGACATTCGGATGATCGCCGGTTCCGTGTTCAAACGAGATGGTCGCAAGATACTTTGTGATGGTAAGCGTGAAATCCTTCTTGTAGTCCGCTTTTTCCGTTCCGTCGCTGCTGAGTGCGCCTTCCGCGATCGTCGCAGTCAGCGTGACAGTGCTGCCAACCACAGCCGTATCAGAAACCGTCAGCGTGCCGTCTTCGCCCAGCGTAACGCCATCGTTCGCAGCTTTTACGCTCCATTTGATGGTTTTGTTGGGGGCGGTCTCCGGTTTAACCGTCGCAAGGTTGCCAAGATCATACGACTTTTTCTGCATGATCTTGTTTTCCGGAATGTTCAGCTCAATATCGGTCACAGCCTGGAAGGGGGTAAGCTTGATCGGATTCACATACGTTTCGTCATAGTCTTCTGGCACGGTTAAGGTCTGCTGAATCGTCATATACCCCTCAGCAGAAGCCGTCCATGTGTAAGTGCCGCTTGTAAGCTTATAGGTCACCTTTCCGTTTTCGGAGGACTCCGGCGGGATGACCGTATCGTTATTCTGCTTTGTGATCGTGAAACTGGCAGTTGCCGGTTCCAGCTGGAACATCACGGTGTACTGCTTCGGCGTAACCCACTTTGCTTTGATGATCGTATTTTCCGTGCATGGATTTGTAAATACGAAATCTGCATTCGTGGCTGCGTTGATCCAGCCGCCAAATGCCCAGTTCTCCTTTGTCGGCTTCTCCGTCGGTTCGTCGACCGTTCCGCTCTCACCTTTGATTACCTTGTCCGCCGGCATGTTTGTCATTGTGCCGCCATCCAAATCGAACTTGATTGTGAAGGTTGTGTCGTGTTTTGCGTAAACGTCGAGTGTAGTCTGACCTTCCGAAAGATAGTCATAAAGAACTGTCTCTGGCGTAAGATCATGCTTCTGCCCATTCTTATCCGTAAATTCCCAACCCGTATAGGTATGTGTACGCTTCGTGCCAACCTCAACATAGCTCGTCACCATGGTTGGGATACCTGCAATAATGACCTGCTCTGTTTTGGCGTTTCCAGGCAATTCTGGTAATGCCCCATACGGATAGTTTGACGCAACCGGAACATCTGAGTATGTATGCTTAGTTTCGGCAGATGATACATTATCCGGCCCATAATACTTGAAATTCACTGTAATCGGAGTCGCTCCGGTGAATTTTGCATAGAGCGTTGTAGTCTTCTCTGTAACATGATCGCCGGGCTTATCCACGATTGGTGAACCAAATTCGTCTGTTTTCACTCCACCGTAACCGTCAGAAACATATGTTTCTTCAAAAGTCCAGGGTTGTGCAAAACCAGCATCCTTATACCAACCATCAAATGCCATACCGCCTGCGAGCGGTCGCTCCGGTTTATCTAACAAGTCGCCTTTACCGACTTTCAGGTCTGTGTACAACGCGTTATTCGTTGGTGTCACCCTGCCAAAGTCAAACTTTACTGTGCAGGTTTCGACCCATTTTGCATACAGCTTCGCATCACTATTGAAGCCATGCGTAGGCAAATCGATCGCAAGACCTTTATAGTCGGCATTTGGATACCAACCGCGGAATAACTGATCAAAATCGCTCTCCCGTTCTTTTTCTGAAATCTTGTCCGCAACATTTTTTGCCTCTTCCGAAGTGACCGTGTTGCCGCTGGAGCCGCCCATTGATTCTTTGGTATCAACAGTAAGCGGTCCTATGGTCAAGGCAGGAACCTTCGTATCAAAGCTGATGCTATTATGGAAGGTTGTATCCGCATAAATAGTTAACGATTTGTTTGCTAAGGCCAGATTAACTGCTGTTTCTTCGGAAATCATTCCACCAACACTAAGTTCCTGCCAGGTGCTGGTTTTATCCCGATAGCGCCATGCAGTGACCTCTGCCTTGCCGCTGGAGAAATCCGTGTTTGCCTTGTTCTTTACTAGGGTATCATATTGACCCATTCCTGGAATATCAGCAGCTGTCAGCGCTTTCCCCACAGGAATATTCCAGTACTGTGCGTCCTGTGATGGGTACGCCAGTGCTTCTGCGTTACCTGTAGGCGTATAGCACCAGTTGCTGATAACGCCATTTTGATTTGTATACTGAATGGGTTTTCGCATCGGCAGATACGCAATCGCTTTGATTGTCGCATCATCTTTCAGCTTATTACTGGCATACACAGAAGTACTCTGGGTTATTACAGTCTCCGGCGTCCATTCATTTTGCGGCGCAGTAACGCCATCAATGTACCACTTTTCCGGCTCCATAATAGAAAAATAATCTGCCGTTGTGGGGTAAGCCGCTGTTATTTCTTCGATCGTCGGAGCAGCAACGGTGGTTTGCCCATCTGCAAGCGTTTTCTCTATTTTTTTGCTATTGTCGCCCGGAACGGGGTAAAAGGTGACCTTTGTGGTAGCTTGTTCAATTTCAAAATATGAAACCAGCTTTTGGGTAATGGCTTTAAGCAATGCATCATTTGGATCTGTAAAGCTGCTGTCACTCACAGTAAAGGTCAATGTTGCGATTCGATTGTCGCCCTGAACCTGCTGTTCCAAGTTGTACTGGAACGTTGTGTTTTGATACTTAAGCAGCTTTTTTTCTGTAAATGTACTGGTACTTGTAGAGCGTCCTGCTAGAGTATGAAAATAGCATTTTGCTACGCGGTATTCTTTCGGAAGCGTTATCGTTATTGTAGCTGCTGTTCCCTTTGGAATCCCAGCAAGCAGGCTCGTCGATGTTTTTGTTCCATTTGCCGCTGTACTATTAGAAAGTTCTCCAGCTGATATGGAAATATCATCCACCGGAAAAGGTTTACCTTTTCTGTTTGCTGCACCGCCTGGATCACAGTAGCAATCGACATCTAATTCGACGGTGTCAGGAAATGCAGCCAGCACCGGAACAGCCAACGTTGGCAAAAGGCCAAGCACCATCACGAAGCACAGCAGGAGAGACAGGAAGCGTTTTCCTTTCATATTCTCTCATCCTTTCTCCCGGGGCGTTGCGCCCCGGGCATTCGTTTTTTCAAAATTACCCGATCTTAATGACGCCGTAAATACCGGCGGACATATTGGAAGCCGTCAGGATCGAGCCGCTGACGCTCCATTTTTTCTCCGACACCTGCTCGAAGCACTTTTTCGCTTCGTTGTACTTCGCGAGCGCCAGCTTGCCGGTCTGCCCCGCGCAGTCAAATGTGAGCGTCAAGCCGCCCGAAACGCTGTCGCAGGTGATCTTCCAAACGCCGACCACACCGGACTTGTTCTTCCACACCGTCTGCGCCGCGCTTGGCACCGGGCAGATGGACAGGTCAAGACCTCTCGCCGTGTCCATCTTCTCCGTGATGCCAATCATCAGCTTGCCCGCCTGCACGCCAAAGCCGTTATAGCCGTTGGCGGCGATATTCTTGAGCGCGCCCTTTTCCGCGCGGAAGCGGTAGGTGCTGGCGGCGGAGTAGCTATCCGGCGTCATGGTCAGCCAGTTGGAAACGCCGCTTGCCTGATAGGTGACGTCCTTGCCGTTTACCTGCACCTTCATGCCGGAGAGAATCTGGCTGGTGGATGGGATGTAGGTCGGCTCGGGGTCTTTCTTCCCGAGGTCGGGGCTTGTCTGGTATGAGGACGGGTTCATTTTGATTGCCGCCTTGTCCCAGATAAGCTGCGACGCGGATTTTTGCAGCGTGACAATGACCGTATAGGTGCGCGTTTCGTCGCCGCGCGTGAGCGTGTAGGTGACGGGCAGCGACAGATTCACAACCTGCCCCGAGCGCGGGCTTACCGTGCAGCCGCTGCCGGTTTCGATCTTCGGCGCCTGCTGGTAGAGGTTCGTGCCGTAGGGAAGCGTAATTTTGATGATGCCGTTTTTGTCGTCGATCTCCGCCGCCGTGTCCCCGATTTTGAAGGACGTGATGGCAAAGCTCCGGTTGACGGTCGGCGTGTCATCTCCGTCGTCACCTCCGCCGCCCTTGCTGCTCGTTACGACGCTGTAGGTTCTGGTCCTAAGTCCCTCGCCCTTGACCGTGTACTCCGCGCCCTCGGCAAAGTTCTGCGGCGCGGACGCGGAAGGAAGCACCTCCGTCGTTCCCTCGCCGAGGGTAATTTTCGTCGGGGTGACGCGCGTGAGGTCTGCCGTGTCGGGGATGCCGGTGAAGCGGATCGTGCCGGTCGCGCCGGTCGCCTTGATCTCCGCGCCGTATTCCACGCCGTCGACCTTGATGACGAACTCCGTGATCGAGGCGAACGTCTGGCTTACGACCTTGACGCGGTACTTTGCGGTCGTTGCGCCGTCCTCGGCGGTGATGACGACGTCCGTCCAGTCGTGCAGGTCGACGTTACTCTTGCCGGTCACGTCGATGCTTGCTGTCGCCTTGTAGGAAATATCCGCCTTGAAGCGCAGCTTTGTCGTGTCGACGCCGGGGACAATGGTGATAAGAATATCGGTCGTTCCGTCGTCGTTCTTCGTGACCTGCATGTCCTCCATATCCTTGTCCGCCAGATCCTCGTTCTGAATCTGAATCGTGTCGGTGAAGAGCGTCGTGCCCTTGCCCTTGACATTCGCGTCATACTTCGGCGTGACGTAATAGGTCTGCCGTGAGCTGCCGTCCTCTGCCTGTACAGTGAACGCCGTCGGCGTACCCTCTACAAACGTAACCGGGAAGGCAGGCGCAATCAGCTGCGCGCCCTCAGATACCTCCACAACCGGCGTCAGCTTTTCCAGCGGCATACCGTCTGGCACCTTGATCGTGATTTCGCGGTTGGAAATCACGCCGTCCTGTCCCTCCAGCGTGAACTTCGTGATCGCGCACTCCTTACTCAGCGCGCGGGAGAAGTCCTGCTGATGGTAGTACAGCGAGTACGGGAAACCCGCGCCGCCGTGTTCGAAGAAGCCGAGGTACCATTGCAGCGCGTACATGCTTTGGTAGGTTGCCATTTCGTTGTAGCCGTTGCTGTCATGACCGAAGCCTGTTTCATTCGAGCAGAGGAACCGGTTCAGCCACGAGTACAAAACGCCCTGCTTGTTCGCCGCGTCGGAGAAGTTGGGGTCGTAGCCGACGTCCACGCCCATCACACACATGGCGCAGATGACCTGCGCGGCGGATTCGCTGTTTGTCGTGCCCCAGCTGTAGAAGCTGTAGTCATTGCCCATCGGCTCGACGCTGGACGCGGACTTGTAGCCGAGGATGATGTCATAGCCCTCTTGCAGCTTTGCCTTGACCTGCGTGCCGTAGGTTGGGTCGTTGATGTACGGATATAGGCTCTGCATCAGCATGGCAACCATGTCGATGCCCCAGCCGTCCGAGCCGTAGGGATGGTCGAGAATGACCTTCAAAAGATTTTCTCTCGTCCACTTGGCATCCTTTGGCACGGTGTAATTGCCCATATCCAGCGCGATCAAAGCGAAAATCGGCCCATTGATGGTGTAGCTGCCGTTATACTTGTAAAGCTCCTCCACCAGATTGTGGACAACCTTTCCGCTTGCATCCTTGAACGGCTCTCCGTCTCCGTAGGCATCCAACTTGCTGGCATCGATGCCGAGCGCGGTGAGCATCATAATGATGCGCCCGTAGTCGGTCATTTTGTTGGGCGCAAGCTCTGCCACCTGATCATAGATATCGAGGTTATACGGCAGCTTGTCTCCCGGCGTGACGGGCTTGCCGGTGCGTTCGGCAAAACCAAGGTTCATCAGCACCCAGTCGTCAAAGACCACGCGACCGTCATGATCCGGTCCGGCCTGCGTCGTCTTGTAGGACGCGAGAATGTTATTGCGGATGCGGTAGAGCTTGTCCTTTTCCGGCGGATCGGTCGGCTTGTCCGCAACCTTGACCGTTACGGTGTAGACCTGCTGGCTCTTGTTCTGCGCCGTGACCGTGTACTGCACGGGGTTTGTGAAGTCCTGCGCGGTATCCGACTGCGGCGAGACCGTCGCAAACGGAGAAACCTCGATGCTGGGCTTCAGCGCCGTCACATCCGTGCCGAACGGAACGTTCAGGGTGATGTTCGTGCCGGAAATGGTCGCGGAAATCGAGCCATAGCTGAACGACAGGATGCTCTTTCCCGTCGCAGCGGGTGTTTCCGTAATTGTTACGTGATAGTCCTTCGTCGTATTGTCGTCCTCTGCCGTGACGCGATAGGTCAGCGGCTGACCGAAGGTCAATGTGGAAGGACCGGTAACCTTTGCAAACTCCGAGACCTCAATGACCGGCGTCTGCGCATTCAGCGCCGTTCCGTAGGGAACCTCAATGGTAATCGTGCGGTTCTCCTGGTCAATCACGCCCATCGCGTGACCGATGGAGTAGCTAAGAATGTCGCATTCGCTGGACCGATTGGCGGTGACAGTAACCGTGTAGTCCGTCTCCAGCTGATACTGCTCGTTGGTCACGCGCAGCTGCCGGGGCTGCGAGAAATCGTAGGTCTCGTCCGGCGAGATTACTTCCCACGTGCTTCCGTTCAGGATGCTGACGGTTTTGCCCATATGGGTAATCACGGGCTTGAGCTTCGTCAGATCTGTATTGACCGGCAGGTTCAGCGTGATCGTGTTCTGCTTCGTTGCATCCTCGGCATTGGTGATCGTGCCGTAGCGGTATTTGCCCGCCTTAGCATCGTAGACGCCGAACGAGGTAATGTCGTTATACGGATTGCCGATATCGATTTGGACTGTCCAGTCCTGCCCGAGATCCGTGTAAACGCCGCCCTTGGTGTCCCTCTGTCCGTTATACAGAATGCCGGTTACCGGGCAGTACGGCGTGACGCGATACACCAGCCGATCGCTGCCGGAGGAAAGAGCGCCGCTTTTCAGCTCGGCGTAGGTGTCTCCGTTGGTTTCAATGACCGGGGTTTCACTGGTCCAGCTCTGTCCCGCAGGTTTGCGCAGACGAATGGTATGCGTCTGCGTGTCAATGCGCGCCTTGGAGCCCGCAATCTCAAACGCAGTGATGTCCGGAGAATCAATTCTGGTGTTTTCTACATAGTCCAGAATCTCATCCATGACGACATTGACATATTCTGTTGCCTGCGTGACATCCAGACTATTACCCGCCACGCAGTCCAAGAATAAATCTGGCGAACTAACATCACTAGCCCCAATTTTTGTAGTGTTTTTAGCTAAAAGAAAAGCAAGTTGTGGATGATAACCTCCAACTTTTACAGAAGATTGCGCCTGAATATATTTATAGAGTTCTTCTTGCTTTTGAATGTTACTTAAATATTGCGAGAATAATGTTTTAATTTGCGCCTGTTCATCAAGGGGGTAAACTTTCTCAAAATATCCTTCTGCGCGGCGTTCCTCTTCACTTGTATTTCCAAATTGTGCAGCTTTTGCCGGAATGATGTAAAAGACGGACTGATGCAATTTTACATTTCCCGGAACTGTGTCTAAAAGGTTTGTGGAGTTTTTGTTAATACCTTTTCTATAATATACCTGAGTTTGCTGAAATCCATAATAATTCAGCGACGTTCCTTCGCTACTCAAACTATCATAAATGTACTCAGATTTTTCAGGTGAAATTGCTGATCCCCGTAACGTTAGATTATAATTTGAGTTTACTTTCCAATCACGTCCCTTTGGAAATGATAGCGTAAAAAAATTACCACTAAGAGAATGCTGCGAGAACAACCCAGCAGAAGTGGCGTTTGAAACGCAGCTACTGCTTACTGTATCATAAAGCCTATAGCCTGTTTGAACGTATTCAGTTGTTTCAGCATTTAGTAATTTAAGTGAACTCTTTTGCGTCCAATACCTTCCATTTCCGGACTCTGAAGGTGAAACCGCTGCGAAACTTGATAATGGCAGCATGGCGACACATAGTGTTATTATTAACAGTTTTATTGTCCATTTTACCGGAGCTTTATTATGGTTCACAATTGATCCCCTTTCTAAAGAGCTTTTGGCGTGGCAGACATTTTTCAGCCTGCCACGCCGGTCAAGCTAATTAGATGTCAAACATAGAATATCCAAAGTCCATGCCATATGCTGCTGTGTAATACCAGTCGATATACATACCGTCAAAAACGCTATAGTTCTTTGCACCAACATTGGGCAGAGAGCTTTCAATATCGTCCGGTGCAGTTCGAACAGTATACATCCAGCCACTTCCCGAGCCGCAGTCAAACTCGCCAATCATGTTACCAGTCGGACCCATTCTTTCAACATAGTTGTTCCCTGCGCCTTCTTGGGATAAACTATTCTGGGCTAGGAACTGCTCCAGCACATCCATAACTGTGGCGTTTGCATCAATATCGCTCAGCGTGACATAAGATGTTCCGCTAAAGATACGTCTACCAGATCCCACCTGTGTTGGCGCATTCGGCATGTTGTGTGCAGCCAATGCTGCTGCCGCCGCGGTTAAGTTGCTACGTTCGGTCTGGGAGAGATCGCTGCCACTACCAAATCCGTTTGTCTCGTAGTCATAGTAGTTGGTGCTACCATTTAACCATTCGTTGACAAGATAGGTTCGAATTGCGATTTTGACAGTTACGGTGCTATCTTCAATATGAGCCGCAACACTATATTCTCTGCTTAGCTCACCGTCTTCGACAAGCAACGTTTTTGTGCCGCTGGAAAAATCCACACCATAGAATGTATGACCATCAGCAGATGTGCTAGTCGCTGCATCAGTGCCGTTAGCGTTTGTCAGAGTCAAATCTGCCTCATCACTTACAGGATTAACCACAACCGTCGCATTGGTTAAGACTGTTTCGGCGGTACCGCTAGGAAGCGCTGCAACATAGTTATATCTGGTAACGCCGCCAACCGTTGTTGTGTCATATTCCGCAGGAGTTCCGGCAACTGTCAGGCTGGTCAGTTCAACACTGGCCACGTCCGGCGTTGTTACATAGAGTGCGCAAGTAACAGTTTTCTGCGTACCCGCATCATTCCAAGATACCGTGAAGAGTTGTTCGCCTGCGGTAAGATCTACTTGCATCGTCGCAGATTCGTTAACGCCTGCGCTGCAAGTTTTTGTGCCCATAGTAACAATAATATCGCCAATGACGCTTGTACGATTGGAGAAGGCAAAAGTCAATTTTCTCCCCGTAAGGCTATTGGCAGCACCAGGCATTGTAAGATTATAGCGAACACGTCCCTGCATTGCTCCAACGGCTTCTACCGTAGAATTCGCCCAATCCACAGTGATGTTCTTGATTGGAGCAAAGCTGGGATTAGTGCTGGGATCAAACGCAGTCGTTGCAATCGAGGATTCAGGTACTACCATCTCCAGTTCTGCAACTTCCTCATTCTGCGTTTCAACAAGAGATGCGTCAACCATCATGTTGTTGATTTGTACCCGATCTGCGGGTGCAGAAGCGGATGCCATCGTACCAAGTCCGAGAACCATGACGATAGCCAGCAAAAGAGCAGTTACTTTTTTCATGTTTTTGTCTCCTTCGTTTTTAATATTTATTCACGCCAGTTGTCTGGCGGTGAATACCCAACTTAATTTTAAGAGTTCTATATACTAAGCCGAAATGCCTCACAAAAAGTATCACTGTTTGGAATAGCATTGCGAACTGCGTATTTCTACATCTATGGGAAGGGCTTATTACCATTCCCAATGTGATACGGCATTTTTCTGGGTCCTGTCGGCTTGAAACCGATCTCGTATTGTACGCTTTTCATTGGCTCTGCGCTTACTCCGCCCGGATTGCCTCCAGAGGCGAAATGCGCATTGCGCCAATCGCGGGAGCGAGGGCTGAAAGCAGCGCCACGATGCCGGAAAAGCCTAAGCCCACTACGACCAGCCAGACCGGAATGATGCTGCGCACGTCCATGTCGGAGAACAGTACCGGTATTAACTCCCGCATCCCGAAGCTCAGCCCCATGCCGAACAGACCGCCCGCAATGCCGACCAGCAGCGCCTCGACCATGAACATGAACATGATATCTGTCATTTCGCTGCCCAGCACCTTGAGAACGCCAATTTCCTTGCGCCGCTCGTTGATGGACATCATCATCGTGTTCGCAATGCAGATTGCCGAGACAAGCATTGACACCGCGCCGATTGCCGCCAGCATGCCCTGAATCTGATTGGACTGCTTCTTGACACTTTCCAGCATATCGTTCAGGCTGTACGTCTGAAAGCCCGCGTCGCGGATGACCTTCGCAATCGCCTGCACGTCGTCGCCCTCCGCGGCTTTGACCCAAACGAGGTCATAGGTCTTCTGCCCGCCGGTATCCTCTAAAGATCTTTGCGGAATGAACGAGCTGTTCGCGCTGATCCACTCCTCCAGGCGCGTCTTATCTAAGAAGCCGCTCGTCGCGTAGGTGTAGTTCTGCGCGGAGCAAAGACCGGAGATGTTCAGCCGGTACATATTGCCCGCCGACACCGCGCGTCCGTCCGCCCCCTCCTGATACTCGCCCGAGAGGTTCGAGTAGTCGAAGGTCAGCTTGACGGTCGAGTGGAGGATATCCACCTTCGGCGTGCCGTCCGCGTTTAAGGCAAACTCCCAGTCCTTATCGGGGTCTGCGAACGACGCTGCCATATCGTCGGTGAACATGATCTCGGGTCTAAGATGCGTGCCCGCGCCGGGCATTTCGCCCTCTACGGGGTAGATAAGAAAGCTCTCTGCCGTAGACAGGTCAATGCCATAGAGCTTCGCAGAGCCGATATAAGACCCGGATTGCAGCCACGCCGTCGCCTGCACGACCGGCGTTACCGCCTCCACCCCGCGCAGCTTCTTGAAAGCGTCGACCGCCTTGTCGTTGAGAAGCGCCGTTCTGCCGCCCGTGGAATCGCTCGGCGGGGTTACGTCGATCTTCGTCAGGCTCCCCATCGCTTCAATGTTTTCCCGGTAAGCCGCCTCGTAGCCAAGACCGACCGAGATAAGAACGACGATGCACATGACGCCGATTGCCATCGAAAGCGCCGTGAGAATCGTCCGCGCCTTGCGGCGGGAGAGATTGACAAGGCCCATGCGAAAGAAATCAAGAAATTTCATACTTGCCGCGCCTCTTTTTGAGTGCAATGCCAAGTCCCGTGCCGCCGAGCGCCAGAATCGCCACGCCGCCGCCGAGAATCGCGCCGGTGGAGAGCTTCTTCTTCGGCTGCTCGATCGG
>QAKK01000007.1 GCA_003343845.1 Oscillospiraceae bacterium
TTTCTTTACTTGGTTTCTCTAAAGAATTGTTCGAGATCTCTCACACACTTTACTTCTTCAGTTCTTTGTGTTTCTTTCTCTTTGTTGTTCAATTTTCAATGACCGAAGTTGCCACCGTTTCGGTCTCCCTCGCGGCGACTTTTACAGTATACATCATTCCCACCGTTTTGTCAACACCTTTTTCGCTTTTTCTTGAAGTTTTTTTCAAGAGAATGCGCAACCTGCGAAAAAACGCCTCTGAAGGGTGAAAAAGCGCCCGGAGCGTAACTCCGGGCGCCTCAAAACGGTTAACGAAAGCCTTCGTTATTTGGTTTTGATTTCGTTCTCGTACTTCTCTACCATCTTCTTGACCATCTGGCCACCGATAGAGCCTGCCTGCTTGGAAGTGAGCTCGCCGTTATAGCCCTGGTTCAGCGTAACGCCGACCTCGCTTGCGGCTTCCATCTTGAACTTGTCAAGAGCAGCCTTAGCTTCAGGAACAAGTGCCTTGTTGCTTGCCATTTCAGTTCTCCTCTTTTTTCGTTTAAGATATCTATATGATTGAGTCCGCTGTCGCGTCCTCTGGTATTATTATGGACGCGCATGCGCCTCTTATGAATGGCAATTTAAGCACTTTTGCGCTGCATTATTTCCCAAGTTCAAATAAAGATCTTTTGGATCTGCTTTTTATTCTTTGCAAACGCGCAGGTATCGATGAGACGGGAGAAGTCGGCAACAAGCGAATGCGGTTTGCCGACAGGGTCGTCCTGAAACATCGGCACGAAGAAAACATTTTTGCGTTCGAGCAAAGTCGCGATGTTTTTCAGATTGGCAGAAAGCGCGTCATTGGACGCAAGTGCGATCACCAGCGTGCGGTCTGCGCGCAGATGTGCCTTTGCCGCCATCGTCACTGCCGTGTCGGTGATGCCCGACGCGATCTTGGCAAGCGTATTGCCGGTGCACGGACTGATAATCAGCATATCCAGGCAAACACGCGGTCCGAGCGGCTCGGCATCCACAATCGTGTGTACAACCTCGCGCCCGCTGACGGCGGTAAGGCTTTCACAAAAGTCCTTCGCGGTCTGAAAGCGCGTATCGGTCGACCAGACATTCTCGCTGACAATGGGCAACAGTTCTTCCCCGCACTCCGCCATCTCGCGAAAAACGGCAAAAGATTTTTTCAGCGTGCAGAATGAACCGCAGAAAGCATATCCGATCATGGTCTCGCGATCACCCCTTCGCGGATCAGCAATTCAAGCACGCAGTCACAGATGATCTGTCCTGCGGTAAACGGCGCGACCTTGCCGGGCAGCGACAGTGCATGAATTGCCTTGATGCCGCGCGCGGACGCCGCCGTGAAATCCACGCCGCCCTTGCCGGATGCAAGATCAATAATCAGGCGGCAGTGCTCCAGCCCGTCGATCAGCGTTTTGTCGATAATCTTCGCAGGCACGGTATTGAAGATCACATCCGCATCCGCGGCAGCGCGACGGAATTCATCGCTGCCGAAGCGCACCGGTGAAAGCCCGTTCACCGTTGCCGCGGCGATGTCCTCCGGGCGTCGTGCGGAAACGGATACATGCGCGCCGATGCCGTCAAGCAGCCTGCCGAGCACCTTGCCGATTCTGCCGTATCCGCAGACCAGTGTCTTTGCGCCGAACAGTGTGATTGGCAGTTCGCGCATGGCGATCTCAGCTGCGCCCTCTGCGGTGGGAACCGCGTTTTTGATCTGCAGTTCCTCACATTCAAAATAGTCAAGCAAAGGAATATTGTTTTCCTTCGCGGCTTCTTTTATACCAAAATCAAATTTACCGCCGATCAGCAGTGTATCGGCGGAAAGCTCGTTCATCAAATGCGACATGCGCAAATCATAGCCGTCCGCAAACGGCGCACTGACCCGCACGCCGTCGGCGGACGCCGGAAGCGGCAGGATCACCGCCCGACTGCCCGATACAGCGCCGTGCCAATCGCCGCAGCGAACCGCACCGCCGAGATCGCTCTCCGCGGGAAGCCCCCAGGTTGCGGTCTCGAAGCCCATTTCCGAGAGGCGTCGTGCCAATGCGGTCTGGCGCATGTCGCCGCCGAGTATACCGATTTTCACAGTTTCAACCATGCAAAGCATCAACCCCCTCGCTGACATCTTATGAAAAGAGCGGGCATGAGGTTCCGCAAAAGAAGCCCGCCGATCCGAAAATCAGCGGGCTGTTTATAATATTTTGAAACAATACCTGCGTGGTCAGCCCTCGACATCTCCGGCGAAAGCAGTCCCGGCATTTTCGTTAAACAGCACGACAAACGGCAGCACTTCTGCATGTTCATCCTCATTGCCCGCCCAGAGATAGGTCGAGACCCAGCTCATACATGTTTCGCTCAGGTCTGCCGTCTTGGTGCCGGGCAAATAAAAATACAGCGTCTTCGCGTCGTCGAGTCCGTAAGCCGTCGTATAGACATAGCGCATACCGTCGCGTATCTCCTCGGCATCTGCCGCCTGCGCATAGGATATGGATTCGACCGTGGTCGTGTAGGTCAGATCGTCAATCTGCGAAAGCGGCGCGAACTGCCCGCTGAATGTGCAGACATACGTTGTGCCGTCCGGGTACCCTTCACCGGTTTCGCCGAGCCAGGAACCGAAGTATTCTCCGGTGAATGAACCGTCCGCCTGAATGTACATCGTAGTCTGCCAGCCGCCGACGCCGCTGGAAAAGGTAAACGTCAAGTCGGCGAGATCAGCATAGGAAAAGGCATCCACGACCGGCTGATCCGGTGAAAACGGTTCTCCGGATTCGGTCGTTTCCGACACGTTTTTCGTCTTCTCGGTTGTCACTTCAGGCTTGGTGTCCGCCGAGGTACCGGTGGTAATGCCGCTGTCGGTGTTGCCGCATGCCGCAAGGCAGAGCATCAGCAGCACACATACGAAAATCTGCAATTTTTTCATAACCGTCCCTTTCGGTTTATAAGAGAAAGTTTAAGGGGAACCCCACGGATTCCCCTTTGTATATGTATGAAATTATCTGTTGTGACCGCCGAGCATCTTGATGAGGTCTTCGATCTCATCGTCGTCTTCCTTCTTGGCGGGCGTGGATTCTTCGGCAACGGGAACATCCTGCACCTTCGGTGCGGGCGCGTTCTGCGGCTTGGGATTGCCGTGCGTCTTCTCCGCCTTGTCCTTCTGGAAACCGGTTGCCACAATGGTAACGCGCATTTCGTCCTCAAGGCTCGGATCAAGCGCTGCGCCCCAAATGATGTTCGCGTCGGGATGTGCCTCATTGGCAACCATCTGCGATGCGATGTCCACATCCTCCAAACCGATATCCGGCGATGCGGTGATGCAGATCAGGATGCCGGTTGCGCCCTCGATCGAAGTCTCAAGCAGCGGGCTGGAAATTGCAGCCTTTGCCGCGAGGACAGCCTTGTCCTTGCCGGTTGCGCTGCCGACGCCCATATGTGCGTTGCCCGCGTCTTTCATGACAGCCGTCACGTCCGCGAAGTCCAGGTTGATGAACTGCGGCACGCTGATCAGCTCGGAAATGCTCTGCACGCCGCGGCGCAGCACATCGTCCGCGATGCTGAACGCATTGGAGAGCGTGATGCGCTCGTCGGTAACCTGCTTGAGTCTCTCATTCGGGATGACGATCAGCGAGTCGACAAATTCACGCAGGGACTCGATACCGACCTCTGCCTGATCCATTCTTCTCTTACCTTCAAAGCCAAAGGGCTTGGTCACGATACCGACCGTGAGAATGTTCATCTCGCGTGCGATGCGTGCAACGATCGGCGCCGCGCCCGTACCGGTGCCGCCGCCCATGCCGGCGGTGATGAACACCATGTCTGCGCCTGCAAGCGCATTTTTGATGTCGTCAATGCTCTCTTCGGCTGCGCGCTTGCCGACCTCGGGATTTGCGCCCGCGCCGTGACCGCGCGTGATCTTTTCGCCGATGGTGACCTTCTGCGTTGCCGCAGAGTTGACAAGCACCTGCTTATCCGTGTTGATGCAAATAAACTCAACGCCGCGGATATCGGATGCGACCATTCTGTTGACCGCGTTGTTGCCGCCGCCGCCGACGCCGACTACCTTCAGGCAGACGCCGCTGTCCATTGCCTCGTCCAGTTCAAAACCCATTTTCAAGTCCTCCTGCATGTATGGTCAAATTTCAAAAATAAGCAAAATTAAGCGATATGTATATATCATATACCATGCCCGGCAATTTTGCAAGGCTTTTCGGCAAATTATTTATTAAATATTTATTCTTTGCTATAATTTATAACTTGATCATAGCTGACACTGACCCGCGACGGCTCCGAAACGTCAATGCGCGTGCCGTCCGAGCCTTCGGCGAGGGCATTGGAATAGACCTGTCTTGCAATACGCAGCTTGACGTCAAGCTGCGCGGCGTCGCCGAACAGGATCTCCGCCCGCCCCGCCGCATACGCCGTAATATTATAGCGATCGCGCAGATCAAAGCAGTCAAGCGCGAGCACATCCTCCGCGCCGCCGAGCGTCTCCAGCATCGCGCGCACGCGCGCATCGTCCTCGGCATCCGCGAAGACGAGCGTGCTCCCCTCAACGGCGGACTTGATCTCCGGCAGCCGCAGTTCGATCAGCCCGTCCACGGCATCTGTGCATTCGATCACGCGCAGCGAAGCATCCAGCGTGCAGACGCGGTCGCGCACCCGCGTAAAATACAGGGCACCGGTCTCTGTGACGCGGATGGTGAGTGCGGTGGGGTAAGTCTTTTCGATTTCAACCGTTTCGACATGCGGGCACGATGCGGTGATTTTGCGAAGCAGCTTGTCCTTTCGGATCAGCAGCATGGAGTCGCCGGCATGAATGCCGGAGGCTGTAAGGATTTCACCGTCTGTGTAACGGACATTGCCGTCAACCGTCACGGTTTCCACCCGCAGAAGCAGGGCGGCGGCGCCGCCGAGCAGTGCGAGACAAAGCAGGACGCAAACGGCAACAGCCACCATCGGCGCGGTGCGCCGTCTGGCTCTGCGGTATTGTCCGGCGCGGCGCACGCGGCGGTCACGCCGGATCTCATCCTGCACGGTGAAAGCGGGCGCATTATCCCGTCCCATGCGCCCCTGTCTGCCGTCTGCGTGCAGGCTTGCCTTCTGCGGGTCACGCTGTTCCGCCATGAATACGCCCTCCTTTCGTCGTTTTTAGTCAAATCAATTTTGCGAAAATTTATTTGACCTTCTTTGACCTTTTATCTGCAATCAGGTGAAGAATATCTTCATAGATCCGGCGGTTCGCATCCGGAACGGCGAAGCCATAGATCTTCTCGCCCATTTCGCGGCGCTTCTCTGCACTGTCAAGCAGCGAGACGATCATGCCGCCGAGCTTTTCGCGCGTGATGTCCTTTTCCTCAATGACAAGGGCGCCGCCGCGCGCAGCGATGACCTCTGCATTTTTGAACTGTTGGTTGTCTGTGACATTAGGCGACGGAATGAAGATCGCCGCCTTCTTCATCAGTGCAAGCTCGGACACCGTGTTGGCGCCCGCGCGGCAGACCACCACATCCGCCGCCGCCATTTTCAGCGGCATGTCGTTGATATATTCGACAAACTGAATGTTCTCACATTGATCGAGCCCGCGATCCTTATAGATCCCGGTGGCAATCTCCCATTCGATTGAACCGGTGGCGTGGATGTGCAGAACCTCCGGATGCTGCTTTACATAGTCCTCCATGAAGTCCAGCATGGCGAAGTTAACCTGCTCTGCGCCGAGCGACCCGCCGAAGGACAGAAGCACTTTTTGGTTCTGCGGAATGCCGAGCCTTTCCCGTGCAGTGGTCTTGTCCGTCGCCTCAAAATCCGGGCGGAGCGGGCAGCCGACGCGCAGCGCCTTTTCCGGGTTCGGCAGCTTTGCAATGCTCTCTTCATAGTTGACATAGACACGATCCACGCGGCGCGCCAACTGCCGCACAGTCATCCCCGGAACGGCGTTGGACTCATGTACGGCAGAAGGAATATGCATCTCTGCCGCCGCCTCCAGGATCGGCCAGGAAACATATCCGCCCGTGCCGATGACGATATCCGGCTTAAAGTCCTTGATGATACGCCGCGCCTTGATGGGGGATGTGAGCGCCAGTCCGACAGCACGCAGATTCTCTGCCGAGAGCTTCCTGCGAAAGCCCTTGACTTCGACGTGATACATCTTATATCCCGCCGCGCCGACCAGCTTGTTCTCAATTCCCTTTGGCGTGCCGACAAACGCGATCTCGGATGTCGGATCGTTATTCTTGATCACTGCGGCGATGGCGAGCGCGGGATTCACATGTCCACCTGTGCCGCCGCCTGTCATAAGTACGCGCATAATCTTTGACCTTTCTTGACCTTTAGTCTGTAATTTCGACGTATATTGTACCCGGAATGCGCCATGCAGTCCCTCTATATAATATAAAGGAAAGAAAACTATTTCTTTTCGACCGTATATCGGGAGATTGCAAGCAAGGTACCGACCTCAATGAGCTGCACCACCATGGCAGTGCCGCCGTAACTGAAGAACGGCAGCGAAATGCCCGTATTCGGGAGGCTGTTGGTAACAACCGCGATGTTGAGCAGCACCTGCAAGGCGATCTTGCTGCTGATGCCGATGGCGGTAAGCTGCGCGAAGCGATCCGGCGCGCGCATGGCGATCACATAGCCGCGCCATACCAAAAGTCCGAACAGCACGATGACCGCTACTGCGCCGATATAACCGAGTTCCTCGCAGATGATGGTGTAGATAAAGTCGTTCTGCGGCTGCGATACATAGCTGAACTTCTGCCGGCTGTTACCGAGCCCGAGACCGAAGAATCCGCCCGAACCAATGGCGCGCATGCCCTGCAGGGTCTGCCAACCGCCGTCCTGCGGATACGCCGCGGGGTTGAGCCAGATATCAATGCGGCGCTTGGTGTAGTCCGTGAGCAGAGCCATTGCCGCAACGCCCGCAACGGCAACCGCACCGAAGGCGCCGAGCAGCTTCAGCCGGATACCGGACGCAAACATAACCATGAGCCCGATCGTGCCGATGATAATAATGCCGGACAGATGCTTTTCCAGCATGACAAGACCGCAGATCAGCCCGATCAGGCACAGCGGAAAAAGGGTGCCGTACAGGTTGGACGTGCGTTTGTCCTTAAAGTCAAACGCCTTGGATTCGTACTTCTGATAATACCACGCCAGCGTGAGGATCAGCGCGTATTTGGCGATCTCGGACGGCTGAAAACGCAGGCTGCCGAACTTAATCCAGCGCTGTGCGCCGCCGCCCTCGTCACCCATGAACAGAACTGCGACGAGCAGCAGCGCCGAGACGATATAGGCAGGCACAGCCGCCCATTTGTACATGCGCAGCGGAATGCGGGATGCAACGATCATGAAAACAAGACCGATGCACACCATCACGCTCTGCCGCTTGATGAAGTAATAGCTGTCGCCGTAGCGTGCCTGCGCATCGGCATAGCTGGCGCTGAACACCATGACCAGCCCGAAGACAAGCAGGGAGAGCACGGTGAACAAAAGAAAACTGTCCACCCCGCTCTTCACCACACGGTATTCATCCGGGTTGATCTGCGCGTAAGCGCGCCCGTCCGCATGCACGCCGATACCGTTCTGCACACTTGCCGGCACGGCGGCACGCGTCATTTGGGTATTCCGTTTCATATGCCGCCCTCCGTCAAAAATCAATAGCCGAAATATGCGATCGCGGATGCGATCAGGGTGACCGCCGAGAAGACAAAGACGATCTTCTTCTCGCTCCACCCGCATTTTTCAAAGTGGTGGTGAATCGGCGCCATTCTGAACACGCGCTTGTGTGTCAGCTTATAAACGCCGACCTGAATGATGTCGGACATCGCCTCACAGATATAGATGATGCCGGCAATGGCGATGCAGAGCGGTGAATCAATGACAAATGCAGCACCCGCGACGATACCGCCGAGAAAGAGCGAGCCGGTATCCCCCATGAAGACACGCGCCGGATAGAAGTTGTACACAAGAAAGCCGAGCGTCGCACCGACGGTCACGCCGCCGAGCAATACTGCGCCGTTATTTGCATATGTAAAGCCGAGCACCGAAAGAAAGGCGGCGACGACAAAGGTGACCGAGCTTGCCAGCCCGTCAATGCCGTCTGTAAGGTTGACGCTGTTGATGATACCGGTGATGAAGATCAGTGCAAACACATAATAGAACCAGCCGAGTTCCAAATGAATATCCGTAAACGGAATGGCAATCGCCGTGTCCGGCTTGCCGTACAGGCGCAGAAGCGCGAGGAATGCGCCCGCCATGGCAAGTTGCAGCGCATATTTCTGCGGTGCGGTCAGCCCCTCGTTCTGCTTCTTTCTGAACTTGGTCAGATCGTCGATCACGCCGATGGCGCCGTTGCCGACGGCAAGCAGCAGGGTGAGCAGCACCGGGGCAGTCGGCACGTTTATGCCGAGCGTCGGCGCAAGGGCGAGGGCAGCAGCGGTCACGACCGTCACCGGCACTGCAAACGCGATGCCGCCCATCGTCGGCGTTCCCTCTTTGGATTTATGCCAGCGCGGACCGATGTCGAGGATCTTCTGCCCCATTTTCATGCTGCGCAGCTTCGGAATCAGAAGCCGCAGCGCCGCGACCGTGAGTACAAACACGAGTACGGTGCAGACTGCGTAAAGGTATGCCATGATTTCAACCGTCACTTTCGTTTATTTTTCAAGGTGCTCCCGCAGATAGCGGATGATCTCCGCCGCGGCATTCTGCCTGCCGATCCGCACGAGCAGCACATCGCCCGCACGCAGCTCTTTTGCAACCGCTTCGGCGGTTTTGAGCGGCGAAAAGACCTCAAGGTTTCCGCAGACGTCGCCCGCGGGCATGCCCGCGCGGCGCGCACCGACGCCGATCTGCTCGGCGGCAACGCCGAAGGTGAACAGCTTATCGATCTTCTTTTCCACGATATATGCGCCCATCTCTTCATGCGTTTCGCGCATTTCCTGCCCGAAGTTGCGCAGATCGCCGACCACCGCGACCATGCGTGCCCCCTCATGCAGCGCGGCAATATCGCACAGGGTGTCGATCCCGCGTTTGACGCTCTCGGGCGTTGCAGAGGAGGTGTCCTCGATGAAGGTCACGCCGCCGACCGTGTAAATGCCGACGCCGAGCGCCGAGGAGTGGAAGTTCTTCAGTCCTGAGCGGATCTTCTCCGCGGGAATGCCGTATTTGAGCCCGACCAGCGCCGCAAACAGTGCGCTGTACACATTTTCCATTCCGACGGTGTGGATCTCCGCATCCGGGATCCGCACGCCGTCGCCCGCAATGTCAAAACGGATGCGATCCGGCAGTTCTTCAATATTGACCGCGCAAAGCGCGCCGTCCGCGCCCCGCACGGAGACGTACTGCCGATCTGCGCCGCTCTCGCAGATCAACGAGAGTGCATCGTCCTCGGCGCTGAGTGCCAGCTCACCGCCGATTTTCAGTCCGGACAGGACATCAACGTTGGCGCGGGCATCCACCTCGCTTTTCAGCGCGGTGATGATGCCGACATCGCAGTCGATGAGATTTGCCAGCCGCGCGATGTCGCGCTTATCCCGGAGCTTCAGTTCGGTGAGAAAGAAATCAGCATCGGCGGGGATGTCAAACAGCATCTGCGCGTCGTTCATTGCGCCGCCCTTGACGTCGGTCGCCTTGTGCACTTTATACATTTCCTCCAGCACCGAATAAACAAACTCACCGGTCTTGGTCTTCCCTTTTGCGCCGGTCAGCGCGATGGTTCTGTGTCTGCCGCGCGCCGTGTACGCCTTTGCAAGACGCGCGAGCGCCGTGTCGATCGCGTCGCAGACCAGCACAGCCGTGTCCGGAATGCGCTCCAGTGAAGCGGGCGCCTTGGTGCAAAGAACGGTCAGAGCGCCGTTCTTTGCCGCAGCCATCATTTCAGCCAGCGAGTTGTCCTCGCTGACGAGGAACATTGTTCCGCGCGCAATCTCGCCGATCTCGTCTGTAAAATTGCAGATTTCCCGCATCGGCGCATCCGCCGACAGCGTAAGCAGCTCCGCGTGCATCAGCGCCGCGGCATCCGCAACCGTAATCGCGCCGAGTTTCAGATCTATCTTCATCCTCGCGCCTCCTTTTCATTAACTTCTGTATCTTTCAGCCGCCTCCTGTACGATCTCGGTCTCCGAGAAGGGATGCAGCCCATCCTTGTCAATTTCGTATTGTTCATGTCCTTTGCCTACAAGCAGGATAATGTCGCCCGCAAGGGCGTTTGCAACGGCATATTCGATCGCCTCGCGGCGATTTTCGATCACCTTGTAATTGTCTGCCGCACCGACACCGCCGAGAATATCCCGGATGATCGTCTGCGGATCTTCGCCGCGCGGATTGTCTGATGTAATGATAACATAATCGCTGTTTGCCGTCGCGATCCGCCCCATCTCGGGGCGCTTTGAGCGGTCGCGGTCGCCGCCGCAGCCGAACAGGGTCACGATCCGTTGTCCTGTGCCGCGGAAGGCTCGGACACACCGCAGCAGGTTTTCCAAGGCAAACGGTGTGTGCGCATAGTCGATAAACGCGGTAAACGCACCGCCCGCAAATCCGAGGTTGACCTTTTCCAGCCTGCCCGCTATGCCGCGAAGGGCGTAAAGCGCATTCTGGATGCAGACGAGATCCACGCCGCACTCCCGCGCAGCCGCAGCTGCGGCAAGCGTATTGTACAGTGTAAAAGTTCCGGGAATCTGCGTTTTGATGCGGAAACGCGCATTTTTTGTGTGCAGGATGTAGGTGCTGCCGCGCACACCGCGGCTCTCGATCTCCTCTGCAAGATAGTCGCAGGGCGGCGTCAGTCCATAGCTGACCGCGTGGCACCGTGCATTTTGCAGAAGCGTTCTGCCTGCCGCGTCATCCGCATTAAACAGCCCCACACGGCAGCGGTCAAACAGCTTTGCCTTGGCGGCAAGGTAGTTTTCCATCGTGCCGTGGAAATCGAGGTGTTCGCGCGACAGGTTTGTGAAGATGCCGACCGCAAATTCAATCGGCGCGAGCTTGTCGAGGGCAAGCGCATGAGAGGACGCCTCCATCACCGTGACCTCCACGCCGCGGTCCGCAAGGTCGGCAAGCGTGCGGTAGAGAACCTCGGGGTCGGGCGTCGTCATGGTTTCGTATTCGTCCGCCTCCGCGCCGTCGAGCGGCGGTGTATAGGCGGCGTCTCCGATGCTTCCCTTCGCCGTGCCGAGCAGCGCCGTCTCATAGCCGCTGTGGCTGAAGATTGTTTTCAGCATGTAAGCCGTCGAGGTCTTGCCGTTTGTACCGGTCACGCCGATCAGCTTCATGCGCCGCTCGGGATTGCCGTAAAAGTTCGCTGCGGCAAATGCCAGCGCACGGCGGGCATTGGGCAGGACGACCTGCGTGAGCGGCAGCCCTTCGATCCGACGCTCGCATATGCAGACGGCGGCGCCGTGCTTCATCGCATCCGCCGCAAAACTATGACCGTCTACGCGCCTGCCCGAGAGCGCGAAGAACGCATACGCCGGTCTTACACGCCTGGAATCGTGGGTGATCCCCTTGATTTCAAGCGACGCCGCCGAGGCGTCAAGCGACGCGCCCGTGCCTTTCAGAATTTCGCCGAGTACCATAAATACCTCCGATCAAATATGCTTTGCATTCCGGTTTTATGGTATTCCGCTTTTTTGGATTTCAATCTGTCATATCGGTGTGCAGCACCTCAATGGTGATGACAGTCCCGTAGGGCACATTCGTGCCGCCTGCATAGGATTGTGAGGTCACCGTCGCGCCGCCGCCCGACTGATAGTTTTGCGAGCCCTTGATTTCAATATTCAGTCCCGCGGCAATGAGCTTCTCATTTGCCTGTGCCGCCGTCAGCCCGAGCACGTTCGGCACCTTGACCGTTTTGGCATTCGGATCCGCATCATTCGTATACAGAATGATCTTGCCGTGCTCCTTTTCAATCTTGCTGCCGCGGGCGGGAACCTGCCCCGTCACGGTATCGCCGTTACCGACGATCTCGGCAGTCACGCCGAGCTCCTTGATCTTTGCCTTCGCATCCTCGACGCTGCCACCGATATAACGACCGACATTGACCTGCATTTTGGCAAGCTCCTCTTCGGAATATTCGGGTTCAATGCCCATGTACGGCAGCACATTGGAGAGAAACGCCGACACATAGGGCGCCGCGACGATACTGCCGTACACGCTGCCGCCGGTCGGTTCATCGACCATGATAAGCACCGCGATCTGCGGGTCGTCCGCAGGCGCGTATGCCACGCAGGAGCCGATGCGCAGCTCTTTTTCCGGCTCATCGAATTTCTCGGACGTACCGGTCTTCGCCGCGACCTTATAGCCTTTGACATAGGCGTTTTTCGCACCGCCGTCGCCCGAAACGCCCGCCTCGAGAATCTGCGTGAGCGTGCGTGCAGTCTCGGTGCTGACGACCTGTCGCTTGACTGCCGTGCCGTATTCCTTAATCGTTACGCCGTCGTCGTCCACAAAGCGGTCGAGCAGATGCGGCGTGACCAGGTAGCCGCCGTTTGCTACGGCGCAGATTGCCGTGAGCTGTGAAATAGGGCTGACCTTAAAGCGCTGTCCGAAGGACGCGGTTGCAAGCTCGGTCGTCCCGAGTGAGCCCTTGGCGTGGAAAATGGTCCGCGCCTCGCCGGGCAGGTCAATGCCGGTCTTATCAAGGTAACCGAAGGCTTCAAAATAGGAATAGAACTTCTCACTGCCGACCCGCGCCGCGATGGTCATCAGGATCGGGTTGCAGGACTGCTGCAAGCCGCGCGCAAAGGTCACGGTGCCGTGCCCCGTGCGCTTGTGGCAGTGGATCTTGAACCCGCCGACCTCCAGCACGCCGGTACAGGTGAAGGTCTCGGTCGGACTGACGACCTTTTCCTCCAGCGCCATCGACGAAGTGATGATTTTGAATGTCGATCCGGGCTCATACAGCTCGGTGATTGCCTTGTTGCTCCACATCACCTGCCGCAACTCGGCAAGGAATTTGTTGTATTCTTCGCTATCCTTCTCCATGCCGCAGTCGTCCAGTGCCATCTGCGACAGCTCGTCGAGCACATAAGGTGCATTCAGATCAAAATCCGGCTTGACCGAAATGGCTAAAATTTTTCCGGTCTTCGGATCCATCGCAATGCCGCAGGCGCGGTTCTGTGCAACCGAGTTGTGCAGCGCCGCCTCGACCTGCACATCCAGCTCGTGCTGGATCTGCGGGTCTATGGTGGTCACCATATGGTAGCCGTTGATCGGCTCGACGTAGCTTTCATAATTGTACGCCATCTCGTTGCCGCGTGCGTCCTGCGCAATGATATATCTGCCCGCGATGCCAGTCAGCTCTTCGTTGTAGTAGTATTCCAGACCGTAGAGCCCCTGCCCGTCCGCACCGGTAAAACCGACGGTCTGCGCCGCCATATTGCCGGAGGGATAATAGCGCTTGTTGGTCGCCTCGAGGTGCACCTGGTTTTTGAGTCCGTTGTCCTCGATGAAGGCGAGCACGCGGTCGGCGGTCTCTTTGTCCACGTTTTTCTTGATGGTCTCATCGCGTCTGCCGGACATGCCTGCCTTTTTCAGAACAAAGTCATACTCCACGCCGAGGATCTCGGAAAGCCCGGACGCGATCAGCTCATCCTGCCGGTCGCTCGCTGCTGCCTCCTTGGCAGTGTCACCGTAGCGCACGCGATGAATGGCGCGCTCGATCGCCGATGAGTAAACCGCACTCTGTATATCGACCGGAGAAATGAAAACGCGCCACGTCGTCTGATTGGTGGCGATAATGTTCATATTCCGATCATAAATTGTGCCGCGCTTGGCGGCAACGGTGTTTTCTACGGTGATCTGATTCAGAACCTCTTCCTGATACTTGTCATATTCAAAGACCTGCATCTTAAAGACGACACCCGCAAGCAAAAAAGAAGCAAGCGCAAAAAAGCCGAGCAGCCAAAAACTGCGGCGTGCAGTCACACTGTTCATCATTTTTTGCGCCATGTCTTCTATTCTCCTTTAACAAGCGGGCATCTTCTCTAAATCATATTCGGCATCAGTCGAGATATGCAAGGAGATCCGTGATCTTTTCGCCGAACGCATTCAACAGATTCATGCCGAAGCCCGTGTTCTTGTCTTTCTCCGCGTAAGTCTTGATGCCGTCTTCGCCCGAAAGCGTCAGGTACCGCTGCTCCGCTGCGGAAACCTTGATCATGCCGAGATCGTTCTTCGCCATGTCTTCGATCACGGTAAGATCGTTTTTTTCCTTCAGCTCAAGTTCGAGCGCCTGATTTTCTTTCTGCAGCAGTTCGAGCCCTGCGTTCAACTCGGAATAGCGGCGCGACTCTTCATTGATCTGCGAACCGCCGTATACGATCGCCGTCAGAATCAGTGCGCAAGCCATAACCGACGCAAGCCTCGCGAAAGAAATGCGTGTGGGCTTGCGCTTCACAAGCTCAAAGTTCTCCAGCGCGATCACTTCGTGATGCGGCGCGGGCATCCCCGTGCGGTTTGTATTCGAGGGCATCACCTCGCGGACAGGCGGTTTTTTCGCCGCCGGTTTTTCGGGGTGTGCCGCCGGCAGTCTGACCTGCATGGCGCTCTGCCGCATCGCGTCGGTCACACGGCGCGCGTCGGCATCGGTGCTGCGGCAATACGGATTATAGCCGCCGCGAATCGCCTTGGCAATCAGCACATCCTTCACGCGGACATTTCCGCCCGCCATCGAAGTCGTTCTTGCAATCTGTACGCTCATGTTTTCCGTCCCCCGTTATATTTTCTCCGCCACACGCAGCTTTGCACTGCGGGAGCGCGGATTCACTTCCAGTTCATCTTCGCCCGCCGTCACGGGCTTCTTGGTGATGACGCGCACCACCGGTTTTTTGCCGCAGACGCACACGGGAAATTCCCGCGGGCAGGTGCAGCCGCTGGACAATGCGGCAAATTTCTGTTTGACCAGCCTGTCCTCTAGCGAGTGAAAGGTGATCACGGCGATCCGTCCCCCTGGATTCAGTGCATGCACCGCTGCATCCAGCGCAGGCGGGATCGAGGATAGCTCGGAGTTGACCTCAATGCGGATCGCTTGAAAGGTGCGCTTCGCCGGGTGATGCCCGCCCTCGCGCGCCGTCTTCGGCATGGAGGCTTTGACCAGCTCGGCAAGCTCCAGCGTCGTTTCGATCGGGCGCTCGCTTCTTTTTTTGACAATGTTCGCCGCGATATTGCGCGCAAACTTCTCCTCGCCGAAATCATAGAGGATCCGGCGAAGCTCTTCTTCGGAATAGGTGTTGACAACGTCGTAGGCGCGGAGCGGCTGTTCTCTGTCCATGCGCATATCAAGCGGTGCATCCTGCATATAGGAGAATCCGCGCTCGGCGGTGTCCAACTGATAAGAGGAAACGCCGAGGTCAGCAAGCACACCGTCCACCCCGGGGATACCGAGGTCGGCAAGCACGCTTTGCAGCATGGCATAATTGCTGTGCACAAAGGTCACGCGGTCGGCAAAATCGGCAAGGCGCTTACCTGCCGCGCGGAGTGCGTCCTCGTCGCGGTCGATGGCAATCAGTCTGCCGCCGTCTGTCAGACGCTTGGCAATTTCAAGCGAATGTCCGCCGCCGCCCGTGGTGCAGTCCACATAAATGCCGTTCGGTTTGATCTGCAGCGCCTCGATACACTCGCGGAGGAGGACCGAAACATGCGAAAATCTGATTTCTTCCATCTTCGCTCCTCAGAAGCCGAGTGCGCTGAAGGTTGCTTCAAGCGCGTCGTCGCTCAATTCATCCTCAAGCTTGTCCCAGTTGTCCTCGGACCAGATCTCGGCATGGTTGCCGACGCCGACGATCACGGCATTCTTTTTCAGTTCGGCAAGTTCGCACAGCTTGGCGGGGATAATGACTCTGCCCTGCGCGTCCGGCGTAGCATAAGTCGTCTTGGAGAACACCTTGCGCGCGATGCGCTTGGTATCCGCGGGCACGCCGTTGAGCAGTGCGTCGGTATACTGCATCCAGCCCTCCTCCGAGAACAAGAGCAGACATTTTTCATTGGTGCGGGAGATCGCGAAGTTCTCGCCGAGCAGTTCTCTGAATTTTGCGGGGATAAACAAGCGGTTCTTGGCATCCAGGGTATGACGATATTCGCCGACAAAGGTCTGCTTGGTTTCCATATCGTTTTCCCCCTTTTTCATGCACTTTGATGTGAAAAGTCACCACTTTCCCCCACCATCGTTCTTATTATATCGAATCGTCCTGCAAATTGCAAGGGGTTTTGAAGAATTTGTATATTTTTTTGCAAAGAAAAAGGCACGGCGCACGCCGTGCCGCCCGCAGCCGCGGGTTCAAGGGTTCGCTTTATGGGATCTGCCTGCACAAAGAGTGTATTTTCGTCTCAAAAGCAGAAAATTCCCGCCGCAAAATGCGGCGGGAACAAATATTTTATGGGATGCTCCTCCACTTATGCAATTTTCAGCCATTTGTCATACAGGGCGCAAAGACCGCGTGCGGCAGGGCGCAGCACGAGCCGCAGCAGCCATGCACTGCAAAAAGAGGCTGCAAACACGAGCAGCACCGTGACCGCGAGCGAAAGGGACAGCTTGCTATACAGCAGCTGATCCCACAGGTAAGACAAGAGATACATCTCAAAGGTGCAGCGCGACACGGCTGCCGCCGCGCGCCGCACAGCTTTTGTGCGCACCGGCAGATCATACAGCGCGAGAAAAACCGCAGTTGCCGTGCCAAGTACCGTGAGGGTGGAAAAGCCGTTCATCATATACCAGGCGTATTCGCCGCGCACCGCCGTAAAACCGATGCAAAGTGCGGTTGGCAGCGCGACGCTGAGCGGCACGGAGAGCAGCCGCTGCCATGTGCGCAGCCTCGGACGGTACTCCCCGATATAGCTGCCGGCAAAGTAGAACGTGATCGGGTACAGACTCTCAAAAAAGTCCGGCAAAATACGCAGATTGAGGCTGCCCCCGCCGTAATAGGGCGCGAAGCTGACCAGCGTCTCGGGCATCAAAGTCAGAAAAACGAGCGAAGCAAGCAGCATGCGCTTCCCCGCCCGCGTCGGAATATGCGCATAGGCAAGGTTCAAAAACGGGATCAGCAGAAACAGCCCGATATACATCTCGAAATACCAAGCGTAGCCGTCGGCTGAAAAATCGAGAATCTTATAGAGCGCGGTCCACACGGACGGCATCGGGGCGCCGCCGACATAGGCACGATAAGTCTGCGCCGCCATGCAGAGTGCCGCAATCGCAAAATAGGAGAGATACAGCGGCAAAATCCCGCGATAGTAGGCTTTGGTCGGACGTTTTCCAGCCTGCAGATACCCGCTGAGCATCAGAAACAGCGGCACGGCACTGAGCGCGAGATAGCGCACGAAGACCTTGACGCACCACACAGGCGACAGCATTGCCGCGTCAAGTGCACCGCGCATGGTGATGCCGTGCAGCGCAATGACAAAAAAAATTGCCGCCGCACGCACAAGATCAAGCCCCGGCTGTCTTTCCTTTCCCATGGTCGCACCTCCCCGCAGAATCTGCTATGATTCTATCACAGATTTGTGCGCGTGTAAACCACCTTGTAAAAGAAAAGGGACTGCAAGCAGTCCCTTTCAAGTGCTATGTAGTTCAGTTCTTTTTCTTCTTGGTGATGACAATGACCACAACGGCGATTACAACGATGACCGCTGCAACGATGCCGATGATGGCGCCGGTGCTGAGTCCGCCCTCGGTTGCAGGTGCAGCCGCAGTGGTAACACCGGTATCAGCAGCCTTTTCGGTGTTCGTGGTTTTCGCAGGCTCCGTCGTCTTTGCAGGTGCCGTGGTCTTCGCAGGTGCCGTCGTCTTCGCAGGCTCCGTGGTCTTCGCAGGTGCCGTCGTCTTCGCAGGCTCCGTCGTCTTTGCGGGTTCCGTCGTCTTTGCAGACTCCGTCGTCTTCGCAGGCGCCGTGGTCTTTGCGGGCTCCGTGGTCTTTGCGGGTTCCGTCGTCTTTGCGGGTTCCGTCGTCTTTGCGGGTTCCGTCGTCTTTGCGGGATCCTGCGCTGCCGAGGTGGCCTCCGTTGTCGCATCTGCCTGCTCACTCATGATGGTTGCGCCGTTGTTGATGATCGTGCCTTCACCGGTAACGTTCTCGAAGATACCGCCGTTCAGGATAGCGGTCGAGCCCTTCTCAACCGAGATTGACATGTAGCAGGGATTCGCTGCATTGGGGTTGCTCAGGCACTCGACCTTATCGCCGATGACCAGCGTGGAGTTGTTGGTGATGGCAATCGTGTTCGTCACGGCATGCTCCTCGAACAGGATGATGTCATCAAAGATGGTGTCCTGCTGAAGCGTCAGCGTTGCGCCGAATGCCATCTTAAACGCACAGGCGGGATTCTCCGGCGGGAGGGCGATCTTGTAATTTGTCTTGCCGTCGCTTGAGGTGATCTTCAGCGTCGAACCGAGTTCGGGCATCACATAGTCGCCGCCGATGTATGCCTTGCCGCAGACGATCAGGGTACCGCCGTTTGCAAGGACGCCGA
>QAKK01000014.1:0-23337 GCA_003343845.1 Oscillospiraceae bacterium
GGAATTAAGCAGCGTTGTGAATGCTGCATTCGGGCTGCGTTAAACTGCACCAAAAATTTCGCGATTTCGTGGGTTTACCTATGGGTTTACTGAGAGAGGAAAGCCCGAAAAATCGCATGAATACTGGTCTTTTTGGATCAAGGTCAGGTGAGTACGGCCTCAAAGCCGCCCGTCGCGCACCGCAGTTCTCGAAGAGATAAGTTGTCCCGAACGGGGCTTCTCAAAAAGCCGATTCCATATGGAGTCGGCTTTTTTACGGGGCGTCTTGTTTTGCGGGGCGCTGTATGTTATAATGATGAATGCGTGCGCGGGCGCTGCCTGCTGCAAGCATCCGAGCAAAGGAGAAAACAAATGAATTTCGATCTGATTATCGTCGGCGCGGGACCTGCGGGTATCTTCACCGCGCTTGAAATGCTGCGGAATCAGAGCAAAGCAAAGATTCTGCTGATTGAAAAAGGCAAGCCGGTGGAAAAGCGGCATTGCCCGAAGGCGGAGACCGGCAAATGCGTCAACTGCAAGCCCTCCTGCGCCATCACGACCGGCTTTTCCGGCGCGGGCGCGTTCTCGGACGGCAAGCTGAGTCTTTCCTATGAGGTCGGCGGCGACCTGCCGGATCTGATCGGCGCGACATTTGCGCAGGAGCTGATCGATTATACCGACAAGATCTATCTCGAATTCGGCGCAGACCCGCACATTGAGGGCATCGGCGACAGCGAGGAGATCAAGGAGATCCGCAAAAACGCCATCAAGGCTAATCTGCGCCTTGTGGACTGCCCGATCCGCCATCTCGGCACCGAGAAGGCGCAGAAGCTGTACCACGACATCCAGAACTGGCTGGAAAAAGCCGGCGTGGAGATGCACTTCAACGCAGAATGCGAAAATATCATCATTGAGGACAACGAATGTCACGGCGTACTTGTCCGTGAAGGCAGTGAGGTGCGCGAATACCGCGCGCCCGAGATCGTCATTGCCACGGGCAGACGCGGTGCGGACTGGCTGGAGAGCCTTTGCGCCAAGCACAACATCGCACACAAGCCCGGTACGGTGGACATCGGCGTGCGCGTGGAATGCCGCAACGAGGTCATGGAGAAGGTCAACAAGGTGCTCTATGAGAGCAAGCTGATCGGCTATCCGCGTCCGTGGAAGAACAAAGTGCGCACCTTCTGTCAGAATCCCGGTGGCTTTGTTGCGCAGGAGAACTACGACAATGACCTTGCCGTTGTCAACGGGCACAGCTACAAGGATATGAAGAGCAACAACACCAACCTCGCAATCCTGGTCAGCCACAACTTTACCGAGCCGTTCAACCAGCCGATTGCCTATGCACAGAAGGTCGGCGAGCTGACCAACATGCTCGGCGACGGTCATATCCTCGTGCAGCGCTACGGTGATATTCTCGACGGCAAGCGCACCTGGGCAAAGGAGCTGACCTTCAGCAACGTTAAGCCGACGCTGAAAGACGCCGTTCCCGGTGATATTACCGCTGCGATGCCGTACCGCGCGATGACCAACATCATTGAGTTCATCAAGATGCTGGACGTGGTCGTTCCCGGCTTTGCCAGCACCGAAACGTTGCTGTACAGCCCGGAGCTGAAGTTCTATTCCAATAAGGTCAAAATGGACGAGAACCTCGACACCAACATCAAGGGGCTGCATTGCCTCGGCGACAGCTCGGGCTGGACGCGCGGGCTGATGATGAGCAGCGTGATGGGCGTGCTCATGGGGCGCAAGCTGCTTGAAAAAGAGAAAAACGCATAACACATAACAATAAAAAATGGAGCCGATCGGCTCCATTTTTTATTGCAGATAAGCATCCGCCTCATCGCGTGTATGAAATACAAATTGCTGCAGATCCGGATGTGTCTCAAGAAGTTTCAGAATGGTCGGACGGCAATCGGAATTGAAATTTCGAACGAATGCGGTGAACTCTGCGTCCTCTTTTTCTTCAAACCAAGGCATATCAGTGCGCACTTTGCCGCGGCGTTCGGCGATTCCGGATAGGCAGACATCTGTTGCATAATCCAGAAAGAAGACTGTGTCACAGGCGGCAAAGCGCATTTCCATGGTTCGGTTGTAGTTGCCGTCAAGAATCCATGCATCCGCATGCAAAATACGGTCGAGGCACGCATCAAATACATCGCGCGGAACCGCTGTCTTGTCGGCGTTCCAATAGAGCATATCCATATGATAAAGCGGGAGCCCTGTCTTCATATGCAAAGCACGTGCGAAAGTGCTTTTTCCGCTGCCGGGGCAACCAATGATTAAAACCCGCTTCATTTTACCTGACATATTCGTTGTAGACGACATTTTTCGGTACGCCGCGGTCCTTCGCGGCTTTTTTGATGGCGTCGGACTTTGTCAGTCCTTTGGCGATGTACATGTCCACATGCTCGGCAACCGAAAGGGAAGCCCACGGCGCATTCTGCACACCGCGCTCGACTGCTCCCGCGAGAATCAGCACATATTCACCGCGCGGCTCGGCGTCGGCGTAGTAGGTTACGGCGTCTGCAAGCGTAGTGCGCGACACTTCTTCGTTCAGCTTTGTCAGTTCGCGGCAGAGTGAAATGCGACGCTCGCCGCCGAGCGCCTCTGCGAGGTCGGCAAGCGTGCGGCGCAGCTTATGCGGCGCTTCGTAGAGGATCGCCGTGCGGGGTTCGCTTTGAAGGGCGGCAAGCCGTGCGGCGCGTTCGCTGCCGCCGACCGGCAGAAAGCCCTCGAATACAAAGCGGTGGGTGTCCAGTGCAGACAGCGTGAGCGCGGTGACCGCAGCGCTGACGCCCGGCGCGGCAGTTACAGGGATGCCGGCATCGGCGCACAAGCGCACCAGATCTTCGCCCGGGTCGCTGACGGCGGGGGTTCCCGCATCGGTGACCAGTGCACAGGACTCTCCGCTTTGCAGGCGCGCGAGAATCCTCTCACCGGCGCTTTTCTTATTGTGCTCATGGTAGCTGACCAGTTCTTTGTTGATACTAAAAAAACGCAGCAGCCGCGCGGAATTGCGGGTGTCCTCCGCGGCGACGAAATCCACTTCGGACAATACCTTGACCGCGCGGTAGGTGATATCGCTCATGTTGCCGATCGGCGTTGTCACAAGATACAGCGTGCCCCCGATGACTTTATTCTTTTCCGTATCAAAAAATTCGGTATCGCTCATGCCCGCTCCTTGAATCTTCCGTTCTCATAGATGAACTGTGTTTCTTCCGTGTAAACCGTGTGCGCCGCGTCTGCATAGAGGAACAGCGGCTTCTCAAAAATCAACCCTGCCGCAGCACCTTTCTTGCCCTCGACGAGGATCAGCGACGGCGCGCGCCCGGTATCGGGACAGACCGTCACGAGCCGTTTCGGCTCGATCCCGGCATTTTGCATGGCGCGGAACAACTCTGCCATGCGTTCGGGACGATAGACTGCATAAAAAATGCCGCCGTATTTGAGGCACCGCCCGGCTGCCGCGCAGAAATCGTCGATGCCGCCAAGGACTTCGTGCCGCGCGATCGCTTTTGCGCCGTGGTCATTTGTTTTGCCGCTGCCGGCGCGCATATACGGCGGGTTGGTCAGGATGGCATCACATTCGCCGCCGAGGTCGGCGGGCGTCAGTGCGCGCAGATCGCGTTCCATACAGAAAACGCGGTCCTCCATGCGGTTGACCGCGGCATTCCGCCGGATCAGATCGCAGAAATCCGGCTGCGCCTCCACGGCATAGAGCTTTGCAAACTTGCCGCGCGCCGCCGTGAGAAACGAGACAATTCCCGTTCCTGCGCCGAAATCGGCGGCAATTCCGCTTCCGCTGCCGCGCACAAAAGCGGCGAGCAGCAGAGCGTCAGTGCCGAAGGTCAGCCCGCTTTTCTTCTGAATCAGTGTGATATTCTCATTGACCACATCCAGCCGCTCGTCTCCGAGCAGCGCAATTTTTGTTTCCATCCTAATTAAATCAAGAAGCGGATGCGATAGAATCGGATCCGCTTCTCTTATGTATTCGTTTGTCGGCGAATTATTCGGCAGCGGGAGCGCCTACGGGACATACGCCCGCACAAGCACCGCACTCGATGCACTTGTCTGCGTCGATGACCATCTTGCCGTCCTTCTCACTGATCGCCTCTACGGGACATTCGCTCTCGCAAGCGCCGCAAGCGATGCATTCATCGGAAATCTTGTATGCCATGATCTAAACACCTCCGTTAAAGATTTATTTCATTGTAGCATAAATTACGGAAAAATCAAGAGCAATCGCAAAAATTTACGGATTATTTTCTTCCTTTTTCACATCTTTTTTCTCTTTTTGCTTTTCCTTCGGCTCTTTTGCGTCGCCGCCTGCTTGCTGCGGCGGCTTCTTGTTCTTCAAAAACAGCACGGTGACGTCCTCACGGGGGAAGGCACGCGGTGCTTCCGGCTTGTCTTCCAGTTTTATTTTGACCAGTCCTGCGAGCGGGCTGGTCTCGACAACCACGCCTTTTCCGGCGCTCGTCTGCACGGTCGCGCCCATCGGCGGCGTGCTGCGGATTGCCTCTTCGTAGGTCTCGTGTTCAAAGCGCAGGCAGCACATCAGTCTGCCGCATGCGCCGGAGATCTTGGCAGAGTTGAGCGAGAAATTCTGTTCCTTTGCCATCTTGATGGAGACCTGCGCAAAGTCGGACAGAAATGTGCTGCAGCAGAAAGGTCTGCCGCAGACGCCGAGACCGCCGCACAGCTTGGCTTCATCGCGGATGCCGATCTGGCGCAGCTCAATGCGGGTGCAGAAGACGGAGGCGAGATCCTTGACAAGATCACGGAAATCGACTCTGCCGTCCGATGTGAAATAGAAGAGCAGCTTGGCATTGTCAAAAGTATATTCCGCGCCGACAAGGCTCATATCCAGCTTGTGCTCGGCGATCTTCTTCTTGCAGATCTCATACGCCTCGGACTCTTTTCTGTGGTTCTCCTCGGCGCGGCGCAGATCGTTCTGTGTCGCCACACGGATCACGGGGCGGAGCGGCGGAACGATCTCTTTTTCCGAGACCAGCTTGTTTGCCAGCGCAACCGAGACCAACTCCAGCCCGCGCGCCGTGTCGACGATTACGCTGTCGCCGACCTTGGCAACGTTCTTGCCGGCGGCAAAATAATAGGTTTTGCAGCCCTGCTTGAAACGGACGCCGATGATCTCTACTTTTTTCTCGGGTTGTTCGGCATTCTCGGGCGCGTCGGTCGGTGTCGATTCTTCGGTTTTCACCGTCTCCGCGGCAGTCGTATCCGCGGTCTGCTTTTCGGTATTGTCAGTCATATATGTTCCTCGATTCGTTAATTCATCATGATCGTGCGCATATCGCCGATGAGAGACACGGCGGCAAGACGTGTGTCCATATTGAGCCGCAGATCGGCGAGCAGCCGGTCAACCGCCTCGACAAGGGCAATCGCTCTGGCGACGGTGATCTTCATGGTATACGTTTCGGCGCGGTCGGCACGCTCGAAGAAGAGCGGGGCGCAGGTCGGCGCCTTCTGCAAAACGGCGATGTCGCGGAACGCGCGTTTCAGCATGTCGAGCAGCTCACAGAGCGCATCGGATGCCGTCGGCAGTGCATCGCAGAGCATCCCGATCCCGGCGGCGGCAGGCGCCGTCAGCGCGTCGAGCAGGGCGTAAACCAGGTTCTTTTCGGCATCGTATTTCTCCGCATCCTCGCATAAAAACATGGCGTTCCCGATGCTGCCGCCTGCCGAGAGTAGAACGGAGGTCAGCCTTGACGGGTCGGTAGCCGCCATTTCGCGTGCGCGGGGGGAATGTTCGAGCAGATAGGCGCGCACATCGCTTTGCGGCAGCACTTCGGTATAGAGAACGGGCGCGCGGCTTTTGATCGTGTCGAGCAAACTTGCGGTATTGGAGCAGAGCAGGAGAAAGACAGCGTAGTGCGGCGGTTCTTCCAGCATCTTGAGAAATGCGTTCTGTGCACTTGCGTTCATCAGTTCCGCATGCTCGATGATATAGACGCGCTTTTCCAGTTCATTCGGCGCGATGTAAAGCCCGCTTTTGATCTCGCGGATCAGATTTACCGAAAACTCCTTCTTGTCGTCCTCTTTGCGGATGACAAGAACATCGGGTGAAAAACCGCCGAGAATCTTTTTGCAGCTGTCGCATTCACCGCAGGGGAGAACATCCGGGTTCTTGCAGGCGAGCGCGGCTGCGATCTGCATGGCAAACGTCATTTTGCCGCTGCCGTCCTTGCCGGCAAGGATATAGGCGTGCGGGAATCTGCCCTCACGGATTTCAGTGGCAAGGCGGCGCCTTAGCTTTTCATTGCCGATGACGGCGGGAAAGAAACTCTCCATGCAGCGCCTCCTTCCAAAAGCACGGAAATAGAACAGAATAATTATAGCAAAATCGCGCCGCAATGTCAAATGTATTTTAAGGAATTCGGGATAGGGTATTGCAAAACACGAAAAAATCTGCTATACTGTTTGGGAAATAAGGATTCGGTCATGTAATAAGGCCATACCAGCCGGGGGAGTAGCGGCCCTCTGTACTCACAATCCGCTGCAGTGAGGGTGGATTCCCGGTCTGAGAGCATCGGCGGTGCGGTCTGCGCCGTATTTGACCGCGTTGAAGGATGGGTCCTGCGCAATCAATGGCTGTGAACCATGTCAGGTGGGGAACCAAGCAGCATTAAGCAGTATGTTTGATGTGCCGCGGGGATGCCTGTCCCGAGCGGGAGGTGCGGTTAACGCGTATTTACGGTCGCTCGATTTTCGGGTGTATGGTCTTATTATGTGACTGAACAAATCGGGGCGAGGCGGTTTTTCTGCCCTCGCTTCATTTTTTAGGAGGCAAAGTCAATGTATCAGGCTCTGTATCGAAAATGGCGTCCCGCTACATTTGACGATGTCTGCGGGCAGGAGCACATCACCGAGATCCTGAAGTATGAGACGGCAGAGAACCGCATCTCGCATGCGTACCTCTTCTGCGGTCCGCGCGGCACGGGTAAGACGTCCTGCGCAAAGATCCTGGCAAAAGCGATCAACTGTCTGTCCCCCGAAAACGGCAATCCGTGCGGCAAATGCGCGGCATGCCGCGCGATCGAAAGTGAGAGCGCGACTGACGTGCTGGAAATGGACGCGGCGTCCAACAACGGCGTGGACGCGGTGCGCGCCATCCGCGACGAGGTCGCCTATACGCCGTCCGGGCTGAAATATCGTGTGTACATCGTCGACGAGGTGCACATGCTGTCGATCTCCGCGTTCAACGCATTGCTCAAGACGCTGGAGGAGCCGCCGGCGCATGTTGTGTTCATTCTGGCGACGACCGAACTCCAAAAGCTGCCCGCAACGATCATTTCACGATGCCAGCGGTTTGATTTTCGCCGGATCGCCACCGACGCGATTGTCGGGCGCCTGCTGTATATTGCCGGACAGGAAAAAATTTCGCTGACCGAGGGCGCTGCGCGCATTCTTGCCAAGCACGCTGCCGGCGGTATGCGTGACGCGATCAGCCTACTTGACCTGTGCAGCAGCGGCGGCGCGACACTGGATGAAGCGTATGTGACGGAAGCGCTCGGCATCAACAGTGCGGAAAGCCTGTATGCGCTCGTCCGCGCCATTCATGCGCGCGACTATGAACAGATCTTTGAGTTTGTCCGCACGGTTGCCGAATCGTCGGTCGATCTTGCGGTTTCCTGGCAGGATCTCCTTGCGCTTTATCGGGATCTTTTGGTTGTCAAAACGGCAAAGCGCCCCGCGCTGTACCTGGACGCAACCGAGGCGGAGACCAAAGAGCTTGCCGCGCTTGCGGCGCTGTATACGCCAGAGGAACTGCTCTGCCATCTCCGGCTCTTGGACGATGCGCTTTCGCAGATGCAGCGGAGCGGTTCGACCAAGCGCACCATTGCGGAAATGACGCTGATCAAGCTCTGCGATCCGCGGTTGTCGGATGACCCGTCGGCGATGCTTGCGAGAATTGCCGCCGCGGAGGAAAAGATCGCGCGGCTTTCGCTCGGTATCCCGGACGCCCCCTCGCCTGCGCCTGCCGAAAAGACAGAAAAGGTCAAAGACCCCGTGCCTGCAAATGCGACAGCGCCCGTGCCGGAAAAGCCGGCAACACCTGCGCCAGCAAAGGGCGGTTCTTCGCTGAGACCGCTTTCCTATTGGCTGGAACTGACCGAGGCACTCTCCAAAGAGAGCCGCAGCGCCATGGGCATGCGGGACGGCTCGCGCGGCTATATGGATGCGGAAAACGGACGTGTGGTGGTTCGCTTTGCTGACAAATTCACGATGAAAATGATGTCCGGCGATGCTGCCAAAGCGGCGCTTGCCGTGCAGATTTCCACCCGCGAAGGCAAAAATATTCCGCCCGAGCGCATTTCCTATGAATATGTGGAAAAGAGCGATACCGACGGCGACGATTTTTTTGATAAACTGGACAATATTTAAGACATATACACGATAAGGAGACAACCATGAGAGCAAATTATCCGAAGGGACTCGGCGGTCCGCAGAACATGAACGGCATGATGAAGCAGGTGCAGAAGATGCAGGAGGAAATGACGGCACTGCAGACCGAGCTGGAAGAGCGCGAGTATGAAGTCAGCGCGGGCGGCGGTATGGTCAAGGTGAAGATCAACGGCAAGCGCGAAATTCTGCATATTGACATTCAGCCCGATATTGTCGATCCCGATGACATCGAGACGCTGGCAGACGTTGTGACGGCTGCTGTCAACGAGGCAATCAAAAAGGTTGATTCCACCAGCGAGAGTGAGATGCAGAAGATCACCGGCGGTCTGAACATCCCGGGGCTGCTGTAATTTCCGGTTTGCGGAGGTTTTGGAATGACGGAGTATCTTGCGCCGCTTGAGACGCTGATCGAGCAGTTCCGGAAGCTGCCCGGCATCGGGCGCAAAAGCGCGGTGCGCATGGCGTTTGCCGTGCTGGATCTGCCGGACGAGACGGTCGAAGGCTTTTCCGAGGCTTTGCTTGGCGCAAAGCGAAAGATCCGGCATTGCGCGGTCTGCCACAACTTTTCCGTGGACGAGATCTGCCCGATCTGCGCGGACAGCACGCGCGACACATCGCTGATCTGCGTGGTGGAAGACGCAAAGGCTGTGCTGGCATTTGAGAAGATCCGCGGCTTCCGCGGCGTTTACCATGTACTCGGCGGCGTGATTTCGCCGATCAACGGCGTCACGCCGGACAAGCTGCATATTGCCGACCTGGCGGAGCGCGTCAAAGACGGCGTCCGCGAGGTGATCGTCGCGACGAATCCGACCGTGGAGGGCGAGACGACGGCGATGTTCATTTCCAAGCTGCTGAAGCCGCTCGGCGTGCGGGTCAGCCGCCTGGCTTACGGGATTCCCGTCGGCGGCGATATCGAATATGCAGACGAGGTGACGCTCAATCGCGCCATCGAAGGCAGACAGGATTTTTAAGCGCAAATACGGCTCTCGGGAGGGATCCCGGGAGCCGCTTTCTATTTTTTGCAGATTTCGCCGATGGCATCGGCAACCGCGTCGATATCGCGGATGGTGTTGTAATAGCCCATGCTGATGCGGATCGCGCCTTCTTTCCCCGTTCGCAGGGCTGCATGCCCGAGCGGACAGCAGTGAAAGCCGCCGCGTGTGCAGATGTCGCGCGCGTTCAGCCCCTCGGCAATGCGATTGACCGAGACGTTGGCATTCTCATAGAGCACGATGCCGGTCTCCGGCAGGCGCGTGCCGCGCAGGATACTGCCCGGGATGCGGGACAGCAGACGGCAGAGCTCGGCGGCAAGCGCGGTTTCATGTGCATTGATCTTGCGCACGCCGACATCGCGGATGAAGCGAACCGAGGCATCCAGTGCCGCAATGGCAGGCGTCGGCATCGTGCCGCCCTCAAAGCGCTCGGGCAGTTCGCCGTCCATGGCGGCGGACAGGGAATTTATGCCGTTGCCGCCCTCGATGACGGTGCGCACCGGCTGTGTATCGCCGAAGATGACAAAGCCGAGCCCCTGCGGACCGTACAGCCCTTTGTGCGCCGGTGCGCAAAGCGCGTCGATCGAGCAGCGCTTCATATCAATCTCGATAATGCCGGCGCTCTGTGCGGCATCAACGATGAACAGGATGCCGTGCTTTCTGCAAAAGCTGCCGATCTCCCGGATGGGGAAGACCTTGCCGCAGAGGTTGGAAGCATGGAGCATGACCAACATTTTTGTCTTCGGTGTGACCTTTGCGCGCAGTTCGGCGAGGATCCGGTCGGTCGGCTGCAGCACGTTGAAGGTGTCATAGGTGGCCTCGCCGCGCGCCTGCAGTTCCCAGACCGGTCGGTAGACCGAATTGTGCTCCATATTGCTGATGAGCATGTGCGCCCCCGGCGTGTACAGCGACTTGATCGCGAGGTTGAGTGCATAGGTCGTGTTCAGCGTAAAGACGACGTTTTCCGGCTTGTCGCTGCCGAAGAAGGCGGCGAGCGTCTGCCTGCATTCGTAGATCTTTTCCGAGGCGCGCAGGGAGAGCACGTGCCCGCTGCGCCCCGGATTGCCGCAGTATTCGCGGATACATTTGTTCATTTCCGCGGTGACACAGTCCGGCTTCGGGAATGTGGTCGCGGCGTTATCCAGATAAATCATTCCGTATATTCGTCATAAGAGATGCCGGCAAAGGACAGCACTCTCGATATATTGCCTTTCTGCGCGCAGGAAAACTCAATGCCGTATATGCAGCCGCGCCGATCGCGCGCAGAGCTGATTTTCGTTGTGCTGACCGGAATGGAATGTTCCGCAAGGATGCGTTTGGCTTTCATCGCCTGCGTGACGGACCCGGTCGTAAAGATACATTTGGACATGATAAGACTCCGGTTTTTCTGAATTGCCCGCACACTGTATTTTATGCGCAGCACGCCGAAACCGACATGGAAAACGGCGCATTTTACATCCACTCAAGAAAATTGTGCACTTTTTGCAGAAAGTTTGCAAGAATCTTGAAAAAGCAAAATCTTTGGTGTATAATGAGATGTATCCATACAGTATGAGGTGTTTTATGCGCGTTGTCAGCCTGGAAAGCGCCGGATACGCTTCCAATTCCTATTTGATTTTGCAGGATACGGCAAAGGAATTTGCCGTTGTTGACCCCAGCATCGACCCAGGCGCGGCAGAGCCCTATCTGCGCGACGGGTGGAAACTGAAATATGTGCTTCTGACGCACGGGCACTTCGACCACATCCTCTTTGTGGATGAGTGGCGTGCCCTCGGGGCAAAGGTCTGCATCCATGCAGGCGACGCTGATTTTCTCGGTGATTCGGCAAAGAGCCTGTATCTCCAGTTTTTCGCCAGAGATACGCGGCACGCACCTGCCGACATCATTCTGCATGATGGGGACAAGCTCATGCTCGGCGGTGAGGCAATCACGGTGATGAACACGCCAGGGCACACGAAGGGCAGTGTCTGTTACCTGTTCGGCGACGATCTGCTCAGCGGCGACACCCTGATGCGCGGCGCGATCGGCAGAACCGATCTCTACGGTTCGAGCGATGCGGACATGCGCGAAAGTGTGGAAAAACTCAGCAAACTACAGAAAAACTATACGGTATATCCGGGGCACGGCGGCACGACCACGCTTGACCGTGAAAAGAAATTCGGATACCTGCACGAATAACGACGGAGACTGCACATGGACAATACAAAACTTGCCGAATTGCTGTTTCCCGACGTCAGAATGACGCCGGAGCAGCTTGAAGATCTTTATCCGAAGCGTGACCTGCCCGAAGGGGCGATCGTCTCCCGCATGGCGCCCAGCCCGACCGGCTTTGTCCACCTCGGCAATCTGGTGCAGGGGCTGACCTCCGAGCGGCTGTCGCACCAATCCGGCGGCGTGCTGTTTCTGCGTGTCGAGGACACCGACAGCAAGCGCGAAGTGCCCGGTGCTGTTGAGATCCTTATCAATTCGCTGAAGCACTATAACATCATTTTCGACGAGGGCGCGACCATTGACGGCGACAGCGGCGCTTACGGTCCGTACCGACAGCGTGCGCGCAAGGATATTTATCACGTTTACGCAAAAAAGCTGGTCACCGAGGGCAAGGCTTACCCCTGCTTCTGCACGGAGGAGGAGCTTGCCGCCATCCACGCAGCGCAGGAGGCTGAAAAATCCAACTTCGGCTACTACGGCAAGTGGGCAAAATACCGCGATGCTTCCTATGAGACGATCGAGGCAAACATCAGGGCAGGCATGCCTTGGGTGCTGCGGTTCCGCTCCGAGGGGAACATTGAACATAAGATCAAGTTCACCGATCTGATCAAGGGCAATCTGGAGCTGACCGAGAACGACATCGACCATGTCCTGCTCAAATCCGACGGGATCCCGACTTACCATTTTGCGCATGCGGTGGATGACCACCTGATGCGTACCACGCATGTTGTGCGCGGCGACGAATGGCTGCCGTCCCTCCCGTTCCACATTCAGCTTTTTGCGGCACTCGGCTGGAAACCGCCGAAGTACCTGCACATCGGACCGCTGATGAAGATGGATGGCGAATCCAAGCGTAAGCTGTCCAAGCGAAAGGATCCCGAGCTGGCGCTGACCTTCTATCAGGAGGTTGGTTATCCGGTTGAGGCGATCTATGAATACCTGTTGACCGTGCTCAACTCCAACTATGAAGACTGGCGGCGCGCCAACCCGACGGCAAGCCCGGACGACTTCAAATTCTCTTATAAGAAGATGAATCCCGCCGGTTCGCTGTTCGATACGGACAAGCTGCGCGATGTTTCCAAGGATGTGCTGTCCCGCATGAGCGCGGAGAAGGTCTATGATCTCGCCGCCTCGTGGGCGAAGGACTATGACACCGATTTCTATGCAAAGCTGACCGCCGATCCCGACTATGCCAAGCGGATCCTCGCCATCGGCAGAGGCGGCAAAAAGCCGCGCAAGGATTTTGCCGTGTTCAGCGAGTTGAAAGCTTGCATGGCGTTCTTCTACGACGATCTGTTTGCCGCAGAGGCGGACATGCCTGCCTTTGATAAGGCAGACATCGTCGCCGTGCTGGCGGATTATGTCAACACTTATGATGCCGGTGACGACCAGACCGTCTGGTTTGAGAAGATCCGTGCGCTTGCTGAGCGGCACGGCTTCTGCCCCGATACAAAAGCCTATAAGGCGGATCCGACCGGCTGGAAGGGACATGTCGGTGACGTCAGCATGATGCTGCGCGTTGCCGTGACGGGCAGACAGAATTCCCCAGATATGTACGAAGTGATGCACATTCTCGGCAGCGACCGTGTGCTTGCGCGGCTGAAGACTGCCGAAGAAAGAATATAAGGAGTCTGTTTCATCTATGGAAGAGATCAAATCCAACTTTATAGACGAGATCATCAAGGCAGACCTTGCCGCTGATCCGTCGCTGAAGGTTCACACCCGCTTCCCGCCCGAGCCGAACGGGTATCTGCACATCGGCAGCGCCAAGGCGATCTGGATCAACAGCACCATGGCGAAGAAATACGGCGGTCTGTTCAACCTCCGCTACGACGATACCAATCCCGTCAAGGAGGACAATGAATACGTTGAGTCGATCTACGAGGATCTGAAATGGCTCGGCGCAGAGCCGACCGGCGGCGTGTATTACGGCTCTGATTATTTTGACCGCTGCTATGAATACGCGCTGAAGCTGATCCGCGACGGCAAGGCGTATGTCTGCGACCTTTCCGCCGAGGAGATGCGCGAATACCGCGGCACGCTGACCGAACCCGGCAAAAACAGCCCGTGGCGCGACCGCAGCGTGGAGGAAAACCTCGACCTGTTTGAGCGCATGAAGAACGGCGAGTTTGCCGACGGTACGCACACGCTGCGCGCCAAGATCGATATGGCGTCCCCGAACATCAACATGCGTGACCCGGCGATCTACCGCATTGTGCATACCTCGCATCACCGTCAGGGTGACAAATGGTGCATTTATCCGCTTTATGACTTCGCACACCCGATTCAGGATGCGATTGAAGGCATTACGCATTCGCTTTGTTCGCTGGAGTTTGAGAACCACCGCCCGCTTTATGAGTGGGTCGTGGACAACATCGGCATTGAAAAAAAGCCGAAGCAGCGCGAGTTTGCCCGCCTCAATGTGACCTACACGGTCATGAGCAAGCGCTATCTGCGCCAGCTCGTCGAGACACATCTTGTAGACGGCTGGGATGATCCGCGCATGCCAACACTTTGCGGTCTGCGCCGCCGCGGCTACACCCCTGCATCCATCTTTGACTTTGTCGAGCGTGCCGGCGTTGCCAAGGCGTACAGCCTTGTGGACATCGAACTGCTTGAGCACTGCATCCGCGAGGAGCTGAATGAGACCGCGCCGCGCCGCGTCGCGATCCTGGACCCCGTCAAGGTGGTCGTCACCAACTTCCCCGAGGACAAGGTCGAATACTTTGAGCTTCCCAACAATCCGAACGACGAGAACGCGGGAAAACGCAAGGTTCCGTTCACCCGTGAGCTTTACATCGACCGCAGCGACTTTGAAGAAGTGCCGCCTCCGAAGTTCTTCCGTATGAAACCGGACGGCGAGGTTCGCCTGATGGGCGCTTACATCGTTAAGTGCAACGAGGTTGTGAAGAATCCGGACGGCAGCATCAAGGAGCTGCTCTGCACGGCGGATCTGGAGACCGGTGCAAATATGCCATCCGACGGCAGAAAGATCAAGGGGACGATCCACTGGCTGTCCGCAAAATTTGCGAAGGATGCCGACATCATGCTCTATGATCGGCTCTTTACCATTGAAAACGTTGCCGATATTCCCGAAGACAAGACCTATAATGACTACCTGAATCCCGATTCCCTCAAAAAGCTTGTCGGCTGCAAGGTGGAGGAGGCGCTGGCGGCGTCCGCGCCGGGCGACCGCTTCCAGTTTGTCCGCACCGGTTATTTCGTCAAAGACACGAAGTACCCGAACACGTTCAACCGCATCGTCGGTCTTAAAGACAGTTACCTCAAAAAATAATTTTATAGAGGCAAAGGAGTAAATCATGAAAAAGATTTCCGTTATTCTTGCCGTGCTGATGCTGGTCAGCACGCTCGCACTGTCCGCATTTGCGGCAGGCAACGCAACCTTCACGGTCGGCAGCGCCGCTTGCAAGCCCGGTGATACCGTCACCGTCCCGGTCGTGCTCAAAAACAGCCCCGGCATCGTCGGCGCACAGCTTGATCTGACGTTTGATCCGAATGTTTTCTCCGTCACGTCCTACACGACGAAGGATACCCGCTTTGTCTATGCGCCCTACAACGCAGAGACGCTTGCCGGTGCATCCAAGGTCACGCTTGTCATGGCGAACGTCTCGCTGAACAAGATCGACGGTGACATCGCGATTGCGGATGTCAGCTTCAAAATTGCCGACAAGGCTGCGGACGGTATGTATGAGATCGCGATTGCAAACGCAAGCGCTTACACCGTAAACGCGGCCGCAACCGGCGACGCAAAGCAGGAATTCCCCTTTGTGGATGTCACTGCCGGCAAGGCTGTGATCGCTGTCTCCAAGGACGGCAGCCTGACGGTGCCGAAGTTCCAGGCAAGCCGCACTTACGGCGGTCAGTTCACGGATGTGACCGAGGACAAGTGGTTCTATTCCTTCGTCAAGACCGCATATGAATACGCGCTGGCAAACGGCACGAGCGCAACGACCTTCTCGCCCGACGGCAAGTTCACCGTTGCGCAGGCGCTGACGGCTGCTGCCAATATTCACACGGTCTACACCGGCAAGTCGGTGGATACGACCGGCGCTGCAAACTGGTATGATCCCTATGTCAACTACTGCGTGGCAAACGGTATCATCAAGGAAGGCCAGTTCACGGACTTCAACAAGAATATTTCGCGCGGCGACATGGCGATCGTGTTTGCCAACATCCTGCCTGCAGAGGAGTATGCGGCAATTCGCGAAAAGAACCTGCCCGACGTGACCGATGATATGAATTGTGCGGCAGCCGTCAGACTGCTTGCCAATGCCGGCATCGTCGGCGGCGACACCAAGGGTAACTACAATGCGGCAAACGAGATCACCCGCGCCGAGGCGTGCGTCATCTTCACCCGCATCGCAGTCGCTTCGATGCGTGACGCAAAGTAAGAAACACCCCTAAAAAAGAACGGCTCGACGAGCCGTTCTTTTTTTTGCGCTTTGTGCGCGGATATGCGCGCGTGTTCTTGTTTGCGGCGGTGAAGCATATCTTCTTGAAGAGAAAATCACGCGGGAGGGTACTTATGAGCAGATCGGAAAGCCGCCGTCTCACCTTTTGGATCGCCGTCTATTGCCTTGCATTTACGGTCGTACTCTGCGCACTCTATTTTTTGTTTGTCGCCGTCACCGCGCCGTGGGCAACGCACACAGGACGGCTGCAAACTGCTTATATCGCAAGCCCCGTGCAGGTCATTGTTGACGCAGGGCACGGCGGCAGAGACGGCGGTGCGACAGGCGTGACCGGACTTGTCGAAAAAAATCTCAATCTGGAGATTGCGACGCTGCTGCATGATATGCTGTGCGCCGCGGGGACAAAGACATGTATGACGCGGACGGTGGACAGCCTGGTTTGCGACGAGAGCGATCCGGCGCTGCGCGGCAAACTGAAGCAGACCGACCTGAAAAACCGCGCCGCACTTGCCGAGGCAAATCCGGGCGCGCTGTTTGTCAGTATACACATGAACAATTTTCCCGTGGAGAAGTACAGTGGCTTGCAGGTCTATTATTCGCCGCACGCAGAGGAAAGCCGCGTGCTTGCTGCCTCCATACAGGCGAATACGGCGGCGCTTTTGCAACCGGGGAATACACGAGGGATCAAGGCGGCTGGAAGCAACATTTATCTGTTGAACCGTATCCGGACGGCGGCTGTGCTGGTTGAGTGCGGATTCCTTTCCAACCGTGCGGAAAGCGCCTGTCTTGCGAACGGAACCTATCGGCAGAAGCTCGCGCTCGTGCTTACCGCATCCGTACTGCAAAATCTCCGCGAACCGTCCTGATTCTGTTAAAAAACGCTTGAAAGAAACGCGCACCTATGGTATACTATTATAAATAACTATGCACGCAGAAAATGCAAACGGTTTCGGAGGCAGAAAATGAAGGATAAAGGCAAGTTTTATATCACAACGGCGATCGCGTACAGCTCGCGAAAGCCGCATTTCGGCAATACCTATGAGGTCATTATGACCGACGCGCTGGCGCGCTTCAAGCGACAGGTCGGTTATGATGTGTTCTTCCTGACCGGCACGGATGAGCACGGACAGAAGATCGAGAACTATGCAAACGAAGCGGGCATTTCACCGCAGGATTATGTGGACAACGTGTCCGCCGAGATCCGCCGCATCTGGGATCTGATGGGCGCAAGCTATGATAAATTTATTCGCACGACCGACGACTACCATGTCCGCTCGGTGCAGCATATCTTCAAGAAGCTCTATGACAAGGGCGACATCTACAAGGGGTATTATGAGGGCTGGTACTGCTCCCCCTGCGAGTCCTTCTTTACCGAGACGCAGGTTGTGGACGGCAAGTGCCCCGACTGCGGCGCTCCGGTCAGCCGTGCGCAGGAGGAAGCCTACTTCTTCAAGATGAGCAACTACGCAGACAGGCTCATGCAGTATATCGAGGATCACCCTGAATTCATTGAGCCGGAAGCGCGCAAAAAGGAAATGGTCAACAACTTCCTCAAAGCCGGCTTGCAGGATCTCTGCGTTTCGCGCACTTCGTTCAAGTGGGGCATCCCGATCACCTTTGATGAGAAGCATGTCACTTACGTTTGGATCGACGCGCTCTCCAACTATATTACCGCACTCGGCTATGATCCCGACAATGCGGAGCAGCCTGAACTGTTCAACAAATTCTGGCCTGCCGATGTGCACATCATCGGCAAGGACATTCTGCGTTTCCACACGATCTACTGGCCGATCATTCTGATGGCGCTGGATATTCCGCTGCCGAAGAAGGTGTTCGGGCATCCGTGGTTCAACCTCGGCGCGGACAAGATGTCCAAGTCGAAGGGCAACGTCATCTATGCGGACGAGCTTGCCGACATCGTCGGTGTGGACGGCGTACGCTATTATGCGCTTGCCGAGATGCCGTATGCGGCAGACGGTGTGATCACCTATGAGAACGTGCTGAAGCGCTATAACGGCGATCTTGCCAACAACCTCGGGAACCTGGTTAATCGCACGGTTGCCATGACGAAAAAGTATTTCGACGGTATCGTCCCCGCGCCCGGCACGGCAGAGGGCGTGGATGCCGAGCTGCTTGCAGCCGTCGAGACGGCGAAGAAAACCTCCTACGACTGCATGGAGAGCTATCACATCGCCGACGCGCTGGATGCCATCTTTACGATGCTGCGTCGCGCCAACAAATATATCGACGAGACCACGCCGTGGACGCTTGCCAAGGATGAAAGCAAGCATGCACGTCTCGGCACGGTGCTCTACAACCTGCTTGAAACCATCCGCACGGCGGCTGTCCTGCTGACGCCGTTCATCCCGACAACGGCGGAGAATATCTTCGGTCAGCTGGCAACCGATCGCCGTGACTATGACAGCATCGAGACCTTCGGCGTCCTGGAGTCCGGTAAGCCGGTCGGCGAACCTGCGGTTTTGTTTGCCCGTCTCGATGAAGAAAAGATCCTCGCCGATGTGGAGGCAAAGCACGCTGCAGCAGTTGCTGTCGCAAAGCCGGTTGAAAAGCCGGAGGCTGTCCCGGAGATCGGCATTGATGCCTTCATGGGCGTAGAGCTGCGCACAGCGCAGATCATCGCCTGCGAGAAGATCCCGAAGGCAAAGAAGCTGCTCAAACTCCAGCTTGACCTCGGTTATGAAAAGCGCCAGGTCGTTTCCGGCATTGCGAAGTTCTACGAGCCTGCCGATCTCATCGGCAAAAAAGTCATTGTTGTTGCCAACCTTGCGCCTGCAAAGCTCTGCGGCGAGGAGAGCTTCGGCATGATCCTGGCGTCCGGCGAGGAGCAGATCCGCGTGGTCTTCCTCGATCCCGAGACGCCGCTCGGGGAGCGCGTCCGCTGATGTTTTTTGACTCCCACGCGCACTATTATGATGCCCGCTTTGCACGCGAGTACGAGGGCGGTGCCGATACGCTGCTCCGAAAACTCTTTTCCGAAAATGTATCGCATATCGTCAATATCGGCGACAGCCTGAAAAGCTCCAGGCAGTGTATCGCGCAGGCTGCGCGATATCCGCAGATGTATACTGCCGTCGGCATTCATCCGAGCTGTGCCGGGACAGAATGCGACATCGATGCGGCACGGCGTGCGCTTTGCGATCTGCTGGATGATGCGGAGAAAAATAAGATTGTTGCCGTCGGCGAGATCGGCTTTGATTATCATTACGACGATACCGACCGTGAGACACAGCGCGCTTACTTTGAGATGCAGATGCGCGTCGCCGAGATGTATGGTTTCCCCGTGGTCATCCATGACAGGGAAGCGCACGGCGACTGCTTTGATATGGTCTGCAAATACCCGAATGTGCGCGGTGTGTTTCACAGCTACAGCGGCAGCGCCGAGATGGCAGCGGATCTGATCCGCCGCGGCTGGATCGTCTCCTTTTCCGGCGTTGTCACATTTAAAAACGCCGAGCGCGTCCGCGCTGTCGCTAAAAGCGTACCGATGGACAAGCTGCTCATTGAGACCGACTGCCCCTATCTCGCGCCGCATCCGCATCGCGGCGAATGCAACCATTCCGGGCTGCTTTCCTACACCGCCGAAGCGATCGGCGCACTGCACGGCATAGACGCAGATACGGTCGGTCGGATCACCGCGGAGAATGCGGCAGCATTTTTCGGAATTACATTGTAAAGGAACAAAACCATGAAAGGCATGACCATCACCTACGAGGTTGGCAATTCACTGTATCTGAATATTACCAACCGCTGCTCCAACCGCTGCGATTTCTGCATTCGTCAAAACGGCGACGGCGCATACGGTTCAAACTCTCTCTGGCTCGAACGCGAGCCGACCGAGGAAGAGATTCTTGCCGCAGTGGATGCCCGCGATGTGAAAAAATACAACGAAGTGATCTTCTGCGGCTACGGTGAGCCGACCGAACGACTGGATACGCTTGTGCATGTTGCAAAGGCGCTGAAAGCCAAATACGGATGTAAGATCCGCGTCAATACAAACGGACAGTCCGATCTGATCCACGGCAGAGACACGTCCTCGCTGTTTGCGGGCGCAGTCGATACGCTGTCGATCAGCCTGAATGCGCCGAATGCGGCGGAATATCAGCGCGTCTGCCATTCCCGCTTCGGTGAGGATGCCTACGGCGCGATTTTGGACTTCGCATCACATGTCAAGCACTATGTTCCGCATGTCGTGCTGTCGGTTGTGGATGCAGCGCTCACACCGGACGAGATCCGGCAGTGCGAGACGATTGCAGAGCAGGCGGGCGTTCCGCTCCGTGTGCGGCAGTATATCGGAAAAGATGCATGAACGCGCGGCTGACGGAGGCTGTCTATGAACATTCTGCATCTGAAATATGCGGTTGAGATCGCGAAGACAGGCTCGCTCAACAAGGCTGCCGAAAACCTGTATATGGGGCAGCCGAACCTGAGCCGTGCGATCCGAGAGCTGGAAGCGGGTCTCGGCATCACGATCTTTGAGCGTACACCGCGCGGCATGGTCGTCACGCCGGACGGCGAGGCGTTTTTACAGTACGCGGTGCGCATTCTTGCGCAGATCGACGAGATGGAGTCGGTTTTCCGCGATGGTAAAAAGCGGCGACTGACCTTTTCGCTGTCCGCGCCGCGCGCTGACTATATTGCAGCGGCGATGGTTGCCTTTGCGGGCGAGACGCGCACAGAGCCGTTTACGTATTACTATAAGGAAACCAACGCGCTCCGCACGATCCGAAATGTGCTGAGCGGCGAATATAACCTCGGCATTATCCGTTTTGCAAAAGGGTATGCGGGCTATTTCAAGGCGCTGCTTGCCGAAAAAGGACTGGTCGGCGAACCGATCGCCGAATTTGACAGCGTGCTTCTGCTGAGCCGTCGGCACCCGCTTGCCGACGCCGACACGATTACACGCGCAGACCTGCGCGAATACACCGAAGTTGCACACCCCGATCCGTTTGTGCCGACGCTCCCGTCCGCATCCGTTCTGCGGGAGGAACTGCCCGGAGACGCAGAAAAGCATATTTTTGTCTTTGAGCGCGCCAGCCGGTTCGAACTGCTTGGCGGAAATCCGCTGTGCTTCTGCTGGTCTTCGCCCGTGTCGGAGACGGAACTGGATCGCTACGGACTCGTGGAACGGCGCTGCATGGACGGCGCACGGACCTACAACGATCTTTTGATTCACAAAAAGGAATACAGCCCGAGTGAAGTGGATCGGATCTTTCTCCGGATTCTGCATAAAACGAAGGAGAATCTGAGCATTTGACACAAAGGCACTGCTGCACCGGCGCCCTTTTTGTGCGAAACCGCTATGTCAGAATTGATAATACGCCTATATCAAAGAAACAATATGCAAACCGTCCCGAATGTGTTAAAATTTTAACAGACAGATAAAAGGGGCATATTGCAAATCGTGTGCGCCCGTAAAACCTAAGAAAGAACAAAGAAAAATTCTTAAACCATATCACAGGAGGACACATCATGGAAGCAAACAAGTACGAGATCGTAGACGGCGTTGAAAAGCTGGAAGCAGCGATCGCGCGCGTCAGAGCCGCACAGAATCAGTTTGCAACTTACACGCAGGAGCAGGTCGACAAGATCTTTCTCGCCGCTGCATCCGCTGCCAACAAGCAGCGCATCCCGCTTGCCAAAATGGCAGTGGAAGAGACCGGCATGGGCGTGGTCGAAGACAAGGTCATCAAGAATCACTATGCTGCTGAATACATCTACAATGCCTATAAGGACACAAAGACCTGCGGCGTAATTGAAGAGGATAAGGCGTACGGCATCAAAAAGCTGGCAGAGCCGATCGGCGTGGTAGCAGCGGTCATTCCGACCACCAACCCGACCTCGACGGCGATCTTCAAGACGCTGATCTCGCTGAAGACGCGCAACGGCATCATCATCAGCCCTCACCCGAGAGCAAAGAAGTCCACCATCGCGGCTGCAAAGGTCGTACTGGAAGCGGCAGTTGCGGCAGGCGCACCCGAGGGTATCATCTCCTGGATCGATGTTCCCAGCCTGGAAATGACCAACCTCCTGATGAAGGAAGCGGACATCATTCTCGCAACCGGCGGTCCCGGCATGGTCAAGGCCGCATATTCCAGCGGCAAGCCCGCGCTCGGCGTCGGTGCAGGTAACACTCCCGCAATCATCGACGACACGGCAGACGTGCTTCTCGCCGTCAACTCGATCATTCACTCCAAGACCTTTGACAACGGCATGATCTGCGCCTCCGAGCAGTCTGTCATCGTGCTTGACCGCGTCTATCAGGCAGTCAAGGACGAGTTTGCCGCAAGAGGCTGCTACTTCCTGAAGGGTGAAGAACTGGACAAGGTCCGTAAGACGATTCTGATCAACGGTGCGCTGAATGCGAAGATCGTCGGTCAGAAGGCACATACGATCGCAAAGCTGGCGGGCGTGGATGTACCTGAAGGCACGAAAATCCTGATCGGCGAAGTCGAGAGCGTCGAACTCTCCGAGGAGTTTGCACATGAAAAGCTTTCGCCCGTTCTGGCAATGTACCATGCAAAGGACATTCAGGACGCATTCGGCAAGGCGGAGCATCTCATCGCGGACGGCGGCTACGGTCACACCTCGTCCATTTACCTCAATGTTGCGACCGAGCAGGCAAAGCTCGACGAGTTTGCCGAGCGAATGAAGACCTGCCGTATCCTTGTCAACACTCCCTCCTCGCAGGGCGGCATCGGCGACCTTTACAACTTCAAGCTTGCGCCCTCTCTGACGCTTGGCTGCGGCTCCTGGGGCGGCAACAGCGTTTCCGAAAATGTCGGTGTCAAGCACCTGATCAACATCAAGACCGTTGCCGAGAGGAGAGAGAATATGCTTTGGTTCAGAGCGCCTGAAAAGGTTTATCTTAAGAAGGGCTGCCTGCCCGTTGCACTTAACGAGCTGAAGACCGTTATGGGCAAGAAGAAGGCGTTCATCGTCACCGACAGCTTCCTGTATCACAACGGCTACACCAAGCCGATCACCGATAAGCTCGACGAGATGGGCATTCAGCACACCACGTTCTTTGATGTAGCACCCGATCCGACGCTTGCCTGCGCAAAGGAAGGCGCGGCACAGATGCGCGCATTCGAGCCCGACTGCATCATCGCACTCGGCGGCGGTTCCGCAATGGACGCCGGCAAGATCATGTGGGTCCTGTATGAGCATCCCGAAGCAGACTTCATGGATATGGCAATGCGCTTCGTTGATATTCGCAAGCGTGTGTACACCTTCCCGAAGATGGGCGAAAAGGCATACTTCATCGCCATCCC
>QAKK01000014.1:27003-34172 GCA_003343845.1 Oscillospiraceae bacterium
CGCAAGCGTGTGTACACCTTCCCGAAGATGGGCGAAAAGGCATACTTCATCGCCATCCCGACCTCGGCAGGTACCGGTTCTGAGGTTACGCCCTTCGCTGTCATCACCGACGAAAAGTCCGGCGTCAAGTATCCGCTTGCCGACTATCAGCTGTTGCCGAACATGGCGATCATCGACACCGATTTCCACATGAGCGCACCGAAGGGGCTGACTGCTGCATCCGGTATCGACGCTGTTACGCATGCGCTTGAGGCTTACGCTTCGATGATGGCAACCGACTACACCGACGGTCTTGCTCTCCGTGCACTCAAGACCATCTTCACTTATCTGCCGCGCGCTTATGACAACGGTCAGACCGATGTCGAGGCACGTGAAAAGATGGCAAATGCCGCAACGATGGCAGGTATGGCGTTTGCAAATGCGTTCCTCGGCGTCTGCCACTCGATGGCACACAAGCTCGGCGCATTCCACCACCTGCCGCACGGCGTTGCCAACGCGCTGATGATCGAAGAAGTCCTTCGTTTCAACGCAAGCGAAGAGCCTGCAAAGATGGGTACCTTCTCGCAGTATGACCACCCGCACACGCTGGAGCGTTATGCAGAGGTTGCGGATTACCTCGGCATCAAGGGCGAGACCGAAGAGGAGAAGCTCGAAGGGCTGATTGCCGCAATCAACGCACTGAAGGAGCGCGTCGGCATCAAGAAGACGATCAGGGATTACGGTATTGACGAGCAGAACTTCCTCGATCGGCTGGACGACATGACCGAGCAGGCATTTGATGACCAGTGCACCGGTGCAAACCCGCGCTACCCGCTGATGAGCGAGATCAAGCAGATGTACCTCAACGCATACTATGGAAACAAGCACTTTACCGAGGCAGAGATGCCTGCTGTCGATTCCGCACTGGTCAGCGCGGATACAGACGCGGCGAAGCGCGCATATACCACCGCTAAAAAAGGGAAGAAGAACTGAGGAGGAGCAGCCATGAAACTTGACAGAGTTATTGCAGTCAGAAACGCAAAAACGATCTATCGCGACGGCGAGAATTGCATCAAGGTGTTTGACGCGGATTATTCCAAGGCGGACATCCTCAATGAAGCGCTCAACCAGGCAAGAGTGGAAGAAACCGGGCTGAATATCCCGAAAATCATCGAGGTCGGCAAGATCGACGGCAAGTGGGCAATCGTCTCCGACTATATCAAGGGTAAGACGCTTGCACAGATCATGGCGGAGGACCCCGACAACCTCGACAAGTATCTTGAAGAGTTTGTCGATCTGCAGATCGAAGTGCAGAGCAAGACCTGCCCGCTGCTCAATAAGCTGAAGGACAAGATGAATCGCAAGATCGGTCAGGCGGATCTGGACGCAACCACCCGCTATGATCTGCGCACCCGCCTTGAAGCCATGCCCAAGCACAACAAGCTGTGCCACGGCGACTTCAACCCCTCCAACATCATCATTGCCGAGGACGGCACACCCTATATCATCGACTGGTCGCACGCTACGCAGGGTAATGCGTCCGCCGATGCGGCGCGCACCTACCTTTTGTTCTGCCTCTCCGGCGATGAAGCAACCGCCAAGAAGTATCTCGAACTGTTCTGCAAGAAGAGCAACACGGCAAGACAGTATGTACAGAAGTGGATGCCGATTGTTGCAGCTTCCCAGTCGGTCAAGGGCAACGAAAAGGAACGCGAGTTCCTGCTCTCCTGGGTCGACGTTGTGGACTACGAATAATCGGAGGACGACTTCATGAAAGTAACGGTTTGTATCGGCAGCTCCTGCCATCTCAAGGGCTCACGCCAGATTGTCGAGGCTCTGCAACATAAAATTGCAGAGCACGATCTCGGCGACAAAGTTGAGCTCGGCGGCACCTTCTGCATGGGACAGTGTCAGAAAGGTGTCTGCGTAACCGTGGATGACGATTTCTATTCGGTATGTCCCGAGAGCGTGGACGACTTCTTTGAGAAGTCGATCCTCGCTCGTGTATGAGCGTCGCCATGGTTGTACAGGTCTGCGTCGGTAGCTCCTGCTATATCAAGGGATCGCAGGATATTATCGAGCTTTTGAAAAAAGCCGTCACAGACAATCATCTTGAAGACGAAGTTACACTTGCCGGCAGCTTTTGCACCGGCAAGTGTAATCGTATCGGCGTATCCGTCACGGTGGATGATGAAGTCTCGACCGGTATTACAAAGGAAAACTTCAACGAGTTCTTTCAGAATAAGATTCTGAATGTCATACGGGCACAGGGAGAATGATCCATGTCGAATTGTCTGACGCTGAAAAAATCCAACTGTAAAAACTGCTATAAGTGCATTCGCCACTGCCCGGTTAAGTCGATCCGCTTTTCGGGCAACCAGGCGCATATTATCAATAACGAATGTATCCTTTGCGGACACTGCTTTGTCGTATGTCCGCAAAATGCAAAAGAGATCGTGGATGAGACCGAGAAGGTCAAGGTGCTTCTGCAGAGCGGCGCGCCGGTCTATGTAAGCATCGCCCCCTCTTTTGTCGCCAATTATGACGGTGTTGGCATCGGTGCCATGCGCGCAGCCCTCCAAAAACTCGGCTTTGCCGACGTGGAGGAAACCGCTGTCGGCGCAACCATTGTCAAGACCGAATATGAACGGATGCTGCGCGAGGATGGGCGGGATGTGATCATCACTTCCTGCTGCCACTCCATTAACCTGTTGATTCAGAAGTACTTCCCGGCGGAACTGCCGTATCTTGCGGATGTACTTTCCCCGATGCAGGCGCATTGTACCGATATCAAGCGTCGCCACCCGGACGCAAAGACGGTCTTCATCGGTCCGTGCGTCGCCAAAAAGGATGAGGCGGAGTATTATGAAGGCATCGTGGATGCGGTGCTGACCTTTGAAGAGCTGACCAACTGGCTGAAAGCCGAGAATATCGAGCTTGCGCAGCAAATGGACCATGAGGAGGAGAGCCGTGCGCGCTTCTTCCCGACAACGGGCGGTATTCTCAAGACGATGGCGCAGAACGCGCCCGGCTATACATATATGGCGCTTGACGGCGTGGATAACTGCATTGCCGCGCTGCATGAGATTGAGCAGGGGAATATTCATCACTGCTTTATCGAGATGTCGGCATGCGTCGGCAGCTGTGTCGGCGGTCCTGTTATGGAGAAGTACCATCGTTCACCGGTCAGGGATTACAAGGCGGTCGCCGACTTTGCCGGTACGCGTGATTTTGAGGTTGAACAGCCAGATCGCTTTGCCGTACGCAAATCCTTTACGGTGATCGAGCGGAAGGCGTCCGCACCGTCCGATGCCGAGATCCAGTCGATCCTGCGGCAGATGGGCAAATTCAAACCGTCGGATGAGCTCAACTGCGGTTCCTGCGGCTACAACACCTGCCGTGAAAAGGCAATCGCCATTATTCAGGGCAAGGCGGAGATCTCCATGTGTCTGCCGTATCTGAAGGACAAGGCGGAGAGCTTCTCGGACAATATCGTCAATAACACGCCGAACGGACTGATTGTGCTGAACGAGAATCTCGAAGTGCAGCAGATCAACAATGCCGCACGAAAGATCATGAATATCCGATCTGCATCGGACGTCCTCGGCGAACCGGTAATTCGGATTCTCGACCCCAAGGTCTATATGGATGTGCTGAAGAGCGGCAGAGGCGTGCGGGATATGCGTACATACCTCGCCGAGTACCAGAAATACATCGAACAGACGGTCGTCTATGACAAGGACTATCATCTGCTGATCAGCATCATGCGTGACGTCACCGATGAGGAAAACGAACGCGAGAAGAAGGAAAGTATCAGCCGCCAGACGGTCGAGATCGCGGACAAGGTTGTCGACAAGCAAATGCGCATTGTGCAGGAGATTGCATCCCTGCTCGGCGAGACAGCTGCGGAGACCAAGATCGCGCTGACCAAACTGAAAGAGAGCATTTCCGATGAATAATCTGTGTGCCGATATCGGCTATAAAAGTGTCAATCACTACGGTGAGCAGCTCTGCGGTGACCATGTGGACGTGGTTGAGCAGGATGAAAACTCCACGGTGATTGTGCTTGCCGACGGTCTCGGCAGCGGCGTCAAAGCCAGCATTCTGTCAACTCTGACCTCCAAGATCATTTCCACGATGATGGCGGAGGGGCTGACGCTGGAAGACTGTGTGGAGACGATCGCGGCGACCCTGCCGATCTGCTCGGTGCGCGGTGTCGCGTATTCGACCTTCACGATCATTCATCTGCTGAACAATGAGACGGCAGAGATCATGCAGTACGACAATCCGCTGCTCATTCTGTTGCGCGACGGCGAGAATTATGATTATCCGAAGACCGAGCTGAGCATCGGCGGCAAAAAGATCTATCGTTCGTCGATCAAGCTGCGTGAAAACGATATTTTTATCGCGATGAGTGACGGCTGCCCGCACGCCGGCATCGGCATGGCGTACAACTTCGGCTGGAGCCGGGAGGACATCATCGACTTCATGGCGACGGTTTCGGTTGCCGGTTATACGGCGAAGACGCTTTCCACCATTCTGGTGGATGAATGCTTCAAGCTCTACGGAGAAAAGCCGGGGGATGATGCCACGGCGTGCGTCGTACGCATCCGGAAGCGCGAACCGATGAATCTTTTGTTCGGACCGCCGTCAAATCGGGACGACTGTGACCGCATGATGTCGCTTTTCTTCTCCAAGGAAGGCAAACATATCATCTGTGGCGGGACAACTTCGACCATTGCGGCAAAGTATCTGCACAAACCGCTGAAACCGAGTCTCAATTTTGAGAGCAGCGACATCCCGCCGACAGCGGAGCTTGAGGGCGTTGACCTCGTCACAGAGGGTGTCATCACCATCAACCGCGTTGTACAATACGCGAAGGATTATCTCGCCGACAATGAATCCTACGCGCAGTGGAGCATGAAGCGCGACGGTGCGTCCCTGATTGCCCGCTTGCTTTTTGAAGAAGCAACCGACATCAACTTCTTTGTCGGCAGAGCTGTGAACCCCGCACACCAGAATCCGGATCTGCCGATCAATTTCAACATTAAAATGAACCTTGTAGAGGAGCTTTCCGCCTGCCTGAAGCAGATGGGCAAGCGGATCAAGGTCAGCTATTTCTGAGGAACAAACGCATGAGAAAATTCGATACAAAAGTACAGCATCTGAAATACAAAGTTCTGCGCGAGGTTGCAAGACAGGCGTGGAAGGACACCCTGTTTGACAATCTTTTGGACATTCCGAAGATCATTGTCCCTGGTAAGACGCCGACCATGCGCTGCTGTGTTTACAAGGAGCGTGCGATTCTTGCCGAACGCGTTAAGATCGCGATGGGCGGCGACAAGGAGAATCCGAACGTGATTGAGGTCATCGAGATCGCCTGTGACGAGTGTCCGGTCGGCGGCTTTGAGGTGACCAACGCCTGCCGCGGCTGCCTGGCACACCGGTGTGAGGACGTCTGCCGTTTCGGTGCGATCTCGTTTGACGAGAACCATGTTGCGCACATCGACAAGACGAAGTGCAAGGAGTGCGGCGCATGCTCCAAGGTGTGCCCGTATACGGCAATCGTCAGCCGCAAACGTCCCTGCCAGAACGCCTGCAAGGTCAAGGCAATCACGATGAACGAGGATAAGGCGGCAACGATCGACAACGACAAGTGCATTTCCTGCGGCGCCTGTGTCTATCAGTGCCCGTTCGGTGCGATCTCGGACAAGTCTTATATTCTCAATGTGATTGACCTTCTGAAAAAGGCACAGCAAAGCAAGGGCGATAAGCTCTATGCGGTTGTTGCACCTTCGATTTCCAGCCAGTTTACTTATGCTAAGCTCGGACAGGTGATCACGGGGCTTAAGAAACTCGGATTTCATACAGTCGTGGAGGCTGCGCTCGGCGCGGATATGGTCGCGCAGGCGGAATCGAAAGAGCTTGCCGAAAAAGGGTTTCTGACCAGTTCCTGCTGCCCTGCATTTGTGACGTATATCCGGCAGTCCTTCCCGGAGCTGCTGCCCTACGTTTCGCACAATCTTTCGCCGATGGCAACGATCGCAAAGTACATCAAAGATACGACGGCGAATGCCAAGGTCGTCTTCATCGGTCCCTGCACGGCAAAGAAAGCCGAAGCGCAGAATGAAAAAGTCAAGCCGTATATCGACGCGGTGCTGACCTTTGAGGAACTGCAGGCGTTGTTTGACAGCCGTGATATGGATATTACGGCACTGGAGGAAGGCGTGCTTGACAACGCTTCTTACTTCGGCAGAATCTTTGCCCGCAGCGGCGGGCTGACCGACGCAGTAGCGCAGGGGCTGAAAGAGCAGGAGATCGACTTTGCGTTGAAGGCCTGCACCTGCGACGGCATTGAAGCCTGCCGTGTTGCGCTTCTCAAAAAGAGCAAGAACCTGCTGGATGCCAACTTTATCGAAGGCATGGCATGCATCGGCGGCTGCATCGGCGGTGCCGGATGCCTCACGCACGGCGAAAAGAACAAAGCCGAAGTCGATAAATACGGCAGGGAAGCCATGGAGAAAACAATCACGGACGCAATTTCTATGCTGAAATAACAAATATATAAAAAGGATGCCGATGGCATCCTTTTTATATGCTCAAGCCTCCAGTTGTTTGCCGAGGAAGGAGGCGGCAGTCTGGATCAGTTTGATCTCCACATCGCGCGCAGGCGGCTGCGCGTTCTGGTTCTCGGGGGTCTGCACCGAAATGACGCAGCCGACGAGATCTCCTTCGCTGATGATCGGCATGGCGCAGCTGACAAAGTGACTGCTGCCGTCTTCGATCACAGGGATGCTCTGTGTGTCTGCGGCACTGACATAGAGCGCGCGGCTTTCGATGACATCCTCGATTTCGCCGGAGATCTTTTTCTCATTGTATTCTTTTTTCGGCACGCCGGCGCAGGCGATCACGGCATCCCGGTCGGTGATGACCACCGACATGCCGCAGGTTTTGTTGAGTGTATCTGCGTATTGCGCCGCGAAGGAGGTCAGCTCGCCGATCGGCGAGTATTTTTTGAAGATGACTTCACCTTCCCGATCTGTGTATATTTCAAGCGGGTCGCCTTCGCGGATGCGCATGGTTCGGCGGATTTCCTTTGGAATGACCACGCGTCCGAGGTCGTCTGCTTGTGTCAAGTGGAATCCAAAAATTTTTAAAAACCCTTATATATCAAGGGTTTCCGGACTTTC
>QAKK01000024.1 GCA_003343845.1 Oscillospiraceae bacterium
GATGCCGATACGGCGATCCTGCGCAAGGCAAAGACGATAAAATTGACCATAGGCAGCAAGACGGCGAACGTGGACGGCAAGACTGTGGACATGCCTGCCGCACCGTACATCAAGTGGGACAGGCTGCTTGTGCCGGTACGCGCCGTCGCGGACGCGCTCGGCTGTACGGTGACGTGGGATGCGGCCCCCGGCACGGCGACGCTGGCAAGCGAGGAGGGCGTGCTTGCACTTACGACGCACAGCCCGGTCATGCAGGTCAATGGCAAGCCGGTCGAAATGGATGCTGCGCCCGAGATCGTCGGCAGCGGCACAATGATGATCCCGGTGCGGTACATTGCCGAGGCGCTGCATTGCACGGTCGCGTGGGATGCGTCCACGCGCACCGCGACGATTACGGCGATATGATCTAAGTAAAGAAAAACACGAAAAATTTTAATTACAGAAAAGGAGTTTGTTCTAATGAAAATAAATTGGATTAAAAAGCTGACCTCTCGGAAGTTTTGGATGGCTGTTGCCTCGTTTGTGTCGATGCTGATCGTAGCTTTCGGTGGCAGCGAGGCGGTTGCCTCGCAGGTGACGGCGCTGATCATTGCCGGTGCAACCGTTGTTGCGTACATACTCGGTGAGGGACTTGCCGACGCAGCGGGCGTGCAGGCAACTGCGACGGCGGCGGACGCGGACGAAAAATCGAACTAAACCCGTCGAAATCGACGGGGGTGGAGGCACTATGAAACTGAGTGAAGCAATAAAGCAGGCTGATGATCTCCGCCCGAATGCCTTTGATGCCGCGCAAAAGGCGATATGGTGCTATGAGATTGAAGGTGCGGTTGCGGAAATGATGGGTACTGAGGCACCGGAAAACTTGTATCCGCAAGACGCTCCGCTTTTAATGCCACGCCCGCATGAGAGCATATATGCGCTGTACATTGCAGCGAAAATCGACTACTACAACGAGGAAACCGCATTGTATCAGAATGACCTTGCTGTGTTTGAAGAAGCGTTTTCGCGGGCACAGGCATGGTGGATTCGCACACACAAACCGGCGAAAAGCATGAATTGGAAGGTGATGCGCTGATGCTGCCACATATTCCGTACAATATATTAAAAGACAGAAAGCAAATTGCAACATTCGCTGGTTTGAACCGTGGAAAGGATGCTGTCGACGGAGAGCTTACGGATTCGCTTGGGCTTTCCACTGACGACTATCCAAGTTTGCGTCCGTGCAAAGACGATGCTATCGAACAGAACGGTGTTACCGATATTTTTGAGTGGAATGGTAATGTTGTCACCATCCGAGGCGGTGTTTTGTACTACAACAACGATGTTTTAAGCAATGCGACACCGCATTCGCAATTCGCTGTTGCCGGAAACAAGTTGGTTATACTGCCGGATGAGATCGTCATTGACCTTGAAAACGGTACATGCAAGAGATACCGAACGACTGTAACCTCGACGACATCACCCGGATCTGTCACATTCAGCGAAAATACGGTAGAAGCTACGATTGAGCCTAAAACAGCGAGTGGTATACATTGCGTTATGTACAGAGCCGTTATTGAGCAGAATGACAGTTACACCGAAAACCCTACCGTTTACACTTACGGAAAGGATCAAGATGCCGTCCGCGATGCTTATACGGATGGTCAATGGAATCTTGATGCGCTGGAAGAGCTGCGCGGTTGCTTTGCTGTTGGCGAATTGCAGAAGATCGAGGTCGGTGACATTATAGTCCCGCAGATGATTCCTTCTTCCATGTCTAAAACATTTTCTGTTGTGACAGGATCGGCAGCTGTTTTCCCGGACAAAAGCAAGCAGAATAACGATGGTTATTTTGGTGTTGTAACGAGCGTTGGCTATGAAGAAATGAGCGGATACAGCGGTGGAACATTCCTGTACAAAAACGGATATATCGAGTTTGATGTATTCAATGTTTCAGAAACAAACCAATTGTTTAAGAATGTGTTCAGCGTGGGAGACTTGGTTCAGATCAGCGGGACGGCGGCTGGCGTCTATGATATAACGGCAAAAATTGTATCATTTGATGAAGAGCAAAATGCGATGCGACTTGAAGGCGTTTCTTTTGCGCAATATACGCATTGGCGGAGCTCGGCATCACACAGCGGCGGGTTTTTATACTTTGCTGTAGGAACATCTGATACGCGCATGGTCACAACCGAACGAATTGATGCATTCAGCGATTGCGCAGTGCTGTATGAAGGGAGCACGCACAAGCTGTGCATATGCAAGAACCACGGCGAAATTCTTTCTTATGAAACAAAAACATCGTCAGTAAGCCCGAACATTAAACTCACAAGCTACAATCCGGCTTCAAATGGGATCACCTTTTCATCAAAGGCACCGAAACTGGATTATATCTGTTCACATCACAACCGTATCTATGGTGTGAGCAACGCGGACAAGACCCTTTACATATCTGCACTCGGTAAGCCAACAGATTTTTACACATATTCCGGCGATGCGGACAGCTATGCCGTGGCGGTTGGCTCAAATGGTGATTTTACGGCTATTTGTTCTTACGGCGGCGGGGTGCTTGTTTTCAAGGAAAACAGTCTTGTCAAGGTGTTCGGAAGCTCGCCGTCCGACTTTTACACAAACGAGTATACCTTATCTGGCGTGCAGAGCGGCAGCAATCGGTCGCTGCAGATCGTGGACGAGACCTTGTACTACAAGGGCGTGCACGGCGTATATGCCTACACCGGCGGCATGCCGTCCCTGATTTCCGAAAAGTTGGGCAGCGGAACCATGACCGACGCTGTAGCCGGGCACGACGGGCTGCATTACTATGTCTGCATGAAAGACGGAAACGGCGAAGCGGCGCTTTATGTCTATGACATCAGCCGCAGACTGTGGATGAAAGAGCGCGTTGTCCTGGTAGATTCCTTCGCGTCTGTCAGCGGAAATCTGCTGATGGCGGCGGACGGATGCCAGTATACGCTGCATGCCTGCGACAGCATCACGCATGACTGGCTCGCTGAATTTGCGCCGTTCGGCGACACGATGCACGAGAAAAAGACGTATACGACGCTGCGCCTGCGGCTGGATATGCAGCCGTGGTCAAAAATCACGGTGGATGTGCGGGAAGACCATGCGCCTTGGCGCACGGCATACACGCAGGGTGCATCGCGCGGACTCGCGCTGAACGTTCCGCTGCGAATCGGGCGCTGCTCTCGCCTTCGCGTGCGTTTGCGCGGAAGCGGGGATGTAACCGTGCTTTCGATGGTGCGCGAGCTGCTGCGCGGAAGCGAGGTGTGATATGCGATACATTGACACTATGCCGCCTGCGCCGACCGGAAACAGCAAGGAGGACATTGCACGACTTGCAAACTATCTGCGCACATTGGTGGAGCAGCTGAACGCGATGGTCGCGGAGACCAACAAAAAGAACGGGGGTTCATAATGGCAGTATCAAAATTCGACAGGCGCTACCTGTCAGAAGAAGATCAGAATCGGATTTCCTCGCTGACGGATGCAGCGCAGCGCGGCGATATGGATATGGATGCCGCGCACAGAGAGGTCGAAGGCATCCGAAAAGCCGCCGGGTATTCTGGCGGCGATGACGGCAGCGCATATATTCCGCTGCGGGACGAGAACGGTTCGTTCTACGACTCTGTGACGCGAACAGCGAGGTCGGAAGCAAATACCGGCGACTATGACACCGCGCCCAAATACGGCGGCAGCAAATACGATTCTACGCTGGGGGCGCTGGCAAAAGAGATCGTCGACTCAAACTATGACAAGTGGACGATGGGGACAAGCTATGCCGACCTTGCCAAGCGTTACTCCGCAAACGGGCAGAAGGCGATGCAAGACACATTGGCACAGATTTCTGCTCGTACCGGCGGGCTTGCCAGTTCGTATGCGGGCACGGCGGCGCAGCAGACCTACAACGACTACATGACAAAACTGGAAGACGCAGCGCGCGCGATGTACGACGCGGAGCTGAGCGAGAAGTCGGGCAAGGCGTCGCTTCTGAAATCGCTTGCTGATACGGACTACGGACGTTATCAGGACGAGCTTTCGCAGTTCAATGCGGATCGAAATTTTGCCTATGGTCGCGAACGCGACGCGATCTCGGATGCGCGCTATGCGGATGAGCTTGCATACAGCCGCGAGCGTGACGCACTGGAAGACAAGCGATATGACGACAATACCGCATATACGCGCGGGCAGGCAGAACGCGCAGAAGCACGGCAGAGCGTGCAGGACTACATCGCCACTGGGCGAGATCCGTCCCGGCTGGATGCAAGGCTGCTCGAAATCGCCGGATACAGCAACGAGGAGCTTGCGGGGCTCCGTGAGGCTGCGATCCGCACGTTGCGTACACAGAGCAGCACGTCAGGAAGCAGCAAGAAGCAAGCGGAAGATGCGGGCGAGGGTGACGTTGAGGGGCTGTTTCTCGCAGCGCAGAATGCGGCAGACAGCACCAAAAGCAGCAAGAATCCCACTACGGCGATGGAATACATTCAGAAGAACTACAAGAACTTCGGTTTTTCTTCGGCTGCCGGACTGTTGCAGCAGTACAGGGACGAATGGACCGGCGACATGCTGGATATGCCGCAAGGCGATGCCTATGCGTTCCTCGAGGAAAACGGCGTTCCCGCAAGCGCTGCAATCAGCCGCGACCAGTTCTATGCGAATGGCAAGGTCGTCGGCAAAACGAAGTACGCATCGTACTACGACTATATTCAGGCGCTTGTTGAGCACAAGGCGATTGATAACACGGATTTGACGACTGCCGGTGCAAGAAATGAGAAATTCGGGAGGTAACGGCTATGGATGCAAGGGAATTTACGAAAAAGAGACGCAAGAGCGGCACTGCTGCATCTGTCGCCGAACCGAGCAGCACGAACGCGCCGAATGCGCGGGAGTTCACAAAGCAGCGGCGCGAAAGCGGCGTGCGCACGGTGTACACCCCCGCCGAGCAGCGCATACCGTCGCAGGATGAGCAGCGTAGCCGCACGCGGCAAAACCTTGCATATCGGGCAAAGGTCAGAGCCTACGAAGAGGCGTATACCGACTATCTGAACACGCCGAAATACGCGTCTCCCAAGCTGGAAGAAGAAAACACAGGCGCAAAGCAGGGCGGCTCGGATGCGCTGTCGATACCGATTATCCCGAAAGAAAGCGCTATGCTTTGGCAGAATGACAAGCACGACGGGACGACCACGCTCACGGACGGATTCTCCAAGCGCAAATATGTCCGTATGATGGGGTATGATCTCGACGCGGCGAAAGCACGGCTGTTGAAGCTTGATGAGCAGAGCAAAAGCGCGTCGTTCAATATTCCGAAAGCCCCGACGGATTATGCCGGGACTGAACACGGCATCATCAAGACAAACGGGCGAAAGGAAAACGAAGAAGAACGGCAGCGCCTGCAAAAGGAAATCGGCGAGGTGGAGGCTTACAGAAAGGCTGTGCATTATGCGGATCTGCCTGACAACGCAGACTTCGAGGAAAAGTCTGCGCGCGGCAGCGGTGCAGCATCCGATGCGGTGTATTTCGATTATTCGAGCCGCGCAGATGAGCTTGACCGCGCGCACCGCGCCGAATATGATGCGATCCTCCGAGATTACGGTGAGGAAGAAGCAAACAAGTACCTTTATACACAGTTCGGCACGCCTACGAACGCATATAAGCAGGACTTCCTTGAAGAACTGACAGACGACGAGCGGAAAACTTTCAATTACCTGTTGAACACCGAGGGAGAAAAATCCGCAGAGGAATTCCTGCACTTTATGCAGGGAAATCTGAATGCACGTGCAGCATATAGAGACTATGCAAACGCGAAGCATGACGGCTTCATGGGGGGCGCAGCAGATATGCTCAGCGCTTTATCATTCGGTGTCGGACAGGCAGTAAGCGGTGTCAAGAACATCTTCAATGACGAGGCTGATGATGTTACCTATGCGGAGATCAAGAACGCGCTCACAAGAAAGGGACGCGTTGATCGCGCAAAAACGGATGCCGGAAAGTGGATTGCCGGCGCTTCATATGACCTTGCCACAACGGCGGGGAATATGTTGCCCTCTATTGCTATCGGCATGGTGAATCCAACCGCCGGTACAATCGCATTTTCTGCGTCCGCCGGCGGCAACTATAAGCAGGAAGCGCTGAGCGCCGGATATACGGCAGAGCAGGCAACGCAGTACGGCATTCTCGCCGGTGCATCCGAAGGTGTACTTGAAAAAGTTCTCGGCGGCATTGTGCATGTCGGCGGCGGCGCGCTCGGCAATCTTGCTTCACAGGGCATGACGAAAATCAGCAATGTCCTTGCAAAATGCAGTGTAAACGGCGAAATCGCACTTCGTCTCGGCGCGAAGTATCTCGGCAATATGGGTGGCGAGTTTGCAGACGAATATTTGCAGGAAATCCTTAATCCGGTGTTCCGCAACATCTGCCTTGACGAACACAATCAATTCAAGCCGTTCACGGAAGAAGCGCTGTACGCCGGTATTCTCGGCGCGCTGAATGCGGGGCTGCTCAACCTTACCGCGCTTCCGGGCATGTATGCGGAATCGCGCGAAGAAACGGGCGCAAACAAATTCCGGTATTACATCGGCGGTGTTGCGTCGCCGGATGTTGTCGGCGAAATTTCCATGCCAGGAGCGCCGAGCGACACTTCCGCAGCGGGAGGCGCAGACGCGACAGGCGCGGTGAGCGCGGAGCAGATCGTCACAATCCTCGAAGATTCCGGCGTGGATACCGATACCGCCGAAAAAATGGCACCGGATTTGCAGACTGCAATCTCGGAAATCAAAGCTAAAGAAGCGGCGGATACATCGTTAGATGTTACGGAAGAAGGAAACGCACAGGAACCGCAGACGAATACAACCGATGCGCTTCGGGAGGCGGCGCGGGAGATGCTTGCCGAAGAAGCGGCAAAAGCGGACATGGGGAGAAAGCTCGCGACCATGGACAAATGGTACGAGCAGCCGCAGGCGGAGACAGCGTCGCAGCAGCCCGCCGCACTGCCTGCTGCATTGCCGAGCGCTGTTCCCGAAGCCGCAGCGCCGACTGCGAAGCGAAGCAGCCCTGCCACGGTCACGAAATATGAGAGCTTCAATTCCCGACGCTACAGTGACCCTTGGGTGGCGCTCGTCGGCAAAAACGGTCGCCTCGACTTCTCGCAGAAAATCGGCGGGTATACAGGCGGCTACAGAACCGGCGAAGCCGGGGAACTGTATATAACGAACCCGCAGGAAAATCAGATTTACGCATATGGGCAGAAAGATTACCGCGGAAACAACGGCGGCTATCAGTATGTGCAGTACAAAAACGGCGAGTTTGTCGAGGTGAAGAAAGACGAGCTCACAGAAAAGCTCGCGGAAATGCAGGAAACAAGCCCGCAGACGGTCGCGCAGAGCCGGACGGATGCTGTGCGGGAGAGTGCGGCGACGCTTGGCAAGACCGGCGAACGCGTGCTGAACGAGATGTATAACCCGGAAACAAATGCAAGGGATTATGTCTACGGCATGACGGCATACTACAATGCCGGGAAGAACGGCACACCGATTGAGCAGGTCAATCCTGCGCCTGTGTTGACTGCGCCTATGCGCGAGGCGGCATATCTTGCCGGGCAGATGGATGCCGGTGCGGCGCAGAGTGCGTCCGGCGGAGAAGTGCAGCCTTCGGCGGCGGTTGAAAACATTCCCCTTGCAAAACAGGATACCGCGGCGTATAATGGAAGCATCAAGGAAAAGACGCTTGCGAGCGTTGCAGAACATCTTGCATCAAATACGGAGGACATCGGACATGGCACAGAAAGCGTGGAAGAAGTATCTGACGGAGGACGAGTACAACAGTCTGACGCCGGAGGGAAAGACGCAGGCGAAGTATTGGGCGGAGTACCTGCCGGAGATGTGCGCCGAGATGAAGGCGGACGGAACGCTGTACAAGCGCCTGTCGTCGAACGGCAACCGGATATCCGAGATGCGGGCGCAGATGGCGTCGCAGGGGATGCCGGAGTGGGCAGCGCAGGAGTTCGTGAACGAGGAACTGTACAGCCCGCAGCCGGAGAAGATTCGGTAAACGGCGAGGACGCGAGCAAAGACCCGAATGGGCTGACCGAAGACGAAGTCGCTGCGCTGCTGGCATACAAGAGCGGCGGCAGCTATCAGCTGAATGCGAAACTGCGGGATGGGACGGCTCTTTCGGAGACGGAGCAGCAAACCGTCGAGAATCTTGATTCCGCATTGCAGAAACTTCGCCCGCATAAGGGCGTCGTATACCGCAACATCGGCTTTGACAGTGTCGGCGGGAAAGCCGCGCGAGATGCGTTTATGGCACAGCATACGGCGGGGAAGATTGCTCTTTATCCTGCGTATACTTCCACTTCTACAGCAGCGGACGGTTATACAGTGGAAGGTCAATATGCTGTTCATATGGTCATCGAGGGCGAAACCGGCAGCGACTTATCCGGGTATGGCAACAATGCGGAAAGCGAAGTCTTGTTTGGTCGCAGAAAATCATACGAAGTCATCAAACTGACTTTCGCAGAAGATGGCACACCGACCATCTATATGAAGGAGGTAATGGAAAATGGAGAAGCTGACAAAGGCGGAGAAACTGGCATTGGAGATTATCGCGGCAGAATGCCACGAGGAACTGGTGAAGGGAACGCCTCCGGCGGTAATATCTCCGATTTGCAACGAGTGCAAGAAACGGGTGCACGCAAAGTGCAGCGAGCATCCGAGGGGGATTCCGACAGCGATTCTGGCGAACGAGGAAAACTGCCCGATGTTCGAGCAGAAGTAACCGCCAAAACAGAGCAGGCAGCACAGGAGAACCCGCGCGGGAGCAATCTGGTCATCACCGAGAAATCGAAATTCCCGACGACGCCGAAGACGCGCTTCAAAGCGAATGTCGAGGCAATCCGGGTTCTGCGCACGCTGATGCAGGAGAACCGCTACGCAACACAGGCAGAGCAGGAAATCCTCGCGAAGTATACCGGCTGGGGCGGTCTTTCGAATGCCTTTGACGGCAAGAACGGCTTTGACGCAGAGGCGCGCCAGCTTCAGGCGCTGCTGGATGATGCGGAATACAAGGCGGCGCGCGCTTCGATTCTCGATGCGTATTATACCGCGCCCGCCATCATCAACGCCATGTACACCGGGCTTGAAAAGCTCGGCTTTGCGGGCGGCAGAATGCTTGAACCGAGCGCCGGTGTAGGGCGCTTCATCGGCGCGATGCCGCAGGCGCTTTCTGGCAAGGTGAAGTCGTGGACGGCGGTCGAGATGGACAAGGTGACCGGCAGCATTGCAAAGTATCTGTACCCGAATGCCGATGTGCGCGTGATGGGCTTTGAGAATGCGAAGATTCCGGACAGCTACATGGACGCCGTGGTCGGCAATGTGCCGTTCGGCAACATTTCCGTTGCGGACAAGCGCTATCCTGCGGCGGTCACGCGTTCGATTCACAACTACTTTATTGCGAAGGCGCTGGACAAGGTGCGTCCGGGCGGCGTTCTCTGTGTGATTACATCGAGCGGCACGCTTGAAGCTGCACAGCCCGGCGCGCGTGAATACTTCATGAAGCAGGCAGACCTGATTGGTGCGATTCGCCTGCCGAATACGGCATTTGAAGGCACAGGGACAGATGTTGTCTCGGATATTCTCATCTTCAAAAAGCGGGAGCCTGGCACACAGTATAAAGGAGAAGCCTTTGCCGCAATCGGTTATCGCCCATGGAACGATGCAAACCATTGGGGTAACTATGATATTAACGAGTATTTCGTCAACCACCCCGAAATGGTGCTCGGCACGCCGGACTACACGACCGGGCAATACGGACGCAGCGCGCTGACCTTCAATCCGCTTGAAAGCCGATACAGTCTGCAAACACAGATTGAGCGCGCCTTTGGCAAAATCAATGCGCGCATGGACTACCTGGCAAAGCCGAGCGCGGAAGAAACCAATGCTGCGGTGCGTGAGGCTTCCGGCAAGGCGAAAGACGGCACGATTGTCAAGCAGAACGGCAAAATCTATGTTGCACAGGACGGCGCTCTGCGCGAAACCGGCGCATCGGCGAGCGACACGGAAAAGCTCTCCGCCTATGTTGCCGTGCGCGACGCCGCGCACGAGCTGCGGCAGCTGCAGCTGGAAGGTGCGGCAGACAGCAAGATTCAGACCGCGCGTTATACGCTGAACAAGGCTTACGACGATTTTGTCAAGAAGTACGGTTATCTGAATGCGCCGAAAAACCGCAAACTGATTCGCGCGGACGCGGACTGTTATTCCACGCTTGCGCTGGAAGATTACAATGACGAAAAGAAGGTCGGCACAAAGACCGACATCTTCACGAAAAACACCATCGTGCCGAACAAGGTCATCACGCACACCGACACGATAGAGGACGCAATCGCCGTCTCTATGAACGAGACCGGCGCGGTAGAAGCGGCGCGCATTGCCGCACTGGTCGGGCAGAGTGAGGATGCGGTCACAAAAGACATGCTCCGCCGCGGTCTTGTGTTCAAGAACCGGGACGGCGAACTGGAAACCGCGGCATCCTATCTCTCCGGCAATGTACGCGCAAAGCTGCGCGACGCCGAGGCGCTGGCAGAGGGCGACCCTTCTTACAATCAAAATGTGGAGGCGCTGCGCGCGGTGGTTCCGGCAGACATTCCGGCGGACGAAATTGCTGTTCGCCCGGGTGCAACATGGATTCCCGACAGCGTATATTCCGAGTTTGCAAGTCACATGCTCGGCGGCGCGAGAAAAGATGCGGTTGTTATCAAGTACAACCGTGCACTCGGTTCTTTCTCGATTGATTTGCGCTATCCCTATCTGCGCACGCGCAGCGAGAACAACACGACCTGGGGCACGAACGAAGTGCCGTTCATCGGCGGTCGCCAAAGCATTCTGAATGCGGCGCTGAACAACAAGAGCATCAACGTGTGGAAGGCAGACGGCGAGAAGCGTGTGCTGGATGTTCAGGCGACAGCCGCCGCGCAGGAAAAGCTCGAAAAGGTGCTCGCGGAGTTCCAGAGCTGGATGTGGAGCGACGAGACGCGCAGAAGAGAACTCGGCACGCTGTACAACGACATTTTCAATGCTACGGTTCGCCCGAAGTATGACGGTGCAGGCTTTACGGTGGCAGGCATGAACCCGGACATGCACATGTACGAGCATCAGGTCAAGGCTGCCGAGTTTGCAATCTATGGCGGCAATACGCTGCTGGCGCATCGCGTCGGCGCAGGCAAGACCTTCGAGATGGCGGCAATCGCAATGAAGCTGCGCCAGCTCGGCGTTGTCAAAAAGCCCGCTTTCGTCGTGCCGAAGCATCTTGTCCCGCAGTGGGGTTCCGAGTTCATGAAGTATTTCCCCGCCGCAAAGCTGCTCGTTCTCGAGCAGAGTGATTTCACGCCTGCAAACCGCAAAACCTTTATGAATCGGATTGCCACCGGCGACTATGACGCTGTCATTATGAGCTACGAGCAGTTCGGTGCTGTTCCGATGTCTGCGGAAAATCAGGAGGCATTCTATCAGGCGCAGATTGATGCGCTGGAGGATGCAATCAGCGAAAGCAAGCGCGGCGGGCGTGACCCTTCTCTGCGCGACATGGAGCGGAGCAAGAAGGCGCTGGAAGCCAAGCTCAAAAAGCTCGGCGACATAAAGCGCGACGACGGCAACACGGCGTTTGAAGAACTCGGCGTCGATGCGTTGTTCGTGGACGAAGCGCATAACTTCAAGAACCTGTTCTACTCGACGAAGATGAACGGTGTCTCCGACCTTGGCGACAAGGAAGGCAGCCAGCGCGCGTTTGACCTGTATATGAAGGTCAGATGGCTGCAAAAGTTGAACGGCGGTCGCGGCGTGGTCTTCGCAACGGCGACGCCTATCATGAACAGCGTCGTCGAGCTGTACACGATGCAGCGCTATCTGCAGGGCGACAAGCTGGATGCGATGGGGCTTTCGGACTTTGACGCATATGTGAACCAGTTCGGCGAGGTCAAGACCGTCCGCAAAATGAAAGTCGGCGGCAACGGCTACGATTTGCGGCAGAGCCTTGCAAAATACAAGAACACGGCAGAGCTTCAGCAGCTTTTCCGCTCCTTTGCCGATGTGATTGTGGACGCAGAGGAGCTGCCGTGGCTGAAAATCCCGAAGATGAAGGGCGGCAAGCGCATTGTTGTCGAGTGCGAGCCGAGTGAGCTCCAGCACACATTCATGCAGGAACTCGGAAAACGCTCTGAGGCGCTGCGCGGCGCAGGCAAGGGCGGCAAGGAAGACCACATCTTTAAAATCTTCGACGACGGCAAAAAAATCAGCTACACGCAGCGCATGATTGACCCGTCGCTCCCCTATGAGGACGGCGGCAAGGTGATGAAGTGCGTGGAGAATGTCTCCCGCATCTGGGAAGAAACGAAAGACGACCGCATGACGCAGTTGATCTTCTGCGACAGGGGCACGCCGGACGGCGCAGAATCCGCGAAAGGCGTGAATCTCTATGCAGACATCAAGAATATGCTGGTCGGCAAGGGCGTTCCCGCAAACGAGATTGCATTCATTCACGAGGCGGTCAGCGAAAAACAGAAAGACCAGCTGTTTGAAGCGGTGCGCAATGGCGATGTTCGCATATTGATTGGATCGACGGCGAAGATGGGCACAGGCATGAATGTGCAGGACCGTATCACGGCGCTGCACGAGCTGAACGCGCCCGACCGACCGGGTGATCTCGAGCAGAACGAAGGTCGCGCGCTGCGACAAGGCAACATCAACGACGAAGTCGGCGTATATGTGTACATCACGAAGGAAACCTTCGACAGCCGCCAGTGGGATGCGCTCAGCCGAAAGAACACCTTTATTCATCAGATGATGAAGGGTGAATACAGCGGGCGTGAGGCGGTCGGCGACGGCGAGCTGACACTTTCCGCCGCAGAGATTTCCGCGATTGCTTCCGGCAATCCGCTGATTATGGAGCAGTTCGAGGTCTCGGAAAAGGTCAAAAACCTTGAAAACCTCGAGCGCGCGCACAGAAAAGAAGTTGCACTTGCAAAAGACCGCATTGAGGATGCGAAGAAAAAGATTGCAGCCGATACAGAGAACCTTGAAAAATACAATGCAGACATCAAGGTGCGCCGAGACACGGCGGGCGACAAGTTCTCCATGACGGTTGGCGGAAAACGCTACACGGAGCGCAAGGCTGCTGGCGAAGCGCTGATTGCAGCTGCAAAGAAGCATTTGGATGTCGGCAGCACGACGGAAACCTATACGGCGGTCGGCAGCTTTGCCGGGTTCGACCTTTATGTGACGAACAAGGGCGACATGGTTCTTCGCGGCGCAGCGCAGTACCGCGGCACTGTGAATATGCAGAGCGCAGCCGGTACGATTCAGGCGCTGGAAGCGATTCCGAAGCGGCTGGACGCGCTGCGCGAAGGCGCTGAAACGCGCATCACGGAAAACAAGGCGGACATTCCGAAGCTGGAAAAAGCGGCAGCAGCGCCGTTTGACAAGGCGGACGAGCTGGTAGCCGCGCGCGTGCGTGAGGCGCAGATCATGGAGCAGCTGAATCCGAGCAGCGAGCCGGAGCCGGAAATGTTCGATGACGACAGCGACGACGGCGACGGTATCGAAATGCGGCGCGAATCTTCGGCGGGCGGCGATACCAAGGCTGCGATGACTTCCGATTCGCGCGAGGCACAGTGGCAGGCAGACCGCGTCGGCGAAGACAAGCAGCCGATGCGCCTTGATGAGCTGATTGAAAAAATTCGGCACGATTTTGAGGTCAACATCACGAAAGGTCATGTGCGCGGCGCGGGTGTAACCGGGCAGTACAGCACGCGCGACAAAGGTATCCGCGTGCGCAGCGCAAACGATTTACCGACAGCGCTGCACGAGCTGGGGCATCACCTCGACAACAGCTACAAGATTCTCAAAAATGCGCCGAAGGATGCGATGAAAGAGCTTGCGGACAATTTCGGCGAGGACAACAAGAGCGCATACCCGAGAAGCGAATGGGAACAGGAAGGCTTTGCGGAGTATGTTCGCAAGTTCATGCAGAATCGTGAAACGGCTGCAATCGATTACCCTGCGTTCACAAAGCATTTTCTTTCGAGCTTGTCCGGCAATGACCTCGCGAAGATCGAGCAGCTCGCGGATGAAGTCAATGCCTACTATGCGCTTGATGCGGACAGTGCGGCGTCGTCGATTCGCCTGCGCGAAGAAGGCGTGCCGGATGCAAGGACATTCGGCGAGAAGATCAAGGCAAAGTCGGACGTGCTCTATCAGGCGTGGGTTGACAGTCTGAACGGCATCAAGCGCTTCGACCGCGCGACCGGCGCAAATACATACATCCTCGCGTCAAACTCTGCGTATGCGGATGCGGTTGCCGGGAACATTCTTATCGGCGATCTGACGGATGCGAACGGACAGTATGTTGCGCCCGGTCTGACGACCGCGCTGCAAGGCGTCAATGTGAAAAACAAGGAAGAATACCGGGCGTTCGGCGAATACCTCGTTGTGCGGCACGGTCCGGAGCGACTCAAAGAAGGTATGCGCGTGTTTGCGGACGACCGCAAGAATTCAACGGCGTTTATGAATCGCCGTGAGGCGGAGCTGGCGAAGCAGTACCCGGAATTTGAGGCGGCGGCGGACAGACTTTATGAATTCCAGCGACAATTCCTCGACACATGGGGCGTTGACACCGGGCTTATCTCGGAAGAAACAGCGCAGAGCTGGGCAGCGCGCTGGCAGTATTATGTGCCGTTTAATCGCGCCGTCGGCGATAAGGCAGGAATCGGGGCAAAACGCGGATTTGCAAACCAGAACAGCACGATAAAACGCGCGCACGGAAGCGGACTTGACGTGCTGCACCCGGTCGACAACATTATCAACAACATTGTGAAGATGGTCAACGCTGGCATTCGCAACAATGTCATGCGAGAGATTACGGACGCGGCGCAAAAGCTCGGCGCAAATGCCGAGTGGATGGAGAAGGTGCCGACACCGATGCGTGCAAACAAGGCAAGCCTTGTCGGCGTCAAAGGCTGGCTGCACGAGCAGTTCTCCGGCAGCGAGCTGGACGATGCCGGGATAGACACGGCGTTTGACATCATCGGGCAGCTTGACGATATTCTCGTACAGTACAGGCGTGGCAAGGCGTTCGGCGATGTCGTGACGGTGCTGAAAGACGGCAAGCCGGAGTTCTGGAAAATCAACGACCCGCTGCTGCTTGCGTCGCTGACAAATCTTACGCCGCCGAAGATGAAAGGCGTGTTGGACGCCTATGCGGTGGTCAGCCGGTTCATCACCGGCAATATCACCGGCAACAACCTTGTGTGGTCTCTGTTCTCCAATTTCCCACGCGACCTCGGTACGCTTTTTACCTATTCCAAGGTGAAGAATCCGCTGCGGGTTCTGTCTTCCATGGGTTCAGCCTATGTAAATGCATTCAAGGGAAAAGATGCAAGCCCCTATTATCGGGAATATCTCGCCATGGGCGGCGGCAAGACCAGCGCGTATACTGCGGACAAAGACCTTGCAAAGGAAATCCGCCAAAAGATGATGCGCAAGAAGATTGACATAAATCCGCTGGACTGGGTTTCGTTCATGAGCGACCTCATCGAACTCGGACCTCGCTATGCGACCTACAAAATGATGCGCGAAAACGGAATGACGCCGCAAGAGGCTTTCTACGAAGCTACGGATGTGACTGTGAATTTCCGCCGAGGCGGCATCGTTTCGCGGGAAATCAATAAGGTGATTCCATTTTTCAATGCATCCGTACAGGCGCTTGATAAATCTGTGCGGTGGATTACTGCAGCAGATGCACCCAAGGGGTATCGCATGAAAGTGATTCGCGGTCGCATACCGATTTACCTTATCGCTGGTGCTGTGATTGGTGCGCTGATTTACGGCATCAATAACGCTGACGACGAAAAGAAGAAAGACTACCAGCAGCTGTCGAATTATACGAAGAACAGCTATTGGTGCATTCCGATTGGGGACGGTAAATATTTTGCCATTCCGAAACCGCGCGAAATCGCTGTGTGGTCTTCGCTTTGCGAGACCGCTATGGAATACGGCATCGGCAAGAATGACCATGCATTTGACGGATTCTATGATTATGCGACCAATGCGTTTCTTCCTTCTGTTGCGTCGGACTTCGCAAAGGGTGACTGGCAGGGGGCTCTCGGTTCGCTTGGCATCATCGGAACCGGCGCGTATATGATGGCAAACCGGGATTTTCTCGGCAGACCGATTGAAAGTGCAGGCATGCAGTATCTCGAGCCGAAGGACAGATACAACGAGCGCACAAGCAAAATCGCGTACTGGGTCGGGCAGGCTACAGATTCAAGCCCGCAGATGATTGACTATTTCTTCGGGAATGTGCTCGGCGGGTTTTGGAAAGCGCAGAAGGCGCTGTTCCCGGTCGGCGGCGAAAGCGTGGACTACACGCTCGGCGTGTACAACACCTACATCAAAGACAACCAGTATTCGACCGACTTGACAAATTGGCTGTATGACAAAGCGGAAAAGAGCAGTCAAGCCAGCAAGAGCGACCCGAAGAATCTTGACAAGAAGATTGTCGCGAAAACGGATGATTGCATGCGCGAGTTCTACGGCAACTACAACAAGCTCGCGAAGAACCTTGCAAGCTCTGCAGCAACGCGCGGAACGCGGCAGACGGTACTGTCCATGATAAACGAATACCGCAAGGCATCCGACAGCGGCGCGCAGACGGATGCGCAGAAAGCCGTGTATGCGGTGTGTGCCGCTGTCGGCGACACATCGCTGCTTCCGGCGGTTATGCCGGTTGTCGTCAAGGATGGGCAGAAAGGCGAGCACGAGCTCGGCGCGGTGCAGTATGTGGAGTATCAGCTCGAGTACAACCGGTTTTACTGGGAGTACGCGGAGGATGTGCTCGGCGGCTTGACGGACGATGCAGACAAAATCCGTGCGCTGAAATCGGCAAAGACAATTGCAAAAGAGCGCGCGACCTCGAATGTTCTCGCGCGCATCGGCGCGCCGAAGACGAAGTTCGACGAGAAGTACGGCGACATCAGCGGTATTACGGATGTGGACATTGTCAAGTTCCGGGCTGGAATCGACCTCGCCAATGACGATGGCGGCTTGACGCAGGAAGAAGTCGAGGACATTCTCGACGATATGAAACTCAGTAAAGAGGCAAAGCAAAAACTGTGGCAGGCTGCAAATTCGAAGTGGAGCGAATGGAACAATCCGTACAGGTAAAAAAGAAGAGGGGGCAGAAATGCCTCCTCTTTTTTACTGGCAAACACTTCTGACAACCTTTTGACTACTTTCTTTTTGTTTTTGTATGTCGTTTTATGCTGTTTTGTGCATTGTGAATGCTCGCGAAAATTGATGTGAAAAAGTCCGCAAACCCTTGAAACTAAAGGATTTACGGACTTTTTCGTATGGTTGCGGAGGCAGGATTTGAACCTACGACCTTCGGGTTATGAGCCCGACGAGCTACCAGGCTGCTCCACTCCGCGATATTATGGTGCCGGAAACCGGGCTTGAACCGGTACGAGTGTTACCTCACGGGATTTTAAGTCCCGGGCGTCTGCCAATTCCGCCACTCCGGCACGTGCCCCTTTCGGCAACATTGTTATTTTATCACATCCTTGCCTGCATGTCAATACCTTTTTGCAAAAATCTGTCGTCATTTTTCGATCGCGGCTTTCATTTTTTTACACGCATTTTCAGAATTACACAGAATGACTGTTGACTTTTTTGCATGGATAGGCTATAATAGCCTTGAAACACTGGAATTTGCACCTGCATTTTATTCGATGTACGGATAATGCGTGCGAAAAAATCGAACAATTTTTTACACTGTGATGTATTTTTTGACGCGAGGGGGCGACCGCTTTGAGCGAGCGACACGACGAAAACGGCATCATTTTCAACTTCGGCACTGAAAAATATGCTTATGAAAACCCGCACTCGGAATATGAGGGACCGTTCTGCATCGAGAAGATGGGCATCACGTATCCGGACAAACGGTATCTGATCGATCGGCAGAATTACGGACGGTACTTCTACCGCCACATCTACATATTTGAGTATGTGATCTCGGGCGAGGGCTATGTCGAGTGCGACCACGAGGTCTACAAGGTGCGCGCAGGCGACTTCTACATGTTGTCCAGCCGCCATCTGCTGCGTTACTATTGCGATCCCGAAAACCCGTATTCAAAGATTTGGATCAACGTCGGCGGGCGCATCCTCAACGAGATGATGCAGCTTTACAATTTACAGAGCGGTATTGTCATCAAGCAGATGAACTGCCGCAAGACCTTCGATTCGATTTACGAAGAGTGCGCGCGCATGGACGAGAACAATAAGCCGGAGATCTACCGCAACGTGTTCAAACTGCTGGTGCGGATCCTCGACCAGCTCACGGGAGACGCGGCGTGCGATATGTTGGCGCCCTCATCCTATAAGATCCGCGATTTTATTGATTCCAATATTCAGGCAAACATCGGGCTGGACGACATCGCCAACAAGTTTTTCTTCAGCAAGTCTTACATCATCAGCTGCTTCAAGAATGAGTTCGGCATTTCGCCGAAGCAGTATATCATTCAGAAGAAGATTGAGACGGCAAAGAACATGCTGCTGGAGACGGATATGAGCGTCAAGGCGATCTCTGAGATGCTGCATTTCGCGGACAGCCATCATTTTTCCAATACATTTAAGAAACAGACCGGCATTTCTCCGATGGAATACCGTTCGAGAACGGGGTTGAACTGATGAACGTGATTTTGATCGGCATGCCGGGCAGCGGCAAGAGTACGGTCGGCGTGGTGCTGGCAAAGCTGCTCGGGCTGCATTTCTGTGATACGGATCTTGTTTTGCAGCAGCACTGCGGCAAGAAGCTCCAGGAGATCATCCGCACCGAGGGGGACGCTGCGTTCTTTCGCCATGAGGAAGAGGTGCTGGCGGCGCTGGATGTGCAGAACACGGTGATCGCCACCGGCGGCAGCGCGGTGTATTCCGACCGCGCGATGCAGCACCTGAAGGCGGGCGGCAAGTGCGTTTACCTCAAGGTGGCGGCGGACGAGATCGAGCGGCGACTCGCCAATTTCAGCGATCGCGGCGTGGTGATTGCCGACGGCATGACGCTTGCCGACCTGTACGCCGAGCGCAAGCCGCTCTACGAAAAGTATGCGGACATCACCGTGAGCGCCGAGGGCGGCACGGTGTGGGACACCGCACGCCGCATCGCCGAAGCATTGCGCGTCCGATAAGCTGCGCAATTCTTCGTTGCTCCTCGAAAGCGGCTAGGCGTAGGGACACTACGCCGTCGCCTTGCTTTCTGCGGTACGCCTCGTCTTGCTTGCTTCTCAGACGCGCGGGAGCGGTGTGATGCAATACAGGTTTTGCCTGGGATGCCGCATTGCTGCCGGACTGCATAGTTCCAGCTTCCCAAAGGACGCATGCGCGTCCTTTTCCTTTTCTCACGCATCCATCAGATTTTGCAAAACCTTTTTGCTTTCGTCATATTTCTGTCACATAGCTTTGGTATCCTTATAAGCGTAAAGGGAAATCCCCCGCGGCATCAACGAATGCCGCCTACAACCGCCCGCTTGCGCTGGAATCGGGCGGGAACATGCATCGCCGCTTTCCCCCTGCGGTTTTGCATGTTCGCGCAAACCAAACGATCCCATCTTTGCGGATGTTTTTCATATTTTCCTCCTAAGAAAAAAACGGCTTGCGCCGTTTTTTTCATTTTTTCTTTTTCTTGACTGCTCAGGACGCGTATGGTATACTGAACTCACCAAATTAAAGGAGAAACGCCATGCGAACCCGAATCATTCTGCTTGCCGCCCTGCTTTGCGCGTTTCTGCTTGTCGGCTGCGCGCAGACCCCGATCGAGACGTCCGAAGTGACAACGGAAACGACAACGGAAACAGCGCCGGACACATCTGCATCGACGCCGCCCGCGACCGAGCCGGCGGGAATTGTTATCCACGACATCCGCGACTGGGACGCCCTGCATCTGACGGGGGACCGCAGCGAAGCGTATGCCTTTATCGGGCAATTTCTCGGCGTGAGCGCGCCGACCTTTCCCGAACTTGCAACCGTGCAGATTTCGGATTACACCATCCGATATGCGGAGAACACACTGTACTTTGACTTTACCGTGACGGCGTCGGGATTGGACACGCTGCCGCCCGGGGACTATCGGACCGAGGTCGATTGGGATTTCGGCGTGATGCTCCGGTTCCTTGAAGACGACCCGACGGTGACGGACGAGGATTTCCCGTGCGAGGACTGCCGCGGGCTGATCGGGGACTTTGTCATGTTTGAGCACCGCTGGAATTTTCCCGACTATGGCACATGGGGTACGCGCGAGCCGGAGAACTTCATCGTCTGGCACTATTCGGACGGCCTTGAAATGACGCTTGCTGATTATGCCGCGACGGCGGAGCGGGTGCTCGGCATCCCCGCAGACAGAGAGCGGCGCGAGGGCTTTGCTTATATCAACAAAGACGGTGTGGCGGTGGTGAGCGGCGGCATGAGCGGGTTTCATGCGGCATACCGCTTTGTCGGGCACAGCGTCACGGACGGTGTGCACAGCACGACGGTGCAGTACTTTGCCGACAACTCTTACCTTATCAAGTCGCATCTCGTGGAATACCGCATCGGCGCGGACGGCGAGCTGCTCGGCACGACGGTGCTGAACCGCTCGGCATATGAGCCGTGGGACATGATTGAAGAATGGACAGATTAAATCTGAAAAAAGGGCTGTAAAAAAAGCGCAGATCGAAAAAGGGGAAAGCCAAGTCAACCCCGACTGTGACGTATCAATCCTCTGCGGTCGGAATCCCTTCGGGGATTCCCTAAAACAGGTTCAATTTCCCTTTTCCTCTCGTCGAAAGCCGTCTCTGCCGTACAAAGTACGGCGACGAAACGCCTTTCGGCGATTCTGCATCTTTTTTTCGAGCCCTTCAGACGATGAACAGGAGCCTGTAAAAAACATGTTTTTTACAGGCTCCTGTTTTTATGCACTTTTTTGCTTGACAAATACCCATAGGGGGTATATAATCGGGATGCAACGATAGAAAAGGCGAAAGGAGCACATACTATGGAAACTTGCTGCTGTTGTTCGCATAAAACGAAAAAACGATCCGCCGAGGAGATGCGGAAACTGACGCATCGGCTGAACCGTATCGAGGGGCAGGTGCGCGGCATCCGCGGCATGGTGGAAAACGACGCCTACTGCACGGACATTCTTGTGCAGGTGGCGGCGGCGACCGCTGCGCTGAACGCGTTCAGCCGTGAGCTGCTGGGCGAACACATCCGCACTTGTGTGGCGGACGATCTGCGCGCGGGGAAGGACGAGACGGTGGACGAGCTGGTGGCGACCCTGCAAAAGCTGATGAAATAGGGAGGGGTGTCTATGGAACAATATAACGTTAAGGGCATGAGCTGCGCCGCGTGCAGCGCGCGCGTGGAAAAGGCGGTGCGCGCCGTGCCGGGCGTGACCGACTGCGCAGTCAGCCTGCTGACCAATTCGATGACGGTCGAGGGCGGCAGCCCTGCCGCGGTCATTTCCGCCGTCAAAAAGGCGGGTTACGGCGCGTCGCTGCGCAAGGGAAATGCGGGCGACATCACAGACGAGACGCCGTCCATGGTGCGTCGGCTGGCAGTGTCGGTCGTGCTGCTGCTCGTCCTCATGTACATTTCGATGGGGCACATGATGTGGGGCTGGCCGCTGCCTGCGCCGATCGCGGCGAGTATGGAGTGGCAGGGCGTGATCCAGGCGGTACTGACGCTTGCGATTATGATTGTCAACCGCAAGTTCTTTGTGAGCGGCGTGCGCGGCGTGCTGCACGGCGCGCCGAACATGGACACGCTGGTCGCACTCGGCGCGGGCGCGTCGTTCATCTACAGCCTGTGTATTCTCGTGCTGATGGCGCTCGGCAAGCCGCTCCAGTCGCATGACTTCTACTTTGAGTCGGCGGCGATGATCCTCACGTTGATCACGCTCGGCAAGCTGCTGGAGGCGCGCTCCAAGGGCAAGACGACCGACGCACTCCGCGCATTGATGAAGCTGTCGCCGAAGACCGCAACCGTCCTGCGGGACGGCAAAGAGGTCAAGGTGCCGATCACCGAGGTCAAGGTCGGGGATGAATTTGTCGTGCGCCCGGGCGAGAGTATTCCGGTGGACGGCGAAGTGCTGGACGGCAGCTGCGCCGTGGACGAATCCGCGCTGACCGGCGAGAGCCTGCCCGTGGATAAGGCGGCGGGCGACCTGCTTTCGGCGGCGACCATCAACCTCTCCGGCTTTGCACATTGCCGCGCGACGCGCGTCGGCGAGGACACCACCTTCTCCAAGATCATCCGCATGGTGAGCGACGCGGCGGCGTCCAAAGCGCCGATCGCCAAGGCGGCGGACCGTGTGGCGGGCGTGTTTGTGCCCGCCGTCATGGGCATCGCGGCGGTGACGTTTGTCGTCTGGCTGCTCTGCGGTGAGACACTTGGTTTTGCGCTGGCGCGCGGCGTTACGGTGCTGGTCATCAGCTGCCCCTGCGCGCTCGGACTGGCGACGCCGGTGGCGATCATGGTCGGCAGCGGCGTGGGCGCGAAGAATAACATTCTGTTCAAGACCGCAGCCGCGCTGGAGGCGGCGGGGCGTGTGAAGATCGTCGCGCTGGACAAGACCGGCACGGTCACGGCGGGTAAGCCGTCGGTGACCGACATTCTGCCTGCCGACGGGACGGACGCAGGCGCGCTGCTCGCAGCCGCGTTTGCCCTGGAACAAAAGAGCGAACACCCGCTTTCGCTGGCGATTTTGCGGGATGCCGAAGAAAAGGGCATCACCGCAGCGGCGGTCGATGATTTCACCGCGCTGCCCGGCAACGGTCTGCGCGGCACGCGCGGGGCGGAGACGCTCATCGGCGGCAACGCCGCCTTTGTCGGCGCGACTGCGCCGATCCCCGCCGAGATGCAGGCGGCGGCGGAGAGACTTGCCGGCGAGGGCAAAACGCCCATCTTTTTCGCCGCAGACGCAAAGCTGCTCGGCATCATCGCCGTGGCGGACACGGTCGCGCCCGGCAGCGCCGAGGCGATCGCCCGCATGAAGCATATGGGGCTGCGCGTGGTGATGCTGACCGGCGACAATGCGCGCACGGCGGCGGCTGTTGCCGCGGCAGCAGGCATCGACGAGGTGCGCGCCGACCTGAAGCCGGGCGACAAGGAGGGGCTGATCCGCGAGCTGAAAAAAGAGGGCAGGGTCGCCATGGTGGGCGACGGCATCAACGATGCACCCGCGCTGACCGCGGCTGACCTCGGCATTGCCATCGGGCGCGGCACCGACATCGCCGCCGAGGCGGCGGAGGTCATTCTCACGGGCAGCAGCCTTGAGGATGCGGCGGCGGCGCTCCGCCTCGGGCGCGCCACGCTCCGTAACATCCACGAGAACCTGTTCTGGGCATTCATTTACAACGTGATCGGCATTCCGCTTGCCGCGGGCGTGTGGATTCCGATCACCGGCTGGATGCTCGACCCGATGTTCGGCGCAGCGGCGATGAGCCTGTCCAGCTTCTGCGTGGTCATGAACGCCCTGCGGCTGAATTTTGTGAAGTTGTATAAGTGAGGAAAGAGATAGAGACCGGCATTCACGAAGCATGCCGCCTTGTGTCGAAAGGCTTGGTTTGCGTGCCGCCACTACGGATTTGCATAGATTTTTCACTTTGACGCAAGACAAAAAAGCAGACGGACATGTCCGTCTGCTTTTTTGTTTCTGTTTTCATCAGCCGAAGCTGTGCAGGATCTGCATGAACTCCTCGCCGGTGATGGTTTCCTTCTCGTAGAGGTGCTTGGCGAGGGCATCGAGCTTTTCGCGGTTCTCGGTGAGGATGCGGGTGGCTTTTTCGTGCTGCGCCTTCACCAGCTCGACCACGCGCGTGTCGATCTTGGTCTGCGTCTCCGCCGAGCAGGCAAGCGCCGCGTCTCCGCCGAGGTATTCGTTTGTCACAGTCTCGAGCGCCACCATGTCAAAGTCCTCACTCATGCCGTAGCGCATGATCATCGCGCGGGCGAGTTTGGTCGCCTGCTCGATGTCGTTGGAGGCGCCGGTGGTGACGGTTTTGCAGGCGATTTCCTCTGCCGCTCTGCCGCCGGTCAGCGTAGCGATCTTGTTTTCGATCTCCTCGCGGCTCATCAGATAGTGTTCGCCCTCTTCCACCTGCATGGTGTAGCCGAGCGCACCCGAGGTGCGCGGAATGATCGTGATCTTCTGCACGGGTGCGGAATTGGTTTGCAGTGCGGCGACCAGGGCGTGTCCGATCTCGTGATAGGAGACGATCATCTTCTCCTTGTCGGTGAGGATGGCGTTTTTCTTCTGATAGCCCGCAATGACGACCTCGATGCTTTCCTCAAGGTCCGCCTGCGTTGCCTCCGAGCGGTTGTCGCGCACGGCGCGCAGGGCAGCCTCGTTGATGATGTTGGCAAGCTCCGCGCCGGACGCGCCGGATGCCATGCGTGCGATGCGTTCAAAGTCTACATTCTGTGCGATCTTGACCTTCTTGGCGTGCACGCGCAGGATCGCCTCACGCCCCTTGAGGTCGGGCAGCTCGACCGGTACGCGGCGGTCAAAGCGACCGGGGCGCGTCAGCGCGGGGTCCAGCGTCTCGGGGCGGTTGGTTGCCGCGAGAATGATGACGCCGGTGTTGCCGCCGAAACCGTCCATCTCGGTCAGCAGCTGGTTGAGGGTCTGCTCGCGCTCGTCGTTGCCGCCGATCCTGCCGTCGCGCTTCTGCCCGATGGCATCGATCTCGTCGATGAAGACGATACAGGGGGCTTTTTCCTTCGCCTGGCTGAACAGATCGCGCACCTTGGATGCGCCCATGCCGACGAACATCTCGACAAATTCCGAGCCGGACATCGAGAAGAACGGCACGTCCGCCTCGCCTGCAACTGCCTTTGCCAGCATGGTCTTACCCGTACCGGGAGGTCCGACGAGCAGCACGCCCTTCGGCATGGAGGCGCCGATCTCTTCATATTTCTTCGGGTTGTGCAGATAGTCCACGATCTCGGCGAGGTTTTCCTTTGCCTCGTCCTCGCCCGCCACGTCGTCAAACTTGATGCCGTCGGAGGACTTGACGTAGATCTTGGCGTTGCTCTTGCCCATGTTGAACATCATGGAGGCGCCGCCGCCGCCCGCTTTGTCCATCAGCTTCTTTGCCATGAACTGCCCGAGGATCATGAAGATCGCGATCGGCAGGATCCAGGAGAGCAGGAAGGAGAGCAGGGGAGACATCTCCTGCACGATCTCGCTTGAAAAATTTGCGCCCGATGCATACAGGCGTTCGGTTCTGCCGGGGTCGTCCATCAGCCCGGTCTGATAGACCGTGCCGTCCTTGCCCGAGAACAGAATGCGGTTGTCCTCGATCTCGACCTTGTCGATCTCCTTGTTTTCGGTCATGGTCATGAACGTGCCGTAGTCCACGACTTTGATGCGCGCCTGCTGGAGCAGTGGCGTGATAAACAGGTTCATGAGGAGCAGAACCAGCATCACGATCGAGTAGTAATAGATCAGCGGTTTTTTCGGAGTCTTGACTTCATTCATAAAATCACCTCATCTGTGCGCCGCCGCGCAGGATTCACGATAACAGTATAACATGTTTTTACCGATTTGCAAAGGGAAACGCGCATTTTCCCGATTTTTCGCAGGAGGACGATACAAAAGGCGGAATATGCCCCCAATCATCCCTACCGCGCAAATAGGTTTACTTTTGTGTATTTTGCTTTGGCAGGACGGAAAGGGCCGGGTTTTCAGGATTCGGTACCGCGTCCGCAAAGGCGCATTCCTACAATAAATTTGATATAAATTTAACAGAAAGGCATTTCGACGCCGGTCTGCAAAAAATACTGTGAAAAATGTTTCTTTTACTTGACAGGCGCACTGAAAAAAGGTATACTAATGGATATTCTGTAAATGGGAGTGAATGACTTTTGAAAACAAAACTGGCAAAGACCGAGCTCGCGCTCATCGCGAGTATGCTGTTCGGTCTGTTCTTCGGCGCAGGCAATCTGATCTTCCCGATCCGTATGGGGCAGCTTGCCGGTGCGAATATGTGGATCGCCTTTATCGGGCTTCTGATCACAGGTGTGGGTCTGCCGCTGCTCGGCGTGGCGTCCATCGGCATCAGCCGCAGTGACGGTCTGATCGAGTTGTCCGGCAAGGTGGGGCGCGGCTACAGCGTGTTCTTCACCTGCGCACTGTATCTGACGATCGGTCCTTTCTTTGCGATCCCGCGCTGCGGTGCGGTTTCCTTCACCATCGGCATGCAGAGCATGCTGGGGGAGGGTGCGTACACCAAGGGCGTGCTGGTTGTTTTCTCACTTCTGTTTTTCCTCGCGGTGCTTGTCCTCTCGCTCAACCCCGGCGAGATCCTCACCTGGGTCGGCAAGGTGCTCACGCCGCTGTTCCTGATCTTCCTCGGCGCGCTTGTCGCGGCGGCGCTCATCCATCCGATGGGCAATATTTCCGAGATGGCGGCGTCCGGCAATTATGCAACGCAGCCGTTTGTGGCAGGCTTCCTGGAGGGCTACAATACGATGGACGCGCTGGCATCGCTGGCGTTCGGCATCGTGGTGATCACCGTCATCCGTGACCTCGGCGTGAAGGAGCCGGGGGCTGTCGCGGCGCACACCGTCAAGGCGGGCGTGTTCAGCTGCCTGTTCATGGGGCTGATCTACCTTGCCGTCGCGATGGTCGGCGCGCAGACCGGTATGCTGTATGCCGACTGCAAGGACGGCGGCGAGATCTTTGCGCGCGTTGCCGAGCATTACTTCGGCAAGCCCGGCGCGATCCTGCTTGCCATCATGGTGACGTTCGCCTGCATGAAGACGGCGGTCGGTCTGGTCACCAGCTGCTCCGAAACCTTTGTGAAGCTGTTCCCGAAGGCATTCTCCTATCGGGTATGGGTGATCATTTTCAGCCTGACGGCATTTCTCATTGCCAACGTCGGGTTGGACGCCATCATTGCTTATGCCGTTCCCGTGCTGATGTTCCTCTATCCGCTGGCAATCACGCTGATCCTGCTCGGGCTGTTCGGCAACCTGTTCCACCACAGCCGCGTGGTGTATGACTGCGTCACCGGCTTCACGCTGCTTGCCGCAATCTTTGATCTGCTCGGCGCGCTGCCGAAGGGGACGATCGACCTTCTGCATGCGCAGCCGGTCATCGACTTCGCCAAGGCATACCTGCCGCTCTACGGCATCGGACTCGGCTGGATCATTCCCGCCGTTGTCGGTCTCGTGATCGGTCTTGTCGCGATGGTTATCACCGACAAGAAGAAGGCTGTTGCATAAGTCCGTACATACCCTCGATTGACAAGGGCAGACACGGTTTTTCGGGGCTGAAACCGCACCTGACTTCGTTTTTCTCATTGGCGGGCTGATGCCCGCCTGCTTCGTCAGCCTCGTCCGGCACATTTTCCGCTCCCGAAAAACTCCCAAGGACTTTCCGGCGCGTAAAAATTGGGGGTGGCGAGGAAGAGGACGAAGGTGTGCCGATCGCCCACCGAGGACGATGACGATGTCCAACGCCAACTTTTTACCGCCGGAAAGCGTATCTGCCCTTGTCAATCGAGGGTATTGTGTACACATTTAATTTAAATAAGATCCGTCGCGGATGCTGCTGCATCTGCGGCGGATTCTTTTTTTTACGAAAAAATTCACACAGCCGTCATTGACTTTTGCAGTTCCGTGTGCTAATATTGGAATGTTCAAAATTGAACTATCGGAGGGATAAGCATGTCAAAACCGATGATCGGCAATGCGGTGCAGATGCACATGCACATGCGGGCGTTTGAAGAAGCGTATGCCGCCGTGCTGAAGCCGCTGTGCGCCGAACTTTCGATGCCGCAGAGCGCGCTGGACATTCTGCTGTTTCTGGCGAACAACCCGGGGTATGACACGGCGCGGGACATCTGCTTCTACCGGCATATGAAGCCGGGGATCGTTTCGTTTCACATCGACCGCCTGGTGGGCGAGGGGTATCTTGCACGCAAAAGCGACGAGAAGGACCGCCGCGTGACACATCTTGCCGTCACAGAGGCAGCCGAACCCGTCGTGGCGCGCGGGCGCGCACTGCAAGCCGCGCTCGGCAAGCGCCTGATGGAGGGGCTCGGCGACGAGGATCGCGCACTTTTCTGCCGCTGCATCGCAACGATCTCCGAGAACGCAAAACGCATTTGTACGGAAGAAAAACAAAAGGAGAACTCATGATCAAACTGCTGAAAAATATGCAAAAGCGGGAATGGCTGATGGCGCTTGCCTGTGCCGTTTTCGTCGTCGGGCAGGTCTATTTTGACCTGACGCTGCCCGACTATATGACCGAGCTGACCACGCTCATCAAGACAGAGGGCAGCGCGACGGCGGACATTGCCGCCGTCGGCGTGAAAATGCTTCTTTGCACGCTGTGCAGCGCCGTGCTCGCCGTGGCGTGCGGTTATCTTTCCGCGCGCATTGCGGCGGGGTTCAGCTTCACCCTGCGCGGAAAGCTGTTTGGGCATGTCATCGACAGCGACCGCGCACAGATGCAGGACTTTTCGATCCCCAGCCTGATCACGCGCACGACCAACGACGTCACACAGATCCAGATGATCGTGTCGATGGGCTTGCAGATGCTTATCAAGTCGCCGATCATGGCGGTGTGGGCGATCATCAAGATCCTCGGAAAGAGCTGGGAGCTGTCGGCGGTGACGGCGGCGTTTGTCGTGGTGATCTGCTCGTCGGTGCTGGCGATCATGTCGGTCTGCCTGCCGCGCTTCCGCATTGTGCAGAAACTGACCGATAAGATCAACCGCGTTGCGCGCGAGAACCTGACCGGCATCAACGTGGTGCACGCCTTCAACGCAGAGGATTATCAGAATGAAAAATTCGATGTCCCGAGCGGCGAAATGATGCGCACGCAGCTGAAAAACCAGCGCCTGTTCTCCTTCATGCAGCCGATCATGTTGCTCGGCATGAACGGGCTGGCGCTCGTGATCTACTGGCTGGGCGCGGCGCTGATCGACCGCATCCCGATTGCGGACAGCGCGGCGCGCCTGTCCTTCTTCAGCGAGGTGCTGGTGTTCAGCACCTATGCCACCTATGTGGTGATGTCTTTCATGATGCTGGTCATGATCTTCATGCTGCTGCCGTCGGCACAGGTCTCGGCAGAGCGTATCAACGAAGTGCTTGACCGCCGCTCCACGCTGACCGAGGGCAGTACCGCGGCGGGAGATGCGCCCGGCACGGTCGAGTTCCGACATGTGTCCTTCCGTTATCCGAATGCTGCCGCCGATGTCCTGCACGACATCAGTTTCAAGGTGGAGCACGGCGGGACGCTTGCCATCATCGGCGCGACCGGCTCCGGCAAATCCACACTGGTCGGTCTGATTCCGCGGTTCTATGATGCAACGGCGGGCGAGGTGCTGATCGACGGCGTGAACGTGAAGGACTACGACTTCGACACGCTGTACGGCAAGCTCGGCTACGTCACACAGAAAGCCGTGCTCTTTGCCGGCACGGTCCGCGACAACGTGCTCTTCGGCAAGAGCTGTGCCGCCGAAAGCGACGAAAATCTGCGCCGCGCGCTGGAAGTTTCGCAGGCGGCGGAGTTTGTGGACAAGCTGCCGGATGGCGCGGATCATAAAATCGCGCAGCTCGGGCGCAATGTGTCCGGCGGGCAGAAACAGCGGCTTTCGATCGCCCGCGCCCTCGCGCGCGATCCGGAAATTCTCGTCTTCGATGACAGCTTCTCCGCGCTTGACTACCGCACCGACGCGACGCTGCGCGGCGCGCTTGCCGAGCAGATGCGCGACGCGACCAAGATCATCGTGGCGCAGCGCATCGGCACGATCCGCCATGCGGATCAGATCATCGTGCTGGATCACGGCCGCGCGGTCGGCATCGGCACGCACAAAGAACTGATGCAGACCTGCACGGTCTATCAGGAGATCGCGCGCTCGCAGCTGAGCGCGGAAGAACTTGAAAGGGAGGCGGGCTGACATGCACGGCTACCGCATGAACGCCGGAAAAGGCGAAAAAGCAAGCATCAAAGGGGCACTTGCCGACACCTCCGGGTATATGAAAAAGAGCGTGCCCGCCGTCCTTGCCGCACTGGTGCTTGCGGCGGTCGGCGCGCTGCTGACCATTGTCGGTCCCGACTTTGTCGGCAGGATCGCGACCATCATGTCGGACGGACTCTTCACCGGCATCGACCTTGCCGCGATCGCGAAGATCGGCATATTCCTTGCCGCCATTTATATCATCAGCGCGGTCTGTACCTTCACGCAGCACTACATCATGGCAACGGTCACGCTGAAGATATCCTACAAAATGCGTGCCGACCTCTCCGAGAAGATCAACCGCGTTCCGCAGAAGACCTTCAACACGACCTCGCAGGGCGATATTCTCAGCCGCATCACCAACGATGTTTCCACCCTGCAGCAGGGGTTGACCAACAGTCTGCCGACCATCATCAGCGCGTCGACGCAGTTTGTCGGCTGCCTTATCATGATGTTTGTCACCGAGTGGCGGCTGGCGCTGGCGGCGCTCGGCGTTACCTTCCTCGGGCTGCTTGTGCTGGTGCTCATCCTGTCGCGCTCGCAGAAATACTTCCTGCGCCGCCAGGAGAACCTCGGCACGCTGAACGGCTATGTGGAGGAAATGTACTCCGGGCAGTCGGTGGTGCGCATTTCCCGCGCGGAGGCGGATGTAAAGAAGCGCTTCGGCGGTATGAACGCCGATGTCTACGATGCGGAATGGCGCTCGCAGTTCCTGTCCGGCATGATGCAGCCGCTGATGAACGTGGTCGGCAACACGGCATACGTTGTGGTCGCCGTGCTCGGCTCGGTGCTGGCGATGTCGGGCGCAATCGAGTTCGGCGTGATCGTCGCGTTTATCCTGTATGTGCGGCTGTTCACCTCGCCGCTCACGCAGATCGCGCAGGGCATGACCAATATGCAGACGGCGTCGGCATCCGCGCGCCGCATCTTCGACTTTCTCGGCAGCGAGGAGCTGCCCGACGAGAGCGACAAGCCCGCCGGGGTTCCCGCTGTGCACGGTGCGGTCAGTTTTGATCACGTCCGCTTCAGCTATCCCGATTCGCCGGATAAGGTCATCATCAAGGACTTTTCCGCCGAGGTAAAACCGGGGCAGAAAGTGGCAATCGTCGGTCCGACCGGTGCGGGCAAGACCACCATGGTCAACCTCCTGATGCGCTTCTTCGAGCTGACGGGCGGCAGCATCCGTATCGACGGCGTGCCCACCACTGAGTTGCGACGCGAAACGCTGCATTCCATGTTTGCCATGGTGCTTCAGGACACCTGGCTGTTTGAGGGCACGGTGCGCGAGAACCTCGTCTACAACATGACCGGCATCACCGACGACATGCTGGAGCGCGTCTGCCGCGCCTGCGGGCTTGACGACTTTGTGCATTCGCTGCCACAGGGGTTTGACACGGTGCTGTCCGAGAGCGTTTCGATCTCGGCGGGGCAGAAGCAGCTGCTCACCATCGCCCGCGCGATGCTGCAGAACGCGCCGATGCTCATTCTCGATGAGGCGACCTCGTCGGTCGATACCCGCACCGAGGCGGTCATTCAGCACGCGATGGATACGCTCACCGCGGATCGCACCAGCTTTGTCATCGCGCATCGTCTTTCCACGATCAAAAACGCCGATCTGATCCTTGTGATGAGGGACGGCGATGTCGTCGAGAGCGGCAATCACGAGACACTGATGCAGAAGGGCGGGTTTTATGCCGACCTCTACAACAGTCAGTTTGCGGATAAACAAAGCGCGTAAGATGTATAAAAAAGGCTGCAAAGCATTGCTTTGCAGCCTTTTTTGCATGTTATGCGTTCTGTGCTTCGGCATCCTGCGCTTCCTCTGCGGCGGCGGATTTTGCGTGCTTGACGATCGAAATCGCAGAGAGCGCCACCGCGCCGAGCGCGAGGGCGTACTGCCGATGGACAATCCCCATGCCGAGCGCGCAGGCGGCAAACAGCGAGAAGGTCAGAATGCTGCACTTGCTGTTCGGTCGCACGCGGAGAACACCGGCAAAAAAGATATAGATGCCGGCGAGGACCCACCCCATCGGCGTGATGCCGAGCAGCGCGATCAGCACGCCGAAGATCACGGCGATGCACTTGCCGCCGCGCCCGCCGTTCAGCACACCGAGCGCGTGCCCGAGCACAGGGGCTGCCATCACGGCGGCGAAGGAGAGCCGCACGGGGTCAAGGACGCGCAGCGCAAGCGCCACGGGGACGGCGCCCTTTGCCATGTCCAGCGCGAGGCAGAGCAGCCCCATCGGCACGCCGCAGTGGATAAAGACGTTGGCGGCGCCGGGGTTCTTGTCGTCGGAGAGGGCACAGACGTCCTTTCCGACAAGCAGCATCGGCACAAGACGGCAGTAGAAGATGCTGCCGGACAGAAAACCGAACAGAATATAGAATGATACGGTCACAAAGTCTCTCATAGCCGCTCCATAAGATCCGCGACATTGGCAGCGCCGTGCGGGTCGATGTTCGCCGCCTGTGCGGCGGTCATGCGTTCGGCGCGCGCGGGGTCGTCGAGCAGCAGGGCTGCGCAGCGCGCCGCGTCATTTTCGCTCTTTGCCCACATCGACATGCCGAGGCGTTCAAACAGCTCGGCATTTTTGGTCTCGCACCCGGGGATCGCCTCGGTGTGGATCAGCGGCGTGCGGCTTGCCGCCGCCTCGGTGGTGGAGATGCCGCCGGGCTTGGTGATGACCATATCGGATGCGTGCATCCAAAGATCGACCCGGTCGGTGAACGGCAGGGCAGTGACTCTGCCGCCTGCGGCATAGCGTGCGTCCAGCTCGCGCTTCATCTCGGCGTTACGTCCGGCAAGGACGGTCAGCGTCACGTCTGCGGGAATCTCACGGAGCAGCGCGTCGACCAGGCGCGGCGCGTTGCCGCAGCCGACGCCGCCGGTCATAATGAGGATGTTTCGTGCGCCCGCGTCGATGCCGAGCGCCGCGCGTGCCTCGGCTTTGGTCATTGGCACAGAGAAGCGTGCCGAGACCGGCAGCCCGGTCACATAAAGCCGCTCGGACGGCATGCCCGCATGGATGCAGTCGGTTTTGACTTCGCTGTGCGGGAGGAACCAGGCGTCAAGATCGGTCTCGTCCCAGAACGGAATGCGCGTGTAATCGGTCAGCACGCCGTAGGCAGGAACATGCAGCGTGCCTGCACGGCGCATCCGGGTCATTGTCTCCATCGGGAAGAGGTGCGTGGCGACGACGTGCGTGTAGCCGCCCGCTTCGATGAAAGCGCCGAGCTTTTTCGCATGCGCGGCGTTGGCATAGTAGACCGGGGATTGGATGCCGGTGGAATTGTACAGCTCGCCCGCACGGTAGATCGCGCCGAAAAGCCGCGGCGTGTGTGTGATGATTGAGCCGTAGGCGGCGGAGGCGGCACGCGAGTTCGGTGCGCCGACGATGCCGAGCGCGTCCACCATGTCGCAGGGTGTGCCGCGGCGGCAGAACTCCTCGCGCACGGCGCGGGCGGCACTGTTGTGCCCTTCACCTGTGTTGCAGCTGAGAACCAGAACCTTCATTTTCGCATTCTCCTTTTCGGTGATCTGTCGGACGGATCGGATATCTGCGGCAGAACCGCCGGACATCCGCGCCGGGGATGGGCAGACGCAGCGTCTCGGTGACGGCGCAGAATTTGTCTGCGAGGCAGACGAGCACGCTCTCGCGGTAGCGCGGCGGCGTGAGATTGAGCGGAAACATGTGCCGCGCGATCACATCGCGCTCCACCGCGTTCAGCGTGAAGTCGCGCGAGGCATTGCGCAGCGCCGTGTGCGCATGGGTGAAGCCGTGCCCGCGGTGCGTTTCGCTCGGCACATGCCAGTCGTAGAGAAAATAGTCGTGCAGCAGCGCACCGCGCACCAGCGCGCGGTAGTTGACATGCAGCCGCAAAAACAGCGCGAGCTGTACGCTGACATACGCGACGTTGACGCAGTGCAGATAAACGCTGGTCGTGCCGTGCTGGGTATAGTTTTCCTGCGTGCGCATCGCTGCGGCGGACAGGATATCGCCGCCGTAACGTGCAAGCAGGGCAAGGATTTTTGTTTCGGGTATCATGAGAACCTGTACTTTCTTCGGCGTCCGCGCGGCGGACACATTCTATCTACATTATAATACATTGTGCGGCAAAATGGAAGAGAAAAGCCGCAAGAAAAATGCGGAAACCGACGGCTTTTGTGAAGCATAGGTCCTTTTTCCAAGCGGCAGCCGCTTTTTTACGGTTTCACAGCCTGCATGCGGCGCGTCGGCGCCGCGATTGAACGGTTCCGCATGCGCGTTTTACATGGATTTTACAATGCTGCGGTTTTGCATTTTACAATCGGGATATATTATTAAGGCGTAACAACGAATAAGGAGATAAAAAACAATGAAAAAGATTTTGCGTATTGCACTTGCAGCGCTGCTTGCGCTGACGGTTCTCGCCTCCTGCGGCAAGAGCAACAGCGGCACGGTTTCGACCGACGGTTCCACCTCGATGCAGAAGGTCATCGGCGCACTGGGTGAGCAGTTCCAGGCAGATCACAAGGGCATCACCTTTACTTACAATCCCACCGGCTCGGGTTCGGGTATTACGGCAGTTTCCGAGGGACGCTGCGACATCGGTCTTTCCAGCCGTGCGCTGAAGGATGCCGAGAAGCAGAGCGGTCTGACCGAGACGATCCTGGCACTCGACGGCATTGCCATCATCGTCAACCCTGCAAACCCGGTCGATGACCTCGACACCGCGACGATTGCCAAGATCTACACCGGTGAGATTACCAACTGGAAGGATGTCGGCGGCGCGGACGGCGAGATCGTCCTGATCGGCCGTGAGGCGGGAAGCGGCACGCGCGACGGCTTTGAGTCGATCACGGACACCAAGGACGCCTGCAAGTACCGTCAGGAGCTGACCAGCACGGGCGACGTCATCACCACGGTTGCCGGCAACCCGAACGCCATCGGCTATGCATCGCTTGCATCTATCAAGGACAGCGTCAAGGCACTGAAGGTCGGCGGCGTAACGCCCACCGAGGATACCGTCAAGGACGGCAGCTATGTGATCCAGCGTCCGTTCGTCCTGGTCACCAAGACCGGTGTAAAGCTCTCGGATGCGGCGCAGAAGTTCTTCGACTACGCAACTTCGAGCGAGGCTGCACCGCTCATCGCCAAGGCGGGCGCGGTTGCGGTTCACTGAGGTCGCTGCCCAAAACAGCCATTACCGAAACTTTCATCATAAGTCTTCCTCTGAATCAGCCGAAAGCCAAGGCTTTCGGCTGGGGCAAGGGCGTTCACTCGCGTGCGCTCAGCCGCGCCGCCCTTTAAGGAGTAAAAAAGCCGGCGCAGCCGTCTTTTCTACAGATTTCGGTTTTAACCTTTCTATGCAAAGTATTTTTAGATAAGCAGTGGCGAACTCATACGGGTTCGCCTTTCCCCATGCAGAAAGGCGTTTTATATGAAAAACAAAAAGATCTTTGAGGATGTCATTCACGGCATATTCCTGCTTCTCGGTCTCGTCACGGTCGCGTGCGTTCTGCTCATCACGGTCTACCTCGTGATCGCGGGCATCCCCGCCATCCGCGAGATCGGGCTTGTGAAGTTCCTGTTCGGCAGGGAATGGGCATCCACCGCGGCAGAGCCGAAATACGGCATCCTGCCGTTCATTCTCACCAGCGTTTACGGCACGGCGGGCGCGATCCTCATCGGCGTGCCGGTCGGCTTTTTCACCGCCGTCTGGCTTGCCAAGGTGGCAAAGCCGCGCGTGCGCGCGATTGTCGAGGGCGCGGTCAGCCTGCTTGCGGGTATTCCGTCGGTGGTCTACGGTCTGGTCGGTATGCTTGTGCTGGTTCCCGCCATCCGGAAGCTGTTTGACATTCCGGACGGCGCCAGCCTCCTCTGTGCAATCATTGTGCTGGCAATTATGATTCTGCCCTCCATCGTCAAGGTGTCGCTCACGGCGCTGGAAGCCGTGCCGCGCGAGTATGAGGATGCCTCTCTTGCGCTCGGTGCAACGCCGGTGGAGACCTACTTCCGCGTATCGGTGCCAGCCGCCAAGAGCGGCATCGCCGCGGCAGTCGTCCTCGGTGTCGGCCGTGCCATCGGCGAGGCGATGGCGGTGATGATGGTGTCCGGCAACGTGCCGAACATGCCGGATTCGCTCTTTCAGAGCGTCCGTTTTCTCACCACAGCGGTTGCCAGCGAAATGTCCTATTCGAGCGGGTTGCAGCGGCAGGCGCTGTTTTCGATCGCGCTGGTGCTGTTCCTGTTCATTATGCTGATCAACGCTACGCTCAACTTCTTTCTGAAGCGCGATAAGGAGCATTGACATGAAAAAAAGCAAACTCTCTCTCCGGCGTCGGCTGTACGTCGGTACGATGCGCACGCTGATGGGTCTTGCGGCGTTTCTGACCTGTGCACTGGTCCTGTTTCTCATTGTTTATGTCCTGGTGCGCGGGCTGCCGAACATCACCTGGGAGCTGCTCTCCACAGCCCCCAGTTACCTCACCGACCGCATCGGCATCCTGCCGGATATTTTAAGCACGGTGTACATCGTCATCGCGACGCTCTGCATCGTCCTGCCGCTCGGCGTGGGCGCGGCAATCTACCTCACTGAGTATGCGCAGAATAAAAAGCTCGTCGCCGTCATTGAATACGCGGCAGAGACGCTGTCCGGCATTCCCTCCATCATCTACGGTCTTGTCGGTATGCTGATCTTCTGCCAGTTCTTCTCGATGAAGACCTCGCTGCTTGCGGGCGCGCTGACGCTGGTCATCATGAACCTGCCCACCGTCATGCGCACCACCGAGGAGAGCCTCAAGACCGTCCCGCAGAGCTATCGTGAGGGCGCGTTCGGGCTTGGGGCGGGGAAGTGGCGCGTGATCCGCACGGTGGTTCTGCCCGGCTGCGTGGACGGCGTGATCACCGGCTGCATCCTGTCTGTCGGCAGGATCCTCGGCGAAAGCGCGGCACTGCTCTTTACGGCGGGATTTGCCCACACGCTGTACAACTTCTTTGACGGACTCGGCAGCGCGGGCGCGACCCTGACCGTCGCCCTCTATGTCTACGCCAAGGAAGAGGGCGAGTTTGATGTCGCTTTCGCCATCGCGGCGATCCTCATGATCCTGACTGTTCTCATCAACCTTGCCGCCACGCTGGTCGGCAGATATTTCAAGAAACGGAGAAATATATGAGTATCATTACGGTAGAAGACCTGTGCCTGTGGTACGGCAGCTCGCAGGCGCTGAAGAATATCAACATCGAGATCGAACCGCACAGCATTACGGCGCTGATCGGACCGTCCGGCTGCGGCAAATCCACGTTTCTGAAAACGCTCAACCGCATGAACGACCTGATCCCGGGCGTGAAGATCACCGGCACGGTCAACTACAACGGCATCGACGTCTATGCACCCTCGACCGATGTGTGCGAGCTGCGCCGCGAGGTCGGCATGGTGTTCCAGAAGCCGAATCCGTTTCCGATGAGCATCTACGACAATGTTGCCTACGGTCCGCGCACGCACGGTGTCACGTCCAAGGCAAAGCTCGACGACATTGTGGAGCGCTCGCTGCGCGGCGCGGCGATCTGGGACGAGGTCAAGGACAGATTGAAGAAGTCGGCGCTCGGTCTCTCGGGCGGTCAGCAGCAGCGCCTCTGCATCGCGCGCGCCCTTGCCGTCGAGCCGAATGTGCTGCTGATGGACGAGCCGACGAGCGCACTTGACCCGATTTCCACATCCAAGATAGAAGAGCTTGCAATGGAGCTCAAAAACAAGTATACTATAATTATCGTCACACACAACATGCAGCAGGCGGTGCGTATCTCGGACAACACGGCGTTTTTCCTGCTCGGCGATCTCGTCGAGTACGGCAGCACCGAGCGCATGTTTGAACAGCCGCGCGACAAGCGGACGGAGGATTACATCACGGGGAGGTTCGGATAATGAGAAGCAAATTCGACGAACAGCTTGCGCTGCTCAGCCGCGAACTGACGCAGATGGGCGCGCTTTGCGAAGAGGTTATCGCCCTCGCGGCAAAATCCATCACCACGGGCGATGTGGCGATCGCGGAGAAAGTTGCGCCGCTGGACGGCGAGATCGACCGCATGGAGCACAGCATTGAGGCGCTCTGCCTGAAGCTCCTTTTGCAGCAGCAGCCTGTGGCGCGCGACCTGCGGCAGATTTCCGCCGCGCTGAAAATGATCACGGACATGGAGCGTATCGGCGACCAGGCGTCCGACATTGCCGAGATCGTCCGATTCCTCGGCGGCAGAAGCACTGCCGACTGCGCCGACATCGGCAAGATGGCGGAGGCGACTATCAGGATGGTCACCGAGAGCGTGGATGCTTATGTCAAGTGTGATCTTTCGATCGCCGAGGCGGCGATGAAGCACGACGACGTGGTGGATGACTATTTCTTAAAGGTCAAGTCCTCGCTGATCCGCATGATCGCGGATAAGCCCGAGGACGGCGAATATGCGCTGGACCTTTTGATGATCGCAAAGTATTTTGAGCGCATCGGCGACCACGCGGTCAACATCGCAGAGTGGGTGGTCTTCTCTGTCACCGGCGTGCACAAGAACGAAGAAGTCTGAAACGAAAAGGGGGGAAGGACCGTGGCAACGATTTTTTGCGTGGAGGATGACGCGGGCATCCGCGAGATCGAGATCTATACGCTGAAATCCACCGGCTTTGCGGCGCGCGGCTTTGCGGACGGCGCAGCATTTTTTGAGGCACTTGCAAAGGAGAAGCCTTCGCTCGTGATCCTGGACGTGATGCTGCCCGGCGAGGACGGCGTGGAGATCTTAAAGCGGCTGAAAGCCGCGCCGGCGACCTGCGATATTCCGGTCATCATGGCGACTGCCAAGGGCATGGAGTATGACAAGGTGCAGAGCCTCGATCTCGGCGCGGACGACTATCTCACAAAGCCGTTCGGCATGATGGAGATGGTCTCGCGTGTGCGCGCCGTCCTGCGCCGCTGCCATGCGGACGACAAGCCGCAGATCTTGCGGCAGGGCGGGCTCTCTGTGGACCCGACCGCACGCACGGTTACGGCGGACGGCGCTCCGGTCACCCTCACCTACAAGGAGTTTGAACTGCTTTGCCTGTTTTTGCAGAATCCCGGGACGGTATTCACCCGCGACCGCCTGTTTTCGGAGGTGTGGGGGGAGAGCTTCGTCGGCGAGACCCGCACGGTGGACATGCATATCCGCACGCTCCGGCAGAAGCTCGGTACATACGGCGATCGGATCGAGACGGTCCGCGGTGTCGGCTACAAGCTGCTGCCCGCGGATGCGCAGGTGTGACAGGCAGGATAGGAGTTTGCAATGACGAAAAAGATATTCCGATCGGTTTTGCTTGCGGCAGCGGTTGTGCTGCTCGCCTCGGTCGTTCTGATCATGGGTGCGCTGTACGATTATTTCACCGCCGTGCAGAAGAATCAGGTGCGCGATGAGCTAACGTTGGCGGCTGGTGCAGTGGAGACCGGCGGCACGGCGTATCTGCAGGCGCTCGCGGATGAAAACTGCCGCCTGACCCTGGTCGGCGCGGACGGCACGGTGTTGTACGATTCGGACAAAAACGCGGATACGCTCGAGAATCACGCTTCGCGTGCCGAGATCCGCGACGCGCTGGCAACCGGCTACGGCGAGAGCGTGCGCACCTCGGCAACGCTGCTGGAGCGCACGATCTACTGCGCAAAGCGGCTTTCGGACGGCAATGTGCTGCGCATTTCGGTCAGCCATGCGACGGTGCCGTCGCTGGTGGTCGGCATGCTCCAGCCGATTTGCATTGTGCTTGCGGCGGCAATGATCCTTTCGGCAGTGCTGGCAAAGCGCGTGTCGAAAAAGATCGTCGAGCCGATGAACACGCTCGACCTCGAGCATCCGCTCGACAACAACGTTTATGATGAGCTGTCCCCGCTGCTGACGCACATTGAGATGCAGCGGCGGCAGATTGATGAGCAGGTCACCGAGCTGCGCCGCAGACAAAACGAGTTTTCCTCGGTCGTCCGCAATATGAAGGAGGGACTGGTCCTGCTCGATAAAAAGGGCACGATCCTCAGCGTCAATGCGGCAGCTGCCGACTTCCTTTCGACCGACGAGAACTGCCTCGGCGACGATTTTCTCGCGGTTGACCGCACACATGAGATCGACAGCGCGATCCGCGATGCCTTTGCAAACGGGCACAGCGAGCTGCGCATTGAGCGGGACGGCAAGGTCTATGAGCTGAACATCAGCCGCATCACAGCAGAGGGCAGCACGGTCGGCGCGGCGCTGCTCATCGTCGACGTCACCGACAAGGTCTTTGCCGAGAGCCGCAGACGCGAGTTCACCGCCAATGTCTCGCACGAACTGAAAACGCCGCTTCAGTCGATCCTCGGCAGCGCGGAGCTGCTCGAAAACGGGCTTGTCAAGCCGGAGGACGTACCGCAGTTTGTCGGGCGCATCCGCGCCGAGGCGCAGCGCCTTGTTGCGCTGATCGAGGACATCATCCGCCTGTCGCGGCTGGATGAGCACGGCGAGATGCCGAGCGAGGATGTTGATCTGTACACGCTTGCCAAGGCGGAGATCGCCGCGCTCTCGCCGCTTGCCGAGCAGAAGCGCGTCGCGGTCACGCTCGGCGGCGCGCCGGTCGTGGTTCGCGGCGTCCCGCAGCTGTTGCGGGAGATCCTGTCGAATCTGTGTACCAACGCCGTCAAATACAACGTGGAGGGCGGCAGCGTCACCGTGACCGTGCGCGACACCGGCAAGGTCGCCGTGCTCACGGTCGCGGACACGGGCATCGGCATCCCGAAGGAAGCGCAGAGCCGCGTGTTTGAGCGGTTCTACCGCGTGGACAAGAGCCATTCCAGAGAGACCGGCGGCACCGGGCTCGGGCTCTCCATCGTCAAGCATGCCGTCGAATACATGGGCGGCAGCGTGACGCTTGCCAGCGCCCCCGGCAAGGGCTCGACCTTCACGGTCATTCTGCCGAAAGAAAAATAAAACCAGCCTCGCAGGGATGCCCCTGCGAGGCTGGTTTGCGGTTTTCTTGCACGAATCGCAGTCTGTTTTCCTTTGCAGTGTTATTTCACATCGAAGATATTTCACTCGTTCCAAGGAACGAATTTCGTTGAAAAAAGCACTTGCTTTGCAAGTGCTTTTTCTGGTGGGAGCGGGTGGAACTATCACCCCCGTTTCGCCGCATTTCACGAATTTTCTACGCCTCTTAAAAAACAGCACAACCATGCGCTTTTTCGCGTCTCTCGTGTCTGCACGCGCAACCGCAAAAATACAAATTTTCAGAAAATTCGTGTACGATTCGTGTACGGTTTTATGGGCAGGGACACCCCTGCCCATAGGTTTATCTTAATACCACACCGATTTGCTCACGCCGAACGCGCTGTACAGCGCGCGGCGTACCTTCTTCGGCGCGTCCGGAGCGGCGGCGTCGATCGCCTTCTTCATCTTCCTTGCCTTGGAAAGCGCGACCGTGTTGCCCGCTCTGTCCTTGTCTGATGTGATGCCGTGCGTCGCCGCGTATGCCGCAAGGAATTCATCCACGCTGCCGCCCGCATCCTGCACGGCGGTGTACTTGTCGTGCAGCTCGTCCGAGATCAGCTCGTACATCGCCTCCTCCTTCGCCGAAGCGGGAAGCGAGCTGTCTGTGATCGCCGTCGCGCGGTCTGCGCTCGTGATTTTCTCCTCCTCCCGGCCATAGGATGCCGCAAGCACCTTGTAAATGTCTGCGTCCTTGCCGCCGCGCCGCCGCAGCTCGTCGATGAAGTCCTGCGCGTCGTCGTTCGCGAAGTAATGGTAGTAGACCGTCGCCTTTTCCGCGTCGGTGAGAATCAGGTCGTGCTTCAGATATTCGCGCTTGTCGGCGACCTTCTCTTGCAGCACAAACCCGCTCATGAAGCGGTAGACCTTCATGTGATCGACCTGCAATGTGACTTCGAGCGCGTCCATGACCGCCTTTTCGTTTTCAGATGCCACATCGCCGTATAGAATGAGTGCCTTGAGCCGCCCATTCAAGGGCAGGTTGTCGATTTTCTCAACCTTCGCCGCCTTGGAGGCTGCCGATGCTTCTTCCCGCAATTCGCTGTATTCTTGCTCTTTTTCCCGTTTCTGTTCCTTCGGCAAGTCTTCAGAAACTGCATCCTCGGCGATCCTCAGCTTTTCGGCATAGGAGTCTTTGACCGTCTTGCCTGCGTTGTACACATCCTGCAAGGCGTCGAAGCTCTCCTTCGGCTTGCCGCCCGCCTCGCGCATCTGCTGCCACAGCGCGGTTTCCTCCGCCGAGAGATACCGTCCGCCGAAGAAGCTCTCGCGGTATTCCTCGTTTGCCGTCGGACCGAACAGCACCGCGCGGATGCAGTCCCACAGATTCATGTCGGATGCAAACATCAGCTTGCCGCTGCTCGAATACATGCCCTTGTCGGCAATCAGCTCAATGCCGCGCTTGCTTTTGTTGAGCTGTGTGCCGCCGGGAAACCATTGTGCGGCATCCTGAAATAGATACCCCTTAATTTTTTTCGCGTTGAAGTCGCCGTTCTTTGCATCGTCAAGCACTTTGCCCGGCGTGCCGAGCTTCGGCAATGCCAGCTTCCCGTCCGACCACCCGAGCATGGAAGAAACATTGCTTGCAATCGGGATGTCATCCAGAATATCGCTTTTCGCTTGGTTTAGCGCCTCCCACCCATTAAACTTTCCGTTTGCGCGCCTGTCCTCTGTACCGAGCGTTCGTTTGCCTGCAATCGCATCGAGAAGGTCATCGATAAGCGACAGCAAGTATTCGTTGCCTGTGAGATTCCAACCGGCGCCGAGGCTATCTGCAAGAATGCCGATCATATCGCCGGGAACCGGCGTCTGCCCGAGTATCATTTGGGAAAGCCGATTCCAAAGGAATACTTCAACCAATGCGGAAAGCAAGTCTCGGAGAATCTTCACGCGCATACGAAATACACCGTGTATTTTTCCGTATTGCCGATACTTTTCCGGGATGTCATGGATGGCGTACTCAACAATGTTCAAATTTTCGAGCTGAAAAACGGTTGCTGTCCGATAAATCACATTTTTTGCGTTGAACAGCACCGGCTTCGACCCCTTCATGCGGTTGCCGACCATCGCGGAAATATACCGATCCGCTTCTCGTACAGCCTCGTCAAAGCTGATACTCGGATTCGAATGTATGACCTCAAAAAACTTCGCGCGCAGAATCAGACGGGTAACAAAAATATCTGTTTTTTCGAAGAAATATCCGCCGAGCGCTCTTCCTTTCTCTCGTAAGGCGAGTTCAGACGCATAGTCCACACCGCGCTTGCCGGCAAGGAAGACCGACTTCTTGTCGAACTCGGCAGCCTTATTCAAACGGTTGTTGCCAGGCAGCATGTCAATCAGCGCGCGTACCATATTCAGGCGTCCACATTCAATGGTTGCAAAGGGTATTTGCACGCCCTGCTTGAGTGCGCTGGATATGTTGCCGCTGATGACCGCCGAAACATAAATATTGTTCAGTTTTTTCCCAAGGTTCAATACCCGACGCCCAAAAAGTGCCTCCATTTCTCGGTCTGCTCTCGACTGCTTGCCCGCGATGTTGTTTGTGTAGTCGTCCAGCCAGGTCGCATAGGTGCCGAAATAGTTGTTGAGCTTGACCTCGTCGTAAGCCGCGGTCAGCTTCGCTTCGATGTCCGCAAAACTCTTGTCCGGGTCGGGGCTGTACAGCTGCTCCTTCAGCTCGGCAATGTTCTTCGACACAGCGCCCGAAGCATACCGTTCACGCAGCGCGCCCGCCAGCGTCCGCAGTTTCTGAATGTCGTCGGTGTGATACAGCACCTCGGACAGGTAGGTGATGTAGCTGTCAAAGCCGCCGAGCGCGTCATACTGCACATTTTTGTTTTCCTTCGATGTGCGGTGCTCGAAGAACGGATTGTACTTCTTGCCCGGCTTGAACGTCTCCGTGCGCCCTGCGATCTCGGCGGGCAGCTCGGTCACCTCCTCGGTCTCGATGCCGAGCGCGTTCAGGCGCTCCCGCAGCGCCGAGACATCAGCCTCCTTTTGCAGACGCGGCATGTAATTCTTCTGGAAGCCGATCGGCTTGTACCCGTGCATCACAAGAAACTCATTGATCGCATCATAGTACAGGTTGTAGCACTCACGGAAGACCGTCACCGCCGCGCGGCACTTCTCCACGTCGAGGTTCTTGCCCTTGCCCTTTAACAGCTCGTAGAACGCAAGGCGGGATTCCTTCGTGTCCTCGGCAAGCATCTGCACCGCCTGACTTTCCAGCTTTGTCAGCTTCAGCTTACGGATCTTGTCGATCTCCCGCTGCATGAACCGCTGGCGCTCCGCCTCGTTCTCGACCACCTTCTCAAAGATTGTCTCATTGAGATAGCGCCCGACCTCCTCGCCGAAGACCATGCGGTTGTTGCGCAGCGCCGTGTTTGCCGTCAGCCGCCACTGCTGCACCGCTTTTTTGCCCGGCTCAATCGACATCTTGAAGATGTTCTGCGCCAGCTCCTCGGCATAGCGCTGCTTCTGCACCATATAGAAAGTCTCGATGCCGTTGTCGCGCAGACCGCGCCGCGCAAGGTTTGCGTACACAAGGTCGAGTACCACCTCGCGACGGCTGTCCTGCGAGATCTGCCCGAGGGTACGGATGCCCGCCGCCACATCGCGCGCATCCGCGCGTTCGGCTGTCGTTGGGTGTACAGCGTGCGCGTATCCGTTTTCGATATACCGCTTCAGCTCCTCCTGCTCCCGCTCGTTGGCGATCAGCTCGGACGGCTTTGTCCCGTATTTTGCGATGTCCACGATCGGATGCTGAATCTGCACACCGAGCTTGTCCAGCGCATAGGTCTCCCTGTGCCCGTACTGGCTGTTGTAGCTGCTCTCCGTCAGTTCCTTGGCATTTTCAAAGAGAAAATCCGTGAAGTCCTGCACATCCAGCTGTTTGCTGCCCGCACGGATGATCTTCGTCATGGCGGCGTTGTCGGTCTCCCAGGCACCGTTCTCGCCGCGCACCTGCGCGGTCAGTCTTGTGATGGTCTCGGCGCGCACCTTTTTCTTTTCCAGCACATCGGCAATGTCGGCGAGCAGTGCGCCGGTGCGGATCGCCGCGTCCGCGGACGGTACTTTTTCCGCCGTAATCAGCCGTGCCGCCTCTTTCGCCGCGGCGGTCTTTCGGTCTTCGGCAAACTCGGCTGCCGTCGGCCGCAGACCGCGGTGCAGGTTTGCTGCCGTCTGCCGCACGCGCGCCGCGTCGGCGTCGTCCGGCAGCTTTGCGCTGTCCAGCAGGCGGCGGCGTGAGGCTTTCACCTCTTCCGGCGCAAGTCCGAGCATCTGCTCGTCCACGGCGCCGAGTCTGTACCCGGCGCGCAGTTCACGGGTGTCGGCAATGTCCGGGACGTGCGCGTCGAACCACGCCTTATCGTAGGTCCACACGCCGAGCGCGTCCCGATACAATCCGGTCACTTCGCGGATCGCCGTATCGCTTTCGCCGCTTGTCGCCATGCGCAGCGCAATCTGGTTCGGCTGTGTGCCGGTCTCACGCAGCGTGCGCCAAAAATCCGCACCGCCCTTCAGCAGTTTGATTGCACTTTCCACCGGCGCAAACCGCTTGTCCGTGTCCGACACTTCGGTATCGGTGTCGGCGTCCGCATTCCCATCGCCGACCGAGAAGCGGATGTCTTCATCCGTTCCGGCATCGTTTTTCAAAATAGTGTTGACATTTTCGGCAGAATTGGATATACTGTCTTTAGATGCAACACTTGTGGTCTCGGCAAGAGAACCGGAAACGGTCACTCCCCGGGACGGTTCTCGTGTTGCATTGTTTTTTTCTGAAAAAACAAATGCCTTTCCGTCCGGGAGAACGATTCTGTGCGCGTAATAATGATCGCCGCGCTTGTTCACAACGACCGCCATGTTGCCGCGAATGCCGTTCAGTTCGACCGGCGCCGCAAATGTAACGGTTTGCTTTTCGCGCGCCTTGTGGTTGGCGTGTCCGCCGATCTCGATGCCTTTTTTCAAAACAGCCGGAAGCGCCGCCAGCGCCGCCTTCTCCGCAGATGTATCTGCATAATTCGCCCCACGATTGATGTCTTTTGCGTTGAAGCGAATCACCCCGTAGCCTTGACGGTCAACCTGATACCCGGTGCGCTTCAAGGTTTCGATTGCCCATTTTACCGCTTCAGATTTGCTTGTAAAGCTCTGCGGAACTTCAACGGAGGTTACCGTGCGCATAGCATTCAGCGTTTCCGCGCTGTGCTCCAGCTGCTCTTTGATGCCTGCGGTTTCCGGGTCGTATTCCGCATGATGCCATCCGGCGCTTTGGGAGAACCGCACCTCCTCGCGGTCGATGTCCGGGCGAGTCTCCGCGCGCTGCCTTTCCGATAGGCCGAGGCGATTGGCAACGTCCACCGCCTCAATCTCGCCCGCCGTGTTCCGGTAGGCGCGCTCCGCATCCTGCTCTCGCTCTGCCCGCAGGTCACGGAGGCGGTTGTAGAGGTCGACATATTCGCGGACAGGTGCCTCGCCGTAGTGTTTCTCCAACGCCATTTGTGCCGCATCCCGTTCGGCTGTCGGCGTTCCCTCAAGCAGCTTGCGCATGTCCGCCTCAAAGAAAATGTCCGGGGCGGCAAAGTCCCGCAAGCGGAGTTCAAGCTGTTTTTCCTCGGCGGTCTTCAGGCTGCCCCGCCAGTAGTCCGTGGTCGCCCCGACCGAGAAGCCCTCGATCAGCTGGATCGCGTGCTGGATCTCATGAATCAGCGCGGCGCGCTTTTCCGCACGGCTCAGCCGCGGGTCAAGCGTAATGCGGTTCAGCCCCGGATAAAAGGCAGCCTCGACGTCATCCGAAATGCCGAAGTTCAGCACGGTGTAGTCGCGCAGCTCCGGGTAGGCGGCAAAGAGCGCGTCGTGCCGGATCAGCTCATCCAGCTTCCAGGTGCGCCGCGATTCCTCGCGGTGATTGATGAAGTGCATCTTGCTATCGTCGATCTCGAAGCGCCACTTGCCGTCGTAGCCGCGATACCAGCCGGTCTCCCGGCGCACCGTCTCGCTGTCCGCACCCCCTTGTTCCATGCGCTCCGCATCCGCCAGCCGCCCGACTTCCGCCGTCTTCGCGTTGACGCCGCCGACAGAAAAACCGTCGATGTCTGCATCATTTTTTGAATTTTGCATAGAATGACTATTGACATCCGGTGAATCCTGTGATAGACTGGTGTCATCAGAAGCGGTGAGCATTCGATTGAATGAGCCATTAGTCGCTCTAAGTAACGGCGCCGCTTCTGTTTTTTTATTTTCGTTGAACTGCAGAAAGTAGACAAATTCACCGGAATCTGTTTTTCGCACATTGGCGGTCAGGTCATACAGCCTTCCATCAATCTGGACGGTTTTGATGAAATAATCCCAATGATGAACGCTGCGATGCGCAGAGTTGTTTTTTCCGGATTCCGCCATGCTGCCGTTATAGGCGGCATTTTCAACAAGGTTAAATATGTCACCATCCGCGCCGGCTGTAATCTTGGCTTTCCAGCCGCGCGTGTCCGAGCGCTTGTCGCCGTAAATGTTTTTGCGCATGTCACCGTCGGAAAACAGTGCATAATAAGTATGCCCGTTGCGAACGAATCGCGCCGTGCGCCCTCTATACTGATTTTTCATCACCTCAAGGAACAATGCTTTTCGCTCGTTGTAAGAAAGTTTTTTCACAGCATCGCTGGTCTCATAGACCTCGATGCCGTTTTTGTTTTTGCCAACCATGGAAAAAGTAACCGCACCCGCATTTGTCGCAGCCTCCTCGCTCCGGATGACCTCCGCAAGAATGTCCCGCCCGCGCTCGAGCACCCGCAGCTGCTCTGCATCGGCATCACCGATGTGCAGAGCGGCTTTTATTTTTTCAATCAGCCCGCGCAGCGTGTCCAGCAGACGGCGGGCAAAGGACTTGCCCTCACGGCGGACGACCTCGCGCATGACCTGCTCGTCGGTCAGCAGCCGCGTCTCGACAAACTCGGCAACGATCTCGCGGTCGATCTGCGCGTCGTCAAGCCCGGCATAGAGCTCATGCTCGGCGCGCTTCGCCGCGCGAAGATCTTCCTCCGTCGCACCCTCTTCGGTAAGCGTGTCGAAAACAAAATCGCGCAGCTTGTCGTACAGCCCCTTGCCCTCCAGCAGATGCGTGTATTCATGCGCCACCGTGGCGAGAACGCTCCGGTCGGACTTTGCCCCGAGGTAGATCACTCCGTCAATGGTGCAGCCGTGGAAATCCGCGTCCGCATCGATGAACAGGATCTCCTTGCCGAGCGTCTGCGAGAGCCGTTTTGCCGTCGCACCTTCCTCGGCGGAAGCCCCGTGTTCAAACGCACTGCGCTCGGTCGCGTTCAGATAGGTGTCCGCTTTGGCGTCGCGCTGCCCCGCTTCGTAGATGCGCCGCGCATCCGCCTCGCCGATTGCAGCATTGTCCATAAAGTCAAAGGCGTTTCCCTGATACCCCTGTCTGTAATACGCGCCGAAGTTGGCGTTGTAAAGCTCGGACGGCGAGAGCAGGGAGTCCCCTGCAAATCCGCGCAGCTTGTATTCGGCAACGCCTGCGTCATAGCCCGCATCATAGACAGCCTGCCCGGCGGTGCCGACCGCAGCACGCATCTTTTCGCGCGTGTCCGCGGTCTTCAGCGCCGTCATACGCGCGTCGGCGCGGGCGTCGCGCAGCTTCTCCGTCGCAAAGGTCTGCATGGCTTTCAGCTGTTTGCGCTTTTCGGCGAGTGTGCCGGTCAGCTTCTCGCCGGTCAGCGCCTCAAAGGCAGTCGCAAGCGATTGGGATTTTGCGATCTCGTCCGCACGGTCGTTGGTCAGATCGCCGGAAAGCATATTGCCGAGCACCGTGTCCGTCTGTGCCTTCGCCCGCTCCGCCGCTGCTTCACGCTCGATGCGCGCCGCATATGCAGCCCGGAACTCCGCCTCCGAGATCGGCTCGTCCAGGCTGCGGTCGGAGAAATCTGGCGTTTCGGTGCGCGGCTCATTCTGCTGCGCATCTGTATTCGTTTCAGCGGAAACGGCTTGTTCCTCTTCGCTTTCCGTCTGCGCCTTGACTTCGTTGTAGTTCCCCTGCGATTCCGCTGCGAGCATCCGATAGAGCTGTCCCGCCTCTGCCTGGCTCATCGTGCGCTTGTCCTCCAGCGTTCCGGCATAGGCGCGGATCTCCTCGTTTTCGCTGGCAAGCCCCTCGACGATCAGCGCATTTCGGTTTTCTGCGTTAATCCTGCCGTTTTCATCCGCGAAATAAGAGCCTGCCGCACGGTTCGCGTCCCGATTGCCGAAGTAGCCCCACGCAGAACCGATGCCGCCCATGAAGAAGCCCTGCACAGCACCGCCGAATGCTGCCATGCCGATCTGCTTTGCCATGTCCTGCTTAGCGAGGCGATCGGCTTCTTTTTCGTTTTTTCCGGCTGCCAGATACGATCGGTACGCCTCCGCATAGCCGGAGTAATCCCCGTTGATGATCGTGTCCGCCAGAATGTTTGCAATTTCGGTTGCGCCTTCTTCCGACGCGTTGACGACGGTGGATTTGATAATATTCAGCGCCACATCGCGCAAAGTCGCAGGCGGAACCTCCTTCAGCTTGTTGAAGTTGCCGATGGAGACCCGCTCGAACAACGTCTCGAAGATACCGGCGCAGATACCGGTCATCAGCGCCTGCTCATCTGATACGCCGCTTTCCTTGGCGTCCACGATGGCGGAGGCAAAGGCGCTGCCACCGATGGCTGCCGCACCGCCCACATTGCCGAGCACCGAGGCAACCACGCTGTCCGCCGTGGACATCAGCGTCTGATAGGCGAAGGAGCCAACCTTGCCGCCGAAGCCGTTGCCCTCTTCAATGCGTTCGGCGATCGTCCCACGGATGTCGTTTGTCGCGCGCACCGGCGCGTGTGCCGCGTCGTTTATGTTCATCGGCTTTTCGTAGCCGTCCGCGCGCCCGATGTTGCCGGCAGCGCGTGCTGCTTCGCCAACACCGGCAAACAGTCCGCTGGACAGGTTCATGATGACAGACACCGTTGACATTGTAATTGGATACTTCAGCGACTGCTTTGCTGTTTCGGTCGAATCTCCTGCCGCGGCAACGCGGTCAACTGAATAGCGAACGGCTGTGAGCATGCGGTCGATGTCGTTTTGCGAAGCACCGGCTGCTTTCAGCTCTGCGATTGCCGCATCGTATGCATCGCGGATTTTAGCAAATTCGTCTTTTGTAATGTATTTGCGCTTCCCGGTCTGCAAGTCGACTATGCGCGCGCCGCTGAAGCTGCGTGTGTCTATCACGCCGGTATTGTCACATGCGACATATTGAAAAATTGCATCTCGCGATGCCTCCGGCAGTGTCGCCAGCGTTTTTGCGCCGCGCAGCGCATACAGATTTGCATCGGCGGTGTTCTTCTGTGCGGTCGCGGACTTTTTCGCATTGCCAGCCGCCTGCGCCAGCTCGATATAGCGGCTGTCCTCGCCAAAATACTGCTCGGAGACACCGTTTGCACGCAGCTCGTCCTCATATTCGCGCAGCGCCCTCTCCGCATCTTCCACAGTCATCTGTGCTGATTCTGCGGCGGAAAGTTCTGCTTCTGCGTTTTTGATTTTTTCATCAATCGTGCGCAGCTCCGGCGAGGAAAAGCGCGTCTGCTCTGTATCGACGATTTGCTTTGCCGCCCGCTCACGCCTTTGCAGCACCGTCTTGTTCTTGCTGTCCTTGGCCTCTTTTTTCAGTTCCGCGATCCGTGCGTCGTAGGCAGCGTTCTCGTCTGCATACTGCTGTGCCAGCTCCCGCAGCTGCCGGTCTGCGTCGGTGTCCTTGCCGCCGATAGATCTCTGCACAAGCTCTCCCGCTTCGGGAAAACGTGCATTGAAGTCGGTGTCCCGCCGGGCCTGCACGTCGGCAAGCTCTTTTTCCACATCGTCATACGGGCGGAACTTCGGGTAGTCCACATCGGGCACATAGTCATCGTTGTATTTCGGATTACCCTCGCGGCGGGTCTCTTTGACCTTTGCATTTTTCTTCTTCGGCATACTGCCGTCGCGCAGCGCCTTGGAAAGACCGCCGTAGCCCATCGGCTGCATAGTCGCCTGCACTGCGGCCGCCTTTGCGGCGGCGTCCTGCCGTTCGATTTCCGCGCCGGCATCGGCATAGGCGTTGATCGGCACTGCAGGATTGTTTGCGGCGGTGTCGTCATCCGACGGCTGCGGCACATCATCTTCCCGTTTTTTTGCCTGATAAGCTTGTGCCGCCTTCTGAGACATGCCGCTGTACATATCATTTTTCTTTTTGTAGGTTTCTGCTGCTTTTTCAAACATACATGTTCCTCCTTTGCCCGGTTATGCACGCATGTCGGCAGGTGCGGATATACCGTACTTTTCCGCGATGCTTTCAGCCACACTTGGGTCAAGTCCGTTCTCGACAAGCTTGTACAGGTACATATATGCCGCTTCCTTGCCGCTGGTGATGTCCTTGCCGTCCACACCGAGCGAAGCCGCCGCCGAGGTGCCGCCTTTTATAAGATACTCCACAACATTCGAGATTGTCTTCGTTTCCTTATCGTCCGACTTGGGTTCGTCTTCTTTTTTCACATCTCCGTCCGCTTCTTTCATGTCGTCGAGCTCCGCAAGATAATTCTCGGCGATGGTCGTTGCCGCCGTCGAGCTGTAGCCGTTCGAAAGAAGCAGCGCATACGCCTGATTAAAGGTCTCCGCCCCCGCTGCATAAAGGGCCGCGGACGGGTCGGTCTGAAAATCTGCCGAAACCGCTTTTGCAGAGCTGCCCGCCCCGCCGGTATTTTTCTGTGTCGCACTTCCCGCAAACTTAGAATCATACTGACGCGTGTCGATGCCAAGTGCCCGCAGCTGCGAGGTATCGCCGTATTTTGCAGCGGTTTCCGCATCGGCAAGCAGCTGCTCGTAGGTACTGCGCTCTTTCTGCGCGCTCGCTTCGGCGGCAGCGGCGGCAGCAGCCTCTGCCTCCGACTTTTCCTTCTCCCGCAGCTTCGTCATGTCGATTCCCATCTGCTCATAGAGCGAATAGTCGCCGACCGATGCGGCAAGCTGCGCCTTTTCCAGCCTGCGCTGATAGTCCTGCTGCTCGGCGGTCAGCGCGCGCTGGCGCTCGGTCTCCGCAAGCTCCAGCTCCTTGTCGGCAAGCAGCTTGGAATAGTCCGCGCCGGCAGCGGTCGCCGCCATCGCCGCCGAGGACGAGCCGTAGCCGCCGGTCAGTGCCGCGACTTTGCCGAGCGCGTCCTCCTGTGCCTTTTTCTGTGCCGCCTCCAGCGTCGCGCGGTAATTCTCAAATGCTGCATTCGCAGAACCGTCTCCCGAGGTCTTCCGCGAGACAATTTTTCCGGTGCTGATCGCGCCGGCGCCTGTCGCTTTGCCGCCGAGCATATCATTTGTCACGTCGCGGCTGCCGTCATCCGACAGCTGATACCCCTGCGACGCGCGGATCGCTTTAGCCTCCGCGGCGTACAGGCCTCGCTCCGCGTCGGACTTTGCGTTCATCCAACCGATTTTGCTGTCAACGATCCTGTTCAACAGCTCCGGGTTTTTCCCGCCGAGCACGAGATCCCGCGCGTGCACTTTTCCCTCGAGCCCGTTGTCTTTGATTTTTTTCTGAATATCCTGCATAGTTACGCTCATGTTATACCTCCTATATAATCACGATCAGCGCGTCCAGCGTACCCGAGGCGGAGAAGGTCATGGCTCCCGCCGCCAGCGTTGCACTGAGCGAAACCGCCGTCGCATTGTCGCCGCCGCGGGCGGCAATTTTGTTTTCGTACCGGACGGCAAGCGCCGGCACGCCGCCGATCACGGCAATGTAGATGCGTCCGCCGAGAATGTCGTCGCCGACCGCCGCTGTTCCGGTCGCCGCGCTTCCCGTGTATGCCGTGCCGGTTGCCCGGGTCGCGCGCTCGGTGTTCAGCTGCTCCACCAGTGCGCCCACGCCGTCATACAGCGCCTGTACCTGCTCCTGCAGATTCCGCCCGGTTCGATTGATTGGTTTTTCGAAGATCATCGTCCGCTTTCCTCCATGTATTTCGTGATGCCGGTCAGCTTATACGCGCCGACGCCCGAGACGCGGATGCGAAAGCTCTCGCATCGCCGCGGGCGGATCGGGATGGTGATGCTGCCGGTGCGCGCGCCGTCCGCACCCGCACGCGCCGCGCAGGAAAGCGCCTCCCATGTACCGCCGTCGCGGGAAAGCTCCACGGTCGGCAGCGCAGCGTCGCCGATTTCGAGGCGGATCAGCACACGCGAGACATATTTCCGGTTTGGCAGACCGTAGCCGATGCGCGGCGTTGTGAAGCTCCAGGGCATGTCCGCTTCTGCCGCCATACCCGGCGCAGACATGCAGATCGGATATTTGCCGTCCGCATCCTCACAGCCGCCCGCAATGTACAGCTTGCCGTCCGCCGTTGCAAAATCCACCGCGCCGCAGGCGTCCTCCGCGCACCACATGCCGCGCTTGGTGTCATAGACGTAGATCTCGCCGGCAAGCGAGAGATAGTATTTTCCGTTGTAGCTTCCGGCGCAAGCCCGTACAGCGTCCGGCAGGCGCCCGAGACGGTCGGATACGCTGCCGATGGAGGAGGATGTGTAGCGCATCACTGCATAGCGGCTCTTGTAGTAGAGCGCGCCGTCCGCCTCGCAGATCGAGCGTGCCGCCCTTTGCGCCACCCCGGCAATGTGCAGCGTCGTCACGGAATACGGGGGATAGCTGCCCGAAATGACATAGGCGCAGTCCTCTTTGAAAAAGATCGGATGCCCGCCGTAAGCAACCGCACCCGTGAACGGACCTGTCTCTGCGACGCCCGCATACCACGGGTCGGTGGAAATGCCCTGAAACGTGCTCCATTTTTTGAAGTCGCCGAGTTTGGAGCAGTAGATCTCGTTGACCGCTGCCGTTGAGCCCGCCTGCATGCCGTAGCGGCAGCCCCACAGGCGGTTGTCCAGCACGCAGACATGATCCAGCCGCGGCAGGTTGCTCTTTGTCCAGTTGTAGGTGCAGACAAGTGCGCTTGATGACGTGTTTCCGATTGACGTAAACACCGAAGACAGGTCGCCCGGCTCTGACAGATACAGCATGCCGTCTGTGATCTTGATCGGCGTATCGCCGTTCCATAGATACCCCGTTTCTCCGGTCAGTTCCGGCGCGGTCACGGCTTCAACGGGCAGCGTCTCCCACACAATGTTCTCGAGTTTATACGTTCTGAAGCCCATATCGGTTTCGGAGAAATGGACGGTCGTCGCGGATGAAATATACTCTATCGTGCCGTTTTGTATCCGGATGCGCAGGAATTTTGTAAAGCTGTCCTCCGTGGCGGCTTCGCCATCCGTATAGGGCGTTGGTCCGTAGACGCTGTCTTTGGCTGTTCTGCACAGTGCGGATTTCAGCGTGAATCCGCCCCGACCCATAATATAATTCACGGAGATGTATACATTCCCGTCGGCATCCGTTGAGAT
>QAKK01000026.1 GCA_003343845.1 Oscillospiraceae bacterium
AACGACCACCTCTACGAGGGCAGGTTCTCCCCGCGCGTGAACGGCAAACGAATCGCAAAGAACATCTACGCTACTACGCGGGAGGAGTGCGAGGAAAAGCTCAAGGTGCTGATTGCGGAGATGAAAAAGGAGATTGCGGAAATCAAGGCAAACGCAAAAAACGAGGGCTGACTATCACGGTCAGCCCTTAAAAATTGCGTTGCAGTAGTCAAAGAAAAAGCGAAAGCAATATAGACATTTCTGCGGTTTTAGTTAATTGATTTCTTGTTTTAATAGAGCCACATCTTTTCGATGATCTTGTGGTTTTATTTGAGCCAATACCTTTTCTTCCACTGGTTGCGTCCAATATATTTTCAAAGACTCTCTCGCTCGTGTAATAGCTGTATAGAAAATGCTGTGGGTGATGAGTTCGTCAATTTCATCAGTTATGATGATTTTAACACGATTGTATTCTAGGCCTTGGGCTTTGTGGATAGATACTGCATAAGCGATTTGAAAAGGAACGATTGCTTTTGAAGGTCCTTCGTCATCTTCATCCGTGGTTTTATTTTTATTTACAATAAAACGAATGATGGAGTTTCCGTTAGCAGCAGTACCTACTATAGTAAAATCCATGTCCTTCATGTCCATTTCTATAAGAGGTCGATCAATCTCGATATCAAACTGTATTCCTTCGTTAGCTTTTCCTTCATTGAGTAAAAGAAAATCCACAATTCTCCCTGTCATATTATTGTATATTACGGGAACTTGATCTTCTGTACGAATGAAAAACTTGTCCGATGCATCGTTGAATAAAATAGGATCTCCAACCTTATATCGTTGTATTCCTCTCCATATTACTTTGCCAGTGTTGCTTTCCTGCAGGAAATGGTTAATGTTGTTTATGCCATATAGTCCGCCATAATTAAGGCATAAAATAATCTCGCCTTTTTGGGCAGGAGCAAAAATTGATTTGTCCAAGTCGGAGGAATACCCATATGTTTGAAGAAGATAGTATATGTCTCCATTATTTTTTCTAACATCATTCCACACATTCAACAAAGCTTCCGAATCGCTTCTGTACGGGGTTGTTAGTTCACATACCGCAGTCTTGGGAAGAAAAAAACGTACCGCATCAAACCAGTTACCAAATTCAATTGACTCAATTTGATAAGTGTCACCAACCAATACGAGCAACTCAAAACTTGCTTGTTCAAGAACTTTTCTCATATCTTGATTATTTACCGTGCTACATTCGTCAATTATTAATATATCATAGTTACTTTTTCCACTATATTTGTTGCTTGTAAATTTTGATATAGTCATAAAGGTGCTGTTTGCTGATGCGGTGACTTTTCTTCTCATATTGTTTACTGCAGGATTTGTTTGAGCTAAGTAAAGCCTTGATTTGCTTGCAAACATATTCGATATATGATTTATTAAATATGATTTTCCGGTGCCGGCAGAACCATATATGAGTGCAACTTTTGAACAAGAGAACATATTGCGAAGTGCAGCTTTCTTTTCATCGCTATTCACTTGATTGGTCGCTTGCATCCAATAATTTGCCATATTGGTGTAATTATCGATGCCTTTTTGAGCAAGGCCTTTTATCGTTTTAATTATCGATACAGTATCTTCCTTGTAATGCTCGATGAAAAGATGGTCGTATTTAATAACCATTCTGCGGAGCTGCTGCTTCTCTGAATGGTATAACCTTTTGTTATAGGTTGTGACTAGGTATTCTACATCTTCGAAGTTGTCAAGTTTATATTTGCCGTTTTCTGCTTTTTCAAGTGGCGTAAATAAAATATTCTCTCTTTCCGTATTGTTTTGAACAACCCAGGCTAAAAGCTCATGTTCACGTCCTCTTACATCAAAACAATCAAATAAATCCGATAGACTTGGAACGTGATTTTTCAAGCCTGAACAAAATGGCATCTCGTCAAATGGAATGCATTTGTTGTCTAAATATAGATTTGAAAGGTTACCGTTTTTGCCTACATGTATGTATTTGCTCTCAACAGGATCATAGCGCCAATGATCCTTATATTGTTTTTTTATTACACGATTAGTTAGATGGTGTAACAAGTATAGCAATATGTTGCTTCCAGGTGCGTTTCGCTTTATAATATTGCGACATTTTTCAAGACAATCAAAAAAGTGGATGGCTTCTGTCGCAGGGACAAGTTGATTTTTCAATTTAGCAAATGCCTCGTCAGAGAACATTATAACCTCGGATAAGCTGAGACCTGTTTTGGTAAGAAATCTGCTAATATTACGTTGCTCTGCTAGACCATAGTCTTTTTTCGAATTGTCAAGGATTCTACTGAAGTTTTTCAATTCACAAGGACGAATATTAACTTCCCAATCGACAACAATGCGAATTGGCATACTCTTGTCAAAAATCTCAATGCTATTGTCAGCTATTGCAAATTTAACTGCATAGTAACTTGTTATTTCCATGTCTGTAAAGGCAATAATGCTGTCGGTTTTACTTGCATTGTCATTTGCCGGTATAAAGGCAACTTCGTAGTATATTTTATTTCTTATAAAAAATGGTTTGATTTTTTGGATGTAAAATCTGTCATAGCGGAAACCACCATGAACTGGTGCATTATATCTATCGACTACGGTAGCAATTTTAGTGTAGTAATCTGTCAGTTCGTCGTTGGCATCCAAAGGAAATTGATCTAGGTTTTCCAACACAACCATAGAATATTTGTCATGTAAATATTTTTTGATTCGGAACAAATACTCGTAGTACTTTAACATTAGTCTCTCTGCATTCTGTTCTTTGAGTACGCGATGTGAGGATGATACTTGAAGAAAGTGATGAAATCTAGATATGTGAATTAATTGTGGTTGGCTTTTGGCAAACTTAACTGCAGATTTTATATTATCATGTGTATCCTCAATGTCATCGCCGTTAGCATATTCTTTAAGAATGATATGTTCAACAAAATGGCGCAATGATTCCAAGATTTCTTGAGAAACTTCACCTCGCGTTGATGTTCCTAAGCGACTGATTTGGCGACAGATAATTTTATTACTTTCTAAAATTGCTTCATCTACTTTTAACATGGTTGCGTCCATTTTGTACCTCTTTAAATATGCAAAGAATTTTTGTCAGCTTAATTTATTATACCATATTTTCCTTAACATATCAATGCGATTGAATTGTAATAATCAAAAATTGCGTCGCGGTAGGCAAAGAAAAAGCCTTCCGAAAAAAGAAAGCGGCTTGTGCTGTAACTATGGTACAAGTCGCGTTTCTGCCGTCAGGCGAATTTGCCGAAGTGGTGGATAAAAGCCGATTATAAGCAGAAAATCAGCCGAAAGTGGGGCGAAAAACCTCATTTCCGGCTGATTTTTGGTCGGAGTGGCCGGATTCGAACCGACGGCATCGAAGTCCCAAACTTCGCGCGCTACCAGCTGCGCCACACCCCGATTGGTGAAAATATTCAATTTTTCTGTCAAATCCGTAAGTGGTCAAATCTGTGGTCAAAAGTTTTTTGCCGAAACACACGGCGGCAAAAAAGCGAGAAAACACGAGAAAAACGGAGATTTTGCGAGCTTTCGGCGTTCGGCTCACAAGGCGGTCACACGCTCCCAAATGCGGCGCGCTATCAACTGCGCTACACCCCGATAGTTATTAAATTGTGGTCGTGTAAGTGGTCAAATCTGTGGTCAAACACATTTTTGACCGCTATTTTTTGTTTTCCAAACCGCCCGAAATCCGCACGGTTAAAGGGCTTTCGGCGGTTTTCGCTTTCGTGCGGTGCGAACACTGTCTATGCTCCCAAAGCAAGCGCGCTACCAACTGCGCCACACCCCGAGACGATACCATAACAGTATAACAGAAGACGACGGAAAAGTCAAGCGGCGGCGCGGAAATAAAGCGACAGGAAGTGGGCATAATAGCAGAAAACAGGCATTGGGGGCGGGGAACTTGACAAATCTGACTGCGGCGGCAATGCGGCGCACATTTGCGGCACGGCGGCATCTTGCGGCGGGGAGCGCCGCTTTGCTCATGCTGCTGTGGCTCTCCGGCATCTGCGGTTTGCCGCTGCCGACGGGGGTCGACCCGCGTGTGAACCCGTCGGGACACGCGGCGGCGCAGCTGCTCTTGTTTCTGCTGATCCTGCCCGCCGCGGCAAACCTGCTCGTGCGCGGGGGAAAAGCGGTTGCAGCTTTCAAGCCTGATGCTGCCGCGCTCCTGCTTCTGTCCGCCGCGGCGTCGCTTGCCGACGGCGTGCTGAATCTATTCCGTATCGCGATCGCCGCCGGGCAGGGGGCAGTTGCAGCAGCAAGCAGTCTTGCATCGGAATTGCCGCTGGCGATTCTCGGTGCAGCGTTTGTTTGCACGGTATTCTGTGAGCAGCTATATGAGTTGCCGAAGACGGGCATCATCGCCAAGGCCAGCCGTATTCTTTTTGTATGCGAGACGCTCGTCGCCGTGGCGGTATGCGGTGCGGCGTTGTCCCGCGGTGCGGGTTTTGCCGAGGCATCGCATGTCGCTCTGCTGTTTCTTTCCCTCGGCGCACCGGCGTCTCTTCTGTGCGCAGCGCCGCTCTTCGGTTTTGCAGCAGAGAAGTGCGCTTCGCTTTCGCTCTCCTGCACGGAGCTGGAGCGGCTCGGTACGGTGACTGCGGTTTACCCGGAGGAGGACGTTCTTTTGCAAGAGACGCCGTCGCTCGATGACCTCTATACGGTAACCGGCAACAAACCGGCACTCCTTGCGACGGCGGCGGCGCTTGCCTGCGGCACGGCAGACCCACATGCCGAAGCGCTTGCGGATGCAGCCGCCTCACTCGGTCTGCGCCTGCCGCGCAGCACAGCGGTACGGTGCACGGCTGACGGATTTTGCGGGGCGGTGCATCGCCGCACATGGCGCTTCTCCGCCGACAGTAGAAGCGTACCGGAGCTGATTCGCCGCACCGATTTCGGCGACAGACAGATGCTGTATGCCTTTTCGGACGGCAATTTTCGCGGCGTGCTGCTGTTTGCGCGGCAGACCTGTCCGGACGCCGATGCGGCAATGCGGCGACTGCACGATGCAGGTCTTGTGCTGCCGAATTTTGAAGATGAGCGCAGAGCATCGACCGCTTTTTTGCCGCGGCGACGCGAAAAAGTCTTGCATGCGGCGCGGGATGGTGGTACAATAAGGTTGACGGATGCGGACGGTGCCCCGATCACGCTTGCCGAAGGAACACCGACTGCGCTTGCATCGGCAATTCTGCTCGGGCAGCGTGTGACGGCGGCGCTTCGTGCGGCTGTCGGTCTGACTGCGGCGGCAATCCTATTTTGTCTGCCTGCTTCTGTCGGCGCGTTTGCAGCATCCCGTGCGACGGTGCTTGCCGCTGCGGCGGCGGTACGGTTGGCGGCGATGGTATCCGTCCTGCTCTTGTCGTTGTTTGTGCGGTATACGCAGCCGCCTGAAATTCATATTGATGAGGAGAGAACAGCTATGTTCGGAAAAGTAAACTATACAATCCACGTGGAGGGGATGTCCTGCTCACACTGTGCGGCGCATGTGAAAACCGCACTCGAATCCATCCGCGGTGTCAGCGCCAGCGTGGAACTGGATGAGAAGCTCGCGCATGTCAAGTGCCCGGCGGCGCTGGACGAAAAGCAACTTGCCGACGCGGTGACGGAAGCGGGCTTTACCGTTGCGTCCATCGAGCGTGTATGAATCGGCGCACCGCGCGTGCGGCGGCGATCGTTCTCCTGCTCCTGCTTGTCTGCGCATCGTTGTCCGGCTGCGGACTGTATGAGCTGCTCGGCATCGACACGCATGACTATGAGAGCGAACCGCGCCTGAATACACTGCCTGCCGACGGTGAGACGGCGATAGAAATCTGCGACATGCTCTCGATGTTGTTTCAGAACACGCCGTACCTCACGTCGTTTGATTCGCCGTCTGCGGCGGCAAAGCTGTACCGCAACGGGATCCTTTGCGCCGTGCTCGGCAGTAATTACCCAAAGTATAATGCAAACAACGATCTGATCGGCGAGGCACGCCGCCTGTATCCGACGCTGGAGATCACCACGGTGATTCCCGCCGTGGACTTTGAAAGCACGGTGTACCGCTACTTCGGCGGCACGGCAAGCGTGTCCAATGCGTCGACGCCGCTGTTTACCTATCTTGATCGTGTGGATGCCTACATTTCGTCGGGCATCGGCGTAGATAACACGGCTGCCGTGACGATCACCGAGCTGTACGAAACCGAGAACACCTATGTCTGTCGGTTTTTCGCCGCTATGAACGGTGAGACCTCGGACACCTACCGCCTGCTCCTGATGAAACGCGCGGACGGTACATTCTATATGCGCAAACTGACGGTTGAAACGTAAAAAGCAGAGACTTTCAAAAAGTCTCTGCTTTTTCTTATTTCAACAGCTCGCTGCTGTTCAGCACCGACGTGCTGTAAAGGAACAGCACATCTTTTCCGCCGAAGTCGACGAATCTGCCGAGCAGATTCGGGGAGATATAGCGGATGTCCACAAGGGTGATCTTCGCATAGCCGGAGGCGAGAAGGGGGGCAAGGCTGCTGCCGAACGAATCCCGGAAGAGGATCAGCTCGCGGTCGTTTGTCGCTGCGGGATTCTCGATTCGAAGCAGCGATTTGGAGCCGGAGAGAAACGCCTGGTACGGGTCCTTGCCGCCGAGCAGATCGGTATCGTAGACCGGGATGTAGCTGTCCGTTTCGTAATCGTACACGCGGCAGCCTGCAAGTGTCTCATTTGTGAGGTAGATCAGCGTATCCGCGGGGAGCGGCAGCGCCGACTGCCCGTAATAAACGCCGTAGAAGGGAACGTCCGAGGTGACACTGCTGTAATCCTTGTCGATCGTGATGCCGAGCGCGTCTGCAAGCTTTTCGGCGACGGCGGACAGCTTTTCCTGCCGCCAGTGCGCATCGGTGGTGTAGTAGTCGTCGATTGCCAGCGCATCCAGAATGTCCACATAGTCCGCATAGGGCATCTTCTCACGTAGCGCGGCAATAAATGCGGCATAGTCCATGGACGGGTAGCCGTTTGCCTTTGCGAGAAAATAGTTCTTGTCCGGAACAATCGACATCCACACCCGCGTATCGGCATCCTTTAACAGGTTTTCATAGATCCATGCAAAGCGGCTTGCCGCATAGTCAAGCGAATCTGCGTGCATCGGGTAGTCCAGTTTCGCCGCCTGCCCGCCGACCACATAAATGTCGTTGTTGTCTTTCTGTCGGAGCAGATAGAACGCGGTAAACGCCTTGAGCGTGCGGAAGTTGTCGCGCAGGGGGAACTGATCGAGGGACCAGTCCTCAAACCCGGTCATGAACTTACCGGAGAGAATGCTGTCCTTGCTGACGGCGGGGAACTGCGCGAGGTACCGCCGCTCACTTGTGGATTCTTTGGCGTCGGGGAGCAGAAGGCTCCATGCCGAAAAGCCGAAGAGAAAGACCGCAGCAAGGAGGACGGTGACGATATTTTTGATTTTATCAGACATGTTGACCTCCTCAAAAACGGAAATACAGGAACGGGTTGAACGAGCCGTCGATCAAAAACGCGGTGGAGACCGCAAGCAGTGCAATCAGTACAATCGGTTCGACAGCGTTGATGAGTGCGCTGCCGCCGGACGTCTTGCGGATGCGCTCGACCGCCAGCTTGGGCAGCGGCGTTGAACCGATGATGCCGAGGATCAACACAACGCCATAGCTGCGGAGATTGTACAGTGCCTCAAAGGACGCAGCAGGAAGTCCGCCTGCGCCGAACATCGCGCCGATCGTTTCGCCCGCGCCGCGGAGCGTGGCTGCATCAAAGAGCACAAAGCTGATGATGACAAGCAGCATGACATAGATATGTCCGCGCGCGGGAGAGCGTTCCAGCCACTTTTTGAGAAACAGTTTTTCGAGCACGAGCAGGACGGCGAAATACACGCCCCAGGCGACAAAGTTCCATGCAGCGCCGTGCCACAGTCCGGTTGCCGCCCAAACGATGGCAATGTTGAAGATCCAGCGTCCGGCGGACACGCGATTGCCGCCGAGGGGGATGTACAGATAGTCGCGGAACCAGCTGCCGAGCGACATATGCCACCTGCGCCAGAACTCGGTGATGCTGCGGGAGATGAACGGATAATTGAAGTTCTCGAGAAAGTCGAAGCCGAATATATGACCGAGCCCGATTGCCATGTCGCTGTAACCCGAGAAATCAAAGTAAATGTGCAGGGTATAGGCGACGGCATAGAGCCAGTAGAACAGCACGGATTGGTCATTCGTATTCTTGAAGACGTCCACGAGCTCGCCGAGCACATTGGCAAGCAGAATCTTTTTGGAGAGCCCGATGACAAAGCGGCGGACGCCGAGTGCGGTTTTGGCGGTGCTGTGCGTGCGGGTCTCGAGCTGAGCGGCAATATCTGCGTAGCGCACGATCGGACCTGCGATCAGCTGCGGGAACATGGAGATGTAGGCGGCGAGGTTGATGTAGTTGCGCTGCGCCGCCACATCGCCGCGATAGACGTCGATGACATAGCTGACGATCTGGAAGGTATAGAAGCTGATGCCGATCGGCAGCGCGATCTTCAGAAGCGGGATCGACAGCCCTGTGACGGCATTGAAGCTGGAGATGAAGAAGTCAGCGTATTTGCAATAGCCGAGCATGGCAAAGCTGAACACAACGGAGAGCGTCAGAAACAGCTTTGCAAGCCCTTTGCCGCGGTATTTCTCAACCAGCCTGCCGAAGATATAACCCTGCGTGATGGAGATCAGCATCAGGATGAGATATTTCGGCTCACCCCAGCCGTAGAAAAACAGACTGGAAAACAGAAGTACGCTGTTCTTCAGTTTTCGCGGTGCGATGGCGTAAAGCAGCAGTACGCACGGCAGGAAATAATAAAGAAACGGTATACTTGAAAACAGCATTTTGAATACCTTTGTTTATTGAATAGGTTCGTTTACGACGATTTCAAGATCGGTATATACCGACTGCGCCGCCTCGACAAACGCATCGATCAGGTTGCTGTTGCCGAACATCGAGATCATCGTGTCGCCGACGGTCAGAATGCGGAGGGTCTCGGGATAACCGCACATCCAGTGGCGCGCCTGAATGTTTGCGCGGATCGCTTCGGCAAGCACTGCCGTGCCCTCGCCGTCCTTGACCCGGTATGCGCCGCAGGTGAAGGTGTTGGTGTTCAGCATGTGGATGAGGGATGCACCCGCGCTGATCTTGTCGATCGAGTCCTGCGGGAAGCCGAGCGAACGATCCAGTGTTTCCGCATCCAGCGTTACGGCGCCGGGGGCGTCCATAACGGCACTTTCCATGTCGCCGCCGAAAGATGAAAACTTGTTGTCTGCGGGATATGCATCCCAGATCTTGTTCAGCACCTCAAGTGCTGCGTTTGTGCCTGCATCGGGCGTTTCGGGCGCGGTGGTCGCTTCGGTGGTTGCTTCGGTCGTAGCCTCGGTTGTGGCTTCGGTTGCAGAAGGGGTCGTTTCCGTGGTTGCCGCCGGCGTGGTTTCCGTGGTCTCAGCGGGCGCTTTTGTGGTTTCCGACGTCACCGGCGCTTCCGTCGCGGTTGCCTCGGTGGCTTTGGTGGTCTCTTCCGCTGCGCTCGTTTCGGGCGCGCTTGTAGCGGCGCCCTCGGTCACCGCTGCGTCGGTATCCGAAGAAACGGTCGTTTCTTTACTTGCCTCGGTTGTGTCGGTTGTGGTGTCCGCAGAAGAGACGGTCGTATCATCCGTCGTTACAGGGGGGACATCCTGTTTGCCGCAGGCGGCGAAGGATAGGACAAGTGTGAGCGCGGAAAGGGTTACAAGCAGCTTTTTCATGATGATTCTCTCAGGTGTTAAACTTTTTGAAATTGTCGGGTTTATTCGATCGGTTCGTCAAAGACGACGGAGGTTGCGGGGTAGACCGAAACCATCGTGTCACGGAAGTTGTCTACAAGGTCTTCAAGACCGAAGACAGAAACGATATAGTTGTCCACCGTTGCCACAATGATCTTGTCCGGGAATCCGCACATCCAGCGTCTGCCCTGAATTGCGTCACGGATGGACTGCGCCAGCGCGTCCACATCGGTGCCTTCCTTCACGCGGTATGCGCCGCAGGTGAAGGTGTTGCCGTTCATCATGTGGAAGAGGGATGCCGCAGCGTCAATCTCGCCGATCGAGGCAGCGGGGAAGCCGACCAGGCGTTCAACATCGTCTGCATTGTCAAGTCCGACATTGCCGGGCGCTCCGTCGACCATGTTTGCTTCATCGTAGTCGCCGCCGGCGGCGGGAAACTTGTCATCTTCTTTGTATTGATTCCAAATGGCTTCAAGCAGCGCCTTCGGGCTGTCCGCCGCATCCGTCGCGGGGGGATTTGTGTCGGTGGTCTGCTCGGTCGATACCGTTGTGCTTTCGCCGGGTGTCGTGCCGGACGTGCTGTCCGGATTCGGGTTGTTCTTGCCGCAGGCGGCGAGCCCGAGCACGAGGGCAAGGGCGGTGATCATGGTTACGATTTTCTTCATTTTTTGTTCCTCCGAAATGTGAAATATGGATTTTCAGCTTAAATATGGATTTTCAGCTTTTGGTGAGGATCCAGCATTCGGTTGCGGGATCCAGGGAGAGCAGAAGCTCTGTGTCGCCGACGGTCAGTCGGTAGGTCAGGGTCGGATTCGGGGTGCGGACGGACCAGTTGAGCGTCAGGCGACCACTTGTTGTATAGGTATTGCCGGTATAGAGCGCCGTCTCGCCGCGCAGCAATTCAAACGTGCCGTCGGCAGCGGCGATGCGGGTGGCGTCCCGCAGGGAAAGCTCAAGCGACACGGTCAGTACGTTCCCGTCACGCATGTCCGGGTCCGCTGTGTGGACGGCAGGCGCCGCACCCTGTACAACGATGGGTGTGTCGGAGAGGGCATTCCCGCCGAAGCGGATCGCATCTCCGGGCAGCCTGACATAAAGCAGTGTGCCGAAGAACAGGAGCATGCACGCTGCCATTGCGCAAAGCCGGCGGAGCGGAAGCCGCACGCGCCCAGACACGGTGTGGGCGTCGGCAATCAGATCATCGTCGATTTCGCCGATGGCGCGTGCCAGGATTTCGTTTTTCACAGCGAATATCCCTCCTTTTCAAGCTGCGCTTTCAGCCGCAGGCGGCTGCGGAGCAGCATGGATTTAATTTTACTTTCGGTCGCACCCTGTCTTGCGGCGATCTCCCCGACACTCTCCGCATAAAAATAGCGGCAGATGAACACGCGTCGCATTTCGGTGGGCAACCCGCGCAGAAAGGTGTTGATCTGCGCCGTCAACGCAGCGGCTGCAGCGTCATCCTCTACCGAAAGTCCGGAGGGGGTGCAGATGTCCAGCTCGTCCAGCGACAAGGCAAATTCGTCGTGTGCACGCTTTTCGGCATGGCGCGCCTTGTACTTGTTGATGGCAAGGTTGCGCGCGATCCTGCCGAGAAAGGATTGCAGCAGAGTGGGGCGGTGCGGCGGCATTGCGTTCCATGCCCCGAGGTATGTATCGTTGACATTTTCCGCACTGTCGGACTTGTCCGCCAGAATGTTCATGGAGATCTTCATACAGTATGCGCCGTATTTGCAGGCGGTTTCATGGATGGCTCTTTCATCGCGCTGCCAATACAATTCGACGATCTTGATATCGTCCATGTCAAAGCTCCTTTCTTCAAAGTGCCATCTGCCTATAATGACAACTTCTTTTCGGTTTGGTTGCATGAAAAATAAAAAATTTTGAAAATTGCAGAATCTGCAAAAATAGTATGTACATTTCAGCTATCAGTATAGCATATATTCGTGCCGAAAGGCAAGAGGCGACGCAGATTCCGTGCGCGGCGGTAAAAAAGTAAATCTTTACTTGACAAATCGAAAGCGGCGCGGTATAATACCATTGTTCTGCGGATGTAGTTCAATGGTAGAACATCAGCTTCCCAAGCTGAATACGCGGGTTCGATTCCCGTCATCCGCTCCAAAAAACGGGAGATGCATCGCATCTCCCGTTTTTTGCAGGATCCGGTCGAGCGTAACGATATATGAAAGAAAGAGCAGCATCATGAGAGAACAGTATCTTGCCTTAATGGACCGCACATTCGATGCCTACGGCGAGGACGGCATTCGCCGATTCTTTGATCGGGTGCGCGAGACGGGACTGCGGGAGCATGGATTTCCGCGCGTCAGTGCCAATCTTGCAATCCTGATTGCACACGGCTATCGCACGTCTCTCTTTTCATTGATGGTTGAAATGATGGATTTTTGCTGTCGCGAAATTCCGCGCACCTCGCGTGCAGGCAATGATTTTTCCGTGAAAGAAATTGTTTTTGCGCTGCTGGAGCTTGAGCGCGCAAAACTGCTCCCACGCGCGCAGACGGAGGCTTGGCGGCGGAGTCTTGCCGGAATTGATCCGTATGCGTGCTATCAGGTGATCGCGCCTGCACCGGACAAACGCGTCGGCAACTGGGCTGCCTTCAATGCCGCCGGCGAGTGGATGCGGCAATACGCGGGGCTGTGTGATGCGACGGATTTTCTGAACCTTCAGCTGGCATCGCAGCTGTTGTCCTTTGACGCAAACGGCATGTACCGCGATCCGCATGAGCCGATGCTGTATGATGTGATGGCGCGCGTGCAGCTGGCGGTACTGCTGCATTTCGGCTATCACGGCAGACATGCGGATGCCCTCAGGCAGGTGCTGCGCCGCGGCATACCGCTGACGCTGCGGATGCAGTCGGTCACGGGTGAGCTGCCTTACGGTGGGCGAAGCAATCAGTTCCTGTACAACGAAGCGGCACTTGCCGCCTACTTTGAATGGAGTGCGGCGGAGCTTGCAGCGACCGGCGATACGGACGGTGCAGGGCAGTGCAAAGCGGCAGCGCAGCTGGCTGTCCGCGAGGTCGAACGTATGCTGGAACGCGCCGTTCGTACACATGTGAAGAATCAATACCCGGCACGCTCCGGCATCGGGTGCGAGAAATATGCCTACTTTGATAAGTATATGGTGACGCTTGCCTCCAATCTGTATCTTGCCTGGCTTTTTACGGATGAAGATATTGTTCCGACTGCGGCACCGGCTTCGCAGGGCGGATATGCCGCCGAGACATCGCCGCATTTTCATAAGGTGTTTCTGAACCGTGACGGTTACTTTCTCGAATTTGATCTGCATGCCGACCCGCAGTATGACGGTTCGGGACTCGGACGCATCCATCGGCGCGGTATTCCGTCGCCGCTGATTCTGTCCTGCCCGTTTCCGGGGGCGGATGCGCACTACGGCATTGAACCGCCGAATGCAGAACCGTTTGCAATCGGCGGTGCGCGGATCGTGCATGAAAACGGCGAGAAACAGCTGCTTTCCGGCGCGGCATATGGCGTGTACAGCCTGCAAAGTGCGACAAAAGATGGCGTCCGGTTGCTTTGCCGTATCGGCGATACATCCGTGACCGAAACATACACTGTAACAGAGGAGGGGGTAACCGTGACCGTATCGGCAGATTCCCCGGTTGCGATCCTGTTTCCGGTATTTCGCTTTGACGGGCAGACCGAAACCGAAATCACGGCATCTGCGCAGACAATTACCGTGCGTTTAGACGGTTACGTTTGCCGGTATCGCACAGACGGCTGCTTTGAACGCGGCGGCGAGATCGGTAACCGAAACGGTCGTTATGTCTGTTACCGTGCATCGGGCGAAAACTGCGTCCGCCTGTTTATACATGCGGAACAAGAATAAAAAAGAAGCGCGCTGCCGGTCATTGACCGGCAGCGCGCTTCTTTTTTTGAGGTCATATTTTATCCCCCGGCACTTTCAGGGTTTCGGCGGGGGAAATGCCGAAGGCTTTCCGATACGCGCGATAGAATGCGGAATAATCGGAAAAGCCGCACATCGCAAACACTTTTGTCGGCGATGCGCCGGACAGAATATGCTGTCTTGCATTCATCAGCCGCTTGACCGTGATGTAATCCCACACGGTCGAGCCTGTCGCACGCTTGAAGCTGCGGCACAGCTGCGGCTTGCTGATATAGAAGGTACGGCAGATCGTATCCAGCGTGATCGGCTCGGCAATGTGGTTGTTGATGTAGTGCAGGATGCGGAAGACCTGCGTTTCGTCAGCGGGGGCATCGCTCTGCGCGCGGAAGACGCGTTCGATTTCGCCGAGCAGCGGCACAAGGCAGGTGATCAGCTGCAGGCGGCGGTCCTCACAGGGAGCGACGGCGTTTTGCAGCAGAAGCCGACTGAGCGGGCTGTCAAAATCCTCGGCGTGATACAGATTGCGTCTGCCTGCCTCACGCCCGGTAAACGGGCGCAGCAGGCGTCCGTCCGGGTCGATGTCCGTAAGCAGGGACGGACGGAAGTGGATGGCGAACCGCGTATAGCGGCAGGCGGGATCAATGCGGATATAGTGCGCCTCAAGCGGTCGCATGAGCAGAATGTCGCCTGGAGTCAGCGGATAACTGCTGCCCTCGATCTGAAAGCTGCCCTTGCCCTCGAGAAAGCAGAACAGCTCGCAGGCATCGTGCGTGTGCATTCGGAATCTGTCCGGATTGGGTGCGTCATCCGCTGCATAGTGTGCGCTGATCAGGTTGCCGTGATACGAGAAATAGGGTTCCAAGTCTCCACGCCCTTTCTCTGCGTATTTTAACATGAAATGCGCAGATTTGCAATGAAAATCTATAATTTCAACAATTCCATTGCAAAGAATAAAGATTATAATAGAGACAGAACGGAGGGATGCTGTGGAGATCTATGCTTTTGCGGATGAAGCAAGTCCGAGCCTCGCGGGGCAGATCCGCGCACTGCTCGACAACCGCCTTTGCGGAATTGAATTGCGGAATGTGGACGGCGTGAACGTGTCGGCACTTTCAAAAAGCGCGGTGCGGGAGATTCGCCGGAGATTGGACGCGGCGGAACTTTCGGTGTGGAGCATCGGCTCGCCGGTCGGCAAAGTCGGGATCACGGACGATTTCAAGCCGCAGACCGAACTGTTGCAGCGCACGCTTGAAATTGCCGACTGCCTCGGCGCAAAGAATCTGCGGTTGTTTTCCTTTTATATACCTGCGTCGGCACATGACGCCTGGCGGGAGGCCGTGATGGAGCGCCTTTCGCGCTTTGTCGAGCTTGCGCAGGGCAGCGGCGTCACGCTCTGTCACGAAAACGAGAAAGGAATCTTCGGCGACACGGCGGCACGCTGCGCCGAAATTCATCGCATGCTGCCGGAGATACGCGCTGTTTTCGATCCAGCCAATTTTGTGCAGTGCGGCGAGGATGCGGCAAAGGCGTGGCAGTTGCTCCGCCCGTATGTGCGGTATCTGCACATCAAGGACGCGCTTGCCGACGGCAGGATCGTTCCCGCCGGCTGCGGCGTGGGACACATCCGCGAGATCCTTGCGGATTTTGCGGCGGCGGGCGGCACGGCGGTGACGCTTGAACCGCATCTTGCCGAATTTGTCGGGCTCTCCGCACTGGAGCGTGCCGGCAGCACCAGCCGTATCGGCGAAGTTTTTCAGTATCCGACGGCGGAGGCTGCGTTCACAGCGGCGGCGGATGCGCTCCGGAAACTATTATGAACATGATTTTGATTGAGGTGACAGTATGAAGATCGGTGCACAATTTTTCACGCTCCGGGACTTTTGCAAGGACCCGGAAGGACTTGCGGAATCCATGAAGCGGGTCGCAGACATCGGCTACAAAACCATCCAGCTCTCCCGCGTCTGTCCGTTTGACGCGGCATGGATGAAGGAACAACTCGACCGAAACGGGCTTTCCTGCATTCTGACGCACACGCCGCCGGAACGACTGATCGGCGAGACCGTACAGGTTGCAAAGGAGCATGACACGTTCGGCTGCAAGTATGTCGGGCTCGGCTGGTATGACTTTACCGAAAAGGGGCAGCGCACGACCGATGTCTTTTTCGATACCTACAGGACCGTGGCGAAAACGTTGAAGGAAAACGGCAAGTACTTCATGTATCACAACCATGACATGGAGTTTCGCCGTGAGAACGGCAAGCTGATACTGGATCGCCTTGCCGAGGGCATTTCGCCGGACGAAATGGGCTTTACGCTGGATACCTTCTGGATTCAGGCGGGCGGCGGCGATCCAGCATGGTGGATTGAAAAGTTTGCGGGCAGAGTCCCCTGCATCCACCTGAAGGATTTTGCCTATGGCAGAAAGATGATGGTCGTCGGTGAGGGCAACATGAATTTTGACCGTATTTTTGGCGCGGCGGCGGATGCCGGAACCGAATATATGATCGTTGAGCAGGACGACTGCAACGGGGAAGACCCGTTTGAATGCCTGCGCCGCAGTTATGCATTCCTGCGTTCGAGAGGGTTTGAATGATGGCGGAAAAGATCAGACTCGGCATCATCGGCATCGGCAATATGGGGTCTGCGCATGCAAAAAATGTGGCGGCGGGCAAATGCCCTGATTTTGTGCTGACTGCTGTTGCAGACATAAAGCCGGACAGGCTTGCATGGGCGGCTGCCGAGCTGCCTGCATCGGTGAAGCGCTATGACAGTGCGGAGGCGCTGCTCGAGCGCGGCGAGGTCGATGCCTGCATGATCTGCGTGCCGCACTATGACCATCCGAAATACGCCATCGCCTGCATACAGCGCGGCATCCATGTGATGGTGGAGAAACCAGCCGGCGTGTATACCAAGCAGGTGCGGGAGATGAACGAGGAGGCAAAGCTGCATTCGGACGTCGTCTTCGGCATGATGTTCAATCAGCGCACAAACTGCATTTACCGCAAGGTGCGGGAGCTTGTGCAGAGCGGTGCATACGGCGGCATTCGCCGCACCAACTGGATCATTACCAACTGGTATCGCCCGCAGGCGTATTACGATTCCGGCGACTGGCGCGCCACATGGGCAGGGGAGGGCGGCGGCGTCCTGCTCAACCAGTGCCCCCATCAGCTGGATCTCTGGCAGTGGATCTGCGGGATGCCGGTTTCGGTGGAGGCAAAGCTCTCTTACGGGCTGTGGCACGACATCGAGGTTGAGGACGATGTGACCGCCTATGTGAAATATGCAAACGGTGCGACCGGCGTCTTCGTCACGACGACCGGCGACGCACACGGCACAAACCGACTGGAGATTCAGTTGGACCGTGCGCGGATCGTTGTGGAGAACGGTAAGATTTCGCTGCTGGTTTATGAAATGACCGAGCAGGCGTTTTCAAAGACGAACACCGAGCCGTTTGCCACGGTTGCGGCAAGCAAAGTTGAGGTCGAGACCGACGGCGAAAATCCGCAGCATATCGGCGTCATCAACGCATGGGGCGGTGCGATCCTGCGGGGTGAGCCGCTTGTTGCCGATGGCAGCGAGGGAATTAACGGACTCACCTTGTCCAATGCCATGCACCTGTCGTCCTGGCTCGGGCACGAGGTCAAGCTGCCGCTTGACGAAGCGCTGTTTTACGGCGAGCTGATGAAGCGCGTCGCCGGATCGAAGAAAAAAGCAAATGTAAAGGAAGCCGTGGCGGACACGGCGGCAACATACGGAGGAAACGGTTGAAATGAAACTTGTAAAGGTCGGCATTATCGGCATCGGCAATATGGGCGGTGACCATCTCAAATGCATTATGGGCGGCAAGATCGAAGGGATGACGGTGACTGCCGTCTGCGACATCGACGCGGCAAAGCTGCGGGTGGCAAAGGAAACCTACCCGTCGCTTGAAACCTACGAGAATTATGAAGAGCTGATTGAGAAGGCAGATGCGGACACGATCATCATTGCCGTGCCGCACCCGCTCCATGCCAAGGTCGGTATTTTTGCGTTTGCACACGGCAAGAATGTGCTGACCGAGAAGCCGATGGACATTTCGCTTTCGGCGGCGGAGCAGCTGTGCGCGGCAGCGAAGGAAAGCGGCAAGCTGTTCGGCATCATGCTCAATCAGCGCACGAGCAAGCTGTTCACTGAGGCACGACGGATCGTGCAGAGCGGCGAACTCGGTCAGCTGAAGCGTTCGATCTGGATCGTCACCAACTGGTATCGCACGAACGCATACTATGCGTCCGGCGCATGGCGCGCCAGCTGGAAGGGCGAGGGCGGCGGTCTGCTGCTCAATCAGGCGGCGCACAACCTGGATCTGTGGCAGTGGATCTGCGGGATGCCGGTTTCGGTCACGGCGCACTGCAATGTCGGCAAATTCCACGATATTGAGGTGGAGGATGAGGCAGTGCTGTACACCGAGTTTGCAAACGGCGCGACCGGCGTCTTCATCACCACGACCGGGGATCTGCCGGGCACAAACCGGCTGGAGATCGTCGGCACACTCGGCAAAATCGTCATTGAAGGCGGCACGCTGAAGCACTGGAAGCTGCCGAAGAGCGAACGCGAGATCTGCGCCGACGCGCCCGAAAGCTGCCCGCGCGTGGAAAGCGAATACACGGAGTATACGCCGGGCAACGGCAGAGCGCATGCCGGCATTTTGCAGAACTATGCAAATGCGCTGCTGCACGGTGAAGCACTGATCGCTCCCGGCTATGACGGGCTGATGCAGATCACGCTGATCAACGCCGCTTATCTGTCCGCCTGGAGCGGCAGCACCAAGGTGACATTGCCGTTTGACAAGGCGCTATACGACAAACTGCTTGCGGAAAAAATTGCGCATTCTTCCTTCCGCAGTGAAGTCAAGCCGCTTGCCGAGGACAAGGAACAAAGCAACCGCTGGCAGGTGAACTGGTGAGGCATGGCGACGCGTGTGTGACGGCAAATTTAACATGGCAGCGTATGAAAAGGGCGGGAATCCCGCCCTTTTTGCCGCCTTGCGCGGCGAAACAAAAAAATTCATCTTTTTTTGAAATATATCTTGATTTTTCCCGTCAGACATGCTATTATATAAAGGCTGTTTGTGAAAACAACACAATACGCTTTGAACGCGAACAACCTGGAGAAGTCGCCTAGTTGGTCGAGGGCGCGCGACTGGAAATCGCGTAACCCGTAACAGGGTTCGAGAGTTCGAATCTCTCCTTCTCCGCCATAAAAGGAACATAAAAAAGATATGTTCCGCAAAAACCCCGATTTTATCGGGTTTTTTTGCTGCCCAAATACCGGGGTTTCGAGATGCATATTTGAAGATGTAAAACCGCTGTTTTCCCTTTGGGTGCGGTATCGAACTCCCGTACAACCGAATATTCGCAGACGGCGGACAAGCCAAAACTTGTCCGCCGTTTTGTATTGTAGCCAAAATAACCCCCCGGTTCTACCGGGGGAGCGGGAATTCGCTTCAGTAAAAACAAAAGGGGCGAGCTAAAAGCAAGCCCCAAAGCTATTGAAGACAATTAAACCTCCCAATATAAATTAACCTCCCAATATAACGGTAGTGGTTTGGCGACCGCATAACCAAAAGAAAGGGAGGAGTAATTGATGAAGAATAAGAATGAAATCAAAAGCACGGCACACTCGAAATATCGGTGTCAGTATCACATAGTGTTTGCGCCGAAATACCGGCGCAAAGAGATATATGGGGCGCTGCGGAAAGATATCGGGGAAATACTGCGGAAACTATGCGAGCAGAAAGGAGCAGAGATCATAGAAGCAGAAGCATGTCCCGACCATATACATATGCTGGTGAGTATACCGCCGTATATCAGTATAGCACAGTTTATGGGATATCTCAAGGGAAAAAGCAGTTTGATGATATTCGACAGACATGCGAACTTGAAATACAAATATGGAAGCCGAAATTTTTGGTGTAGAGGATATTATGTGGATACAGTCGGACAGAATCGCAAAATGATTGCAGAATATATCCGAACCCAATTAGAAGAGGATTATGCCGGTGATCAAGCGAGCATAAAAGAGTATACGGACCCGTTTACGGGTATCAAGAGAAAATAGGCAAAAAAAGACAGCCGCACGTGAGCGGCTGCCTGTGATGGTAATGCGGTGCCAAACTTTCTGTGCCCCTTTCAGGGGCTATGCCTGTATCTGCCCCTTTTATGGGCTTGCAAGCCACCAGTTTACTGGTGGTCTTGACTTACACATGTTTCTTCAGTGCTCGGCAACGTGGGCGGCGCGACGCCAAAGCGGACACCTATCTGAACGCGGCCGAGCGCAGTGCATTTGAACATGGTGTTTCCGCCGAGGAAGGTGCGACGGCAAGGCGGCTCTCGCAGGTGCTCGACAGGGAGATCCTGTTCATCGACGCGGACGCAGATTTCCACGGCTGCACCATTAACGGGGTAATCTACCTCGGGGCAAAGTCCGAGCGGAGCGTTCTCGCCACGGTGGCGCATGAATACACGCACCTGCTGGAGGGCAAGGGGCTGTACAAAAAGCTGCGCGATTTTGTTTTCGGCACGCTTGCGGGAGAGGGCGCGACGGCGGAAGATCTTCGCGCTGCGAAGCGCGCCGAGCATGAGCTCTATGCCGGGCTTGACGACGCGCAGATCGACCGCGAGATCGTTGCCGAGTTTGTCGAGACGCGGCTGCTGACCGACGAGCAGGTCATGCGCGCGGTCGTCCGCCGTGAGGGTAAGTCCTTTGCCCACCGTCTGCTGGACACGCTGCGCGGGCTGATTGAAAAAGTAAAAGCCGCTCTGCACATCGGGAATGCCGATGCAGAGCAGCTGAAGATGCTCGAGCGCGGGCGGGACATCCTTGCGGAGGTAATCCGGAGCGAGGAGACAAGCGAGGCTGCGGATGGAATTGCTTTTGCTTTTGTGGGCAAAAACAAAAACGGCATTCGCAAATACGAGACCGACTTCCCCGCCGACATGCCGCAGGCAGAACGCGGGCGGCTGTTCAAGGAGCGGCTGGCTACCATCTTCAATCTCGGCGCGGTTGAGCTGAAAACAGACGTGAAGAAGATCAAGGTGCAGGCGGATAGAATCACTTACAAAAAGAATATATATGGAGATGTCGGCGGCATAGATAGTATTTCCGCAAAAGTAAATGCGCTCTATGATTTGGTTGACATTCTTGAAACTTCAGTGTTTAAGTCCGCAACCATGGAGCCGAGCTTCGCCAATGAGAATGTAGCGGCTAAAAATCTGGCGCACAAAGGCGTGAAGTACTGGTACAAGTTCGAGAACCATATTATACTTGACGGCGTTCCGTATAAGGTTGTGTTCAACATCCGGGACAAAGGCAAGGAACAGTATCAGTATTTAATTGAGTTCGACAAGGAGACTGCACAGAATAGCAATAAAAAGAGGACCTCTGCCAACGATACGGCTGCCGATGGGCAGCTTCGCGCCTTCATGCAGAAGTCCTCTGACATAACTGTATCACAAAAGAACAGCGGTGTCAATAGCAAGTATACGCAAAATTCAAAAAATGATGCAGACATCGACGGTTTTTCTGTGGGCGGCGTGGAGACGGACAGCGAAGGCAATACGCTGAGCGAAGCGCAGCAGAAATTCTTCTCGGACAGTCTTGTAACGGACGAAGACGGCGCGTTGCTTCCCGTGTATCATGCAACGGACAGCGCGGAGTTCACGGTCTTTGACAAAAGCAAGCTCGGGTACAATACGGACGGCAATACATCGGATGAAGGCATGGCGGCAACTGCGCATGTCGGCTTTTGGTTCAATACGAAAGACCTCACGGGAGAAGCCGGAAGCCGCGCCGAAAAGGTGTATCTGAATCTCACCAATCCGTATGAACTGACAAGTCTTGACGCATTGGCAGAGGAAATTAAAGCGCTTGGCGAAGGCGAGACGCCTGCCGAAATGGGTGAAGCCTATGCAACCGACTTGTGGCTTCGCGGCTATGACGGTATCGAAATCCAAAACGATGAGGAGTTCGGCGGGACATCATATGTCGCATTTGATGAGAACCAAATCAAGCGGACGACCAACAAGAACCCGACGAAGGACGCGGACATCCGCTTCTCCGTAGGCGGCGTCAACGCGAAGACGGCGGAAGTCGGGCGGCTGGCGGATGCGGAGCGCATGGAACAAGGGGGCGCGGACAGCGAGACGGTGCGCCGGGAGACCGGCTGGTATCGCGGCTACGACGGCAAGTGGCGCTTCGAGATCGACGACAGCAAGATGCGCTTCATCAACCACCGCGAGGAATCGCGGCGCACCTGGAAGCTGGATGAACTGATCCGGCACGATGCGCTCTTTGCCGCCTACCCGGAGCTGCGCGACTACACCGTGCTGAACTTCGGCATTTCGGATGACGTCGAGGCTGCCTTTTATCCGGGTTTGAACCGTATCAAGCTCGACCCGCGGCTGAGTCGTGCGGAAAAACGCGCCGCGCTGATTCATGAGATCCAGCACGCGATCCAGCTGATCGAGGGCTTCTCGGTCGGGGCGACCACGGACTACTGGCGGGGCAGCCTGAAGACCGCCGAGGAAAAACAGCT
>QAKK01000036.1:0-44478 GCA_003343845.1 Oscillospiraceae bacterium
GCTGATCTCACCCGCACCGACGGCATCTGCGGCGCGCCCGACCGCGGGCGGCGCAGCCGACGCGCTGTACGCGCTCGGACTCGTCGGCGGCTACGGGAAGAATGCGGACGGCAGTGTGAATTTCGCGCTCGGCGACAAGCTGACGCGCGCACAGGCGTTCGTCCTCGTGGTGCGCTTTGTCGGCGCGGAGAAGGACGCAACGCTGAGCGTGCAGAGCCACCCGTTCACCGACGTGCCCGCATGGGCGAACCCCTATATCGGCTACGTCTATGCAAACGGTATCACCAAGGGCGTGAGCGAGACGAGGTTTGACCCCGACACCCCGGTGTCGGAGGCGGCGTTCCTCACGATCATGCTGCGCGTGCTCGGCTACAACGACGGCGCGGGCGACTTCAGGTGGGACGACCCGTATACGCTGGCACAGTCGGTCGGCATCGCGGACGCAAAGGCGGACACGTTCAACCGCGGCAGCGCGTTTGTCATCTGCTACCGTGCGCTGACCGCGACGGTCAAGAGCGGGAACAGCATTGCGGAGCAGCTGATCGCCAAGGGCGTCTTCACGAAGGAAACCTATGATAAGGCGATGAATCCCGGCGACGATACACCGATCGTCATTCCCGGCGAATCGACGCTGAAGACGGTGATCACCCCGATCGCCGAGCTGAACACCAAGGGAGAGGACGGCGACCATGCGGACGACGACTTCAACACCGTGTCGCTCGAGATCGACTACCGGCAGACGGCGGAGCTGACCTCGGCGAAGACCGGCTACAGCCGCTATGACAACGCGTGGTACCCGCGCGTGAAAAAGGTGCGTGACGATCTGTATCTGCTCCTTTACCATTACGGACAGTACGGTCAGCACATCTACTGGACGACCAGCCGCGACGGCGTCAAATGGAATGCGCCCTCGGTGCTCTACCGGGGCGGCGCATCGGCAACCGGCTTCACGCATGCGGAGGGACCGCTTGCCGGTACAAAGGACGATATGCGCGCGGTCAACCCGGACGCCTGCGTCCTCGACAACGGCGACATTCTCTGCGTTTATTCGGTCCGCTCCAACAAGGGCTACCAGCAGGTGATTGACCTGAACGGCCTGGAGCTGGTGCGCGGCAAGGTGACGGCAAGCGGCGGGATCCAGTGGTCGAAGCCGACGAAGATCTACACCGGCACCAACTGGGAGCCCTTCATCATGCAGCGTGACGACGGGCAGATCGAGATTTACTTCTCCTCTTCGGTCACCTATATCGCCAAGTACGGCTTTGATAAGGCAAAACGCTCCTCCGGCACGGGTCTGATCGTCTCGAAGGACGGCGGCTATACCTGGACGCCGGATGTGCAGGCGGGCGACAAGAATTATTACCGCCCCACGGTGGTCTATCAGCAGGCGATCGGCGAAAAGAAGACGCCGAACGGTGAGACTGCGATGTATTTCAGCGGACAGATGCCGTCTGTTGTGCAGCTGTACAATGGCAAGTCCATGATTGCCGTTGAGGTGCATAGTCTCAACAACAAGTACACCATTTCGCTTGCGACCAGCGAGGCAGGGGGCAACTGGAAGGATCTCGGCATCACGGAAGAAGGTCCCTCCACCATGATGAAGGATGTCTTCACCGGCGCTGCGCCCTATCTTGCACGTTTCAAGTCCGGTGAGGTTTACCTGACCTACACCAGCAAAGGTCTGAAGGGCAGAATGGCAAAAGCGGACGGCACTGCCGTATCGTCGAAGGAGTTCACGGCGGTTCCCGGCGCGGCAGGCTCCTGGGGCTCGACCGAGATCGTCGGCAGCCATGCCGTGCTCTCCACCGCGCCGGTCGTCAACGGTGACAAGCGCGGCGTCAAGATCGTTCGCTCCTACCTCAACCACCGCATCAATGCGCCCAAGACCGCTGTTACGGTGGATGGCTATACAAATGACTGGGACAACATCGAAAACACCGATGCACTCTTCGTCGGCAGCGAATCGCAGGCACAGATCACCCTGCGTGCCGCGCACGACGATGAGAATGTCTACTTCCTCGTTTCGCGTCTCGACGATTTCATGACCTCGAGCGATGCGGTTATGGTCTGCATCGGCGCAGGGGAGACGGCGGATTACCGCGTCGTGGTCGGCGTTGACGGTTCGGTCTCGATCGACCACTATTCCGCAGGTGCCAAGCAGTCGAGCATCACGGGCGGTACGGCTGTGGTCAAGGTGCTCGGCACGCTTAACAACAATGAGGATACCGACGAGGGCTGCGTCTATGAGATCGCCGTTCCGAAGTCGGCGGTCGGTCTTACCGGCGCGAAGAGCTTCAAGGTTCGTCCCGTGCTGACCAACAAGGACAGCAACAACGTGATCCTGGATACGCTCACGGGTGTCACGGCGTATTCCACCGCGCTTTGGCCGGATATCGTTCTCGACTGATGCGGCGGGCAATTTGCATACTCCTGCTGCTTGCCGTGACGGCGGCGTTCAGCGCCTGCGGCACGGGAACAGAGGAGCAAACGACAGCGTCGTCTGCGGACGACTGGTCTGCGATCTACAGACCGTAAAGACTGCAATAAAAAAATCCCGAAGAAATTCGGGATTTTTTTATTGCATGTGAAAATCAGCCGGCGATCCGCTGCACAAGGCGGGTGACGAGGTCAAACAAGATCGGCATGAACACGGCGGGCAGCAGGTTGCCGACCTTGATCTTTGCGATGTTCAGCATCCGCAGCCCGATGGCAAAGATCAGGATCGAGCCGACAAAGGACATCTGCGAGATCACAACCTCCGTGAGGTACGGCTCAATGTAGACGCCGAGGAGCGAGATCGCGCCCTGATAGACGAAGACCGCTACAGCCGAGAACAGTACGCCGATGCCGAGCGTGGAGGCGAGGATCATCGAAGAAATGCCGTCGATGATGCTTTTGGCGACCAGAACGTCGGTGTTCCCCCGAATGCCGTTGTCCAGCGCGCCGACCACTGCCATCGCGCCCACGCAGAAAAGCAGGGTCGCCGTCACCATGCCGGCGGCAAAGGCGGAGTTTTCGTTCGAGGCGAATTTTTTCTGGCAGCGCACGCCGAGCGCGTCGAGGTGCTTTTCAATGTCGATCACCTCGCCGAGCGCTGCGCCGAGCGCCATAGAGAGGATCATGACAAGCGTGTCCTTTGTGCCGAACGCGCCGTCTGCATAGGTCAGGCAGGCGCTGATCGCGCCGCCGATGCCGATGAACATCACGACGAGTCCGACGGCTTGCATCACCGTATTTTTGACATGCTCGGGCAGCACTTTCTTTGCCGCAAGCCCGAGCAGCGTGCCCGCGACGATCAGTGCGCAGTTGATAAGAGTTCCGGAAACAGGCATGGTCGATTCTTCTTTCCTTATATAACAATCGAGGGTATCATAACATAAAGTTTCGGAAAAGTAAATAAAAACTACCCGAAAAATCCGAAAATGCAAGTTTACATCTGTGAAAGTTGCAAAAAATATTGAAAAAGCCGAAAAAATTTCAAAAAAGCCTTGCAAAAATGCGTAAGAACCGTTATAATAATTGCATAATTGTTTTTCGGAATTAAATGGAAAACAAATTGTTTGGGAGGTAATTACTATGAAAAAGATCATCGCACTGATCCTCACGGCTTTGATGCTCGTTTCGGTCTTTGCCGCATGCGGCGAAAAGACGGACGGCGACGTGGTCAAGATCGGCATTTACGAGCCGGCTTCCGGCTCCAACGGTGCAGGCGGTAAGCAGGAAGCGCTGGGTATCAAGTACGCAAATTCGGTGCAGCCGACGGTGGACATCGGCGGCAAGACCTATAAGGTAGAGCTGGTTTCGGTGGATAACCAGTCGTCCAACGACAAGGCACCCTCTGCTGCGGCAGAGCTGGTCAGCGCAGGTGTGTCGGTTGTCCTCGGCTCTTACGGCTCGGGCGTTTCCATCGCGGCAGCACCGACCTTTGAGCAGGCAGGCGTGCCCGCCATCGGCATCACCTGCACCAACCCGCAGGTCACCGAGGGCAACAAGCACTATTTCCGCATCTGCTTCCTCGATCCCTTCCAGGGCACGGTCCTTGCAAACTATGCTTACAATGAGCTGGGTTACAGAACCGCATACACCCTTGCAGAGAACGGCAACGACTATGATGAAGGTCTTGCACACTACTTCACCGAGGCGTTCACAAAGCTCGGCGGCAAGGTCGAAAACGCAAACTTCCCCGAGAACACCTCGGACTTCAACTCCTACATTACCAATGCGGTGAATGCAGGCGCCGAGGTCATCTTCGCACCGACCTCCACGAGCTATGCACAGCTGATCGTGGAGCAGGCTGCCGCAAAGGGCGTTTCCGCCACAATTATGGCGGGCGATACCTGGGACTCCAACCAGATCCTCTCGGCTGCAAAGGGAAAGAAGATCGACATTCAGGTCACCACCTTCTACCAGGAGGGCGGTAACGCAGACTTCGATAAGGGCTTTAAGGCATTCCTTGAAGGCAATGAGCAGAACCTGACCGACAACGGCGGCGACAGCAACATCGCGGCAGTTTCGGCAATGGGTTACGATGCATACTTCGTCGCACTCGAGGCGCTTAAGGCTGCCGGCTCGACCGACAGAGCAAAGGTCACCGAGGCACTCTGGAAGGTTTCGACCACCGGTGTGACCGGTGCGATCGCCTTTGACGATGTCAACGGCGATGCGATCCGTACCACCGCATACATCAAGAAGGTCAACACGACCACTGGTCTGTGGGACTTCGTCAAGGAGCAGGGCGTCGCAAAGTAATCGCTGCTCCGTTTATTCGGCACATCGGGGTCAGGGCTTGACTTTTGGTCAAGCCCTTGCCTTGATTTTTAAGACTTCCCGACTTTCGGGTCGTCTTGCATGGGCGGGAACGCTCCCGCGTGTGCAAGGCGACCTCAAAGACGACTGAAATGTGAGGATACACGCATGAACATAACGATTGACCATATTTTAGCGGGCGTATCCGCCGGCGGTCAGTACGCGCTGATCGCGATCGGGTATACCATGGTCTACGGCATTCTGCGCCTGATCAACTTCGCGCACGGCGACGTTTTCATGGTGGCGGGCTTGATCATGGTTTACGCGTCTGCCAGCCTGCCGCTTTATGTCTCGATTCCGATCGTGCTCGTCGGCACGGTGCTGCTCGGCGTACTGATCGAGAGCGCCGCATACCGTCCGCTCCGCTCGGCGCCGCGTATGTCGGTCATGATCTCGGCGATCGGCGTATCTTACCTGCTTGAAAACCTTGCCCTGTACATCACGGGCGGTCTGCCGCAGGTCTATCCGGATATTCCGTGGATCTCGGACTCGGTCACCATCCTCGGCGCGACCACCAAGCGCGTCACGCTGATCACGCCGGTGCTCACGCTGTTTTTGGTCGTTGTCCTGGTGCTGCTCATCCGCTATACCAAGATCGGCATGGCGATGCGCGCGGTGTCCAAAGACTTTGAGACCTCGCAGCTCATGGGCATCAAGATCAATTCGGTCATCAGCATGACCTTTGTCATCGGCTCGTTCCTCGCGGCGGTCGGCTCACTGCTCTATTTCTCCAGCTATAAGTCGGTCATCCCGACCTCGGGCGCCATGCCGGGTCTGAAAGCCTTTGTTGCAGCCGTTTTCGGCGGCATCGGGTCGATCCCGGGTGCAGTCGTCGGCGCATTCATCATCGGCATCTGTGAGAACCTCATCAAGTCCAGCACCGAGCTGTCCATTTTCTCGGATGCGTTCACCTTTGCGCTGCTGATCCTGGTTCTCTGCGTCAAGCCGACGGGTCTGTTCGGCGAGAAGACCACCGATAAGGTATAAGGAGGGCGCCGATGATGCAAACGCTGACACAAAAGAAAAAATATACGTATATGAACTTCGGACTGCTCGTGCTGCTGTTCGTCTTCGTATTCCTCGCAGACCGATTCCTGCCGTCCTATGACGTCAAGGCAAAGGTGCTGCAAAAAGGCGCGGTCTTCGCGCTGATCGCCGTCTCCATGAACCTGCTCAACGGCTTTACCGGGCTGTTTTCGCTCGGGCAGGCGGGCTTCATGCTGCTCGGCGCATATACCTATGCGATTTTCACGATTCCGACGGTCGCCGATCGCGTGGCGGTCTATAAGTATTACACCACCACGGCGGCGGACGGCACGGTGCAGGGCGGTCTTGTTCAGTTTGCGCTGCCGGTCGCGGTCGCGATTATTCTGGCGGGACTTGTCGCTGCGCTCTTCGCGTTCCTCATCGGTCTGCCGGTGCTGCGTCTCAAGAGCGACTATCTGGCGATCGCCACGCTCGGCTTCGCCGAAATTTTGCGCGCACTCTGCCAGTGGAAGGGACTCGGCGTCCTGACCAACGGCTCCAACCAGCTGCGCCTGTACCCGACCTTTTCGGGCATTCTGCCGTATTTCCTCGTTTCGGGCGTCTGCATCGCGATCATCGCGCTGCTCATCCGCTCCACCTACGGCAGAGCCTTCAAAGCCATACGCGACGATGAAGTCGCTGCCGAGGCGATGGGCATCAACCTCACCAAGCACAAGATGATCGCCTTTGTTGTCAGCTCGTTCTTCGCGGGCATCGGCGGCGCGCTCTTTGCGATGTATCAGAACACCATCCAGGCAAAGCCGTTTACCACCACGCTGACCTATGAGATCCTTCTGATCGTCGTCATCGGCGGTATCGGTTCGCTCAGCGGTTCGGTGCTGGCAAGCTTCCTGTATATCGCCTGCTCCGAGTGGTGGATGCGCTTCCTCGACACCGACGGCATCATCCCCGGTGTCACGCGCAACGGGTTCCGCCTCGTCGTGTTCTCGGCAGTCATCATGGTGATCGTGCTGTTCTTCCGCCGCGGCATCATGGGCGACAAGGAGCTTTCCACCGAACGTATTGCCGATTTCTTTGCCGCACATAAAAAGAAGAAGGAGGCGACGAAATGAGCACGCTTCTGAAGCTTGAGGATATCACCATGCAGTTCGGCGGCGTCGTCGCCGTCAACAATCTGTCGCTTGAGGTCGGCGAGGGCGAGATCGTCTCCCTGATCGGACCGAACGGCGCGGGCAAGACCACAGCATTCAACGTCGTCACCGGTGTGTATGAGCCGACCAACGGTCGCGTGTCCTTTGCCGGAAAAACCATTGTGGAGAGCCATCCGCGCGGCAAGATGAGCAAGCTGTACGCGGGCGAAAACAAGGGCGCCTACAAGCGCCGTATGGTGAAGACGCCGGACAGGATCACAGCGCTGGGCATCGCGCGTACCTTCCAGAACATCCGTTTGTTCAAGTCCATGACGGTGTTTGAAAACGTGCTGGTCGCCACGCATCTGCGCCGCAAGAGTAACCTGTTCACCGCCACCTTCATGCTTGACCGCAAGGAGGAAAACGCCATGCGCGCCGAGGTTGAGTCGCTGCTGAATGAGGTCGGTCTGCTCGACGTTAAGGATGAGCTGGCAACCTCGCTCCCTTACGGCAAGCAGCGCCGCCTGGAGATTGCGCGTGCGCTGGCAACCAACCCGACGCTGCTGCTGCTCGACGAGCCTGCCGCGGGCATGAACCCGCAGGAGACCGACGAGCTGACTGCGTTCATCCGCTACATCCGCGACAAGTTCCACGTCACCATCTTCATGATCGAGCATCATATGAACCTCGTCATGGATATTTCCGACCGCATCTACGTTATCGACTTCGGTCGTCTGATCGCCAAGGGCACGCCCGAGGAGATTCAGAACAACGACGTCGTTATCAAGGCATATCTGGGGGTAAGTGAAGAATGAGTAAGATTCTCGAGATCAAGAACCTCAGCGTGTCCTACGGCGGCATTGAGGCAATCAAGAATATTTCGCTCGACGTCGAGGCGGGCAGCATCGTCACGCTGATCGGCTCAAACGGCGCGGGCAAGAGCTCCACGCTCCGCTCGATCGCCGGTATCGTCAAGGCGAAGAGCGGCGAGGTGCTTTTCGAGGGTGAAAACATCCTCGGTCTGTCGCCGGACCAGATCGTCAAGCGCGGCGTCACGCTTGTGCCCGAGGGCAGACGCGTGTTCCCCAACCTCACGGTTGCCGAGAACCTGCACGTCGGCGCATATCTGCGCAAGGACGACATCAAGCCCGACCTCGAATATGTGTATGAGCTGTTCCCGCGTCTGAAGGAGCGCTCCTGGCAGTTTGCCGGCACCCTTTCGGGCGGTGAGCAGCAGATGCTTGCCGTCGGCAGAGCCATGATGGCGCGCCCGAAGCTCATCATGATGGACGAGCCGTCGCTCGGTCTCGCGCCGCTGATCGTGCAGGGCATCTTTGACATCATCCGCACCATCAACAAGGCGGGCATCACGGTGCTGCTCATTGAGCAGAACGCGAATATGGCGCTCAAGGTTGCGGACTATGCCTATGTCATGCAGACCGGCGAGATCACGCTCTCCGGCACGGGCGCAGAGCTGCTTGAAGACGAGGAAGTCAAAGAGGCTTACCTCGGCAAACAGAGAAAGTAACAGAAAAAGAAGCGAACCGCATGCGGTTCGCTTCTTTTTCTGTTTTAGAGATGAAACGGGTCGTCGAGGGGGGCGATTCCTACTGGATTTGCGCGTCTTTAGGCTTCCCCCAAGGGGGAAGCCTATATCGCAGCGAGCGATTCGTTACGAACCGGCGTCTGGGGCGATCCGCAGAATCCGCAGTCATTCTCCCTTACGGGCGCTTATATTCCCGATACAGATACCGGATGCCGCGGAAGATCAGAATTGTCAGCGGAATCGGGTAGCAGAAAATCCACCCGAGCACCCACAGCCAGGTGCGGCGTTTTTTCACCGGCACGGGCGGGATGTACCGCAGCAGCACCGTCGGGTCAAACTCGGGCTCGGCGGCTTTGCCTGCCTCTTTTGCGGCAGGCATATAGCCGCAGTCCGGGCAGGCGGCGGAGAAATAGCGCTTGCCGCAGCGCGGGCAGTTTTTCGCCGTCTCGCCCGCCTTCACGCCGCAGTTCGGACAGTACATGCCGGTATCAAAGATCGTGCCGCAGTTGTTGCACTTGGTTTCAAATTGATTGGCACCGCAGGCGTCGCAGGTCGTTGCCGTGTCGCTTGCCTCCGTGCCGCAGAACGGACAGATTTTCATTGTGTTTCCTCGCTTGGTTGAATCAGCTCCAGCATACACGAAAGCCGGGAAAATGTCAAGGGGGTAACCCAAAAAGCGAACCGCCAAAGCGGTTCGCTTTTTTAGTTGAGGGATCAGTAGCAGATCTTGCCCGGATTCAGGATGTTCTTCGGGTCAAACGCAGCCTTGATGCCGCGCATGAGCGCGGTCTGCGTGTCGCCGTACTGCGCCTGCATATAGCGCTTCTTGGCGTAGCCGATGCCGTGCTCGCCCGAGACGAGACCGCCGAGCTGCTCCGCCTTTTCATACATGCGGTCGAAGCAGCGGGCGAGTTTTTCTTCCCATGCCGCCGCATCGAGATCGTCGCGGCAGATGTAGACGTGCAGGTTGCCGTCGCCCGCGTGCCCGAAGCTGGGGATGCGGATGCCCTCCGCGTCGGCAATCTCATGCGTGAATTTGATAAACTCGTCCACGCGGCTGCGCGGCACGACCACGTCGCACTCATCCATCTCGGTGGTCGATGCTTTGATGGCTTCGAGGAAGGCGCCGCGCGCGCTCCAGACCGATTTCTTGCGCTCCTCGGTGTCCACGATGTAGGCATCGAGTGCGCCGAGCGAATCCAGGCAGAGGTCGGCGACCGTGTGCATGTCGTGCTCGACCTGCGCGTCGGTATTGCCGTCGAAGGTCAGCAGGATGTAGGCATCATTCTTCGTGTCGGGAAACTTCTTGCCGAGGTAGCTCTCGGAGAAGAGAATCGTGTCGCGGGACATATACTCGATCGCGGTCGGGATGACTTTGGAGCGGATGATCTTCGGCACCGCCTCGATCGCGGTCTTCATGTCGGGGAAGGGCACAAGCAGGCTGATCGAGGATTTCGGCAGGGGCAGCAGCTTCAGCACTGCCTCGGTGATGACGGCAAGCGTGCCCTCCGCACCGATCAGGAGGTCCTTGAGTGCATAGCCCGAGCTGTTTTTGACGACCTTGGAGCCGAACTGCACGATCTCGCCGTTCGGCAGGACGGCGGTCAGCGCGCGCACATAGTCGCGGGTCACGCCGTATTTTACGGCACGCATGCCGCCTGCGTTGGTCGAGATGTTGCCGCCGATGGTGGCGGATTTTTCACCCGGATCGGGGGGATAGAAGAAGTCGTGCTCCTCCACGTAGGCGGCAAGCTCCATCAGCAGCACGCCAGGCTGTACCGTGATCGTGAGGTTGTCTTCATCCAGCTCGAGAATTTTGTTCATCGCTGTGGTGACCAGCAGAATACCGCCCTCCACCGGCACGGCAGAGCCGACCAGCCCCGTGCCGCTGCCGCGTACCGTGACCGGGATGTTCTCCCGATAGGCGTATTTCATCACCGCGGACACTTCCTCGGTGGAGTGTACAAACACAAGCGCGTCCGGCATATGGCTGACGCCGCCCAGCTCGTCATGGCTGTAGTCCTCGCTGATCGCGTCGCCGATGAGCAGATTCTCCGCGCCGACGATTGCGCCGAGCGCCGCCGCATCGTTTGCGTCAAACTTCTTATACATGGCCGTTCTCCTTTGCATTGATCTTTTCGAGCAGCAGGGGGACGATCGCATTCAGATCGCCCACGATGCCGTAATGCGCCACGTCGAAGATCGGCGCGTGCGGATCCGTGTTGATGGCGATGATGCAGTCGGAGGACTTCATGCCGGCGGCAAACTGCACCGCCCCCGAGATGCCGAGGCAGATGATCAGCTTCGGCTTGACGGTTCTGCCCGAGAGACCGATCTGCTGCTTGGCGTCAAAGATGTTCTCCTCGACGAGCGGGCGCGTGCAGGCGACCACGCCGCCGAGCGCGTCGGCAAGTGCCTTTGCCATCTCGCGGTTCTGCTCGCTCTTCGCGCCTCTGCCGACGGCGACGATGACATCCGCCTCGGAGATGTCCACGTCCTTTGGCTTCTCGGTCTTGAAGAGCACGTCGATCGCGCTTTGCAGCTTCGACGCGGCAATCTCCATTTTCACGATCTCGCCGTGCGCCTCGGCAGTCGGCTTCGGCTCTGTGAAGACCTTGTAGCGCGCCGTGCAGAACTGCGGGCGGCAGTCGGGTGAGATGATCTGCGCCATGATGTTGCCGCCGAAGGCGGGGCGGATCTGGACGAGGTCGGTGTTCTCCTTCATTTCCAGCACCGTGCAGTCTGCGGTGAGACCTGCGCGGCAGCGTGCCGCAACGCGGGGCGCAAGCTGTCTGCCGAGATTGGTCGCACCGACGAGAATGCTCGACGGCTTGATTTTGTCAATGAAATCGCAGAATGCTGCGGTGTATGGCTCAATGCGGAAGTCGGCAAGCGCCGCGTTATCGTAGACGAAAATTTTGTCTGCGCCGTAGTGCAGGAGCTTTTCCGCACAGGCGGAAACGTTGTGCCCGAGCAGCAGCGCGTAGACCGGGTGACCGGTCACGGCGGCAAGTTCACGCGCCTTGCCGAGCAGCTCATAGGTCACGCGGTGAATTTTGTCGCCGTCGTGATCGACAAAGACGCAAACGCCGCGCCAGAGCGACTTGTCCACGGTGGGGCGGACGTCGCCCTCGACAAATTCCATCACGCCCTTCGGACCTTTTTTCACACAGAGCTTGCACATTTTGCAGGCTGCGCTGATCTCGAGCTTTGTGCCGTCATAGCTGAGCGCGCCGAACGGGCAGACCGCGGTCAGCGCCTTCGCCGTCTCGGCATTGACAAGATTCTGATTGATTTTAAGCTGTCCCATGTCGCCCCTCCTCAAATCAGCTTGCGGTCGACAAGCAGGTCAAAGATACCCTCCGCCTGCTCTGCCGCGCTGCCGGTGATGCTGCGTTTTTCGGTGTTTTTCTCGGGCGGGAAGATCCGCTCGACCTGGGTTGCCGAGCCGGCAAGCCCGTAGTGCTTTTCGTTCTGATCGGCGAAGTCCGCAAAGGAGAGAAAGCGTACCAGCTCGTCGCCGACGGTCTTCTTCACCTTGTAGGAGGGCAGACGCGGCGAGTTGATGTCGCCGTCCACGCAGAGCAGGCAAGGGAGCTTGATGCTCTCCTTGACGATCTTGTCGTCAAGGCTCGTCGTGACGAAGACCACGCCGTCCTCCACAGCGTCCACCGAGAGGACGTTTGCCGCATGCGGCACGCCGAGATATTCGGCAAGCTCCGCACCGACCTGCGCCGTGTCGCCGTCGGTGGTCTGCTTGCCGCAGATGATGAGGTCAAAATTGCCCGCCGCGCGCACGCCCTGCGAGAGCGTATAGGCGGTTGCCAGCACGTCCGCGCCCGCAAACTTGCGGTCGCTGAGCACCGTGCCGCGTACAGCGCCCATGCAGATGGATTCGAGGATCACGCTTTTCGCCTGCGGGGGACCCATCGTAATGGTCTCCACCGTGCCGCCGTGCGCCTCGACAAGGTCAAGCGCAAGCTCGATCCCGTACAGGTCGTAGGGGTTCATCTTGCTTGCCACGCCGTCGCGCTTCAGCACGCCCGTAACGGGATCGACCTCCACATTGCTCGAACCGGGGACCTGCTTGACGCATACAAGAATATTCATACAGTACCTCCGTTCCGGCTTTGCAAAATATGCATCACCGGCTGAATTTTTTTCACGAGTTCATTATAACAAATTAAATCGGGCTTGACAATACAAAAATCGCACTTTTTTAGTGAAAATGCATAGTTTGTTATAAATTTATCGTTAATATTTCTACAATATGCTCAAATGCGGCACTTGACAAAAACGTTGGTATATGGTATCCTTATAGTGTCTCAAATGAGACAAAACGGAGGTGGCGAAATGTCCTGCGATCAGGCATGCTTTGCAGCGGCGCTGGCGGTCGTATTCGGCATTCTGCCGGATGCGGTGCGTGTCTCGGAGATTCTCGCCATGCCCGGCGTGCAGACGGCGGATTTTGCAGACGGCGATGAGATCTTTGCCGACGGCACGCCAGCCGCACTCGGCGTGCTGGTGCGCGGCGGCGCGGAGATCGTCCGCACAAGCGGCGCGGACGGTGAAGTATTGCTCCGGACGGTTGCTGCGGGCGATGCGTTCGGCGCGGCGACGCTCTTCTGTGCGGAAAGCGCCGGGACGCGTGTGCGTGCAAAGGGCGATGCCCGCGCGGTCTTTCTGCCGCGGTCGGCAGTGGAGGCGGTTTTCGCCGCCGATCCGCGCACCGCAGTCGGGTACATCACCTTTCTCTCCGAAAAGATCGCGTTTCTCAACGCGCGGCTTGCCACGTTCACGGCGGAGAATGCCGAGGCGCGGCTCGCGGGGTATATCCTGCGTGCATCCGGCAGCAGCGACGCCTTCACGCCGGGGATGCCGCTCTCGCGCCTTGCGGAGCTGCTCGGACTGGGGCGCGCGTCGCTCTACCGCGCGCTTGACGCGCTCTGCGCCGCCGGCGCCATCGAAAAGGAACAAAGAAAAATTTATATAAAGAAACGCGCGTATCTTGCGCGCGTTTCGGGAGGAACAACATGAAAAAGATTCTGGCACTTTTACTCACACTCTGCATGCTTGCGGCGCTTGCCGCCTGCGGCACCGAACCGGCAGTGACCGAGCCGACCGGCGACACAACGACCGAGCCTGCGGTCTCCACCGAGGATACGACTGCATCGACCGAACCCGAAAGGACCCCCGCGTCCTACAGCGTGGCTACCCTGAAGGGACCCACCGGTATGGGGCTTGCGTCCCTGATGGACAAGGCGGCAAAGGGCGAGACTGCCAACACCTATGCTTTCACGCTGGCGGGCGACCCCACGGCAGTCAGCGCATCGGTCATCAATGGTGAGGTGGACATCGCCTGTGTGCCGGTCAACCTCGCAAGCGTGCTGTACACGAAGACAAACGGCGCATATGTCTGCGTCGCCGTCAACACGCTCGGCGTGCTGCACATCCTCGAAAACGGCAACAGCGTGCAGAGCATTGCCGATCTTGAGGGCAAGACGCTCTACGCAACGGGGCTCGGCGCAACGCCCGAGTATATTCTCAACTACATTCTCGAAAAGAACGGTCTTACCGGCAAGGTGACTGTTGAATACAAGACCGAGCACAGCGAGCTTGCCGCACTGCTGGCAAGCGGCGATGTGAAGCTCGCCATGCTGCCCGAGCCGAACGTGACCTCTGCGATGATGCAGAACAGCGATCTGCGCCTCGCGCTCGACCTCACCGCCGAGTGGGGCAAGGTCAGCGACACGAGCGCCGTGCAGGGCTGTGTGATCGTGAAGAAGGCGGCGATCGAGGCAAATCCCGATGCATTTGCGGATTTCCTTGCCGATTATGCGGCAAGCGTGGAATTTGTCAATGCCAATGTCGAGGACGCGGCTGCATTCTGCGAGACCTATGGCATCGTGCCGAAGGCGGCGGTGGCGATGCGTGCATACCCCAACTGCAATATCGTGTTTGTCACGGGCGCGGAGATGAAGGCATCGCTGTCGGCGTTCCTCGGCGTGCTCTATGATGCAAATCCCGCGTCGATCGGCGGCGCGCTGCCTGCCGACGATTTCTACTACGGTGCGGAGTAAGCCGCAGGCACGCCCGCGCATCCTGCGCGTCCTGATCGGGCTGCTCGTGCTCGCCTTCTGGATCTGCGTGTGGCAGCTTTGTGCTATGGCGGTCGGGCGCGCAGTCGTCCTGCCGTCGCCGCTTGCCGTTGCCGCGCGCTTTGCCGCGCTTGCGCGCACGGCGGGCTTCTGGCGCGCGCTCGGGGGCTCGCTCTCGCGCGTGACGGCGGGGTATCTCCTCGGCACGCTCGGCGGCATCGCCGTCGGCATCTGCATGTTCTTTGTGCGCCCGGTGCGCACGCTGCTGTCCCCGCTGCTCACGGTCATCCGTTCCACGCCGGTTGCGTCCTTCATCATTCTCACGCTGGTAATGATGAAGAACGCGCACATCCCGACCTTCATCACCTTTCTGATGGTCTTTCCGATGCTGGCGGGTTGCACCTGCAATGCCCTCGGCGAGACCGATCCCACACTGCTGGAGGCAGCGGAGATCTACCATGTGCGGGGTTTTGCACGGTTCCGCGCACTGTATCTGCCGTCGATCGAGCCGACGCTGCGTTCCCAGGCGCTGACCGCGCTCGGCTTTGCCTGGAAGGCGGGCGTCGCCGCCGAAGTGCTCTGTTATCCGCGGGACTCGATCGGGCTTCATTTGCATGATGCCAAGGCGCATCTCGAAACGACCGATCTCTTTGCCTATACGCTGCTCGTCATTCTCGTCAGCCTTGCGCTCGAGAAGTGCCTGCGGCTCCTGCTTTCGAGAGGGGGCGCGAAATGAGCATCACCTTTGAACATGTGACCAAGCGTTTTGATCGCGCCGTGCTCGACGACTGCACGCTGCATTTTGCCGACGGCAGGATCACCGCGCTCGTCGGCGAGAGCGGGCGGGGCAAAACCACGGTGCTGCGTCTGATCGCGGGGCTGGAGACGCCGGACAGCGGCACGGTCCGTGCAGACGGCAGGGTCGCGATGCTGTTTCAGGAGCCGCGGCTCTTCCCGGCGCTCACCGCGCTTGAAAACGTGCGGTTGGCGCAGCCGCAGCATGACCGCGCCGCATCGCTCGATGCGCTCCGCATCTGCCGCGCGGCGGCGCTTGTCGACAAGCGCCCGCACGAGATGTCGGGCGGTGAGCGCCAACGGGTCGCCCTCGCGCGCCTGCTTGCCTTCGGCGGCGATATTTTGCTGCTTGACGAGCCGTTTTCTGCGTTGGATGCGGCGACCAAGGCGCAGATCATCGCAGATTTGCTTCCGCGTCTTGCGGGCAAAACCGTTGTCCTCGTCACCCACAATGCGGATGAAGCCGCGCTTGCGGACACACGCATCGAACTGTAGATTTGTAAAATAAAAACCCCCGGGTGCAAACACTTGTGTTTGTTGCACCCCGGGGGCTTTTGTATGTCGTTTTTGTTATTTGCCGAGTCCGAAAACAGGTCGCTTCATGGAAGATGCCCTCATTGGTGTATGAAAGGTACGGGGGTGTCCGCCGTGCAGGCGGGGGTTCCCCGGCTTACAGCTTGCCCATGTCGGCAACGTCGAGGACAAAGTAGGTCGCGCCGCCGACCGTGATCTCGGGGGCAACGCCGTCCTTGCGCAGACCGCGCCCGAAGGATTCGGTCGTCGGGACGACCTTCTTGTGCGTGGCGCAGTATTTTTTCAGAATGCCGACAAGCTCCGTGACGCGGTCGTCCTCCGTGCCGATGAGCAGCGTGGTGTTGCCCACCTGCAGAAAGCCGCCGGTGGTGGACAGCTTGGTCACGGAAAAGCCGCCCGCCGTGAGCGCGTTTGCCGCGACGGCGCTGTCGTCGTTGTTGATGATCGCAAGGACCAGTTTCATCAAATCATCCTCTCTGTCAGATCTGTGTGCCGAGCACATGCAGACTGTGTTTGTCAAGCTTGGTGTAATCGGGGATCTCATAGCGGTTGTCGTTGACATCGCGGATCATCACGCGGTTGTCGTAGAACACCTTGATGTCGGTGTTCAGACGGATCTGAAATTCGCACGGTCCGCGGTCGGTCTCCACCCACCACTTGATGCCGTAGCGTTCGGTCGCATCGTTGACGCGTGTGATCTTCGGAATCAGATAGTATTCCTCCAGCGCCTCCCGTATGACTGCCTGACTTTCGGGCAGCAGGGTGTCAAGGTCGCGGATGATCGCCTGCTCGATGCCCTCCTCGTCCAGCAGCGCGATGTATTTGTCGCCGCCGCTGACGGGGAAGAGCCGATGCGGCTCCAGTCTTTTGACCGTCTTGCCGCCGAAGTATTCCATGTCCACAAGGCAGGTGCCGGCGCGGGTGAACCGCACGCTGTCGCCGCCGACGTAATTTCTTGTCATGTTCATGCTTTTCCTCCGTCAGTCGCCGAAGCCTTCTTCACGTCTGCCGGCTTCCGCCTGCTCCGCCATCGTCTGGATCTGAATCAGCTTGTAGTACTTGCCCTTTGCCGCCATCAGCTCCTCGGGCGTGCCCATCTCCAGAATTTTACCCTGGTCGAGCACGACGATCTTGTTTGCCTTGCGCAGCGTCGAGAGGCGGTGCGCGATCATGATGGTGGTTCTGCCGCTGATGAGGCTCTCGATCGCGCCCTGAATCTGGCTCTCGGTCTCGGAGTCCACGGACGCGGTCGCCTCGTCGAAGATCAGCATGCGCGGGTTCATCAGTACGGTGCGGGCGATCGACAGGCGCTGCTTTTCGCCGCCCGAGAGACCCACGCCGCGCTCGCCCAGCATCGCCTCGTAGCCGTCGGGCTGCCGCGCGATGAATTCATGCGCGTTTGCCACCTCGGCGGCGTGGAAGACCTCCTCCACCTGCGCGTCCGGCTTGCTGAACGCGATGTTGTTGAAGATGGTGTCGCGGAACATCATGGATTCCTGCTGCACGTAGCCGATCTGCGAGCGGTAGTAGGCAAGGTCGATCTTGCGGATGTCCGTGCCGTCCACGAGAATTTCGCCGTCGTAGCCGTCGTAGAAGCGCATGAGCAGGTTGACCAGCGTGGATTTGCCCGCGCCGGTCGTGCCGACGATGCCCACGATGTCGCCGGGCTCAATCGTGAGGTTGATGTCCGAGAGCGTCATTTTGGTGCGGTCAAAGGAGAAGTTGACGTTCTTGAACTCGATTTTGCCGCGGATGGCGGGGCAGTTCCCCTTGCCGGTGTCGGCTTCATCCTCGGCGTCGAGAATGTCGAGCACGCGCTCCGCGCTCGACAGCGCGTTTTGATAGGAGTCGTTGAGGGTGGCGAAGAAGTTGATCGGTGTGTAGAACATCGACGCATAGGACATGAATGCGACGAGCGTACCCACCGACAAAGCGCCGTCGGAGGTGATGACCCAGCCGCCGCCGACGCCCCAGATGAGCATCGTGCCGCAGGTCACAAAGAAGTTGACAATGAAGGGGAACGCCGTGGAGATGCGCGCGCTCCGCTTTGCCACGTCGAGCCACGCGGTGTTGTACTGCTTGAAGGATTCGCCGCTGCGCCGTTCGGCGGAGAACGCCTTGATGACGCGGATGCCGGGCAGCGAGTCGGTCAGCACCGAAGTCACGGCGACCCACTTGCGCCAGATGCGGCGATAGAAGGGCTTGATCTTCTGCCCGAAGATGCGCGAGCCCATAACGACGAACGGGATCGGCGCCAGCGTGAGCAGCGCGAGCTTGTAGTTCATCGCAAACATGATGACCGCGATGCCGATCATCGAGAAGAACTGCGTGACCACTTCCTGCGTGACGCGCAGCATGAATGCCTGGATCGTGTTGGTGTCGCCGCTGATGCGGTTGATGACCGAGCCGGTCGAGGTCTTGTCATAGAAGCGCATCGAGAGGTGCTGCGCCTTGGCAAACACGTCGTTGCGCAGGGCATAGACCACCTTGTCGCCGGACAGGCGCAGACGGTAGCTGCGGAACATGCTGATGATGCAGAAGGAGATGTGCGTCGCCATCAGCAGCGCGACGATGCGATAGAGCCCGTCGAGGTCGCGCCCCGGCAGAATGTCATCCACGAGGGTGCTGATCATCGTGGGGGGAACCATCGTGAGCGCCGTTGTGATCAACGACAAAATAAGACAGACGATGAGGTTCGGGATCTCCGGCTTCAGATACTTCGCGAGCTTTGTGAAGGTCTTGCCCTTCGACTGGCAGTTGATGCATTCCGCGCCGGGGTGTAGGAGACGCCTGCCGCATTTCGGGCAGAAGCGCATCAGCTTGTCATAGGTTGCCTCCACGGTCTCAAAGGCGCGCGCTTCGTCCTCACCGCCGGCAATCGCCGTGATGTAGTCCGCTGCCATGTCGCAGAGCGAGGCGACCGCGTAGGTGAAGCGTGTAAGCTCGGTCGTGTCGCCGCCCTTTCGCCTGACCACCAGCCGTGCGTTGCCGTACATGCGCCGTACCTTGACCTCCTCGGTATCGGCGTGCGCCACGGTGTGCAGCACCTCGCCTGCGTTGTCGAGGACAAAGCTGCGCTTGTCTGTCACGCAGAGCAGGTTTGTGCCGTAGTGCGAATTTGCGTCGAGGTCGCAAACGACGATAAAGCGGAGCTTCTCACTGCCGCCTCCGAGTCGCTTCGCCGTTTGCTTTGCGCCGTCAAGCAGCGCCGTCGGTATCTCCTTGTTGATCAGGATGCCGCCTATGTTCAAATTGTTTCCTCCGGCATATCCGCCGCGCGCGAATGGGCGCCGACCGGCAAGACAGCCTTTTTTTCGGGGTGTAAAAAAGTCGTTTTCTTTGCATCAATTTTACCATACGCCCGCCGAAAAAGAAACCGTTTTCCCACCGAATTGGACGGTTTGCCGATTTTTTCGGGAATTCAACCAAAATTTGTACCGACATTTTGGCAAATGCGATGAAGAAAAGGGTGCTTTTTCGGAGCACCCTTTGTTTTCGGTTGTTCAGTTTTTTAGAATTATTTTGCATGCACGGGCAGGGGGATCGCAGGGTTGCTTTCATACGCGGCGATAAGCGATGCGGTCAGCGCGTAGAGGTCCTCGGTGGCGTTCGGTTTGGCAATTGCGGTGATCGCCTGACGGAAGCATTCGACGCGCGCGGGATTGTGCGTCAGCTGCCAGAAAACATCCTCAAAATGGATGTGTTTGTCCACCTCCATCGCCGCGCCGTTGTTGAGCAGGAAGGAGGCGTTGCGGCGCTCGTGTCCGGGAATCGGGTTGCAGATGATGATCGGCAGGTGCTTGGCAAGCGCCTCCGAGGTGGTCAGCCCGCCGGGCTTGGTGACGATGACGTCGGAGGCGTCCATCAGGAGATCGACCTCCTTCGTGAAGCCGAGATTCATCACGCGTTTCTTCGTGTGCAGCGCGTCGATCGCTTCCTTGGCGGCGGTGTTGTTGCCGCAGACCGAAATGATCTGGAAGTCCTGCGGGATGGCGTCCAGCTCCTCGACCACGCCCGCAATATCGCCGTAGCCCATGCTGCCGCCCATCAGCAGCAGGGTGAACTTGTTGTCCAGTCCCAGCAGGGCGCGTGCGCGCTCCTTGGGGATCTTTTCGGAGAACGCCTGGCGGATCGGAATGCCGATCGGCGCGATCTGATCTTCACGGATGCCCTTGCGGAGCAGCTGGGAGCGGAGCAGGTCGTTGGCAATGACGATCTTGTCGGTGCTGCGCGCCTCCTCCCACAGCGGGTGAACGGTGTAGTCGGTGACGACGCCGATCATCGGGATCTGAATGTCATTGCGGGTCTTCATCAGGTCGGTAACCACGCCGAGAAACGGGTGCGTGTAGATGATGGCGTCCGGCGCGTACTGCTTGATGTATTTTGAGAGCTTTTTCGTCAGCTGCATGTTGGCAACGCGGTAGAAGCTGTTGCCGTTCTGTCCGCCGGCGCGTCGGTTTTCCGCCATGGCATAGGATTTTGCAAACAGCGCTTTGAAGTCCTTGGAGACCAGCAGATAGCCCTGCTTGACGATCTCATAGAGCGCCTTGCTGACATAGCGGTAGGCGTCGAACACCTCGGCGGTGTCGCCGTGGGCGGCAAAGCAGTCCTTGATTGCCGCGGCGGTGGAGTTGTGCCCCTCGCCCGCCGTGATGGATAGAATCAGTACCTTCATGTGTATCGCACGCGGGCATGCCCGCGTATTTCCCCCTGTGAACAGAATTCCGCCGCCCTGCAAGACTTGACGGCGCTTCCTTTGCTGTGTTATACTTATCATAGCATACGGGGATGCGAAAATCAACCTTGTATGCGTGTTTTCATAGAACCTTAAAGATTTCGGAGGTTTTCCGCATGGAGAAAATCTATACCATCCCCGTCAACGAGGCGTTTGACGCCTCCGCCGCCGACAAGAGCTGCGGCTGTCCGTTCTGCACGCTGTACAACGGACTGGAGAAGAAGGAGACCGATGCCATTCTGGGGGCGGCGATGATGGAGCCCGACATCCGCATCGAGACCAATAAGAAGGGCTTCTGCCGCACGCATTATGATCTGATGTTCGGCTATAAAAACCGCCTCGGGCTTGCGCTCATCCTCGAGAGTCACCTCGGCGAGAACCGTGCCGCCGCGTTTCCGAAGGGGCTGTCCGCCCTCGGCAAGGATAAGGTTGCGCACCTTGCGGGTATGGCGGACGGCTGCTACCTCTGCGACAAGATCGAGTACCATTTTTCGCGCATGCTGGACACCGCCGTGCTGCTCTACGGCGAGGATGTGAAGTTTCGCGAGAAGTTTGCCGCGCAGCCTTATTTCTGCCTGCCGCATTACACGCGCATGATGCGCTACGCCAAGGTGAAGATGGCAAAGAAGCTTTATCCCGACTTTGAAAAGGCGGCGACGGCGCTGGAGGAGGGCTACTATGCCGAACTGAAGGAGGATGTCTCCTGGTTCTGCAAGAAATTTGACTATCGCTATGAGGATGAGCCGTGGAAGAACTCGAAGGATGCCGTGGAGCGCGCGATCCGCTTCCTCGAAGGCGATCTGCATAAGCTGAATGAGAAATAAGAAAGCAAAGAAAAAACAGCCATTGCGGCATTGCCGCAATGGCTGTTTTGGGTTTCATTTTGCGAACCGTTCGGTCACACGGACGACTGCCGCGTCACGAATGGTGACGGTCTCGGCGCCGAAGTCAAAGACGATCTTCGTTTCGTTGCCGACGACGACCGGTACATAGACCGTGCCGATGTCGCCCGCCGCACCGGTCCTGGAGAAGGGTACGGATGCATAGGTCTTGCCGTCCACGGTGACCTTCGCATTGACGATCTTGTCCGTCGCGTTGGAGAAGGTCAGCTTCAGCATGGATTCCTTGCCGTCGCCGCCGCGCAGGGTGAAGATGTTGTCTGCCGTGCGGGTGACCTCCGCCGTGCGGGTCTCTTCCACGCGCACGACCGTCAGCTCATCCATCGCCGCCGACTTGTGCGATGCGTTTCCGGCAGGGTAGAGCAGACCGACTTCCATCGTCGCGGCGGTTGCTGTGAAGGTCAGCTCGCGCTTGAGGTACTTCTGGCTGTCGCAGACTGCCGTGCGCACGCCGTCCTTGCCTGCTTCGCGGGCGAAGAGGTAGGCAGTCGTGCCTGCCGAGGCGGACACAAAGGCGGTCACGCGGTAGGTCTTGCCCACGGTGAGCCCGGTGATCTGCTTTGCGATCACGCCGTCGCGGCTCTCGCTGCCCGCGATGCGGGCGGAGTAGCTGCCGGCAAAGGGCGTCTCGGTGCCGACACTGCCACCGGTGGTGGTGTAACCGTCGAGGTTTCCGCTCTCAAAGCCCTCGGTGGGGAGGACCGTATCGGGTGTGGCAAGCGCCGTCTTCGGGATGTAGTACTTGCCGTTTTCGACCTTGCCGCCCGCCTCGACGAGCAGCTTTTCAAAGTTATCGCGGTAGAGGTCGATGATGTCGGTGAGTTTCAGACGTTCGGGCAGACCCGCGCAGTACATGTGGTATGCCGAGTTGGTGCCCGCAACCGGGCGGTTGATGATCTCGCCCTTGCCGTCCTGCCAGATCTTCTCGTCCACGGCGTCGGGCAGATTCTTCATGCCGTTCATCACCGCGACGATCGTGAGCGCGACCGGCGTGGTGCTGTCGCCGCCGTGACCGGCAAGCGAGCAGATGCGGCAGGTGTCGTAGTAGTCGCCGTCGCCGTACAGCAGGCTGATGAGGATAAAGGAGCAGTTGATGCCGGTCTCGCCCACATAGCCTTCAAGGTCGTAGTGTGCGCGGTGGCATTCCTGTTCCGCCTTGGTGACGGCGCGCCGCCAGTCGGTGGGGTATTCTTCCTTCAGACGGAATACGATGTCGATGACCTTGCGCTCATAGCTGCCCTCGGGCAGAACCTCCGCTGCATTGCGGATCAGCGTGGGCACATCGTCCTCAAAGTATGCCATCGAGATCATCGCGGCAAACAGCTTTGCCCACTCGGTGGGGTCACGGTCGCTCGTCACGCCCGCAAACAGGGTGGCAAGCTCCACGGCGCGGTTCGGCATGCCGGGCACATTCAGCCCGAGCGTTTCATTGGCGATGTAGGGCTCGCCGTTGACGTTGAACAGGTTGCCGAACTCGGTCGTGCCGACAAACTGCGGCAGGTAATTCTTGTTTTTGAACAGACCGTAAGCGCCGAACGTGCGGTGTCCGCCGCCCATGTCCCAGACGTCATAGCGCACCCAGTCGTCCTTGATGAGCTTGGAGGCGACCGTGCCGTATTGCGCGTACATGTCGCGCAGGATGTACTGGTTCAGGATGTCGATCGAGTAGTCGTCGTCGTTCCAGATCTCCCACATTCCGGTCTGCGCATTCTTCGTGAGCTTGGTTTCCTTCGGGTTGCGCGAGTTGTAGGTCGCGTAAGGACCGTTGCACATCTCAAACCAGTTGTCCGGCATGGCGATGCGTGCCGTGCCGTCCGCATTCTGCGCAAACTCATAGCCGGACATGAAGCCCACGATCTGCGCGAGGAAGCCGGACTTCATCTTGTCCATATAGGTGTCGGCGGAGAGGACGTAATAGCCGTTTTCCACCGTGCTCTTCTGTGCGGGCTTCTTGGCGGTCTTTGCCGCCTCGCCCGCTGCGGTCAGCTCGTCTGCCGTGAAGACGCCGCCAGCGATCAGGGCATCGGCAACGCGCTTGCCGCTCTTGTTCTTTGCGGAGAGGGTCTGCCAGCAGAGCTTCATCGCGTCGCCGCGCAGAAACTTCGCGCCGTCGCGGATCGTGTCGGTCATGCCGCACTTCTTGGCGAGGTCTTCGGGTTTGTCCCACTTGAAGTCGCCTGCGGCGTCGTCATAGCCGATGGCGCGCAGCATGAACGTGAGGAACTGTGTTTCGGTGACGGTGCCGTTCGGGTCATAGACGGTGTTCGAGCGCCCCTTGGTGATGCCGTTTGCATAGGCATAGCCGATGTATTTGTCCGCCCAGGCGGGAACGTCCTTGAAAGGATGTGTGTAGCTGCCGGCGAGGGCTTCCTTTTCCGCGCCGAGGTAGCGGATGACCTGCACCACAGCCTGTGCGCGGGTCATCGGGTCGGAAAGTCCGAAGTTCGTGCCTGTGTTGTCATAGCCCGCGACGAGATGCAGACGGTAGAGTCCGACTGCCGCGCCGTAGCGCTCGTTGATTTCGGGAATCTCGATCTGCGTGCCGATGTCGGCGTCCTCGCCGACGGCGACGGTCTTGTCAAACTGTGCGGAAATCGTGTCGAAATTGCTTTCTGCGCGTGCGGTGTCCGAGGCTTTCAGCACCTTGCCGTTTTTGTAGTCGATGCGTGCCTTCGGGGTTGCCGTGCAGAGGATCTCGCACTTGTTGATGCTGCCCGACCGCCAGATGACGGTGAGTGCGTCCTGCGTGGTCACCTGCGTGGTGCCGTAGAGCGTGCGGATGCGGGCGTTGTCCGTCACTTCCACCTCGGTCTTGCCGACCTTCACGCCGTCCGGGTAGGCGGCGGAGGTGTGCAGCACCGAGACGTCGGCATTGCCGCCGATCTTGATATGCGCCGTGCCGGTGTACTCGCCGAGGATCTCACGCGAGAAGGCGACGATGTAGATCTTGCTGCCCGACAGGACCGTGATGTTCGTGTCCGCGTCGGAGGCAAGCGGGGGATTGTCCTGGTTTTTCTGATAGCCGCCGAGGATGGCAAAGGAGTTGGCGATCGTGCCGCCGGAGAGCTTGCCGCCCGTGACAGTCACACCCTCGCCGAGCTTGATGGGATGATGCTGCGCCACGACGAGCAGTCCGCGGTCGAGCGCCTTGAAGTCGATGTTCTCAAAGGTGGTCGCGCCGGAGAGGACAAAGCGTGCGGTGTTGAAGTTCCAGACAGCGCCGCTCTTGCGGTAGTCCGTGCCGCCGTCCGCTGCCGTGATCGTGACCGAGCCGGTGTAGTCCTTGCCGTAAGAGAAGTTTGCGCTCTGCGTGAAGGTGCCGACCAGCACGATCTTGCAGTCCTTCGTGAGGTCAAGCGACGCATAGGCGTCGTCAAGGCTGCCGACCGGGCTTGCAGGCGTCTTGCCGTCGCCGGTGCCGCCGTCTGCGAGGTAAACCGTCGTCAGCGTGCCGACCTTTTCGCCCGTGCCGCCGCCGAGATCCTCCACACGGTCAAACTGTGCGGCAACGGTGGCGAAGTTTGCATTCTGCTTGGCTTTGTCGGTTGCGGCAAGCACGGTTCCGTTTGTGACGGTCAGGATCTTGCCGGGCGTTGCCGAGCAGACCGGCTCATACTTGCCGATCGTGCCCGAGCGCCAGGTCACTTTGAAGGCGTTTGCCGTGATGTTCTGCGTGGTGCCGTAGATGTTGCCGACCTTGGCATCCCCCGTGATCTCCACCTCGGTGGTGCCGAGCTTCACACCGTCTCTACCGGCGGCGGTGAGGTGCAGGGTCGAGACATCGGCATTGCCGCCGATCCTGATGTGCGCCGTGCCGGTGTATTCGCCGGTGATGTAGCGCGAGAAGGCGACGATGTAGATCTTGCTGCCGGAGAGCACCGTGATGTCGGTATCGCGGTCATCTTTCGCTTTCGGGTTGCTTTGCCCGTCCTGATAGCCGCCGAGGATGCTGAAGGCGCGCGCCACCGTGTCACCGGTCAGCTTCGCGCGGTCGCCCGTGATGGTCACGCCCTCGCCGACGGTTATCTTGTTGTGCTGTGCCACGACGAGCAGAAAATCGCCGAGCGCCTTGAAGTCCATGTTCTCAAAGGTCGTTTCGCCGAAAAGCACATAGCGCTTGGGCGAAAACTCATAGGCTGCGCCGCTCTTGCGGTAGTCCGTGCCGCCGTATACGCTGGTCAGGGTGACCGAACCCGTATAGTTTGTGCCGTAGGCAAACGTGTCGCTCTGCGTGAACTTGCCGCAGATCACGACCGTGCAGTCCTTCGAGAGGTCAAGCGCGTCATAGGCTGCCTGAAGGCTGCCGACCGGGTTTTTCGCCGACGAGCCGTCTCCCTTGCCGCCGTCCGCGAGGTATACGACGGTATTCTCTGCCGCCGCTGCCGCGATGCTCATTGCGCCGAGCGCAAGAATCAGCAGAAGCAGCGGAAGCCAAATCCGAATCTGTTTCATTTGCAATCTCCTTTGTTCAGTTCTCCTGCAACCCGTTTTCGGGTTGCAAGAAGGCAGACGCCGCAGCGCCTGCCCGCTTTGCCGTAATCATTTTATCAGTTGCTGAAGAAGTCTTTCCAGCTCCTGTTCTGGTACTGTGATGCGGTGTCAAAATCGTTCAGCTTCCCGCGAACCTCGTATTCGTCGGGTTCTTCGCCGCTTGTCAGCAGAATATCGCTTGCCGCAAGCGTCACTTTTTCCAGGGTCGGCGCCGTGTAGAGAGTCAGTTTCATCCCTTTCATGCCCCCATATTCTTCAGAATTGCGTTGACACTCACGCCTGCCGCAATCGGCAGCGTAATCTGCACGCCGTTCGCCTCAACAAATGCCCAGGCGTAGATGGGCGTAGCCAGCTCACTGTGCGGAATCTCGGAGAGGTCGAGGGCAAACGCGGTCTCCGTGCCGGTCGTCGCCGTCCACTCTGCAACCTTTGCCGTGCCGATGACATCGGTTCTGGCAACGAAGATGCCGTAGCGGGTCACCTTTGCATCCGCCGTTGTTGTGAGCTTTGCGATCATGCGGATCGTGCCCACGCCGGCTTTGTCGGTCATTGCCGAGATGCTGCCGAGCTCCAGCTTGGCGGTAAGAGCGGGAATCTCGCGGGTCTCAAAGACATCGCAGTATGCGCAGATGCGCTTTTCTTCGCCCTTCGTGCCGAAGCCGGCGGGTGTCGTGGTCGTCCATTCGCCAAAGGCGTGGTCGAGGCATGCGACGCTGTCAAACTGCTCTGCAACGGCGCTGAAATTGCTTGCTGCGCGAACGGCTGCCGCGGCATGCAGTGTGGTGCCGTTTGCAAAGGTAATGCTTGCGTTCGGGGTTGCCGAGCAGACCGGTTCAAACTTGCCGATCGTGCCGGAGCGCCAGGTGAGTGAAAACGCATCTGCCGTCACCTGCTGCGTCGCACCGTAGATGGCGCCGACGGCGGCATTGTCAGTGATTTCCGCAACGGTCTTGCCGTACTTCACATTGTTTCTGTCCACGCCGGTGAGATGCAGGGTCGAGACCTCGGCATCGCCGCCGATTTTGATATGTGCCGTGCCGGTGTACGAGGGAGCACCCTTGTTGCCGCGGGCAAATGCGACGATGTAGATCTTGCTGCCCGAGAGCACCGTGATGTCGGTGTCAAGGGTATTTGCCGCGGTGCTTGCGCCGTCCTGATAGCCGCCGAGGATGGAAAAGGCTTTCGCCACCGTGCCGCCGGAGAGTTTGCTGCCCGTGATGGTCACGCCTTCGCCGACGGTGATCTTGTTGTGCTGTGCGATGGTCAGCATAAAGTCACCGGTCACGTTGAAATCCATGTGCTCGAAGGTTGTCTCACCAAAGAGGTAAAACCGTTTGTTGTTGACTTCATAGACTGCGTTGTTTGTCTTACGGTAGTCCGTGCTGCCGTATACGCTGGTCAGCGTGACCGAGCCGGTGTAGGACGCCGTCCGCGTGAAGTTTGCGCTTTGTGTAAACTTGCCGACGAGCACGACCGTGCAGTCCTTTGTGAGGTCGAGCGTGTCGTAGGCTTTCGTGAGGCTGCCGACCGGGCTCTCCGCTGACGAACCGTCTCCTTTGCCGCCGTCCGCCAGATACACGACGGTGTTGCCGTCGTCCGTTTCGGCGTAAAACGGCAAGGATGACATCCATACCGCCAACAGCAGCAGGGTAAGGGTGAAAAAGAGATGCTTTTTCATAGAAGTGGTTCGCTCCTTTCAATCGCAGACCCGCATGCGCTTTGGCGCAGGTCACTGTATTTGCTTGACGGAGGCTTGCTGTTTTTATCAGAGCCGAAGACCGGCGCCGATGGACGGCGGCACGGTCTTCGGCAAGAAAGGGGTTGCGCGGGGTCAGGTCTTACTTTTCGATGGAGACGGTCTCGTCAAACTGCTCGGAAACGGCTGCGAAGCTCTCGGCTGCGCGGGCAGCATCCGAAACCTTCAGCACCTTGCCGTTTTTGTACTCGATGCGTGCGTTCGGGGTTGCCGTGCAGAGGATCTCGCACTTTTCGATGTTGCCCGAGCGCCAGGTGACGGTGAGGGAATCCTGCGCGGTCACCTGCGTGGTGCCGTAGAGGATGCCGACGCGGGCATTGTCCGTGACCTCAACCTCGGTCTTGCCAACCTTTACGTCATCCGGGTAGGCGGCGGAGGCATGGACGGCCGAGACATCGGCATTTCCGCCGATCTTGATATGTGCCGTGCCCGTATATTCGCCGAGAATCTGGCGCGAGAAGGCGACAATATAGATCTTGCTGCCGGACAGCACGGTGATGTTGGTGTCAGCATCCGAAGCTGCCGGGGGATCGTTTTGATCCTTCTGATAGCCGCCGAGAATTGCAAACGAGTTGCCGATGGTTGTACCTCTCAGCTGATCGCCGGTGATCGAGACACCCTCGCCGACGGTGACGGCATGATGCTGTGCGACGATGAGCAAATTCGTGCCGAGCGCTTTGCAGTCTATGTTTTCAAAGGTGGTTTTACCGAACAGGACGAAGCGGCTGGGAACGAATTCAAAGCTGGCGCCGCTCTCGCGGTAGTCCACACCGTCGTAAACGCTGGTCAGCGTGACGGAGCCGGTGTAGTCAATGCCGTAGACAAAGTTGCTGGACTGCGTGTATCGACCTGTGATGACAACTGTGCAGTCCTTGCTGAGATCTAGTGCATTATAAGCATCGGCCATGTTGCCTGTCGGTGCGTCGGGCGATGCACCGTTGCCCTTGCCGTCGTCCTTGAGGTAGACCGTCGTCAGCGTGCCGATCTTGGCGTCGGTTTCGCTGCCTGCGGGCTCGGTTGCTTTGGTTGCGGCGGTCGTTGCCTGGGTCGCTTCGGTGGTCGCCGCGGGTTTGTCCGTCTTTGCGGTCGTGGCTTTGGTCGCCTCGGTTGTCGCTTCGGTCGTGGCGGCGGTCGCAGCAGGCGCTGTTGTTGTCTGCGTGCTGCTTGTCACCGCAGGCGCGGTTGTACTCTCGGTTTTTTTCGTGGATGCGGTCGTCGCCTCCGGAACGGTGGTGACCTCGGGCTTTTCGGTGCGTTCGGTGGTCGTCTGCACTTCGGTTGTTGCCGGCGGGTCGGGCTGTTTCGAGCCGCAAGACGGGAAGACGACTGTCAATGCCGCCAGCAGAAGCAGCAGGGCAAGTGTGGGGAACAGATGCTTTTTCATAGAATTTCTTCCTTTCTATTAGTTCTATTAGTCTGCGGTGCTTTCGCGGAAGAGCTCGTTGATGCCCTCCAGCTTCTGCTCGGCAGCGCTGCGGTTGGTCTCATAGACGTTGGTCAGCGTGTCGCCGAGGCGCAGCATGGAGCAGATCTTGTCCTTGTAGCCGCCGAGGTTGTAGTAGATGCCGACGTCGAAGACGCGGGTCGCGAAGATGATGTCCAGCATCTCGGCGCTCTCCTCGTCGCGCGTGTACTGACCGACCAGCGTCTTTTCGTAGTACGCGGGCGTCAGCAGCTTCTTGCCCTGATATGCCAGCAGCTCCAGCACGATGCCGGTGCGGCTGAGGTCGGAGACGCCGCGCGGTACGCAGAGAAATTCCGAGTGCCATGCGCTGACCGTGTGACCGTATTCCGTCTGCGACTCGTCAAACTTGGGGAAGGGCAGGATGCCGAAATTGGTCTCAATATCGCGCAGATAGTCTATGTAGAACATCATGTGGGGGTAGAACAGAGCGCGGTTCGTGTTCATCATGGCAACGCGCTCTTCGTTGGAGGCGACATTGCCGCTCTTGCCCGTGCGGTAGTCAAACTGCCAGTTGAAGGTGTGGCTGTAGTCGCCGCAGAGCGCAAGGTACTTGTCGTAGATGCTCACGGTGCGCTCATTGTAAAGGGTCAGCACGATGTTGCCGTCGGCGCCGATGGTGGCAATGTGTTCGCGTGCCGCACCCAGCATCGCCAGCTTGTCGTCGTTGGCGGAGAGCAGACCGAAGCAGTCGTTCTGGTCGTATTCGCCGTTCTGGTCGAGGTCTTCGCCGACGGATTTCACCATTTCGGCGAATTTGTCAAAGGTCCATTTGTTGTTCCGCACCAGCTCATAGGGGTCATCCAACTCGTATGCCTGGATCATTTCCTTGTTGAAGAACATGACGTTCGTGCTGCGGTTGTCCGAGAGCGAGATCTCGCCCGTGGTGTAGAACATTCTGCCGCTTATCGTCAGATCCTCGTTGGCTTTCTGATCCCAGTAGTCCTTACTGAGGTCGATATAAGGAACCTCGCTTAGGTCTTCGAGCACGCTGCTGTAGGCAAGTGTTGCCACGTCAAAGGTGCCGATCATCGCGGCGTCAAACTCGGTTGAGCCGGACATGTAGCCGGTGTACAGCCGCATGAAGCCCTTGCCGCTGCCCATTGCGGTGGAATACTCGACGATGTCTTCGTTCTTGATATCCACGCCGTAGTTGTCCAGCAGGTATTTGTTGCGGCGGAAGATGGCGCTGTCCACGACAGTGCCCTCCGTGCCGTCGGATTCGTAGTCGTTCCACGCCCAGTTGCCGGCGACGAGGATGTTGAAGTCACCGCCGATGTTCAGATCCCCGGCAGCGGGGATGTCGGGGGTGTCTTCGGTGGCGACAGGCTCGGTCACCGCCGAGGTGTCTGCGGTGTCTCCGCTGTTTTCGGCGGGCTTATCCCCGCAGGCGGCGAAGAGCGGCAGCAGCAGCGCCGCACTCAACAGAAGGGCAATTGTTTTTTTCATTGTTGGTTCAGCTCCTTTTCGTATTTGTCGCGGTCGAATATGTCAAAGCGCATTTCATCCGGGCGCAGTGCGACACCGCAGACGGTCTCGGTGGTCTCCTGTGCCGCATTGTAGAGGATGCGCAGCACTTTTGTGCCGTCCTCGCTGTAGTATTCGCCGCGCTTGATGTAGTAGGGCAGGGCGCTTGTGTCCAGCACGGTGAATCTGCCGCGCAGCAGAAATTCTGCGTATTCGGTCTGTATGTCGGTGTAGCGCTTGGTTTCGGCAGCATATTTCGGCGATGCACCAAGGTCGGCGCGGCAGACATAGAGCTCGGCGTCAAGGCGCATGCCGCTGACCAGCGCGCAGCGCAGCTGACGGTCAAAGTCGCCCTCCTCGCTGCGGATGCCGCGCTCGGTGGTGATGACCTCGGGGAAGGTGTAGCGGAACAGCGCGGGGAAGGCATCGCTCTTTACCTTGAAGTCCACGTTGACAAGTCCGTGGATGAACTGCGTATAGGCGGCGGCGATGTCGGTGACGACCTCGACGGCAAACACGCGGTTTTCTTCCTTACAATATTCTACGGCTTTGTCAAAGAATTTGCGGTGGTAGATCCATTCCTCGTCGATGCGCAGCCCGTGCTCATGCCTGTGGTTGAAGCAGGGCTGATAGGGCGTGCCGCCGTAGCAGTCGGCAAAGAGGCAGTCGGCTTCCAGTGAGCGGAGCTGCCGCATCTGTGCCATCAGCTGCTCGCGCCAGCGTTCGGTGCCCGCACAGCAGAGCGGGAACTGCTTTGCGCCGTAGGTGATACGGAACTCACCCATGCCGGGGTAAGCAAAGGCGGGGCGCACTTCGTTGCCGTTGATGTCGAGGAGCTTCACCTCGTCGCCGTATTGCTTGTAGTAGTCGCCCTGGGGGTCAAGGAAGTGGCAGTTGCATTCGAGAATGACTCTGCCGCCCATGTCCTGTACCTTTTGGATGTTCTTTTTCAGCTCGTCAAACGCGCCGGCGAAGGGCTCCTTGTAGATGGGGTAGGCGCGGTCCATGCCCTCGCGCCACCAGGCGAAGAGGAACAGCGTGTGAATGCCGCACTTTGCACCCTCCTCGTAGATACGGGGCAAATCCTTTGCCGTGTAGTAGTCCTCGCCGTACTGCGAGCGCATGATGATGCGCTGCCAGCCGGTCATGTTCTGCACCCATTCGGCTTTTGGCTGGACCTTGAAGAAGTTTTTGTCCGCCCATGCACGATAGCGACGCGCCGCGCAGCGCCAGTCGCCGTCGAGCATGCCGATCACCACGGGCGGCAGCGTCAGCTCCTCGCCGGTGTGTGCCATCGGGAAGTGATCAAAGCCGACCATGAGGTCGAGCGGCGTGTGGTGGATGCGCTGCCGGATGGTCATGAAGCAGTGGCGCATCTCGGGGTCGTAGCGGGCGACATAGAGGAAGCGGTTGCCGCTCTCGATGCCGAACCAGCCCATCGACGCGCGCGGATAATGTAAATGAATGAAAATCTCGGTGGTGTCGTGCGAATAGTAGTTGCCGGTCAGGCTCTCGAGGTGCGCCCAGGGGTTTTCAACGCGGCGCCCCAGCCCGTTCGGCAGGTAGAGCGCGTCGCTTGCCTTGTCGCCGCCCAGCGTCTCAAAGTCGCAGAGCGGGCAGAAGCATTCGTTGATGCGCACGTCTGCCGCGCCGTTTTTGAGCGTAGGAACAAAGCGGAGCAGCCCGTCCTCGGCAGTCACTGCAACCGAGAAGGTGATGTCATAGCTGTCGCCGTAGTCCGAGACGAGCTTGTCATAGCGCACGGTCAGCACGCCGTCCTTCACGGTGGCTTTGCCCTGCTGCTTCGAGGAGCGCACCGGGATCTCGGTGCGCAGTCCGTCGTCGAGAATCAGCCGCCAGAAATCGCTGCCGCGCACGGCTTCCGCTTCGTGTCCGCTCTGGATGAAACCGGCGTTTCCGCCGTTCTCGTCAATCTCAAATCGTAAATTGTCTGTGGAAATCTGCATGTTTTCTTCCGCCCTTCGTGGATAATGCCCAAAATAGATTGCTTTTGGTTCTTTCTTTTCAACCTTATTATACAGCCGGGAGGGAGAATGCCGCAATACACGCATATAGGCTATTGTTTCAAAATGTGAAACAAATGCAAAATGCCTGTTTCCTTTTTTGCGCGGATGCGTTATACTGGTGTCGGAGGGATGCAAAATGTTCCGATATGACTTTTCCCATCTGCCGTTTGTCAGTATGACCGGCAAGGTGCGCGAGGGGAACGGCTGGAGCCACAACGGCAGACGGATGAACATCAATATGCTGGTGGTCTTTCACCGCGGCAGCTGCCGCTTTACCATCGAAGGGCAGGATTATGACTTTGTGCCGGGCGATGTTGCCATCGTCCCGAAGGGGACGTTTTACCGTCCGCATACCGATGATTTCTGTGAGTATACCTTCTTTCATTTTGACGGCGATTTTGAGCCGATGCCGCCGGATGAAAAGATTCTGCCGTTCGACGCCGTGCCGGTCAGCAAGCCGTTTTACGGGCTGATCCGGTATGAGGCGCCGACGCTTGCGTTTGACCATCGCATCACGCTCGGTGCCTCGCGGCAGGAGGTCGATCTGCTCCTGCACAAATGCGCCGATGTGCAGCGCCGCTATGCCGAGAAGATGACGGTCATCCTGTCGCTGCACTTTTCGGAGCTGATGTTCCGCATCTCGCAGTGCTTCTGCGAGCAGTTCCGCGAGCGCACGCCCGTGCCCGCCGCAGTCGCGAAGATCGTCTCCTACATCGGCGACCATTACATGCAGAATATCACCCTCGCGGATGTCTGCAAGGAAACCGAGCTTTCCAAGCAGTATTGCATGCGCGTTTTCCGCAAGTACATGCACACGACCATCGGCGACTACATTCTCGATCTGCGGATGCGCCATGCGACCTATCTTCTGCGTAATACTTATATGAACGTTAATCAGGCGGCGGATTATCTCGGCTTTTCCAGCACGAGCTATTTTTCGCGCGTGTTCAAGAAGTATTACGGCGTGTCCCCGTCGGCGTATTTTGAATAAAAAGAAACAGCCGCGCGACCGATTCGGTCGCGCGGCTGTTTTGGTGGGGCGGGGTCTGTACGGTTTTGTGAAGATGTTTAACTACGCACAAACCGGTGACGTCCCACTGCTTTCTGAAATTCCTCGCCGAAAATGCCTGAAACGGTCGTTTCGCCACGCTCCTTTGCATAAAATGAAGCATCATTTTCATGCAAAGGAGCGTTTTTTTATGCTGCGAATTGCAATTTTCGGCTACGGCAATCTCGGGCGCGGCGCTGCGGCGGCAGCGATGGCGGCGACGGATATGGAGCTCTGCGGGATCTTTACACGGCGCGACCCCGCCGCGCTCGGCGGCGTGCCGGACGGCGTGCCCGTCTATGCGGCGGACAGCGCTGCGGCGCACAAGGGTGAGATCGACGCGCTGATCCTCTGCGGCGGCAGCGCGGACGACCTGCCGCGGCAGACGCCGCAGCTTGCCCGCGACTTTTGCGTGGTGGACAGCTTTGACACGCATGCGAAGATTCCGGTGCATTTTGCCGCCGTGGATGCCGCCGCCCGCGCGGGCGGCAAGGTCGCACTGATCTCGGCGGGGTGGGACCCGGGCCTCTTCTCGCTTGCGCGGCTGTACACCGAGGCGGTACTGCCAAAGGGAACGACCTACACCTTTTGGGGCGCAGGGGTCAGCGAGGGTCATTCGGACGCAGCGCGGCGCGTCCCCGGCGTCGCGGACGCGCGGGCGTACACGCTGCCCGTCGTCGATGCGCTCACCGCCGTGCGGCGCGGCGAGGTGCCGCCGCTCTCGCCGCGCGAGATGCACCGCCGCGTGTGCTATGTCGTGCCTGCGCCGGGGGCGGACCTCGCCGCGATCACGCGCGCGATCTGCACGATGCCCGCCTATTTTGCGGACTATGACACCGAGGTGCATTTTATCACGGCGGAGGAAATGGCGCGCGACCATGCCGCCCTGCCGCATGGCGGCTGCGTGCTCCGAAACGGGGACGCAGGGGGTGACTGCGGCATGGAATTTTCGCTGCACCTCAGTTCCAACCCCGCCTTCACCGGCGGCGTGCTCGTCGCCTGTGCGCGCGCCGTCTGCCGCGCCGCCGCGCGCGGCGAGGTCGGCTGCCGCACGCTCTTTGACATCCCGCCCGCCGACCTTTTGCCCGACCCCGCCCGCGCCCGCGAAACGCTGCTGTGAGGCAAATGAGCCGGATGATATACGGTCCCTTCAAAAAAGAGAACGGAAGACGAATACACATATAATTCGGAAGGATATGGATAGACACAGGACGCAGAATCGCTATAATTAAAGTATGCCGCATAAGAGGCATATCAACATATTAAAAGAAAATATAAGTATAGGAGTATATGAAAATCATGAATTGGAAAGAAGGCGTAATCGCAATTCTCGGCACGATCGGCGCAATCATGACAAGTATTTTCGGCGGCTGGGACAGTGCTTTGCAGACCCTGATTATTTTCATGGTGCTTGATTATATTTCAGGGCTGATTGTTGCCGGATTTTTTCATGCCAGTCCAAAGACAAAAAACGGAGCTTTGGAGAGTAAAGTCGGCTGGAAAGGACTTTGCCGCAAGGGAGGTTCGCTGCTGATTGTGCTGATTGCCTATCGGCTGGATTTGCTTGCAGGCACATGTTATATCCGCGACGCTGCCGTGATTGCTTTTATTGTAAATGAAGGCATCAGTATTATTGAGAATGTCGGCTGCATGGGAATCCCGATTCCGTCTGTAATAGCCGAATCTATCGAAATGCTTTCATCAAAAAACAAAAAAAATGATGATAGGAAGCACTGATTGAACCGAACGGAAAACAGGAGGACTCTGCGCTATGCAGAGTCCTTCTGTTTTCTCATTTTGCGTTCACCTATGCGAAAAGCGCTCGGGGATACGCCCAATTTTTTCTTGAATATCGTGGTGAAGGTGATGTAGGTTGTGAATCCGCATACCTCACTGATATGATCAATCGTATCATTTGTGTGCAGCAGCTTATCGCATGCAATCGACAGTCTGTATTGCAGAAGATACTGATACGGACTTGTGCCGATGGCTTCCCGAAACTGTTTGCTCAGCTTTTCCTTATTGATATGGAGCTCTTCCAAAAGGTAGGCGGTGTTGACGGCGGGATCGCTGTAGCTGTTCCAAATAATGTGCAGGGCTTGTTTGACCTCCGGATAATTTTCGGGGATGTGCAGCGTTTTCGGGTATTTTGCATGCGGTTTTTTAGAATCCGAGATTGCGTTTTCACACAGGTGCAGGCAATCAATCAGTTTTGCACGTGCGTGGCACAAGCTCAGCGGGTGCTCATCGGTTAACAAAGCTGCACAGTCTTTAAGCAGGGATTGCGCGCTGCACACAGCATTTTGAGATACATTGTTATGGATTGATGCTGAAATGTCATTGCATATAAACGGGAGCATCATCAGAAAATCGTAGTTTTGGCAAAGATCGCGTAAGGAAGTTGAGTGGATCACTTCATTGGTAAGTGCTTTGGACAGAAACTCAGGCGAGAAAAACGCGGCAGAAACCGTCAGGTTATCGCCGGAACGGATATATAGCTGCTGCCTGTCGTTCAGGCACAGGATGGCAGGGGAAATGCAGTGATAGTCCACATGGTTGATTGTGATTTGGGCATACCCTGCGCTGATCAAATAAAGCGCATAAGAATCTTGTGTTTTGTCTTTGGGTTCGTCGATGTAAACCGAGATTGCAGAATGGATATCGCACACTGAAATCGTCTCCTTTCGCTCTTAATTGCGCTTGTCAATGCTATCGTCGCAGAAAATCAGAACGAAAATGGTCGAATTATGCAAAATGTAACAAATATATAACAAAATTGGAAGAATCATTATGGAATTTGCACGAATGCGGATTTATAATGAAAACGGTCCGACAGAAATAACCAGACGTTGATTTTGCAGGAAGACTTTGGATTATGCGGACCGGAGAGGACAAAAAAACATGAATAAAGGTGAAAAAAAGATTGTGATGGATCTTTGCAGGTTCTTGGATCCGAATCGAGCGCGCCTGCTGCGCAATATGGAAAAAGCGGCGACATGTCGGACGTGCTCGGGCTATTGCTTTACAACCGTGTCGGCGGCATCGCATACAACACGCTTCGGGAATGCGAGCTGCTCGGTAAAGTGAATCGAGAGGTGCGGAATACTCTGCAAACCATGTATAATGCAGCAATTATACAGCAGGAAAGCTATGCAAAAGCGGCAGAACTGCTTGCGTCGGTTTTGCGCAACATAGAAGTACCGTATGCGGTGCTGAAGGGAATTGTTTTGATGCAAACCTACCCGAGGGGATGCAGAACGTCAAATGACGTTGATATTCTGACGGCGCCGGAGCATGTTTCGGCTGTCGCGGAGCGATTGAAAGCAGCCGGATTCCGACAGGGATATATCCGGAACAACCGTTTTGTCCCGGCAACCCGTAAAGAGATTATTTCCTCCAGGATGAATCGCGGCGAGACGGTGCCTTATATTTTAGAGGCAGACTATCCGTTTATGAAGTTTTTGGAGGTTGATATCAACTTTTCGCTGGATTACAAGCCCACAGACGGAGAAAGCGTGAGGGGCATGCTCAAAGACGGCTGTCAGCTGAAAAACGGATTGCGGACATTGAATCCTGCATGCTTTATCCTGCATCTGTGCGCGCATTTGTATAAGGAAGCGACAACAATGTCTTGGATTCAGATGGGACGCGACCTTTCTTTATACAAGTTTGTCGATCTGTATCTGCTGTTATCCCATGCGGAGCCTGACCTGTGCGAGCAATTGCTGAAAACAGCGGAAAGTCTTGATTTGACAGCCGCGTGCGCATATGCACTTGCAGGCACGATTCAGCTGTTTGATATGCGGAATGCGGCGCTTTTGCGCCTGTCGGAACGGCTGTGCCGCATGCATGAGAATATTTTGGATGTTGTTATCGACCCTGCCGGCGGCAAACGGTATGTTTACACAATCGATTTCATGCAGCGCATTTTTTCATCGCATCGTCAAAAGTATCTGAAGGAGGTTGGAGACCTTGGATCATCTGCATATGTATGAGCACGGAACGCCCGGTCTGCTGATTACGTTCTGCGGTCTGGACGGCTGTGGGAAAACCACGATGATACGACGCCTGACAGCGTTTTTGCAGCATGCCGGAATCGAACCGCTTTTAACCAAACAGCCTACAAATGCCGTGCGGCAGTCGGAGATTTTCAGAACGTATATGGATTCGCCCGAGCATGCGCAATATGAATACCGGAGTTTGTCGCTGTTGGCGGCGAGTGACAGAGTTCAGCATGCCAACAAGCTGATTCTGCCGGCGTTAAGGCAAAAAAAGATCGTGATCAGCGACCGGTATTTTTATTCCTGCGTTGCGAATCTGAGGGCGCGGGGATATGAGAAAGATCGCTGGATCAACGAGATTTCCGCGTATATTCCGAAGCCGGATATAGCGTTTTTCCTCGACACGCCGGTATCAGCTGCGGTTGCGCGTGTGCGGCGGAGACCGGAAGAAAAAAATCGCTATATCGATATACCGCTGCAATATAAACTGCACAGCGAATACAGAGCACTGTGCGCGGAAGCAAAAGGCGTCCTGCTGTCAACGATGGAACCGGAAGACGACACATTCGATATGATTCTGCGCGCATTGCAAAACTGTCTCAGGCTTCGCGGAAACACGTGGAATGACTTCAAAACGAATACTGAGGATGAAACATATAGTGGAAAGGAAAAAATCAATTCGGTGAATCGGAAATGAAAACGACAGAAGAAAAAGTAAAGAAAGTTCTTACTAAAATCAGCGGTGTACGGCACATCGAGCCGACCGCTTCGCTGACGGCTGATCTGGGTTTGGATAGTTTGCGCATGACCGACCTGGTTCTGCATCTGGAAGATGCATTCGGAATCGAATTCCGTCAGTCGGATATGAATTTTTTCAAGCTGAAAGACGTTGCCGCTGTTGTAACCCTGGTAGAAGGGTATATCGGCACGCAGATCTGAAGGAGGAAGTCGTATGCTTTGGGAGTATCTGAAACAGCATATGCTGCTGCATCCGGATCACAGGATTGAGGATGAAACGACTTGCATGACATTTTCCGAAACGATTCGAAAAGCGGAGAAAACAGCCTCTTTACTCACGCCCGGACGATATGCAATCCGCTGCCGCTCGGAAATGAATACGGGAATCGCCGTCCTTGGGTGCCTTGCCAAAGGTGTTACCGCGGTTCCGCTTTCCGCGCGATACGGCGAGCTGCATTGCGAGAGAATTCTGCAGTTGACCACACCGGATTTTCTGCTGACAGATGACGACGGCGACTTGCAGGTTCATCCGTTGAAGACCTTTGCGGACGGCAGCTCTGCATATTCTGCCGGGGCAAATTCCGATGCAGCCGAAGAACAATGCGCATTGATTCTGTGTACATCCGGCACGACGGGCATCCCGAAAGGCGCCATGATCACAGAGGAAAATCTGCTTGCCAACCTGGCGGACATTGATGCCTATTTCGACTTGCGATGCAGTGATCGGATTCTGATTGCAAGACCGCTTTACCATTGCGCGGTTTTGACGGGAGAATTCCTGATTTCGCTGCTGCGCGGGGTAAATATCCGGTTCTGCAACGCTGCATTTGAACCGATGCAGCTGGCGGCACAACTGGCAAAGGAAATCACCGTCTTCTGCGGTACGCCGACGCTTCTCACACATTTGGCGCGTGTAGCCGGGCGTGTTTCCGCATCCTATTGCCTGCGCCTGATCGTTTCGAGCGGCGAGTGTATGACTGCGAAAGCGGCAGCGCAGATTCGGAAAGCGTTTCCCGCTGTGCGGATCATGAATGTATATGGCTTGACGGAGGCTTCGCCGCGCGTTGCCTATTTGCCGCCCGAATTGTTCGATTGCCATGCTGAATCGGTCGGTTATCCGCTCCGTTCGCTTGAAGTCCGGGTGGTGGACAAAAACGGCATGGAGGTCCCGAGCGGTACGGTCGGAGAGTTGATCGTGCGGGGTCCCAGCGTGATGAAGGGCTATTTCCGTGCGCCAAAGGCTACGGAAAAAGCGTTGGCAGGCGGCTGGCTGCACACGGGCGATATGGCTTGCATGGATGCAGAGGGAAGAATCCGCATCAAATGCCGGCGGGATAACATGATGATTATAGCCGGGATCAATATTTATCCCCAGGAGATTGAAAATGCACTGCGGAATGATCCGCGGGTGCAGGATGTACTTGCTTATGCGGCGCAGGAGGATGATGCGCATCCGCACATTGCGATCCGGATTGTCTGCGATCACATGACATCGGATGAAGTGCTGAAACTCTGCCGTGCATGCCTGCCGGCATATGAACAGCCGACGGAAATCCACATCGTGCAGGCTTTGCAGCGCAATGCATCCGGGAAGCTGATCCGACCTAAAGGGGGGACGAAACATGAATGAACCGAGCCTTGTGTTGGCTGCAATCGAAAGCTATACATGGGAAAAACAACTGATGTATCCGAGCCGGTTATGCCGTGTAGCCCCATGTGAATGCGACTTTGAGGATGCGCGCAGCCGTATGTATGTTGCATTTCGGATCCCGCAGGAACTGCTGAACAGACCCGTTCGGCAAGCCGTACTTTCGCTGACGCAGGCGGAGGGAGAATCGGGCGGCACCGGGAAAATCGGCGTGTATGCCGTACACGAAGCGCTGAGAGCCGGCGCATTCGATCCGACGGCGGCGGCATATCCGCTGGACTACAGCCGTGCGCAGCGCAGCATCGGCGCGCTCTCCCACCTGTGGGATATAACAGATTGCCTGCAATCGGCAGGGGCGGCGTTGTATCTGGAAATCAGAATGGTGGACGAAACGGATACAGACGGCAGCTATGCCTGTTTTTATGGGGTCGGAGCCGCGGATAATGCCCCCAAACTCCTGTTGTATACGGACGCAGAGCCGCAGACTGACGCTTTGCCGCCGGTTTCCGGCGGCAAAGTCGCGGAGACGCCCGGTCCGGGCGAAAATATGCTGATCGGGCACGGGATGGAAAACTTTGCGGACCTGGATGCATGGACGCCGCGGTATCATTGCGACGATTTTGAGATCTGCATCCGGCACAGCGGCGCCTTGTTTGGCGGTGCGGCGGCGATGTTTCGCGCATACACGGATGCGGATACGGAAAGCGGACTGTATCAGGCGGTTTGCCTGCGTGAATTGGGGACATACAGCTTTTCCGCTTATGTGCGGGTGCAGGGCGATCCGATCCGGAGTGACATCCCGAGCGTATATCCGGGGGTATATCTGCGGATTCGCACGGTTGACGGAAAAGTGCTGCAAAGCCGCAAAATCGTATCGTCCCCTTCTTATACGCGCTTATGCCTGACTTTTACGGCTACGCGCTGCACGACGGTCTATGCCGAGGTGCTGATGGATGGGCGCGGAAGCGTATGGGTTGACGGTATACAGTTTGAGTATGGGGAGGCACATCCCTATAATCTGATCTGCAACGCGGCTTTCCTGCAGGGAGAACGCGGTCTTGCGCATTGGGAGTGCTCGCCCTGGGGCGTTTATACAGGAAAGAACAGTGTGTCGGCTGCAAGCGGCGCCGGGAGTCTGCAGCTTCTCGCCGATGCCGATTCCGTTACCTATGTGCAGCAGAGTATCCCGCTGGCACACAATCCGCATGGTGCCGGACGCTTCCGGCTGTCGGGGACTGCTTTTGCCCCCGGACTGATACCCGGAACGTTTCATTCGTATCTGCATCCGCCCGCTTTGCGCATCCGTGCACGCGTTGTTTACAACACGGGACGTTTTGCGGATGCTGTCGCGGATCTGTCCGGCGGCAGAAACGGAGAACAGACGGCATTTGCGGAGTTTGATGCGGATGTATCACGCGGTGCCGAGCGGATCGAAGTGTTTTGTGAATACGGGGGCGCTTTCGGGCTGGCGACATTCAAGGGGATATGCCTGTCTGCCGTTGACCTGCCTGCAAAAGTCTGCCTGACAAGAGGAGGAATTTGAAATGAATCATATGCGTTCTGTAATGGATACGGTTATGTGCCTGCGCGGCGGCAACCCCTTTTGCTATTCCGACGACAATAATAATATGTATCGGATTGTTTCAAAAGAGGCGGACGGCAGCAGTACGGCATATTATTTCAGCACGCCGATCTACAGACGGATGGACTGCAAGCCGGTGGAGCTGCGCTTTGCGCTTGTTAACGGCAATCCTGTTTTCCACGGTTCGGATGCGCGCATCTCCTATGACGGGGAAAGCCTGTTTCTGCAAAGCGGAATCGGCAGACTGCAGGCGTCTTTTGACGGGGCACGGGCATTGGAGTGCGTGTCGGGAATGCTGCGGAATGAATCCGTGCAGATCCGACCGACGCTGAACGGCATAGCCGTTGCGGCAGCCTGCAGCCGGGAGGAAACGTTTTCTTTTACATTATCCACAACCGATGTTTATAAGAAAATCCGCAATACCGAAGCCTACATTGCGTTTATGCACGGTCGGTTTGAGCCGTTTTTCGTTATTTCCGGTCTGTATGCGCACTCGCTTGGCGGTGGGCTGCAGTCGGTGAAACTCAGCCTCGAACGAATCGATGAGAATACATATCATGTCTCGGTCCGGACGAGCGCAAAGGCGTCTTCAACCGTTGTGTTTGAAATCAATATGTATGAGGGAAAGTTCTTTCAGGATACGCCGGTATCCAGCCGATTGCCGGACAAGAACAACTGCTTTGGCAGCGTGGCGTTCCTCGGTCAGACACAGCAGTTCGGCGAGCAGTGGCTGTATACCAAAACCAGCCGAAAAAAAGTGTTTGACATCGAGCAATCGACCATATGCTCCGTAAAAATGCATATCCCGGTTTTTGAAGCGGACGTACAAAGCCTTGCCGTATATCTGCCGCAGGAGAGATTTTGCAGTTTCGGATCGACATGGGCAAAAAAAGTGCCCTGCGGCGACTTGCTTGGCATGGCACAGAAAAAGGATGACTACTTCACGGTGGACATGACGGCATTGCTTACAAATCCCAAAACAGGGCGACTGCGCAAGGCAGAGGGCATTGTGCTGCGTTTGCCGCAGGGCGGACATGCCGTTTTGGCAACGGGTGACTGCTGTATGATGCCGCAGATTTTTGAAGTGAACTATCGGGCATAACGGAAAGGACAGTTTGGGAAAAGGGCAGTTTTGCGAAAAACTGCCCTTTTCTGATGTTTCCGAATGCCCGAAACGGGCTGAAATGCACATAGAGAAAAATTTGTGTAACCCAAGCAGAAAACGGAAGAAAAGTATTGACAGAAATTTGCTTATATCGTATAATGTGCTTACACCGCATCGTATAATAGAATTGATTTTTTGCATACAACATAGCTGCAGCACTTTTTCGGAACATATGAGAAGGAGACGTTTCCCATGAAAAAAGGTATTCTTTCCATAGGGCTTGCGGCATTGCTTGCCGCGTCGCTCATCGCATGCGCCGGTACACCTGTCGATCCGCCGACAGAGTCGGACGCTTCTTCTTCACAGACAGAGACGCAGGCTGCCACCGCGCATACGACCGAACAGACGCAGACCACCGCTGTGACCGACTGCACCGAGCCTGCCGGGACGGAATCCACTGAGCAGTGTCAGTGCCCCGCGGAATCCACGCAGACATCCATTGCGCAGTCCACTGCGCAATCCACGCAGGCATCCACTGCGGAATCACAAACGGATGATGAAGCGCCGAAGTATACGCGCATCATGGATGAAAACGGGCATTGCCTGTCGGTTGTGACGAACGACCGGGCGGAAAATATCGAGCTGTGGAAGGCGCCGGATGATCCGGCGATCCGGCTGGACATTGATGAAAGCTGGGACGGCACCGTTGCCTTTTCATATTTTACAGATGCGAAAGGCTGGCGGCTGGACTGGGTCGATGCCGCGGACGGCACGCTGCTGTATCGATATGATCAGGAGGGCTATTGCAGGACTTATCCGCACATGGACGGGAGCGATAAGGCGCGGGGCAAGCTGACCTTGTTTGTTCAAAGTGGTTGGTATTATATCAGTTTGACGCGGGAAGCGGACGGCAGCGTGACCGAGTCCGAATATTCTACCCCGTACCCATCTCTCTATGACCGCATCATGGATGAATGGAATATGGCAACACGGCGGTTCCCTGTGAAGACGCTGCCGTTGACCGACAAGGACACGGTACCGGAGACACCGAAATATCAGACGATGGCTTTTGATTATCCGATTGCATGGGGAGATGAAAAAGACGGCAGCAGAATCTACGCTTTATATCCGCGTTTCATGGCTGAAAGCGACGTACCGCAGCCGGAGGATCTTTATGAAGCGTGTAAAACGGCACAATTATTTCCGTATTTGCGTATGACGGGTGTCGGTCGTCTGTATTATTCCGAACAGCCGCTGCCGGCGCCGAGCTTTGAGACGCTGGTGACTTATTTCGGGGGCATGTGCGGTCAACTGATCGATATGGATGCCGCTGAATACGGCGACTTTTCGGTGAGGCAGATGCTGCAATATCTGCATGACAGCGAATTTCCGGCTTTCGAGTGGATGGAGGTCTCGGAAGAGGATACCGATGCCTATACGCTGTTTTTCGGAAACTGGGCGATCTCGATTCATCGGGTGGATGAACACCATTATGACTGTGTCGCGATGCGGCATTATTGGCTGGATGATTTTACTATGTTTTACAGGTCTCAGGATGCCATGCTGATTTATCCGGACGGGCGTATGTATTATTAACAGCGTGAGCGACTTTCCGGCTGCGAT
>QAKK01000036.1:46665-50969 GCA_003343845.1 Oscillospiraceae bacterium
CAGATGCTGCAATATCTGCATGACAGCGAATTTCCGGCTTTCGAGTGGATGGAGGTCTCGGAAGAGGATACCGATGCCTATACGCTGTTTTTCGGAAACTGGGCGATCTCGATTCATCGGGTGGATGAACACCATTATGACTGTGTCGCGATGCGGCATTATTGGCTGGATGATTTTACTATGTTTTACAGGTCTCAGGATGCCATGCTGATTTATCCGGACGGGCGTATGTATTATTAACAGCGTGAGCGACTTTCCGGCTGCGATTGTGCAGAACGCGCACCCGCTGCATGTCGCTGCGCCCTTGTCAATCGAGGGTGCAGCGGAAATTTATATGAGGAGAAATCGGATATGAAAAAGCAGATTCTCGCCGCATGCCTTGCGGCATTGCTTGCCGCGTCGCTCATCGCCTGCGCCGGTACCCCTGTCGATCCGCCGATACAGTCGGACGCTTCTTCTTCACAGACAGAGACGCAGGCTGCCACCGCGCATACGACCGAACAGACGCAGACCACCGCTGTGACCGACCGCACCGAGCCTGTCGGGACGGAATCAACCCCGGCGTCCGCTTCGCAGTCCGCTGCACAATCCACGCAGACATCCACTGCGCAGTCCACTGCGCAATCCACGCAGGCATCCACTGCGGAATCGCAAACGGATGATGAAGCGCCGAAGTATACGCGCATCATGGATGAAAACGGGCATTGCCTGTCGGTTGTGACGAACGACCGGGCGGAAAATATCGAGCTGTGGAAGGCGCCGGATGATCCGGCGATCCGGCTGGACATTGATGAAAGCTGGGACGGCACCGTTGCCTTTTCATATTTTACAGATGCGAAAGGCTGGCGGCTGGACTGGGTCGATGCCGCGGACGGCACGCTGCTGTATCGATATGATCAGGAGGGCTATTGCAGGACTTATCCGCACATGGACGGGAGCGATAAGGCGCGGGGCAAGCTGACCTTGTTTGTTCAAAGTGGTTGGTATTATATCAGTTTGACGCGGGAAGCGGACGGCAGCGTGACCGAGTCCGAATATTCTACCCCGTACCCATCTCTCTATGACCGCATCATGGATGAATGGAATATGGCAACACGGCGGTTCCCTGTGAAGACGCTGCCGTTGACCGACAAGGACACGGTACCGGAGACACCGAAATATCAGACGATGGCTTTTGATTATCCGATTGCATGGGGAGATGAAAAAGACGGCAGCAGAATCTACGCTTTATATCCGCGTTTCATGGCTGAAAGCGACGTACCGCAGCCGGAGGATCTTTATGAAGCGTGTAAAACGGCACAATTATTTCCGTATTTGCGTATGACGGGTGTCGGTCGTCTGTATTATTCCGAACAGCCGCTGCCGGCGCCGAGCTTTGAGACGCTGGTGACTTATTTCGGGGGCATGTGCGGTCAACTGATCGATATGGATGCCGCTGAATACGGCGACTTTTCGGTGAGGCAGATGCTGCAATATCTGCATGACAGCGAATTTCCGGCTTTCGAGTGGATGGAGGTCTCGGAAGAGGATACCGATGCCTATACGCTGTTTTTCGGAAACTGGGCGATCTCGATTCATCGGGTGGATGAACACCATTATGACTGTGTCGCGATGCGGCATTATTGGCTGGATGATTTTACTATGTTTTACAGGTCTCAGGATGCCATGCTGATTTATCCGGACGGGCGTATGTATTATTAACAGCGTGAGCGACTTTCCGGCTGCGATCGCGCAGAACGCGCACCCGCTGCATGTCGCATCGGCGCTGTGGAGGTAAAGGCTATGAGAAAGTGCTGCATACCGTGGACATGACAAAGAAAAGTACCAATAAGAGCCGGTTAGGGCTCTTATTGGTACTTTGTTGCTTTTTGTCAAGCTGCCGTGTCGGTGTCGGACCAGAAAATCGGTGTTTCGGATTCACCGGTTGCTACCGCGGGATCGATAATGATATTTGCTTGGACATTGAGAGTTTCATTTTTATAGACGTATAGGCAGGTAATGTTACCGTTTTCCTTGTAGGAAATACGGGTAGAGCCGCCGCCGTCCAGATTCAGGACGGTGTTGCAGCCGAGGTCTTTCATGATTGTGTGGACATCATACAGAGAGGCGCCTTTCTTACTTTCATCTTCGTCTTCCTCATCTGCATTTGCTTTTTTCTTACCTGACTTTGCAATGTAGGTCGTTTCGTCGAGCTTTCCATCAGGACCAACCTGTACAGAATTAGAATCATCATCATCATCATCACTTTCATATGGCATATAGAAGACTGCCAGAATGATTTGATCCGTGTCGGGGTTATAGCCGATTGCTGTACGAGGGCGATTACCGTTGGCGTAGGCGCGCCCTGCTTTTGTCACTGCTCTGTAAGCAGTATTAAAGGACTGGTGATCCGGGAAGCTTTGGTCTGCAAGCAGATTGCCGCCGCCGAGCGCAAGCTGAATATTTGAGATGTCATTGGGATCATCCAATGTGTCTTTTGCCGAATAGATTTCCGGGACAGGCTGATCCTTATAAAAAATCAGCAGCCCAAACGGAGCGTCTCCATCGTCAGGGTCCGTGTTCTGTATAGAATCGGGATAGTCACCTTTAGTACGGGTTTTATTGCGGTTATTATACTGCAGGTTTGTAGCGTCATAGATAACAATGGGCGGCAAATCAAATCTACCGCCAAACACCGTTGCGTTTGTACCCAAACGGGGCGGAACGCTGGCTTTCCATTCTGCCACACTGTCTCTTTGCCTGGGCGCGCGTATGACGCGGAGATGCTCAAGCCGCGTGGCATAGTATTTGACGTACAGCCCCTTGGTGACATCGGCTGGATAACCGTTATCTTCGGTGTCTCCTACGACAAATTGGTGGAAAGTGACGCAGTCTTCTACGGTTACTTCAATATCTCGCGTCGTGCTCCAGTTTCTGCTATTAGAAGTTGCTGTGACATGCAGGGTCGTTGTGCCGCATTTCTGACCGAAAATGACTCCCGTATCGCTAACGGTGGCGATGGAATCGTCATCGGAGGTCCAAATTGTTCTGAAATTCGGATCGGCTGCGCGAACGGTCACATGCGTGTTTCGCCCGAGATATACAGAGGTGTGATCCTGAATTTCCTCTTTCCCGGCATCGAGCAAACGAAGCCGCGGAGCGTACTGAACACAGATCGTCGCGTAAACCTGCGGGTTCAGGGTTGAACGAATGCTTACGCGAACTTCGCCGTAGCGGAAGAAGGTCAGTATACCGTTTGCATCCACGGACGCAACATCACCACTGCCGGACGAGCAGATGGAGAACTCTGCAATCTTGGGTGCGGATGCCGGATAAGACTGGTAGTACTTTTTCAGATCTATTTCATTTTCAAATGTCGTAATGTCATGTGCAGGGATGACCCAGCGATCAGGGGCAAATAAACTGCCGCCGCCGCTGCCGCTGCTGCCGTCGGCGGGGACGGCTGTGATGACGAAGGAGCTGCAGAGAGTCTTCTTGCCGTTGATGCATGCGTAGATGCGTGCGCTGCCTCTGCCGACAATCGTGATGTTGCCGCTGCCGTCTACGCGGGCGACATTCGGATTGCTGGTGACCCAGTTGATTCGACTGTTTGAAATGCGTTTGCCGTTTGCGCATGCCCAGGCGCTTCCGGTTTGACCTACGGTCGCCGTATCTTGATGATCAAAGGTAGACGAGACCGAAATATGCGAAATGCCGTCTGCCAAATCATCGCAGTTGCATTTGCAGCAGGGTTTGCAGGGGCACTTGCCGCCGGGCTTGCAGTTGCACTTGCCGCCGGGTTTGCAGGGGCACTTGCCGGACGAGGGCGTACGACCGGCGTTTCTGTTGTCTGCACAGGTATCGCAGTTATTGCAGGAGGCGCTGCCGGAGGGCGCCGAAGAGTTGTTGCGGTCGGTTTCGTTTTCAAACGAACCGTTGCCGCCGGGTTCATAACACATTGTTTTTGATTCCTTTCGTTTTGAAAATATAGTTCGGAGCGATGCTCCGCTTTTGTTAAACCATACGGCAAGGCAGGTTGTAAAGGGGTTTGGACATTATTGTATAATGTTCGTCCAAATCATTACAGGAAAAGCGCGGACGAAACCCTTCATTTGCAAAAATGAAGGTTACCCTCGATTGACAAGGGCAAATACGCTTTCCGGCGGTAAAAAGTTGACGCTGGACATCGTCATCGTCCTCGGTGGGCGGTCGGCACACCTTCGTCCTCTTCCTCGCCACCCCCAATTTTTATGCGCCGGAAAGTCCTTGGGAGTTTTTCGGGAGCGGAAAATGTGCCGGACGAGGCTGACGAAGCAGGCGGGCAT
>QAKK01000001.1 GCA_003343845.1 Oscillospiraceae bacterium
TGGAGGCGGACTCGCTCCAACACCCCATCAACGCAAAAAAGAAGAACCGCGCAAAAAGCGTAGACGGGAATCGAGACCCGCAAGCGACGCGCGGCGTCGCTATATCCATTGCTGGCGCAATGGAGGCGGACTCGCTCCAACACCCCATCAACGCAAAAAAGAAGAACCGCGCAAAAAGCGCGGTTCTTCTTTTTTGGTGGAGGCGGCGGGAATCGAACCCGCGTCCGAAAAGCCTTTGACAGAACTTTCTCCGGGTGCAGGGCACCTATTGAATTTCCCCGGTCTTGCCGCCGATGCGCGGGCTGCATGATCGGGTAGCTTTTTTGTTTATGACCGCTTCAAAAGCAAACAGGCGGTGCACATTTACCACTGAATGACGCCTGAACCGAAGCCGTGGTCCTCAACGATCAGACGGGCTGCTCAAAAGCAGCGGCGCAGCTTACGCTGCCAGTGCTACGTTATCGTTAGCGTTTAATTTTAAGTTTGGACTTTTTAAGAGGTTTCCGCCCTCTACCCGCTTATCCTGCCTCAAACTCCCCGTCGAAACCTTTACGCCCCCGTATAGGTTTGCAGCACCCTTGTGCAGAGCGCTGCGGCGTCTGCAACAAAGCTGTCGGCTTCATTTTCAGCCAGGTAGAAATAGTCTGTCCGCGAAAGATCGCATTGCCGCGTCCTGTAGAAAGCGTCGATCGACTCCAGTTTCTCATTGATGATCTCAGACGGATAGAAGGGAAGATAATTCCCGTCAAAATGCCCGAGCCCCGTGAGAACTTTGTAGGCATGAAAATCCGGATGCCGCGAAAGATACAGCGAATCGAGATCATACCAGTCGCGCTTGACCGTCTTGACAAAGGATGCCTTGCTTGGAAAATCCTTGCCGTACCGCGCATACGACGGCTCAAAGATCGTCTCGCCCCACAGCTTGTCGGTGACAAGATGGGCAAGATAGCCGAAGAGAAACGCACGCGCTTTTTCGTCGGCGGCACTTTGGATGTAGCTGTCGTAAAACCCGTCGTAATCGATGGACGCATTGGTCCCGTCCGGCGAACAGTGCGACACCGCCTTCGACGGTGTGTAGGTCAGTCCGTCCGGATTCTGCTTGCCGCAGTCGGGCGCGATGCTGCCGACGATAAAGGAGGGGGCGTCAAACGGAAAGGTCTCAAGCAGCTTGTCTGCAATGCGAAGATGAACAATCCAGCTTGCCATGTCAACCTCGGTTCTTCATTGCGCGGTCGATGTCGCGGGCGGACTGCCGCTTTGCATCGCTGTCGCGCTTGTCATAGAGCTTCTTGCCCTTGCAGAGACCGACCTCCACCTTGACCCGCGAGTCCTTGAAATACAGGGACAGCGGAATCAGGGCAAGCCCGTCCTCCTTGACCTTGCCGAAGAGCTTGAAAATCTCCCGCTTGTGCATCAGCAGCCGCTTGACGCGAAGTGGATCGCGGTTGTAGATGTTGCCTTTTTCGTAGGGGCTGATGTGCATGCCGCGGACGAGCAGTTCGCCGTCTTTGATCTCACAATAAGCGTCCTTGAGGTTGACCGCACCCTGCCGGAGCGACTTGACTTCCGTGCCGAACAGTTCGATCCCTGCCTCGTATTTGTCAAGGACGAAATACTCGTGATATGCCTTTTTGTTCTGCGCGATGATCTTGCGACCCTCCATGGCTGCGGTGCACCTCCTTCCGAATCGGCAACCTACATTATATAATAGAACGCTGTCGAAAGCAAGCGAAAGCAGAAAACTGTAATCATATTGTAAGATACCGATTGCAAAACGGCGGCGGATATGCTATAATTGCCACAATAGGTTTGCGCGACGGCGCATGAGGGGATTCTATGAAGAAACAGTATCTGGAGTGCGGCAAAATTGCCAATACGCACGGCGTGCGCGGCGCGATTCTGATCGAATCGTGGTGTGACAGCCCGGCGGTGCTTGCGTCGCTGAAAACCGTATATACCGAAAGCGGCGGAAACTATGTGCCGCACCGTGTGCAGAGCGCTGCCGAATACAAAGGCAGAGTGCTGGCAACGCTGGAAGGTGTGGAGACGCTGGAAGACGCTGCTGCGATGAAAAACCGCACTCTGTTTGCCTCACGCGACGATATTCCGCGGGGCGAAGGGGATTTCTTCATCCAGGATCTGTTCGGACTCCCGGTCATCGATGCGGAGAACGGTACGGTCTACGGCAAACTCAGTGATGTTGTGACCGCGGGCGCATCCGACCTCTATGAGGTTGATACCGGTCACGGCAAGGCGCTGATCCCCGCCGTCGATGAATTTATAAGGGAGATCGACCCCGAGCGCGGCATTTTCATCCACGCGATCGAGGGGCTGTTTGAATGATGCGGTTTGACATTATGACCTTGTTCCCGGCGCTGGTGGACAACATCCTCGCCGAGAGCATCATCGGAAGAGCGCAGAAAAGCGGCGCGATCGAAGTCTTTGCGCACAATATCCGCGACTATTCCGAGGACAAGCACCGCCGCGTGGACGACACGCCCTACGGCGGCGGTATGGGAATGCTGATGGCGGCGCCGCCGATCGTCAACTGCTTTGAGGCGATCTGCGGCATGCAGCCCGTCAATGTGCGGCGGCATGTGGTCTACCTTTCGCCGCGCGGGCAGGTCTTCAACCACGCGATGGCAAAGCGCTTTGCCGAATATGATAACCTTGTGCTGCTTTGCGGGCATTATGAAGGTGTGGACGCGCGCGTGCTTGACCTGATCGTGGACGAGGAGGTTTCCATCGGCGATTTTGTGCTCACGGGCGGGGAACTGCCCGCCTGCATCGTGACCGACGCGGTCGCGCGGCTTTGCCCGGGTGTGCTGTCGGATGACGAATGCTATGAAAACGAGAGCATCGCCGGCGGGCTTCTGGAATACCCGCAATACACCCGCCCGTTTGACTTCCGCGGGTTGACCGTGCCCGATGTGCTGATCTCCGGGCACCATGAAAACATTGACAAATGGCGGCTGGCGCAGTCGGTCGCCCTGACCCGCGAGCGGCGTCCCGATCTGTATGCGGCGTGGCTTGCAGAACATCCGGATAACGGAAAAGGAGGAAAAAAACGTTGAAACACGGCTTTGCCGCATGGTTTTCTTCATTTATAGAAGGCAGCGCGATCTGCCGCGGCTTCGGCAGATTCGGCAATTTCCTCTATAAGAAGATCGGCAGCGGTCTTTACAGCTTTTTGTTCGGCTCATACGACGCCATGTGCGATACCTTTGATGCGAGCCGCATCGGCGGCGCGCTCGGCGGGAAAAATCGTGCCGCGCGCTATCTCGCCGCCGATATCGAAGAGAGTGTTTACGTCTCGGCGGTGGCTGCCATGATGCGCTATCTCAGCTGCCTGTCTCTTCGCGTGATCGGCGTCTTCCTGATGTCCTGCGGTTTCTATTCGCTGCTCGGGCAGACGGTGCTGTATCTGATCGACACCGAAACTGCGCATTTTCTTCCCGCGGCGATCTCCGCCGTGCTGATCGTTCTCGGCATTCCGCTCTTGTTTTCGGGCAAACCGCTGTGCACGGCGATCCATGACAGCACAGTGTTGAACGCCTTCTTCACCCGGTTCTGCGGCTTTCATGAGCGGTCGTATGTCGCGCCGGACGGCGCAACGGGGCGCAAGGGTGCGGCGTTCATTCTCGGCTTGCCGTTCGGCATTCTCTCATGCTTTGTACATCCGCTCTGGCTGATTGCGGGGTGTATCGCGGTGATCGCGGCGTATATCGTACTCATCAATCCGGAATGCGGTCTGTATGCAGCGATCTTCTTGATGCCGATCTTTGTCATTTTGCCGCGACCGAGCATTTATCTTGCACTGCTTGTGATCTATACAACGTTTGCGCTCGGCGTCAAGCTGTTGCGCGGCAAGCGGTATTTCCGCGTCGAGCCGCTGGATATTGTTGTGCTCTGCTTCATGGCGGCGATGCTGCTCGGCGGGCTTGTGTCCTACGGCGGCGGGCAGTCGATCCGCGCCGCGGCGATCTATGTTGCGCTGATGCTCGGGTACTATCTTGCCGTCGGGCTGCTGAACACCAAGGAAAAGCTGGTGCGCGCGGCGCTGCTGCTGTGCGTGTCCATGCTGTTGGTTTCACTCTACGGTGTTTATCAGAATGTCACCGGCAACATCTCCGCCGAGTGGATCGACACCGAGATGTTTGACAACATCGGCGGCCGCGTCGTCTCTACCTTTGAAAACCCGAATATGCTCGGCGAGTACCTGATCCTGCTGCTTCCGATCGTCGCGGCGATCTTCTTCGGCGACCGGCATCTTTCGACCAAGCCGGCAAGCCTTGCCGCCTTTGCGGTGGGCTGCCTGTGCCTGATCTACACCTGGGCGCGCGGCGCATGGCTCGGCTTCCTGTTTGCGGCTGTGCTGTTTGTCCTGATGTGGAGTCGTCGCTCGGTGGCGCTGATCGTGGCAGGCGTATGCGCACTGCCGCTGCTCGTGCCGTATCTGCCGGCAAACATCGTCTCCCGCTTCACCAGCATCGGCGATCTGACCGACACCTCAACCAACTATCGCGTCTATATATGGCGCGGCAGCGCGCGGATGGCTGCCGACTATGCCTGGACCGGCGTCGGCGTCGGCGAGCAGGCGTTTAATCGCATATATCCGTACTATTCCTTTGCCGGCATTGAAAAAGCGCCGCATGCGCACAATCTGTTTTTACAGATCTTCATCGAGCTCGGCATTTTCGGCTTTGTGCTGTTCATTGTCACGCTGATCTGCTTTTTGCAGAGCGGATTCTCGCTTGCAAAGTGCGGCGAGGACAAGACCGTGCGGCTGATCGGCTGCGGTGCGATGTGCGGCGTGCTTGCCGCACTGCTGCAGGGCATGACCGATTATATCTGGTACAACTACCGTGTGTTCTTTCTCTTCTGGATCGTCTTCGGGCTCTGCTCGGCGGCGCGCCGGATCGATGCGGCAAGCCGCAGGCAGAAGCGCGCGACGGTCAGCGAAACCTGTGCGGACATCACGATTGAGTAAACGGAGGGATAACCATGGAAAAGAAAGAGAACCGCGAATTCCGCGTCAACCTGGTTGACATACTGATCACCATCGTCATCGCGGGCGTGATCACGTTCGGTGCATTCATGCTCGCCAGCGCCTTCGGCGTGGATACGGCGGAAAAGACGGATCACACCGTACTGTATACGCTGCAGTTCAGAGGCATTGATCCCGAATATGCGGACAAGGTTGCCGTCGGCGACACGGTTGTCGAGGCGGCAAAGCGCTTCAATCTCGGCACGGTCACGGCGGTTTCGAGCGAGCCGTATGTCAAGGACGTGTTTGACGAGGCGACGGGCGAGATGGTCGCCGCCGTACATCCCGACTATATTACGCTGAATGTGACGCTGACGGCGGACGGTTACTATGCCGACGGTTCGTATTACATCAACGGCTCCAAGGTTGCGGTGGGTGTCGGCATTTCGATCCACGCAAAGAATTTTGCGGGCAAGGGCTATGTCAGTGCCATGCGTCTGAAGTGAGGAAAGCGGGGAAACGGATATGGAAAAACGCAGATTCAAAGTCAATGTTCTGGACTTCTTGATCCTCGCGCTGGTCGCGATCGTGATTGCGGGCGCGGCATTGCGTGCCAATGTCAAGCAGAAGGATACAAAACTCGAGACGCAGACGGCGATCATCTCCTTCAAGGTCAGCAATGTGCAGTCGGTGTCGGTCAAGTATTTTCATGACGGCGATCCGGTATGGAGCGATTCACTCGGCTGCACGATCGGCACGCTGATCGGGGACAGCATCACATCCTCGCCCGCCGTGACCTATGCGGAGCACGGCGGCGCCATCGTTAAGACTACCTCGGCGCTGAACCGTGTGGACATTTGCGGCTCGGTCGAATGCGAAGGGCAGATGAGTGAGAGCGGCTTTCTGCTCGGCGGCACGCAGTATATTGCACCCGGTGTGTCCACCTATGCCTGCCTGCCCGAGATCAACGCCTATATTCTGATCACGGACATCCGCATCAAATGATCGAAAAGTGATAAAAAAGTATAGGAAAATAAAAATAGAAAAAATACTTGCATTTGCAGCGTGGATTTGTTATACTAATTGAAGAAAACGATGCAAAGCGCATTTTCACCTGGAAAAAGGAGCGTATTTTCTGATGATGACCCAAGATGTCACAATTAAAAACAGCGTAGGTCTGCATGCAAGACCTGCGACTTTCTTCATTCAGAAAGCCAATTCCTACAAGAGCTCTATTTGGGTCGAGAAGGATGATCGCAGCGTGAATGCGAAGAGTCTGCTCGGCGTGCTGTCCCTCGGCATCGTCAACGGTATGACGATCACGCTGGTGGCAGACGGTCCCGATGAGCGGGAGGCACTCGATGGGCTGAAAGAACTGATTGAGAACGGGTTCAACGAGTGAGCAGCGTATACTGAAAAACACGATGATGGGCGGGCACGACGGTTTTGTCGTGGTCGCCCATTCCTTTAGCAATCGGGAGGAGAAACCGCATGGAAGACAGAGAAACAATAAGACAGCGCCTCTTGGACAAGGCAAACGCGCTGCCGCTGCGCCCCGGCGTCTATATTATGAAGAACAACGCCGGCACGGTCATCTATGTCGGCAAATCCGCCAAGCTGAAGAACCGCGTTTCGCAGTATTTTCAGAACAGTAAAAAGAATATCAAGACCGAGAAGATGGTCGGTGCGGTGCAGGATTTTGATTTCTATCTCTGTGACACCGAGATGGAGGCGCTCACGCTGGAGAATGTACTGATCAAGGAGTACAACCCGCGCTATAATATCCTTTTGAAGGATGCAAAGTCCTATCCGTATATCAAGGTGACGACCGGGGAGGAATATCCGCGCCTTGTGATGACGCGGACGCGCGCTGCCGACCGTGCAAAGTATTTCGGACCTTATTCCGGCGCGGGCATCGCGTACAACATCATTGATACGCTGGAAAAATCGCTCGGTATTCCGGGGTGCAAACGACAGTTTCCCGCCGACATCGGCAAGGGGCGCCCCTGCATCTATTATCAGATCGGGCAGTGCATGGGCACTTGCAGGAAGGGATCCTCCAAGGAGGATTACGATGCCGCGATCGATGCGGCGCTCCGTGTGCTCGGCGGTGACTTTGATCTGGCGAAGGATGAGCTGACCGCACGCATGTACCGCCTTGCCGAGCATGAGAACTTTGAGGCGGCGGCAAAATGCCGGGACAGCATCGCGGCACTGGACAAGATCAGTGAGCGGCAGAAGGTCGTTTCCTCGCCGAAGGCAGATCAGGATGTGGTCGCGCTGTACAGCGATGAAAAGTGCAGTGTGATCTCGGTTTTCTATATCCGCGGCGGCATGCTGGTGGATAAGGACGAGTTTGTTTATTCCGCCGACGAGATCGTCGAGGCAGAGGAACTGCCGACCTTTTTGTGCGGGCTGTATGCCGCACGCGCCTACATTCCGCGCGAGGTGCTGCTTGCCGATGCGGTGGATGCCGACAGCGCGGCGGCGCTCGCCGATTTGCTCAGCGAAAAGGCGGGGCGGCGCGTGAGCGTGCATATGCCGCAACGCGGCGAACTGCGCGCGCTTTGCGATATGGTGCGCGACAATGCCGAAGAAAAGGCGAGAAAATTTGCCGAGGCGAGCGAGCGCGACAACAAAATGCTGCAAAAGCTCGCTGCGCTCCTGCGGTTGGATGCGCCGCCGATGCGTATTGAGGCGTACGATATTTCCAACCTCGGTACAGAGCATATCACGGCGGGCATGGTCGTTGCCGAGAACGGCAAGTTGAAAAAGAAGGATTACCGCTCCTTTTCCATCCGCACAACCGACGGCATCGACGACTACGGCGCGATGCGGGAGACGCTGCGGCGCAGACTCGCACACCTTGCGGATGCGGACGGCAGCTTCTCGAAGCGCCCGGATCTGATCCTGCTTGACGGCGGTGCAGGGCATGTCGGCGTGGTTCGCGCCCTGCTCGCGGAGCTGGGGATCGACATCCCGACCTATGGCATGGTCAAGGACGAGCACCACAAGACACGCGCGCTGACCGACGGCACACACGACATCAGCATTGCGCGCGAGCAGAGCGTGTTTGTCTTCGTTTACGGCTTGCAGGAGGAGGTCCACCGCTATTCGGTCGGACGCATGAGCGTCGCCAAGCGGAAAACGCTGACGCATTCCGTTCTGGAGAACGTCCGGGGCATCGGCGCTGCAAAAGCCAACAAGTATCTGAAGGCAGCGGGCAGCCTCGCCAAGCTGAAAGCTGCGTCCGTCGGCGAGATGGCGGCAATGGGCATACCCGAAAAGGACGCAGCGGCGATCGCCGCCTACTTTGCGGGGAAAACAGAGAAGAAAGGGAACTGATATGCGGATTATTACGGGAAGTGCAAAGGGCGTGAGCCTGCTGACGCTGGAGGGGGACGCCACGCGCCCGACCTCGGCGCGCGCCAAAGAAGCGCTCTTTTCCATGCTGCAATTCGACATTGAAGGACGGCGCGTGCTGGATCTGTTCGGCGGCTCCGGACAGCTCGGGCTCGAGGCACTCAGCCGCGGCGCGGCAGCCTGCACCTTTGTGGATGCGGCGCCGGAGGCGGTCGCCGTGATCCGGAAGAACATTGAAAAGACCGGATTCGCCGATCGCGCGCGTGTGCAGAACGCTGATTATCGCAATTTTCTGCGCAAGTGTGCGGCAGACGGCTTTGATCTCGTCTTTCTCGACCCACCCTATGCGTCGGACGCGCTTGCCGATGCGCTGATTCGCCTTGCGGACAGCGGGCTGCTGCATCGCGGATGCCTGCTTGCCTGTGAGAGTGAAACCGGCGATATTGCGGCGCGGGACGCGCGCATTGCCGCAGCGTATACGGTGCTGAAAAGCAGCCATTACGGCAGGGTGCATATCGAGCTTTTGACACCCGCAGCGGCATTTTTTGCGGCAAAGGTGTGAAAAACGGTAATTCTCGTGTATTTTCCACCTGTCTTGCATATTGACGAAACGGGCGTGCTGACGTATAATATTTGTACAAAAAGGCACAACTTGTGCACGAGATTTTGGAGGAAATTATGACAAAAAGAATTCTTGCAATCGCGATGGCTGCCATGCTCGTGATTCTCGGCAGCATCAGCGCATTTGCGGCAACCGAACCCACGGTCACCTCGGATACGATCTGCTACATCAGCT
>QAKK01000002.1 GCA_003343845.1 Oscillospiraceae bacterium
TGCGAAGCTGGCAGGCGGCTACGGTGCGACGCTGGCAGGCGGCGACTATGCGAAGCTGGCAGGCGGCTACGATGCGAAGCTGGCAGGCGGCAACGATGCGCTGATTGTAGGCGATAAAGGAAGCGTCGCAAAAGGAGGAATCGGGTCTGTTATCCTGCTTGTATCGCGTGATGGAGACCGCAACATAACGGCATACAAGGCAATCAAGATAGACGGCAAGCGGTACAAGGCGGATGTCTACTACACGCTCGGCGCGGACGGAGAGGTTAAGGCGGCGGCAGGAGGTGAACCCGATGCGGGACGGAATCGTCTTTAAGGTCGATCGCGAGATCGGCGCAGGCACGTTTGTGGTGAACGCCTACCGCTTCGGCATGTTTACCGGGGCGCTGCGCGGGCATCTGGACAACCGCAGCGGCGTGATCCGGCTCTACCCGCACGCCGGGCTTGTGCCGGGGGTATTCCATGCGTCGGACTTTCCGATTGCGCTGCGCTTTGTTGATATTCCATACGAGAGGAGGGAGAGGGCGTGAAGGTATACGAGTTGATGCACCTGTTGGGGACCTGCCCGGCGGGCGCAGAGATACATGTATCGAAAGGGCTGGGGCGGGACAATCTTGCCGACCTTGTAAAGGAATGCGATGACGACTGCGTGGAAGTCGGCGGTACGGTCATTGATTTCGACAAGCGCACCGTCGTCACGAAGGACGATACGGTTGAGTTGTATTTGAGTTAAAGGAGGAAACAGACATGGGAACTTGCGAATACTGCGGGCAGGTGCTCGCGGGTGCGGAAACCGACGAGGAAGCGACGGCGGAATGCCTCTGCTTTGAGGCGACGGCGCGGCGCAAGCGGGTCAATGCCGCCAAGGAGGCAAAGAAGATCGTCGACGATCTGTTCGGCGCAGGGGCGGAGGCGCGCGGGCTTGTCCCGCTTGCCGACGGCGCGGTCCTTGCGCTGCGCGCGCTGGTGGATCTGATCGGTCGCGGGGATGTGCAGAAGGTGGCTGTTGTTGTGCCGGCGATCTGCACGGTGCGCATCGCCATCAGCGGGAACAAGATCACGGTAGACCGCGTGGAAGGAAAGAAGGTGTCGGGCGTTGCCGGTGAAAACTGACGAAACCGTGCGGGCGCAGATGAACGCGGCGGTGCAGAATTATCTTGTGCGTCTGCCCGAACCGCGCGAGCTGCCGGAAAAAATCGAGGTCACAATCAGATACAAGGAAGGAGTCGAGCGGCACGAGATTCCGCTCGGGAACGAAAAATGACAACAAGAGAAAAAGCCTATGCGAAGCTGGAGGAGCTGAAGCAGCTGGTGCTTTCGGAATCTACAGCGGGAGAAGCACACAACCGTCTGCTGCGGCAGGTCGCACAGGCCTACACGGTAGTGCTCACCGATGCGATCAATCCGTATTATCGCGAAGAACTGCCGTATATTTTGGCGGCGCTGAAGATCACGACATCTGAGGTTGAAAAGTCGGCCGGAAAGGAGGCAGCCGAAATTGCCGATGCGACCGTGAAGATGCTGCCTGTGGTGACGGTTGTTTTGCCGCAGAACAGCCCGCTTGAAGATGCTGCCCGCGCTGCGGCGGAGGCAGATCTGTGAAAAAAGCCGAGAAAAACTATGTGGTGGTCATCCCGGCAGAGACGCATCTGTATGTCAAGCGTGTGAGCGACGGCAGTCCGGTCGGTCGGGTACTGTCCGGGCTTGTCGGCGGGTCGCCGTGGTATCGCAGTGCGGGAAACGGTCTCTTACTGGTCACAGGAGAGGGCGACCGGCCGGACGGTGCGCTGAATGCGACCGCGACCGCCGTGCTCGGCGGTGCATTTGTGCGCGGCGACGCGGTGCTGCTGCGGTTCGGTGCGGATGACATCGAGATGTACACCAAAGCGGAGGCACAGGCGGTGGTGCAGGTGCTGCACAATGTGATGTGAAAGGCGAGAGGAGACAGAGATGAACAATGAACATGCGGCAGCCTTCGTGCCGGAGGCAATCGCCTATCTGGAAACATGCAAGAAATCGACCAATAAAGATAAATACGCAAGAGTCCTGTGTGCGCCGGTTGCCGACGCGCTGATCGCTTTTTGCCGGCAGGACGGCGAGTTTGCGCAGGCGGTGGCGCAGACAAAGGACTTTGGCAAGTGCCTTGCTGCCGTCTCGAAGGGAGTGGGCGACTGTCTGTCCGACCTCGACGCCTACAGCCGCGCGGCGGCATTCTACTTCCCCGGCGCGAAGGTCAGTTTTCAGATGACGATCGACCTCGTGGGGGATGCGGCAAAGCCGGAAGACGTGCAAAAGCCCAAGCGATTGGCGCTTTCGCTGGAAGACATTTTGTGAGGCGGCCATGGCAGACGAACTTTTTGAGGTGCGGGACGGCGAGCTTTCGGACGACGAGCCGTTCTACATAAACCCAAAGGACGAACGAAGCAGCTACCCGTTTACAGACGGCGAGCTGATGGAGGATGTAAAGCGGTTCTTCCGTGCGTACATCTTCGCAAAGCCGTCGCGCGAGGATCGCAAAAAGCGCGTGGGCTGGTGCTCGTGCTGCGGCGCATTTCTGGACGAGGGCGAAATGGCCGCCGCAGTGAAGACTGCAAACGGCGGCATGCTTGCAAAGTGGCACAACGCGGACGCCGAATGCCCGCAGTGTGGGCGCATGGCAACGGTAAAGGAAGATTTTCGGATGCGGTCCTACAACAGCCTGCTTGAAGATCGGATGATCGCCTACATCCATGTTGCCGCCGCGGATCTTATCTATATCCGTGTGTTTGACACGGCGGCGCGATACGGCGCGGACGAGCCGGAGGGCGACTTCTACCCGATCTTCGGCAGTGAAAAGTACCGATACCGCCTGCGGCCGGGCGAGTGGGTGTGCGAAAAGAATCAGGAGAGCTGGTACGGCGCGCGCGCAAGGTTCGTCCGGGCGAAGACGCCGCTTGACGAGCCGGCAAACAAGCCGCTCGGCGGCATCTGCGGCGCAGCGCGGCTGGAAAAGAGTTTTATGCGGTATCATCAGGGGCAGACCTACTATGATAACTGCGAAGAAAAGACTGTGTATGTAGGCTACGGCTACAGCGATTGCCGGGGGTACTATCCGCTGAAATACCTCTGCCGGTTTGCGGAATATCCGCAGACGGAGATGGTGCAGAAGCTGGGGCTGCACTGGGCGGTGAACGATCTTGTGAACGAAAACCGCAAGAATGCACGGCTGCTGGACTGGAACGCAAAGACGGTGGACGGCTTTCTGCGGCTGGACCGGCAGACGGCAAAAGCCTACCTTGCGGAGGGCGGGTCGCGCGATTTGATCAAGCTGTACCGCGCCTGCAAGGGCACGTTTGACATGCAGACGCTCGATGCTGCCTTTCGCGCCGCCGGCGACCGCGCAGAGGAGCTTGTCCGTGCGCTGCAAAGCTGCGGTCTGTCGCTTGTGCAGGCACGAAACTATGTCGAAAAGAAAAAGATCACGCTGTCCGACTGGCTGGACTATATCGGCGGCGCGCGGCAGATAGGCTACGATCTGACCGTGCACAATGTGGCACTGCCGAAGGACTTTCACGAGGCACACGACGCGGCGATTCGCGGGTTGTCGCTGGCGGATTTTCGCAAACTGACAAAGGCGCAACAGAGAAAGCTGAAGGCGCGGGCAAAAAGGTACGAGTGGCGTATCGGCGGTTATGTCTTCCGCTTTCCGCTGGCGGCGCGCGAGATTGTGGAGGAAGGCAAGGCACTCGGGCACTGCGTGGGCGGCTACGCCGGGCGGCACATGGATGGCAAGACGAACATTGTGTTCCTGCGCCGCGCGGATACGCCGGACAAGAGCCTGTACACGATCGAGATTGACGGTACAGAAGTGCGCCAGGCTTACGGCGCACATAACCGCATCAAGCCGCAGAATGACGGGCGTGTTGCCGCCTGCTACAGGCTGTGGCAGATGCACGTCGCGAAAGATCTGCGTCTGCGTCTGCGCGGCAGCTTTGACAAACTGAAATACAAGGAGAAAAGACCATGTCTGAAAACGGCATCGTGATGCGCGACGCGGGTGTGATCGCGCGGGAGATCAACTTTATCAAGGAACAGACCAAACGGCAGATGCTGGCGGCGTCGATGGAGATCGGCGCCCGGCTCTGCGAGGCAAAGGAGCTGGTCGGTCACGGCGAGTGGGAAAAATGGCTTTGCGAAAATGTGGACTATTCGCAGTCCACGGCGAACAATCTGATGCGTATTTACCGGGAATACGGCAGTCAGCAGATCAGCCTGCTGACCGGCAAAGCGCCGGCAGAGGTCTTTGCCGAGATCAGCTACACGCAGGCGGTGGCACTGATGGGACTGCCGATGCCGGAGCGCATGGAGCTTGCCGCCGAAAAGGATGTGGCGGCGATGTCCACGCGCGAGCTGGAGCGCGAGGTGGAGGCGCGCAGGGCGGCGGAAACCAGGGCGGAGACGCTGGACGCCGAGCTGGCGGCAGCCTCCGACGAGAAATCCGCGCTGGAAGCCGAGATCGAAGCCTTGCGCGGCGAGATCGGGAAGATACAGGCAGCGGCGGCTGCGCCCGCACAGGTGGACATGAACGAATATATCCGCCGCACCGACGCGGACAATGCGCGTATCACGGCGGTCGAGGCGGCGCGCCGCGAGAGCGCGGACGCGCTTGCCAGAGCGAAATCCGATGCCGAGAAGGCAAAGATACGGGCGGACAAGCTGAAGGCGGAAATGGACAACGCGGCGGCATCCGGCAAGGCCGAGGCGGAAAAGGCATATTCGGAAGCGCTTCGTGCTGCCGAGGAACGCGCTGCGGCGCTTGAGGACAAGTTGCGCACCAGCGCCGCGCCGGTTGTGCAGAAGTTTGCAATCTATTTTGAACAGCTGCAGGAGACCTTCAACCGGATCTTTGCGCTGCTGGACGATGCGGACGAGGGCGAGGCTGCGAAGATCCGTGTGGGTCTGCGCCGTGTGCTGGATGCGATGAGCAATGCGATCGGGGGTGACATGTGATGCAGATGAGCTACGGAGAGATCGTGCGATCCTACAAGGAGGCAAAGGAGCCGAAGAAGCAGATCGGCATATTGGCGGATCTGAATGCCGTCGGCAAGGACGAGATCGCGAAGATCCTGTACAATGCGGGCGAGATCAACAAGATGACCTACGGGCAGTATCAGCGGCACGGAAAAAAGGCGGTGAAAACAGAGCCAACCAAGACGGCAGAGGTATGCGAGCAGGCCGCCCCCGCCGGTGAACCGTGCCGGGTGCCCGAAAAAGCCGAAAATGTGCATGTGCCGGAGGCGGTGATCGAGATTGTGAGGGACACGCTGGCAGAACTGAAAAGCGCTTACGGCAATGCGAAGAATGTCGTCATGCAGTACGAGGAGATGGAGGCATTCCTCTCGGCAGCGACGGCGGACAAAGCAGAATAATATCACGGGGCGTTTCGCCCCATATCGGCGTTGTGGTTTTTGCCGAAGTTCGATTCTCCGGACGCCGACCATCATTTGAAAAAATAAAGCGGCGGATGCCGCTTTGAATCCCTGCATGTTATGTTAAGTTTATGACCATTTACATATAGAAGGAAACCGACAGGCGCGTATCGCGGGCGCGGGTACGCGCGTGGGGAATGGGCGAGAGTGAGAGACAGACATTTTCTTTTTCTCTCACTCAAAAAAATATATCCCGGCGCAAGCCGGGCGGGGCGTGAATGCCGGTGTGGGAAATCTCTGATTTTCCATCACCGGCAGAGAGGGCGCGGACGCCCTCTTCAAAGATTAATTTCGCAGGAGGCAAGCATGGCGACACGAGTCAAGCAGGTGGAGATCACCGCGGGGGACTATATGCGTGTGCATTGGTTCCCGGTGCGGAACTACCATCGCGGCAGACGGACAAAGCAATTCCGTCCGTCCTCGGCGGCACAGGAAAAATACAATCAAAAGCGACGCGAGCTGCATCTGCGGGATCTGCTGCATGCGAACTTCACCGACCTTGACTTTGCATGCCGCCTCTCCTACGACGGCGAAAGCCCGGACATTGAGGCGGCGCAGGGCTGCATCCGACGCTTTCTGCGCCGCCTGAAACGCGCGTACAAGCGGGCGGGCGTGGAGCTGAAATACATATACTGCACCGAGCGCGGCAAGCACGGCGGCCGTGTGCATCATCACCTTGTTGTCAACGCCTGCCCGGCACTGACCGACAATCCCTATTTCTTCCGCCGCATGTGGAACAACGGCGGGCTGCCGGGCAAGAGCTATGTCTACGCGGCGCCGCTGGAATTTGCCTGCGGCAAGGACGGCGACTACGAGGACGGCGGTTTGACCGGGCTGTCGAAGTACATCATCTACGACAAGCAAAAGGAGACGGACAAGCAGTACAGCCGCAGCCGTAACCTGGTCGAGCCGCAGGTGCACGAAAGCATCGGCGCGATCTCACGCGCGGCGGTAGATCGCATCGTCGAGACGGGCGACCTCACGGAGCTTGCCGCCCGCTACCCGGACTACGATATTTACAAGACGCAGATCGACAGCTTCGACGCGGCCGACCCGGGCGCGCCGCCGATGTCCGGCACGTTTGTGACGGTCTTTTTGTGCCGCAAAGCCATGACCTATAACATCACGGGAGGCAGAAGATGAAGACGCAGAAGAAGATGCGCAGCCTGAAGATGGGCTATGCCAAGCAGCAGATGATCTACCGCACCTGCCGCCGCTATGATGCACAGCCGCCGGCGGTGCAGGAAAAGATCGAACGGCTGTGCTACACGGTGACGCACGGCGATCGGCAGAAATACCGTGCGCTGTTTGCCGTGCTGACGAGCGGCAAGTCGATCCGCCGCATCGCGCTGGAGCATTATTACTCGGAGCGGCTGCTCTACGATCTGCGCCGTGCGTTTTATGAGGCGTGGAACTGTAAAAAATAAGTTTCACATTTTTCCACGAAAAAAGCCCGGAAGCCTTGTGTTTACGGGCTTTTTCGGCGTCCCGAAAGTGTGCGATAACTGAAAGAAATTTGTGCTATAGTGGATATAGACGAGGTGACAGAGCGGTCACGGGAGAGGGGCGGGAAAATTGAAAGAAAGGAAATTCCGAAGCGCTGCAGAGTTTGCTGCGCTGTGCGATGACTATTTTAAGTCTATCAGCGCGGTGGTGCCGGTCGAGCGCGAAGAATGGGAAAAGGGCGCGGACGGAAAGTGGATCAAGCGCACGGTCCCGGTCACGGCGCGAAGCGGATGCCCGATGACCAAGCTCGAATGGTTCACGCCGCCGACTGTTGGCGGGCTGTGTGCGCATCTCGGAATTTCCCGCCATACATTCTCCGCGCTTGCAAAAAGCGCGAGGTTTGCCGATGCTGCGGCAGCCGCACGCGCTGTCATCACGACCTACCTCGAGGAGCGCATCAGCGATCCGGAGGCACGGAACATCAAGGGGGTGCAGCTCTCGCTGGAGACCCTGACGGCGGCGGCGCAGAAGGACGAGGCGGCGCAGGCCGTTCCGATGACCAACGCGGAGCGCGCCGAGCTGCTGCGCGAAATGATCGAAAATGGCTTTATCGACGCGGACAGCGGCACTTGACGACGCGCTTGTCTGGTACAAGTCCCTGCGCGACACCTCCAACACGGCGTTTCTGTCGCTATACAACGACCGACACCGCTATCTTGTGCTCAAGGGCGGCGCGGGCAGCGGCAAAAGCAACTTTGCGGCGCATAAGGTCCTGGATCGCTGCGTGCGCGAGGGCGGACACCGCTTTCTCTGTTGCCGCAAGGTCAAAGAGGACATCCGCAAGAGCATTTTCGAGCAGCTGCTCGCGCTGGCGGCGCAATACTATCCGGGCATGCCGATCGAGGCGAACCGCACGAACTTTGACATTCGCTTCCCCTCCGGCAGCGTGATCTACTGCGTGGGGCTGAACGATGTTTCGCGCCTGAAATCCATCTACGAGATCACGGACATCTGGATCGAGGAAGCAACCGAAATCAGCGAGAGCGACTTCGGACAGCTGGACATCCGTATGCGCGGCAAGTCGCCGCACTACCGGCAGATGATCCTGACCTTTAACCCGGTTTCGGTCACGCACTGGCTGAAAAAGCGATTCTTCGATGCGCCGGATGCGCGCTGCCGCGTACACGAGAGCAACTATAAGGACAACCGCTATCTGGACGCCGAGGACATCCTGACGCTGGAACAATTCAGGGAAACAGACCCGTATTATTATGATGTTTACTGCCTCGGGCACTGGGGCTCGACCTACAGGAGCATCTTCCCGACCGACAAGGTGATTGCCAGACAGGACGCTGCGCCGAAGCCGCTGCGCATCGGTCTCTTCGAGGGCGGCAGATTCTGCTGTGCGGCAGACGGTTTTATCAAAATCTATGCAGAGCCGCGCGCGGGACGCCCGTATGTTTGCGGCGCGGACACGGCCGGAGAGGGCAGCGACTTCTTCGCGGCGCACGTCATCGACAATGTGACGGGCGAGCAGGTTGCCGTGCTGCACGGACGGATGGACGAGACGGCGTTCCCCGGACAGCTTGCCGCGCTCGGCCGCATGTACAATGACGCGCTGCTTGCCGTGGAGTGCAACTTCTCGACCTACACAGTCCACGAACTGGATCGCATCGGCTACAGGCATCAGTACATCCGCGAGAGCTTTGACAGCTACAGCGGCAGCTACAAAAAAGCCTACGGATTTGTGACGACAAAAATAACGCGCCCGGTGATCCTCGGCGATCTCTTGCGCATTTTCTCGGAGAATCCGACGCTTGTGAACGACACCGACACGCTGGAGGAGTTTTTGACCTTTATCCGCAACGACAAGCTGCGCCCGGAGGCGGCAGTTGGCGCGCACGACGACCTGGTGCTGTCGCTGGCGATCGCCTACCACGCGCGGGAGCAGCAATCGCGCGAGGACGAGACCGCGCTTGTCGAGTGGACGCACTCCATGTGGGAGGACTACCGCGCGGCACGGAGCGACATCAAGGCGGAGCTGATACAAAAATGGGGCAAACCGAAGCCCGAAAGGAAACGCAGATGAACGAAGAAAGACTGCATCACTGGCAAAACGTATTTTCCCGCGACAAGGCGGCACAGAGCGAGGAACGCGAGCTGTTTGTACACCGCGAAGCGCTCTACCGCGGCCTGCGCGATGTGACAGTCGTCTCGGATGCGGCTGACGCCGCCGACGAGACGCCGCATATCTACAACATCATCGCCGAACTGATCGAGAGCCAGGTGGATGCATCTATCTACCCGGTGAAGGTGACGGCGACAAAGCGCGGAAACGAGGCAAAGGCACGCAAAATCGAGCATCGTATCAACGACATCGTTACGCGGCTGGCGACGCCCGAGATGATCGACCTTGCCGAGCGCGGCGTGCCCTTGCAGGGCGGCTGCTACTGGCAGCCGGAATGGGATAATTCGGCGCAGTCGCATTACGCGCACGGCGGCGTGGTGCTGTCCTATCGCCATGTGCAAAACGTGATCCCGCAGGCGGGTGCGAACGACATTGACGAGATGGATCACATCTTCCTGGAGCTTGGGCAGACGAAAGAAACAGTCAGACGCATGTACGGCGCGGACGTCTCGGAGGAAGCCGAGGACGAACCCGCCGCACGCAGCGCCTTCGGCGAAAGCGAACCTGCCGAGGATTTTGTCACGGTGCGCATCTGCTATTACAGGAACGCGGACGGCGGCATCGGCAAGTTTGTATGGTGCGGTGACCGCGTTCTGTACGATGTGGAGGACTTTGAGGCGCGGCATCTGCGCGTATGCGCGGACTGCGGCGCGCCGGAACCGCCGGACGGCGAGGGAGAAAACCGGGAAGCCGCTGCGGAGAATCCGCTTTTCGCCCTGTTTTCGGGCAGAAAGAAAGCAAAAGGCAAGATCTGCCCCGCGTGCGGCGGGAACAGGTGGCGCGATGAAGTGGCGGAGGAAGAGACGCTGCTTTACGACATCGCGCTTCCGGACGGCAGCATGATTCCGGCCCGCCATGCAGACGGCACGCCCGAAAAGATTCCCTACTACAAGCCGCGGATGCTGCCGATCGTGCTGCAAAAGTCGATTTCCGCGCCGAATCAGCTGCTCGGTGTGTCCGACGCGGATCTGATTGAGGACCAGCAGACAAGCATCAATCTGTGCGAACGCGAAATTCTCAAGCGCTTACAGAAATTCGGTGCGTTGCTCTCCCTGCCGGACGAGGCGGAGATCGAGGCGGACGGCGGCCTGAACGTTGTGCGCCTTGAAAACCCGGCGAAGGCGGATATGGTGCGCATGCAGGACTTGCAGCTAAACATCTCGCAGCATCTGACCATGAAAAACGCGATCTATGAAGAAGCGAAGAACCTGGTCGGCATCACGGACAGCTATCTCGGGCGCTATGATTCCTCCGCGAAAAGCGGCATTGCCAAGCAGACCTCGGCGGCGCAGGCTGCCGGGCGGCTTGCATCCAAGCGCATGATGAAGGCGGCCGCATGGGCGCGCATCTATGAGCTGATTTTCAAATACCTGCTTGCCTATGACGACGACGAGCACGATGTGCTCTACCGCGACGACGAGGGCAACGAGCAGTACGAGACATGGAGCCGCTACGAGTTTCTGACGCGGGACGCGGACGGCGCATGGTGCTGGGATGACGACTATCTCTTTGCATGCGACAGCTCGCTCAGCCTGATGAGCGACCGGGCGGATCTGTGGCAGCAGGTGCTTGCCGACTATCAGTCCGGCGCATACGGCAATCCGAGCGACCCCGCCGCGCTGATCCATCTTTGGAAGATGCGTGAAGAACTGCACTACCCGCTCGCGGGGCAGACACGCCGCTATCTTGAGGCAAAGCAACGCAAAGCAGAAGAAGCCGCCGCAGCGCAGGCGCGTGCGGCAGCGGTCGGCATGATGCCGGAGGTGGACAATGCATCAGTCGTGGGCGGCGATGGCAGCCCCGTGATCTGATAGAAAATCGAATAGAAAGGAGAATACAGCATGAGCAACACGAAGAAGCCCACGTATGCGGGCAGAATCGAAAACGGCGGCGCACAGGTGGTGAAAGCGCCTTTTGCGAATGACCGCAAGCCGCAGAGCAAGGTCATCCGCGGCACAGACCTCCGCACCGGCGGAAATTCCGGCAAGAAAAACAAGTAAGGAGAAGCAGAAGCAGAATGCCTATTTTTAACGCAAACGGCGAAGAAATCAAAGTGACGGCTCCCGCGGGAGCAGGCGAAAACGCGCAGGAGGTCGCCGAACCTGCCGAAGACAGCACGCATGATACGGAACATTCTTCGGTCGCCGAGAAATCGCCGGACGAGGACACGACGGCGGATGACACATCCGCAGGCGAAAACGCGCAGGAGGTCGCCGCCCCTGCCGCAAGTGACGATGCCGAAAGTGGGCAGATGCCGGACACGGCGGCACAGAGCCGCGCGGAGAGGGGCAAGCAGGCCGCCGCGCACCGTGCCCGCGAGATGGACACGGCAAAAACGGATGCGCAGCGCGAAATGCTTGCCGCACTTGACCTGACCGACCCCGCAACCGGCAAAAAAGTGACGACACCGGAGGAATTCCGCGCCTATATCACGCACCGGGACGCGGGCCGCACGGATGAGCAGTTGCGGTGCGCCGGTGTTGACCCGGACACGATCCGCGAAGCGATCGCCGGAGACCCGATGGTGAAAGCCACCGAGGACGCCATCGCGGCGGCGAAAAATGCCGAGGCAGAAGCCAACCGCCGCGCGGAAAGTCTGTCGCTGGATGCGGCGATCGCCGAGATTACAAGGCTGAACCCGGAGGTCAAGACCTTCGATGACCTCTTCGCACTGCCAGAATACGGCGACATCAAGAAGCTGGTCGGTGCAGGATATTCCTTCGGCCGCGCATACGAGATGGCAACGGTTGACCGCGCACGGCAGGGGGTAAAGCAGGCGGCTTACAATGCGGTTGCGTCCAAGGCGCACATGACAAAGACGTCCGGCTCTGTCGGTGATGCCTACACCATCAGCGACAGGCAGCTCGAAAACTACAGGCAGCTGCACCCGAACGCTACACGCGCGGAGGCGGTTGCCGCATTCAAAAAATATCAACCGAAGAAAGGAAAGTAACATGTACATTTTTCAGAAGGCGCACCGTGCGCTGACCTATCTGCCGCTCCTCGCGAGCAAGGCGGTCAAGGTCGGCACGGCGCTCAAAATGAGCGCGAGCGGCGGTCTCGACCTTTGTGGTGAGACCGACAAGCCGCGCTATATCAGCAACATCGAAACGACCGGCGACGGCAGTCTGATCCCGGTCAGCGAGATTACGGAGGACACGGTGCTGATCGCGCCGCTGGGCGCTGCCGCATCGACCATCGGCATCGGCAAAAAGTTCAAGCTGCATACGGATGCGGCATCCGTCGGCGCCGCTGCGGGCGGCTGTCTGGAGGTCGCATCGTTTGACGGCAAGGCGGTCGGCGATCTCGTCATCTTCCGCGTGGTGGATGCAGATCCTACGACCTCATCGTAATTTGAAGGGAGTGAACAAAACATGGTGAATATCACAATTTCGGAAGCAAGCGGCCAGTTTAAGCAGCTGTACGGCGACATTCAGGTCCCGCTTGCCAGCTTCATCGAGGAGCAGGAAGCGAAAGATCGGGCAAACTGCCTTGCGCTGAAGATCTTTTCGGAGCGTACCTCGACCAACTTCGCGGAGGGCTACGGCGGCCTGACCGCGGCGGGCGAGATGCAGCCCGTCGGAGAGGGCGGCAATCCCCCTGCGAACAGCTTTGCGCAGCGCGAGCTGAAAATCATCGAAAACGAGACCTGGAAGAGCCGGATGCAGATCACGCGCGAGATCATCGACGACGCGCACGGCGACATGAAGCGCATTATCCAGCGTGCGGGGGCCACCAAGCTGACGAGCGGCTACTACCGCACGATCGACAACTTTCTGATGGGTCTGCTCGGCGCGGCGCTCGGCGGCAAGGACAAATACACGATAGGCGGCCGCGACTATGCAACGACCTGCTACGACAGCAAGTGCGTCTTCTCCAAAACGCACAAGTCGGGCAGCAAGACCTACTGCAACATGTACGCCGATGCCTTTTCCAAGGATGTACTCGGCAAACTCTCGACCGTGCAGCAGAACGTCAAGGACGAAAGCGGCGCGGAGCTCGGCGTTGCGCCCGACACGATCATCATTCCCAACGACTACGCGCTGAAGAAGGCTGTTTTTGAGGCGATCGGCTCGGAGAAAGACCCCGGCTCGGCCAACAACGGCTTCAACTACCTGTTCGGGCAGTGGAACGTCATCATCCACCCGGCCCTCAACTTCCTGATCCCGGCATCCGGGGCCGTTCCGTTTATCCTGCTCGACTCGAAGTACAACGAGCGGAATGACGGCAACGTGTTCCAGAACCGTGTTTCGCTTGAGGTCGAGTCGCACGAGGACAAGGACACGAAGAACAACGTGTGGGACGCATACACGCGTTTCTCCGGCGGCTTCGTGGACTTTCGCCACATGATCGCGGGCGGCGTTACAGGCGGCGAAACGCTCTGATTTTCCACGGCGCATCAGGCGGCGGAGACGGGTTTTCCGTCCCCGCCGCATTTCTTTTCAAGGAGGAAGTATGAACGAGATGACATACGCGAAGGTGATTGAGATTGCCGATGCGTATTGCGATAACGAAATGCCGCTTGCCTGGAAGCTGAACGTCCTATACAACTTCGAACTTGAGCTGATGAGCGGCGTGATGCTGCTGTCACAGGCGGAGATCGACCTTGTGACAGAGCCGACTGTCGACACGGCGGAGGCGGTGACGCTGACGGTCAAGCGTCCGCACGCGGAGATCTACTGGCTGCGGCTGGTCTGCGCGCTACACGAGGTCAACCGCGAATATGCCGAGCTTGCCAACATGACCGAGCATTTCAACACGGCGTACACCGCATTCGTGCAATGGTGGGTGAAGACCTATCACCCGAAGACCGGCGAGGCGGGCTTCAAGGGGTATTATCTGTCCGCCTACGCGATTGCACAGAAGCACGGCTACAACGGCACGGAGTCCGAATGGCTGGCAAGTCTGAAAGGCGACAAAGGCGACGCCGGTGCGGCATTTACCTATGATATGTTCACCGCAGCGCAGTTGGAGACGCTCAAGGTCAAGGGCGATAAAGGTGACAAGGGTGACACCGGCGCGCAGGGCATTCAAGGCGAAAAAGGCGATAAAGGCGACAAGGGTGACACCGGCGCGCAAGGCATCCAGGGCGAAAAGGGTGACAAGGGCGACAAAGGTGACACCGGCGCGAAAGGCGACACAGGAGACCCCGGCAGTGATTATGTACTGACAGATGCGGACAAGTCGGAGATTGCCGCGCTTGTGCTTGCTCAAATCCCCGACGGAGACGAGGTGGCGTATGGATAAAGTCGTTGTGACAAAAAACAAGCTGGACGCACTCGCGCAGCACATTAACGCAAAGGC
>QAKK01000030.1:0-50340 GCA_003343845.1 Oscillospiraceae bacterium
ATAAACACAACAAGCAAACAAAAGAACAATCGGAATAAGTATGATTGCAGACTTGCTTGTTACTTCCGGCAGTTCTTTTGCACCAACTTCAACAGCAACAGTCGGAAGATTTTTCCCGTCATACTTTCCAATCCATTTAATCTTCATTGTCATTCTCCTCACTGAACGACGAGAACAATTCATCCACAATCTTCTTTGCCTCGGCAAGATAACCGTAGAAAACATAAAAGCGAACCCTTTCGTTCATCAATCCTGTTTTCATCGCCATACCTGTGCCAAATACATTTTTCTGAACAAACGGTATTTTCTGTTGGTTTAACACATCTGCCAGCACACCACTCCAAAGCTGCTCTTTCTCGGTGAGGAAGCATAAATCATTCGACCTTATCTGCTTGGCGTTTTTTTTCCCGCATACGGGGCAGCACTCACCGTCAAATGGCAGGCAACATCTGTTGCAATACTGAGTCATGACCATCACGCCTTTCATTTTAGTTTAATGAAATGGTTAAACTTCTCCAATATGAGTATATCATGCGGTCAAAGGTCTTTTCAGCCAATGCTTTCATACAGATTTGTGACATTTTTATGAGCTCCGTGCTTTTTCGCCGCTTCACTTGCTGCCCCCCGCCGTTCCTTGCTGTAGGCTCCCCTGCGCAAGGGGGAGAGCTGTACGAGACGCAATGCGTCTCGCGGAGTTTTCCCGATGGAAAAACGTCCTGAGCGTAGGCGCCTGATGAGGGATTGAAGAAAGAGGGGCATCACGCCATGCTGTGCCGCCTGCCTGCATGCCCTCATCCGTCACGCTTCGCGTGCCACTTTCCCCAACGGGGAAGGCTAAGATGCGAGGTGCAGCGCCTGCGCACACCCTTATTTGCCGCTGTCCTCCATGTCGTCCAAGGCATAACGGCAGCATTGCAGCACAAGGTTGTTGAACGAAATGCCGTTCTGCTGCGCCAGCGTCGCAAGTTCTTCGTACAGGTCTTCGGTAAACCGAATGGTACGGGAAACATTCGCATTCTTGAATTTTGTATCTATCTTAAACATACAGTCACCACCGATCTCATATTTCACCTTGATTTTATATCAAAAAGCGGTGATTTGATATAACTTGAACAGGACACGAAAATGAGCATATAAGTAGTTTTATTTATATAATCAATTTATATTACAGAAATATAATCTTTTTTTATTGACAACGGTTTACAGGCGTGTTATTCTATATTCGGAGCATTGTCGTCACATATAAAAAACGGTTGGAGACAGACGGCGCCCTACGGTGCCGCCGCCCGACCCATACAATAAAGAAAAGCCGGAGCAGAGCTCACGGCTTTTCTTTAACAAAATCAAAAAGGCGCAGAAGAAGACGCGCCGGAGGAAAACATGCAAAACGCCTGCGGTCAGGTCAAGGGATCGACGGCAAGCAGATCATCGAGGACTTCGTATATGTTGTACGGAAACACCATGTTCTCCGACAGCAGCGAGAAGATCCGTTTTGCGGCTGCGGGGTCCTCGGTCAGTTGCTCGATGCGGACCTTGTCGGCGGGGTCGCCGATGATCCATGCGGACAGTCCGTAGCCTGCGGTTGTGTGAAACAGTTGATACGCGATTTCGACTTCAGGGCCGGCTACTGTCGCTTTGGCAAGCAAGTCGGCCGATGCTATTTCCGATGTCAATTCTATCACTCCTTGACGCTTTTCGATGTGCAACCATTGTACAGCATTTTCGCCATGCGGCAAGCGGCGGAAATTTCGACTGTCTGCACAAATCCGTGTCGCTTTTTTCGGAGAAACCGAACAAAATCGCTGCGATCCTGCCCCGAAAGCAGGTTTGTTTTTCGGCAAGCAGCATTGCAGCGTGGGAAAGCGTTCCATTTATCATGCTAATATATGGAATTAAATACAAATTTACGCGAAAATTCCAAGCAAATTTCATCTCTGTTTTTGCAATTTCGACATATTTATACATATTGTTTAATAAAACGCAAAAATCGCCTGAATTTCCGCATTTAACAGCTTGGATCGCGGGAATTTTTATGTTACAATAGAGACAAATATGTGACTTGTTATTTTATTTTCATCTTTTGATTCAAAAATGCTGCAAAACGATACAAAAGGAGAAATCTGTATGCAAAGACCAAACCGTCCGCCCGTGCTTGTGCCCGCCGCTGCGCGGCTGCTTTACATATGCCTCACACTCAACTGTCTCTATCTGCTCGGCGTGGCGCTCTATGCCGGCGGCGGCACGGGCGACGCGCTGCGGCAGAGCAATGCATACGAACTGCTGCGCAGCGCGTATATTGCATCGGTGCTTGCGCTCGGCGGCGCACTCGTGCTGGATCTGGATCTGCGCCGGGGAAGGGAACGGTAATTCTCGGAAAAAATCCGTGCCGATGCTTGCAATGCCGACCGCAATGTGATAAAATAAAGACGAAAGCAAAATTCACTTGAGAGGTGGGTCTCATCATGGAACATTTTGTAGTCACGCTCGGCAGAAGCTGCGGCAGCGGCGGTGTTGAAGTGGGCAGAACGCTGGCAAAGAAGCTCGGCGTTGAGTATTACGACAGCAAGCTGCTGCGCCTGGCGTCGGACGACAGCGGCATCAGCGAGGAGTTGTTTGCCCGCGCGGATGAAAAACTGAAAAAGACGCTCTTGTTCAAGGTGTCCCGCAAGTCCTACGGCGGCGAGGTCATTCCGCCCGAGAGCGCGGATTTTACCTCAAACGAGAATCTGTACAACTATCAGGTGAAGGTCATCCGCAGCCTTGCGGAGCAGTCCTCCTGCGTCATCATCGGGCGCTGCGCGGACTCGGTCCTCACCGACTTTCCGGGGCTGCTCCGCGTGTTCATCAGCGGCTCCTACGGCAAGTGCGCCGCGCGCGAGGCGGCGGATCACGCCATCAAGCTGAAGGCGGCATACGAGAAGGTGGACCGCGTGAACAAATACCGCGCCGACTATCATATGTACCACACGGGCAAGGTCTGGGGACATCCCGGCAACTATGACCTCTGCCTGTCCACCGACCATTTCACGCCCGATCAGTGCGCCGATCTCATCATCGCCGCGCTGCATGCCAAGATCGACGGGGAAAAGAACCGATGAGCGACAAGGCATATACGGCGGCGCAGCTCACGGAGGAGACCTTGACCTCGACGCTGCTCTATGACGGCAGAGTCGTGCACCTGTACCGCGACACCGTTCGCCTGCCGAACGGGCACGAGACGATCCGCGAGGTCATCCGTCATGTCGGCGCGGTCTGCGTGCTCCCGCTGTTCCCGGACGGCAGTGTGCTTGTGGAGCGGCAGTTCCGCTATCCGCACGCGCGCGTCCTGCTTGAGATCCCGGCGGGCAAGCTGGATTCCAAGGCGGAGGATCGGCTGGATGCGGCAAAGCGTGAGCTCTATGAGGAGACCGGCTACCGTGCCGGCAAATATACCGATCTCGGACCGCTTTACACCACGCCAGCCTTTGTGGACGAGGTGATCGAGATGTATCTCGCCGAGGAGCTGCACACCGAGGACGACGGGCAGCATCTGGACGAGGACGAGTTTCTGACCGTGGAAAAGATCCATATTGATACGCTCTGCGAGATGGTCATGCGCGGCGAGATCCCCGACGCGAAGACGCAGCTCGCCGTGCTGAAAGTGAAGCGGCTGCTGGATGAGAGAAAAGCGTAACACCTGCTGTTTCACCGGTCACAGGGACATTTCGGCGATGACCTACGAGCAGCTTGTGCGCAACGTAGAGCCGATGGTCCGTGTGCTGATGGAGAACGGCTTCCGCTATTTTGCCTGCGGCGGGGCGCTGGGATTTGACACCTTCGCCGCGACCTACATCTGCTCGCTCAAGCAGCAGGGCTATGACGTGAAGCTCGTGCTGATGCTCCCCTGCCGCGATCAGACCGCGAAGTGGAGCGACTACAGCCGCCGCGTGTACGAGAACATTCTGTCGCGCGCCGATGAGGTCATTTACGTCAGCGACAGCTATTATCCCGGCTGTATGCAGAAGCGCAATCGCGCGCTGGTGGATGCGTCCGCCGCGTGCATCTGCTATCTGACGTCGCCGAGCGGCGGCACGAAGCAGACGGTGGATTACGCATATGAAAAGGGGATTCCCGTCGTCAATGTGGCGATGGACCGCAGAGGCTGAAAATCTGTTTCGGAGGGCGCGCGGCGCCCTCTTTTTTTGCGTATACAAAAGAAATACAAAAGTATTTGAATTTTTGTGCCCGAAAAACGGAAAATCCAAATGTTTTTGAGTAAAAACGAATGAAATTCGATTGCAAAAGCGGCAAATCCGCGGCATAATGGTAAACAGAGAAACAGCGTCATTTTATAAACCTTTTACAAAAAGAGAGGGAAGAACTTGAAACATCTTCGTAAGTTTTTCATACCCGCGCTGCTCTGCCTGCTTGTCCTGGCAGGGGCAGTGACCGCCTCCGCCGTGCAGACGGGTGTTGTCACGATGTCAAACGGCTCGGTTCGCGTCGAGCTGCTGTCCGACACGGTGATCCGCGTGGAGGAGAAGGTGAACGGCGGCTTTGAAGACCGCATTTCGCTGGTTGCCGTCGGCAGAGACGACTTCCCCGGCGTCGAGGCGACGACAAGCTCAACCGGCAGCTATTATCTGGCAAAGACCGCAAACTACACGGTCAAGCTCTACAAAAACCGCACCACGCTGGCATCCGATGCGGTCGAGGTGACCGATCGTGACGGCAAGCTCATGTGGAAATATTCCTATGATAACGACGACACCGTGCCGATCCACGGGTTCTACACCAAGCTCCCCGACCCGAGCGACACGCCCGCCGTGTTTGCGCTGGCGGATGCGCCGCGCGTGATCCCGGCGGCGAAGGGCGCGGCATACGCCGGCTCGACCGACGACTACAGCGGTTGGGAGCTGACGCTCGCCTACAACCAGTACAAGGACGTGTACCTGTTCCTCACCGATTCCTCGGCGATACAGCTGCGCAGCGACATCGTTGCGCTCACCGGGCGTGCGCCGGTCTCGAACATCAAGACCTTCGGCTCGTGGTACAGCCGCTATCAGGACTGGTCGGACAAAGAATACCTTGCCGTGATCGAGAACTATCGCAAGAACGGCTTCCCGCTGGACGTGCTGACCATCGACACAAACTGGCGTGCAAGCAAGGACGGCACGGGCTATGACCTGAACACGACCTCCTTCCCGGACATACAGGGCTTTCTTGCCAAGGCGAAGGCAGCGGGTGTGCTGACCATCTTCAATGATCATGTACACAAGACGAACCGTCAGGCGCTCGACCCCGTGGAGCTGAAGTTCTTCACCGAGAACCTGCAAAACATTCTGAAGCTGGGGCTGGACGGCTGGTGGTATGACCGCAACTGGAGCTACAACTTCAATTCACCCTATACCGGCATTGTGGCGTCCACCTTCGGCAAGGTCGTGTACAACGACATCCTGAAGGACTACGCGGGCGACAAGCGCGTCTTCCTCATGGCAAACGCCGAGTGGGTGAAAAACGGCAAGATCAACTATCGCCCCTCGATCATCGGGCATCGCTACGGCATTCAGTGGTCGGGCGACATTACCAGCGAGGCGCTGCAGCTCCGCCGTGAGCTGACCAACATGGTCTCGATGACCGCGGCGGGCGCATCGCCCTACATGTCCTCCGACCTCGGCGGCTTCATGCGCGCCACGCAGCAGTCAAATGCGATGTACACCCGATGGATGCAGTACGGCGCGCTGTCGCCCATCTTCCGCATCCACTCTTCCTCCGACTATTCCAAGGAGATCAACAAGCTGCCTTACAGCAGTCGGTATACTGCGGCAACGCAGACAATCGTCCGGAACTATATGAACATGCGCTACAACCTCATGCCTCTGTTCTACACACTCGGGCACGAGGCGTATGAGACCGGGCTGCCGATCACGCGCCGCCTCGATTTCTACTATGACACGCCCGAGGCGGCGGACAACACCGAATACCTGCTGGGCGACAGCCTTCTGGTCGCACCGCTCTGGACGGCTTACGGCGAGGGTGACGACGTGGTTCCCGCGTCGTGGTTCCCGGAGGGGCTGACGGTTTCCTACTACAATACGACTACCATGTCGAGCGCCGGCGTCATGTCCGGCTCCCCTGTCGCAACGGCAAAGGTCAGCAACATCGACTTTGACTGGGGCGACGATGCGCCTGCGTCCGGTGTGAACGCGGACAACTTCTCTGCGGTCTTCGAGGGCAAGTTCACGCCCGCCGAGGACTGCTACATCGGCGGCGTCGTGGACGACGGCATGCGCCTTTGGGTGGACGGCAAGCTGGTTGTCAACAAGTGGACGGGCGGCTGGCTCGTCTCCTATATGGATATGAGCAACCTGCTCAAAGCCGGCAAGACCTACACGCTGAAGTTTGCCTTCCATGAGGGCTCGGGCGGTGCGGTTTGCAGCATGGTCTACGCGCATGTGACCGACAAGGGCGTGACCGCGCGCGATGTCTATATCCCCGAGGGCGGCTGGATCGACCTCTTCACCGGCAAGCTCTATGACAAGGCGGGCACATACCGCGTTTACAACGGGATTGAGACCTCGCCCGTTTTCGCGAGAGTCGGTGCTGTTCTCCCCGCAATCAAGGTCGTCTCGCCGATGACCGGCGCGGATTTCAAGGCGCTGTCGCTGAACGTGTTTGCAGGCGGCGACGGCAGCTACACGCTCTATGAGGACGACGGCGAGACCCTGCGCTATCAGAGCGGCAAGGTGCGCGAGACCGCCTTCACCCACACCGCAAACGCCACCGGCGGCACGCTGGACATCGCGGCGGCGACGGGGGATTTCACCACCGATTACACCAGCCGCACCTACACGATCCGCGTGCACGGCACAAAGCCGGTTGCCAAAGCTGCGCTGGACGGCAAGACCGTCAGCGTGACGAAGATCGCGAAGCGTGCGTCCGCCCTGCCGTTTGCCGAGACCGGCGCGGCGCCCGACAGCGACGTGTACGAGATCACCTTTGACGCGCCTCTTGCGTCGGCACATACGCTGACCTGGTCGTCGATTAACACAGTGCTCGGCGATGCAAACGGCGACGGCACCGTAACGGTTCTGGATGCGCTGCATGCGCTGTGCGCCATCCTCGGCGGCACGTCTGCGGATCGGATGCCCGCGGCGGATATGGACGGCGACGGCACGCTGACGCTTGCCGATGTCGTGCAGATTCTGCGCGCCGTCAGCCTCGTCCGCTGATGCGAAACGGATGAAACAGAGAAAGCAGGCGGCATGTGCCGCCTGCTTTTGTGCATTTTTCGCATATCGCATTCATGAAAAACAAACATTTTTCGTGAAAATGCTGCAAATTTTGCAAAGCAAGGTGTATAATCACTCTGTATCACAAAAAAACAACTGTACCCGAAAAGGAAGGTGGACACGATGAAGCACTTTGTCAACCGATGGGCGGCGCTTTTCTGCGTGCTGCTTTGCATGCTGCTTGCGGTGTCACTCTCGGCGGCAGAGACGCGCATCGCCACGCTGGAGAGCGATACGACGCGCGTGATGCTGCTGTCCGATGCGGTGATCCGCGTGGAACAGAAGGGCGATCACGGCTTTGAGGATCGCGTCAGTCTGATCGCCGCCGGGCGCGGCGATTTCACCGGCGTTGCGGCAAAGACGCGCACCGAGGGGAACTGTCTCGTCGCCGAGACCGCGACCTATACGGTGCGGCTCTATACCGACCGCGGCTACCATGCGGATGCGGTCGAGATCTTCAATGCGGACGGCAAGCTCGTCTGGACCGTGTCGAAGACCGCGACGCAGGAGGTGCGCACGGCGGGCTTCTATCACGATCTGCCCGATCCCGGCGACACGCCTGAGGTCTATGCGCTCATGGACTACCCGCGCATCATCCCGGCAGAGAAGGGGGCTGCATACGTCGGTTCGACCGACGCCTACAGCGGCTGGGAGCGCTATGACGCGACCGACGTTTATGTGATGTTTGCAAACGGCAATGCCGAGACGCTGCGCACGCGCTTTGCCGAGGTCACCAGGCGCACGCCGATCTCGGACATCAAGACCTTCGGCTCGTGGTACAGCCGCTATCAGAACTGGACGGACGCCGACTACAAGGCGGTCGTGGAAAACTATCGTGCAAACGGCTTCCCGCTCGACATCCTCGTCATCGACACCAAGTGGCGCGCGGGCAAGGACGGCACGGGCTATGCCATCGATACAAAGAATTTCCCGGATATGGAGGGCTTTGTCGATTGGGCGCATAAGAACGGGGTGATGATCCTGTTCAACGATCACACGCACAAGACCGACAAGCAGGCGCTTGACCCGGCGGAGCTGCAATATCACACCGAGAATCTGACAAACATCCTGAAGCTCGGTGTGGACGGCTGGTGGTACGACCGCAACTGGGGCTATACGCTGCATTCGCCCTACGAAGATTCGATCACGTTCACCACTTTCGGTGAGGTGCTGTACAACGATATTCTGGCAAGCTATACATCGACCAAGCGTCTCTTCCTGCTCAGCAATGCGGACTGGGTGCGCCACGGCTATGTGGAAAATGCGCCCTCGGTCATCGGGCATCGCTATGGCATCCAGTGGACGGGCGATATCACCAGTGAGGCAATGCAGCTGCGCCGCGAGGTCGAAAACATGGTGTCCAAGACCACGGCGGGCGCGTCGCCCTACCTGTCCTCCGACCTCGGCGGCTTCAAGCGCGCCAAGGCACAGAGTGAGGAAATGTACACGCGCTGGATGCAGTACGGCGCGCTGTCGCCCATCTTCCGCATCCATTCCACAATGGAGTCGGGCGGGGCAAAGTATGACAAGCTGCCTTATACCTACAGCGAGGCGACGCAGGCGATCGTGAAGAAATACATGAACCTGCGCTACAATCTGCTGCCGCTCTTTTACGCGCTCGGACACGAGGCGTATGAGACCGGCATGCCGATCACGCGCCGCGCCGATTTCTACGACAACAGTGAAGCGGCAAAGGACAATACCGAATATCTGCTGGGGCGCGATCTGCTGGTTGCGCCGCTCTGGAGCGCCTACGGCGAGGGCGACGGCATCGTGCCTGCGTCCTGGTTCGGCGAGGCGGGGCTGACGGCAACTTATTACAACAGCCGCGCCGACTGGTCAGAGCCGGTTTATACCACGACCGTGCCGAACATCGAGTTCAACTGGCGGTCGGGTTCGCCGGACGCCGCCGTGCGCGCCGATCTGTTTGCCGGTATCTATGCGGGCAAGATCACGCCCGCGTTTGACTGCTATCTCGGCGGCGCTGCCGACGACGGCATGCGCGTTTACATCAACGGCGAGCTTTTTGTGGATGCGTGGAAGTCGAACTGGCTTGTGTCGCACATCAACACCGACACGCTGCTGCGCGCGGGTGTGACCTATGACATCCGCGTCGAGTATTACGATAGCACGGGTACGGCGTCCTGCTATCTGCTCTATGAACTGCCGTCCGAGAAGAACATGTCCGCGCGCGACGTTTATCTGCCTGCGGGCGGTTGGACGGACGTGTTCACGGGCGTGCATTACGCAGGCGGAAGCACGGTGCGTGTGTACAACGGCATCGCGACCACGCCGCTCTTTGCAAGGGACGGCGCGGTGCTGCCAGCCGTCAGAGTCGTCTCGCCGATCACGTCGGCGGACTTCCCGGCGCTGTCGCTGAATGTCTTTGACGGCGGCGACGGCAGCTACACGCTTTATGAGGACGACGGCGAAACCGTCGATTACAAGGCGGGCGATGTGCGGAAGACGTTGTTTACGCATACCGAGAACGGCGCGCAGGGCAGCCTTGCCATCGCCAAGGCGGAGGGCGCGTTCAAGACGGATTACACGGTGCGGACGTACACCATCCGCATCCACAGCGAAAGGGCGATCGAGAATGTCAAACTCGACGGTAAGGCGGTCAATGCGGCGAGGATCGGGAAGGATTCCGCTGCGGCTCCGCTTGCCGAGACCGGGGCGGCACCCGACGGCACGGTGTATGCAGTGACCTTCACAGCGTCGATGGACGCGGCGCATACGCTCACCTGGGAGACGGCGGCGTCCGGTGATCTTGACGGCGACGGCGCGGTCACGCTGCGCGATGTTCTGCTGGCGGCGCGCGCCGCGCTGCGCGGCACATACCTTGCCGACGGCGATCTGAACGCCGACGGTAAGATCACGACAGAGGACGTCAGCCGTCTGCTTGCCCGTATTTTCTGAATCCTGCAACAAAAAAGCTGCCGACAGGCAGCTTTTTTGTGTTGCAGGATAGGACACCGTCTGTCACCCGCCGACCTTATCGCTTGCCTTTGGTGCGCAGGAGATAGGCGCGCGGGGTCTGCCCCGTGACCTTTTTGAAGTTGGAAAAATAGGACTGCTCGCTGTGGTAGCCGACGAGGCGCGCGGTCTCGCTCACCGAGTGCGTGCGGAGTAGGGGCAGTGACTTGTTGATGCGCACCATGTTGAGATAGTCGCGGAACCGCACCGACAGCCCGCGGTTGAACAGCGTGGAAAAATAATACTTGTTGTAGCCGAGCATGTCGGCGGTGGATTCGGCGGTGATGTCCTCGGCATAGTGCTCCTCAATGTAGGAGAGCACACGCAGATGAAAGCCGCTTTCCTCGCGGGATTTGTCCACTGACTTCGCATATTTTTGCAGCATGCCGATGATGCAGGTATAGATTCCGCGGCGCACCAGGGGCTGCTCCTCGTGTTCCAGTCCGCGCATCATATGCGCGATCGACGCTGCGGCGTCACCCTTGAGAATCTGCGCAAGCAGCGTCTTGCCGCCGCTGCTGCTCTCATACAGATCGGTGAAGCCGACCGGCAGGACGCAGCAGATCGAAAGATGCGCTTCCACGCGCGGGAAAATATGTGTGCAGAAGGGCGGCACGACCAAAAGCTCGCCTTCGCGGACGAGCATATCCGTATTGTCCAGCGTCACAGGCTTCGGCACATGCAGGCAATAGACCAGCTCGATCGCGCGGTGAAAGTGCCCGAAGCTGACATTTTTGCCGATCGAAAAATATTCCTGCCTGTCTCGATAATGCTCATATTGCGCCATGCTGTCGCCCCCTCTGCCGGAAAAAATCCGTCTGCAATACAGCATACCGACATTGATTCGACTTGTCAATACAAAGTTTTCAATATTTTTGAGAAAAAACCAAATAGAGACCGAAAATCGCCCAAATTATTTTTAGAAATATCAAAATCGGTATGATTGCAAAGCGCGCTTGCGGGGTGCATAATAAAGACAGAACAGCCAAATTTTGTCCGAACGGGGGAATCGCTTTGAAACAATCTTTACAAATCACGGCACTCGGTCTCATCGCGGCGCTGCTTTTGCTTTTGCCGGTCTGCGGCGCGGATGCGTCGGTCGTGACGCTCGTCGGCGACGCCGTGCGCGTGCAGCTGCTCTCCGACACGGTCATCCGTGTGGAGGCAAAGGATGCCTCCGGCTTTGAGGACCGCGCCACGCTGATCGCCGCCGGACGCGCCGATTTTTCCGGCGTCGCTGCGGCGACGCGCACGGAGGGCGACAACCTGATCGCCGAGACCGACCGCTATGTCGTCACGCTGGCAAAAGGCAAAGCGCTCACGGCGGACGCCGTGACGGTGGCGGACAAGAACGGGAACATCCTTTGGCGCTATTCCTATTCCGTGGACAAGGCGGGGCTGACGCCGCCCGCCGCGACCTCGGCAAACCTCGTCTATTACAACTATCCGGACGGCAACAGCGCATCGGATGGTGCGACCGCCGCGACCGCCAAGCAGGGCTGGGGCGCCACGGCAAAGGTGCTCGGCGCCAAGGGCGGCACGATCGTTTTCTCCGGGCGCGGCTATATGGGCGGCAGCTACACCTTCCCGAAGCAGTCGAGCCCGCTGTACATCACCGCTGTCGCGCCGGACGGCACGGATTATCGCTATACCGATGCGGCAGCGGCACTCGACGACCGCACCGGCACGCTGTCCATCCGCGAGGGGCTGACCCTCACGCTGCAGAGCGACACCACCTTTGACAAGGTGATTCTTCTGTCAAGCGGCGCAACTCCCGCCACGATCAAGGCAACCGGGGGTGCTGTCGTTGCCTTCGGCGAAGGTGTGACCTTTGCCGCGACGGACGCATCCTATCCCGCGCCCGTGCTGAACATCGCAGCGGATGCCACCGCATTGTGGTACGGCGGCATGTTTTCCGCCGTCACGGGCGGCGGTACGCTGGTCGTGAACCGCGTGACGCTGGAAACGCTCGATGCGGCGCTGCTTGCCGATTTTACGGGCAAGGTCGTTGACGAGGACGGCGCGCCGCTCTGCACCGGCTGCCGCGCGCACAGCTTCCGCAACAAGGTCTGCACGGTCTGCGGCTACATCGAAAGTGACGGTGCGCACGTGCCGACGCATGGATTCTACAGCGCGCTGCCCGATCCCGGCGATACGCCCGCGGTCTATGCCCTTGCGGATTACCCGCGCATCATTCCCGCGGCAAAGGGCGCGGCGTATGTCGGCTCAACCGATGCCGCAAGCGGCTTTGTGCGGCGGGATGCGACCGATATTTACCTGGTGCTGACCGGCGGCGACGCCGTCAGCCTCCGCACCGATTTTGTCACGCTCACCGGGCGCGTGCCGATCTCGGGCATCAAGACCTTCGGCTCGTGGTACAGCCGCTATCAGGACTGGACCGCCACCGACTATAAGAACGTTATTGCAAACTACCGTGCAAACGGCTTCCCGCTCGACGTGCTCGTCATCGACACCAAGTGGCGCGCGGCGGAGGACGGTACGGGCTATGACATCGCGACGAACAACTTCCCGGACATGCCGGGCTTCCTCGCGGATGCGCACAAATCCGGCGTGTTGACGATCTTCAACGATCACACGCACCAGAGCTCGAATTCGGCGCTCTCGCCGACCGAGCTGAAATGGCACACCGAAAACCTGCAGAAGATTCTCGCCATGGGGCTGGACGGCTGGTGGTACGACCGCAACTGGAAGTACGCGCTGAAATCCCCCTATTCCGAGATCACGCCCTCGACGCTCGGCAAGGTGATCTACAGCGACATTCTGACCGACTATGCGGGCAATGACCGCATCTTCCTCATGGTCAATGCCGACTGGGACAGAAACGGTACTATCGAGAGCGATCCGTCCGTGATCGGGCATCGCTACGGCATTCAGTGGACGGGCGACATCACCAGCGAAGCGCTCCAGCTGCGCGAGGAGCTGACCAACATGGTGGATATGACGGCGGTCGGTTCGTCGCCCTACATTTCCTCCGACCTCGGCGGCTTCAAGCGCGCAAGGCAGCAGTCAAACGAAATGTACACGCGCTGGATGCAGTACGGCGCACTGTCGCCTGTCTTCCGCATTCACTCCACCATGACCTCGGGCGCGGAATACAACAAGCTGCCCTGCAACAGTCAGTATACGGCGGCGACGCAGACCATCGTCCGCAATTACATGAACCTGCGCTACAACCTGCTGCCCCTTTTTTACACGCTCGGGCACGAGGCGTATGAGACCGGTCTGCCGCTGACGCGCCGCCTCGACTTTTACTATGACGAACCCGCGGCGAAGGACAACACCGAATACCTGCTGGGGCGCGATCTCCTGGTCGCACCGCTGTGGAGCGCCTACGGCGAGGGCGACGAGGTCGTGCCCGCCGCATGGTTTGCAAACGGCGTCACGGCGCAGTATTACAACAACACGACCGCATCCGGCGAGGCAGCCTACAGCGAACACTGTGCCGACATCGATTTTGAGTTCGGCAGCGGCTCGCCGCATGCGTTGGTGAACAAGGACAACTTCTCCGCGGTCTACACGGGGCAGATCACCCCCGCCGAGGACTGCTGGATCGGCATCGTCGCGGACGACGGTGCGCGCCTCTATGTGGACGGCGAGCTGTTTGCCGACGGCTGGAAGGCGGACTGGATGGTCTCGTATGTCAACACCGATCGCGTGCTGCACGCGGGCAAAACCTACAGTTTCCGCGTCGAATACTATGACAAGTCGGGCGGCGCGGTCTGCCGCCTCGTGTACGAGCATGTGACCGACAAGGGCGAGACTGCGCGCGATGTCTATATTCCCGCGGGCGGTTTTACCGATCTGTTCACCGGCAAATACTATCCCGAGGCGGGCACCTATCGCGTGACAAACGGCATTGAAACAACGCCGCTCTTCGTCAGAGCCGGTGCGATCCTGCCTGCCGTCAAGGCGGTCTCGCCCATCACGGCGGCAGACTTTGCAGCGCTCTCGCTCAATGTCTTCACCGGCGGCGACGGCAGCTATACGCTCTATGAGGACGACGGCGAAACGCTGGATTATCAGTCCGGTAAGCTGCGCAAAACGACGGTGACGCAGACGGCTGCGGCAGGCGGCGGCAGCCTGACGATCGGCGCGGCAACGGGCGACTTTACCACGGATTACACCGCGCGGACGGTCACGGTGCGCCTGCACAGTGCGTCGGCAATCGGCAATGTGCGGTTGGACGGCAAGCCTGCCACAGTCACCCGCATTCCGCGCGACAGCGCGGCATTTCCGCTCGCCGAGACCGGCGCAGCGCCCGACAGCGATGTCTACGAGATCACCTTTGAAGCCTCTCTCGCGTCGGCACACACCGTCACCTGGGAAGCCGCGCGCGGCGACCTGGACGGCGACGGCAGGATCACGGTGCGGGATGTGCTTGCGGCGCTCCGCATACTGCTGGATGCCGGGTCGGACACCGCTGCCGATCTGGACGGCGACGGCAGGGTCACCATGCAGGATGTGGTGCTGATTCTTGCCGAGGTCGGCTGATCCGCACAGACAAAAGTGATATTCCGGACGTTGCCCGGAGCGATATTTTCCTTTCGGAAAGTGATATGAAAGCCTGCCGGCTTTCGTGATATTATATTCGCCGGTTAAACTGCCGCAGGCAATATCACGATGCGAAGCATCATATCACTGTCCGAAGGACAATATAACTCGCCGCCGGGCGAATATAACTGAGGCGCACTTCCTTGCGGAGTGCGCCTCACGGCGTTGCCGCCACCGGGGGCAGAGGAGTGCGAAAATGCAAATACCCAAAAATTTTTGAGTAAGACCATAACGCAGAGGATTGCAAATTGCCGCCCGATATTGCATAATAGAACTGTAGAAAAGCGGGCTGCGCCATGCATGCCGAAATTTATCACAACGAAGGGAACAGACCTATGTCTATTTACGCAAGCAATATTTTTGAGCCGCATCCGGCAGCGGACGAGAAGTATATCGTCCGCGGCGAAAAGTACCGCATCACGGTACTCACCGACTGCCTGCTTCGCCTGGAGTACAGCGAGGACGGCGCCTTTGAGGATCGCGCCACCCGCCTTGCGTTCAACCGCGCGTTTGACACGCCGGAATTTGAGTGCTACCACGAGGCGGACAGGCTGCACATCGTCACAAAGCATCTGCATCTGCGCTATGATGAAAAGGCGTTCTCCGCCATCGGGCTTGAGGTCGTGGTCAACGGCACACTCGACTGGCAGTACGGCGTGCGCGTGGACAACCTCGGCGGCACGGTCCGCACGCTTGACCGCGTCAACGGCGCGACCGATCTTAACCCCGGTCTCCTCTCCCGCACCTTCGGCATCTCGGTGGTGGACGACAGCGATACGATCGTCATCGGCGAGGACGGCTGGCCGCTGCCGCTCTGCGGCACGGGGCGGAAGGACCTCTATTTCTTCGGCTACGGGCGCGAGTTTGAGCGCTGCATCCGTGACTTCTACAAGCTGAGTGCGCCGGTGCCGCTGCTGCCGCGCTATGCGCTCGGCAACTGGTGGAGCCGCTATCACAAGTACACCGATGTCGAGTACCTCGCGCTGATGGATAAGTTCAAGGCAAAGCGCGTGCCGCTGTCGGTCGGCGTTGTCGACATGGACTGGCACATCACCGAGACGCCCGACCGCGAGAAGTACGGCAGCGGTTGGACGGGTTATACCTGGAACAAGACCTATTTCCCGGACTACAAACAGTTCCTCCGCGAGATGCAGCAGCGCGGGCTGAAGGTCACGCTCAACCTGCATCCGCGCGACGGTATCCGCGCCTACGAGGAGATCTACCCGACGCTGGCAAAGCGCCTCGGCAGAGACCCGGAGACCGGGCGCAAGATCGAGTTTGACGTGGCGGATCGCCGCTTCATGGAGGAATACTTCAACACCGTCCTGCATCCTTACGAGGAGGCGGGCGTGGACTTCTGGTGGATCGACTGGCAGCAGCGCAGCGGCTCGTCCGTGGCGGGCTATGACACGCTCTGGATGCTCAACCACTGCCACTTTGTCGATAATGCGCGCGACGGACACCGCCCGCTGACGCTCTCCCGCTATGCGGGCATCGGTTCGCACCGCTATCCGCTCGGCTTCTCGGGCGACACCTATGTCACCTGGGAGAGCTTAAACTTCCAGCCCTATTTCACCGCGACGGCTGCCAACCTCGGCTATGCATGGTGGAGCCACGACATCGGCGGTCACATGGGCGGCTACCACGACAGCGAGCTGCACACCCGCTGGGTGCAGTTCGGCGTCTTCTCGCCGATCTCCCGCCTGCACTCTTCACCCAACCCCTTCAACTCGAAGGAGCCCTGGAATTACGGCGACGAGGCGGAGGGCATCATGGAGGATTATCTGCGCCTGCGCGGACGCCTTGTGCCGTATATGTACAGCATGGTCTACCGCAACTTTGAGGACGGCATCCCGATGGTGCGCCCGATCTACCACGCCTACCCCACAACGCCCGGCGCATTTGACTGCAAAAACGAGTATCTGTTCGGCACGCTGATTGCCGCGCCCGTCACGACGAAGCGCGACCCGCAGACCCTGCTTGCCAAGACCACGGTCTGGCTGCCCGCCGGCAACTATGTGGACTACTTCACGGGCAGAATCTACACCGGCGGCAGACTCATCGACACCTACCGCCCGCTCTCCGAAATGCCGCTGTTTGCAAAGGCGGGCACGATCCTGCCGCTGACCGCGGATGTGATGGCGGATGCCGACACCAACCCGACCGCGCTTGAGCTTTATGTCGCTGGCGGCGCAGACGGCGCATTCACGCTGGTCGAGGACAACGGCAAGAGCGGCGGCAGCCGCATCACCACCCGCACGGCGTACAGCTTCACCTGGGGTGAGGACAGCACGCTTGCCTTTACCGCCGCGGGCGGCGCAGGCATTCCCGACGCGCGCGATTACGCGCTCCGTATGGCGGCGGTCGAGCGCCCGACCCGTATTTACGCAGAGGTCGGCGGCGAAGTCCGCGAGCTGACCTTCGACTATGACGAGGTGAAGCATGAGGCAACCGCTGTGATCGGCACGGTCAAGGCAGGCGACAAGGTCGCGGTGCATGTGCTGTCGAGCGGCAAGCTGCCCGAGAACGAATTGAAGCAGACCGCGTTCAAGCTGCTTGCCGACGCGCAGTATGACCACGGTGCCAAGGAGACGCTCTACGGCATCTTCACGTCGAACCGCACGCTTGTGAACTGCATCCTGGCGCTCCAGCGCCGCGATGAAAAGCTGGCAGCCCCGCTGATCGAGCTCCTCACCGCAAAGCAGTAAAAAGGAACAATAGGTATAGAAAAACCACCCATGCGGGTGGTTTTTCTATACCTATTGTGGAAAAAAGCGAATTGTCAAACACGGGCTCCCTCTGACGAGGGAGCTGTTGCCGAACGGCGACTGAGGGAGAGATAACGAGCAGCAACATTTGCGTGTTATGCTGACTTCGCAATATCTCTCCCTCCGTCAGGTGGAGGCCTGATTTGAATTGCCCGATGTGGGTGTGCATATCATTCTGCAAACTTAAACCACTGTGCCGCCGCCGAGGACGACCTCGCCGTCGTAGAGGACGGCTGCCTGCCCGGGCGTGACGGCGCGCTGCGGCTCGTCAAACAGGATCTGCACGCTGCCGTCCGCGCGCGCCGTGACGACGGCGGGCTGCTCAACCTGGCGGTAGCGCAGCTTTGCCTTGCAGCGGATGGGGGACGCGGGCGCTTCGCCTGCGATCCAGTTGAAGTCGTTCACGACCGCCTCGCGGCGCATCAGGTCGCCAGCCTCGCCGAGCGTGACCGTGTTGTCCGCGGCGTTCACCGCGCAGACATAGCGCTTGCCGGGGGTGTCGATGCCGAGCCCACGGTGCTGTCCGACGGTGTAGCGGATGATGCCCGCGTGTTTGCCGAGCACCTTGCCGGTCGGGTCGATGAAGTTGCCCGGCGCGGCGGGGTGACCCATGTGCAGCTCGATGATCTTCGCATAGTCGCCGTCCGGCACAAAGCAAATGTCTTGGCTGTCCGGCTTGTCCGCGTTGACAAACCCGGCGGCGTCGGCAATGCGGCGGGTCTCGCTCTTGGCAAGGTCGCCGAGCGGGAAGAGCGTGCGCGAGAGCTGCTTCTGCGTCATCGCGTAGAGCACATAGCTCTGGTCCTTCGTCTCGTCGAGCGCTTTTTTCAGCCGGTATCTGCCGTCCGAAAAATCGATGCGCGCATAGTGCCCGGTGGCGATCTTGTCGCACCCCAGCACATCCGCGCGGTCAAACAGCTTGTCGAACTTCATATAGCGGTTGCAGTCGATGCAGGGGTTGGGCGTGCGCCCCGAAAGATAGCTTGCAACAAACTTGTCGATGACCTTCTCGCGAAAGTCGTCCGAGAAGTTGAAGACAAAATAGTCCATGCCGAGGCGGTGCGCCACGCTGCGCGCGTCCTCCACATCGTCAAGCGAGCAGCAGGTGTGCGCGCGGTCAATGCCCGCATCGGCGTTGTCGTAGAGCTTCATCGTGCAGCCGATGCAGAGATTACCTGCGTCGCACAGTAACTTTGCGGCGACGGAGGAATCCACCCCGCCGCTCATGGCAACAAGAATCTTCATCCTCCGTCGCCTCCGTTTCATCAAAAGTACACCCGAAATTGTACCACGCGCCGCGTGCCTTGTCAAGACGGGCAAAAGAGATGGGCAGACCGCTTGGTCTGCCCGTCTCTGATTCGGTTATTCGCCGCGCGGCGGCAGGACGCAGTGCTGCATCAGGGTGATGATCTTCTCCGGCGGGTCGGCGCAGTCCCGCTCCAGCCACATGGTGATGATCGCCATCAGCCCGTGGATGTAGAAGGTCATCCGGTATTCGCGCTCCTCGGGCGGCACATGAAAGCGGTCGAGAATGGGGACAAACACATGGCGGAACAGACCTGCATAGCTGTCCTCCAGCCGCAGGGTATCCGCGTGCGCCATCACCGTGCGAAGCAGGCGGCGGTGCGAGGCGACATAGCCGAGATAAGGCCTCAGGTATTGCGGCGTCAGCAGATACAGTTCGTCCATGGGGCAGCTTTGCAGCTTGCCGACAAAGGCGGCACTGTCGTTTTGCATATAGGCAAGAAACTGCTCGTTGATGTAGACGGCACTCTCGGCAAGCAGGTCGCCCACGGTTTCATAGTGCAGGTAGAAGGTCGAGCGGTTGACGCCCGCCGTTGCGCATATTTCCTTGACCGTGATGAACGCAAAGTCCTTTTTGTCGAGCAGGTCGAGAAATGCGGCATCCATCTTTTTGGCGGTGGCGAAGTATTTACTTTCGGCGCGGGTCAGCGGCTGCTTTTCCGGCATGTGTGGAAACCTCCTATATGGCTTATTTTTCGCTGATTTCGCGTGCCAGCTCCATGATCTCAAACGCGTATTTCTGCTTGCCGCGCGCGAGCAGTTTTCTGTAAATGGGATAATTGACGCCCGTGCCGATAAAGCCGAGGATGCCGACGGCGATGCCGAGAATAAACTGCGCGGTCGAGCCGTCGCCGATGACCTGCATCGACAGGCACATCCCGATGCCTGCTATCAGCGAAGCGAAAATGCCGAAGCTGTAGGCGAAAATGTTTGCGGGGCGCTTTGCCTTTGCGTCCAGCTTGCGAAGGGCAACGACCTTCGAGGTGTCCTTGGGTGCATACTCGTTTGCGAGCTGCTCTGCGTAGATCTTGTCTGTGTTCATGGCTGTAAGCCTCCTTTGTCTGATGGCTCCATTGTAGCAGAGCCGGGAGGCGGGCGGAACAACACGAACGGCACTTTGTGTCGAGATGTGAAAAAATTTGCGCGCTATCTTGCCTTGTCCGCGGCGCGGCGGTAGGCGCCGGGGGACACTCCCGCCGTGCGGCGGAACAGGCGGTCGAAATAGCCGAGATCCTCGATCCCCACGCTGCGCGCGACGGCGGAAATATCTTCGTCGGTGTTGCGCAGCAGCACAGCTGCCTTTTCCATGCGCAGGCGGTTGACATACTGCGTCAGCGGCATGCCGACGGCGCTTTTGAAGCTGCGGCAGAGGTGGCTCTCGCTGATATAGCTTGCCTTCGCCAGCGCGGCGGCGCTGATGGGCGATGCGTAGTTTGCGTGGATGTAGTCGAGCAGGGCGGTGGTCTTTTTCATCTGCGCGACGCGCACGTCGTATGCCTTGGGCGTCAGCGTGGCGGCGTAATGCGTGACGAGGTGTGAAAGCAGCAGGTACGCCTCGCCCAGCAGTGCGAGGGACGCGCCCGCGTCCTTACTCTGATAGGCTTTGTACATCGCGTCAAAGCGGGCGCGCACCACGCGGTCGGCAGGGATCACCGAGCGCAGCAGTACATTGCCGCCGCCCGCCGGGGCGAGCATCGCGGGGCTGACGATGAGGCAGAGATAGTCCAGCTCTGCGTCGGCTGTGAAGGTGTGCAGGGAATTGCTGTTGACCGCGACGGTCTCGCCCGCGCGCGCCGTCACGGTCTCGCCGTTGACGACGAAGGTGCCCTCGCCATCGAGCAGGTATAGCAGCTCGATGTGTTCGTGCCAGTGCAGGTAGAGCCGCTTTGCCCGGTAGCGGCGGAGCTTGAGCGGGAACCGCTCGGCAAGCTCGGCGATATTTTCGTAGAGTCGGATGTCGTTCATATCAAAATCGTCCAAATACGCATCAAAAATGTGAATTGCCTTTTCTCTGCGTACAGTATATAATAAGGCTGCAAAAATGTCAATAAGGAGTTGATTTCCCGATGAAACTCGGCACGATGGTACATATGCGCGGGGCTGATCTTGAAGATAAAATCAGACAAGTGCATGAGAACGGCTTTGAGACCTGCCAGATCTGCTGCTGGAACGGCGCATGGCTGATCGACGAGGCGGCGGATCGCATCCGCGCGCTCTGCGAGACCTACCATGTGGAGATCTCGACCTTCTGGTGCGGCTGGTCGGGTCCCGGCGTGTGGGACTTTGCGGAGGGACCGCTCACGCTCGGACTTGTCCCGCCGGAATACCGCTTTGCCCGCATGGAGGAGCTGAAGCGCGGCTCGGACTTTGCCAAGCGGCTCGGCACCGAGAATATCGCGACGCACGTCGGCTTTCTGCCTGAGGTATCGGGCAGCGGGGAATACCGCTCGGTCGTCGCGGCGCTGAAGCATGTGGCACACTATGTGAAGGCAAACGGACAGTACTTCCTGTTTGAGACCGGGCAGGAGACGCCGGTCACCCTGCTGCGCACCATCGAGGACATCGGCACGGATAACCTCGGCATCAACCTCGACCCCGCCAACCTCATTCTGTACGGCAAGGCAAACCCCGTGGACGCGCTGGATGTCTTCGGAAAGTATGTCCGCGACGTGCACGCGAAAGATGGACTGTACCCCACCGACGGCAAGCATCTCGGGCGTGAGACGCCGCTCGGCGAGGGCAAGGTGGATTTCCCGCGCCTCATTGCAAAACTGCGCGAGGTCGGGTATGACGGATCGCTCACCATCGAGCGCGAGATCTCGGGTGAGCAGCAGCTGAAGGATATTCTGCGCGGCAAGGCGCTGTTGGAGGAACTGATATGATTCGTGTTGCACTGGTCGGCATCGGCGGTATGGGCAGATGCCATTTCAACTGCTATAAGAATGTGGAGAATGCCGAGCTCGTCGCGGTCTGCGATGTCCGCACCGAGCGGGCAAGAGAGATCGCGGGACCCGATATGCCGATTTATGCCGATCTCGATGAAATGCTCGCAAAGGAACAGTTTGACATGCTCGACATCTGCACGCCGAGCTATCTGCACCGCGAGATGAGCATCAAGGCGCTCGAGCACGGATTGAACGTCCTGTGCGAGAAGCCGATGAGCCTGAACTCGACCGATGCGGCGGCGATCCGCGCGGCGGTCGAGAAGTCGGGTAAGCTGTTCATGACCGCGCACGTCGTGCGCTTCATGGCGCCCTATGCCTACCTCAAGACCGTGGTGGACGCGGGCGCGCACGGCAGACTTCTGCGCCTCGACATGCGCCGCATCTCTTCGGTACCGCTCTGGAGCTGGAACAACTGGATGCTCGACCTCGAAAAGAGCGGCGGTACGCCGATCGACCTCTCGATCCACGACCTCGATTTCATCCAATACATGCTCGGGCAGCCGGACAGCGTGCGCGGCGTCTACCGCAAACTGAAGAATAACTGTGATTCCATCACGTCCGAGCTGTTCTACGGCGACACGCTCGTCACCGCTGAGGGAGCATGGTACAGCTACAAGCTGCCCTTCACCTGCACCTACAGCGCCGTGTTTGAGAACGGCACGCTGGAATACCGCGGCGGCAAGGTGTACGAGAACGGCGAGGAGGTCGCGCTCGATGCCGGTAAGGTCATCGGCGATACCGGCATCAACATTTCGGGTGTCGGCGGCTATGCAGGCGAGATTGAATACTTTGCGTCCTGCGTGGAGCGCGGCGAAGCCCCCGCGGTCGTCACGCCGGACAGCTCGCTTGCCAGCGTCCGCCTTGTCGAGCGCATTCTCGAAAACTCGGTCATCCTGTAAGCACGGCGCATGAAGACCTGTATCATTGTCGGCGCGGGCGGCAGAGGAAAGGACGCCTACGCGCCGATCCTCGCGCGCGAACACCTGCTGCGCGTGGTCGGCGTTGCCGAGCCGGACGCGGACAGGCGGCACGCTTTCTGCGAGACCTACGGCATTGCGGAAAACATGGCGTTTGACGGCTGGCAGTCCCTGTTTTCGCAGAGGCGGCTTGCCGACGCGGTGCTGATCTGCACGCAGGACCGTATGCACCTTGCGCCCACGCTTGCCGCGATCCGCTGCGGCTATCATATTCTGCTTGAAAAGCCGATCTCGCCGCTCACGGCGGAGATCGACATACTGGAGGATGCGCTCGTCGGCTATGACTGCGTGTTCATGACCGGCTTTGTTCTGCGCTACACTCCGTTTATCCGTAAGATTCGGGCGCTCATCGACGCGGGCGCGATCGGCGACGTCATGAATATGCAGCTCAACGAGAACGAGGGCTACTGGCATCATGCGCACAGCTATGTGCGCGGGCAGTGGAACAATGCCGACACCTCCTCGCCGCTCATCGTGGCGAAATCCTGCCATGACTTCGATCTCATGCTCTATCTGCTCGGCAGGCACTGCACGCACATTGCTTCCTACGGCACAAACGGCTATTTCAAAGCCGCAAACGCGCCCGGAAATGTCCCCGCCCGCTGCACGGACGGCTGCGCCTTTGCCGATAGTTGCAAGTATAACGCCGTGCGGCAGTACACCGCGGGAGAGGGGCGCTATTTTGTTCATAAGTTCGGTTGCGGCACGGAGGATACCGCCATTATCGAGGCACTGCGGAGCAATCCTTACGGCAGATGCGTCTATCACTGTGACAACAACGTCTGTGACCACCAGGTTGCCGCGCTCGAATTTGAGGGCGGCATTGCTGCAGTCTTCACCGTGTCGGCGTTCTCGCAGCGCAACACGCGCACCATCAAGCTGATGGGCACGGAGGGGGAGATCGGCGGCTGCATGGAGGACGGCGAGATCGTGCTGCGCCGCTTTGCGGACGGCACGACCGAGCACTTCACCGTGACGCACGACGGCACGAAGCACTGCGGCGGCGACGGCGGACTCATGCGCCGGTTTGCCGAGGCGGTCAATGCGGACGAGCGCTTCGCGGATGCCCGCATTTTTGAGGCGCACCGCCTCGCGCTCGAAGCCGAGCGCGTGCGCAAACGGAACGAAAGTTAAAGAGAAATACAAAAAAGTCCTCCGGCGGAGGACTTTTTTGTATGCGTCAGAGCTTTACGGATGCTCTAAGGCTTCCCCCTTGGGGGAAGGCGAATCCATGTTTCCGCATCCCGTCATGCGCCGTCTGTCTCCCGCCGCAGTGCATCGCACCCGTCGGCGGTTTCTTTCCACTCGTTCCTTAAAACCGGAACAGGTTCAGCCCGGTGTCTGCGTCAAAGCGGCGGTCGACGGTGCCGTTGATCTTTGTGAGGATCATTTCGCAGGTCGCGCTGACGACGGCGCGGTTCAGATGCCCGCCGAAGACCTCGCCGCGCGCGTTCCCCGCGCTCATGTGCAGGTGCGCGTAGAATTTTCCGTCCATCGTGTTCACCGTGCCGCAGAGCGAGACGATCTCAAAGCTGCCCGCGAAGTGATTGGCGGCGTACTGTTTGGTTTCCGTATTGAAAACGCCGACCGTGAAGTCGTTCGTCGCGCCGAGCGCCTGCACCGACGCGAGCTTGATCTGCTCCTTTTCGGCAAGCTCGTGCAGCTTGTCGAGGATCTCTTCGCCGCGGTCGATCCGCGCGACGACCGTGTTGCCGAAAACTTTGTATTCCATCTGTGCCTCCGTTTTATCGTCTGAGTTCGACCAGATATTCCGTCGTGCCCTCTTCAAATTTGCGTTTGCCCGTCGGCAAAAAGCCGTGTCGCCCGTAGAAGGCGATCGCCCGCGCGTTCTTTTCCAGTGCCCAGAGATGATTGGCGCCGAAGCGGGATACGGCAAATTCGATCAGCGCTTTGCCGACGCCGTGACTCTGGAAAAACGGGTCGGCATACAGCTTGACGATCTCCGTGCCGTTCATCTGGATAAAGCCCTTTACGATCCCGTCGTCAAAGACATAAAGATTTTTGAGAATCTCAGCCTTGCCGAAGCAGCTGTCGATCACGGAGAGCACCTGCAATTCACCGAAGGAATACTGTGCGTCCCCGAAGATCGGATAATAGTTGATGCGGTTGTTGAAGACGAAGATCTCGGCGATGCGGGATAAGTCCCGTGTCTCCGCCTTGCGGATGTTCATGCGTTCACCCGCTTTCCGTCGATATAGACCGTCCGCAGATTGAAGTCGCGGTCAACGAGGAGAAAATCCGCGCACCGCCCGTCGGCGATCACGCCGCAGCGGTCGGCAATGCCTGCCGCGCGCGCGGGGTTCAGGCTGGCGGCGCGCACTGCGTCTTCGGGCGGAATGCCGAAGCGGATCGCATTCTGCACACAGGAGAAAAGTGTTGCTGTGCTGCCCGCGATCGTGCCGTCCGGGAGGGTGGCGCGCCCCGCGCGGACGCGGAACTGCTGCCCGCCCAGCTCATAGTCGCCGTCCGGCATGCCGGCGGCGCGCAGGGCGTCCGAGATGAGCACGAGGCGGTCGCGACCGACTGCGCGATACAGCAGACGGATCATCGCGGGGTGCACATGCACGCCGTCTGCGATGCACTCGCAGTACAGCCCGCCGTCGATCGCCGCGCCTGCCGCGTTCGGCGCGCGGTGCAGGGGATCGCGCATGCCGTTGAAGGTGTGGGTCAGGTGGGTCGCGCCCGCGTCGATCGCGGCACGCGCCGTTTCATAGTCGGCGTCGGTATGTCCGATGGCAGCGCGCACGCCGCCCTTGGTGACCGCGCGGATGAAGTCCGCCGCGCCCCTGCGCTCGGGCGCAAGGCTGACGATGCGGATAAGCCCCGCAGCGCGCGTCTGCAAGGCGCGAAACTCGTCAAGGTCGGGGTCGCGCAGGAACGCTTCGTTCTGCGCACCCTTGTGTACTGCCGAGAAATAGGGTCCCTCCATGTAGATGCCGCCGATCTTTGCGCCGCGCGTGCCGCGCGCCGCGACAGCGGCGATGTTTTCGGCGGCATCGCCCATTGCCTCACGGCTCTGCGTGAGGATGGTGGCAAGATAGGTCGTCACGCCGCGGCGCGCGAGAAAGTCCGTGATGGTGTCGATGGCAGCGGGATCTGCGTCCATGTTGTCGCAGCCTGCCGCGCCGTGCGTGTGGATGTCCACAAGCCCGGGCAGCAGGAACAGCCCCGTGCCGTCGAGGATTTCGCCGCGGTTGCACCCTGCCGCGCGGAACACACCGCCCTCGACCGCGATGTCGCGTTTGCGGAAGATGAAGTCCTCCCCGAGGACAGCCGCACCTTTAATCAGCATGTTTTGCACCTGCCTCTCTGCCGAGTACCGCCGCGCCGATCATGCCTGCGTCGCTGCGCAGGGCGGAGAGCTTCAGCGGGAATGCGTCGCCGAGCTTTTGCACAAGCGGCGCAAGCAGCGCGTCGCCCGCCTCGGTGATGCCGCCCGCCAGTACGATAACGGCGGGGTCGAAAATGCTTCGCAGGCTTTCGAGCCCTGCGGCAAGGTCGCAGAGATAGGCGTCCAGCACCGCCTTTGCCGCAGGACAGCCGTCCGCGATCGCGCGGAAGAAAACCCTGCCGTCCATGCCGCCCTTTGCGTATGCCGCAAGCAGGCTGTTGGGATGCGCGTCCGCCGCCGCTTTCGCCGCCGCCGTGAGGGCGGACGCCGATGCGTACTGCTCAAAGCAGCCGCGCTTGCCGCAGGGGCAGGCGCGCCCGCCCGCGTGAAGACACATGTGCCCGATCTCACCCGCACCGCCGTGCGCGCCGACAATGAGCTTACCGCCCGAGACGATGCCGCCGCCCACACCCGTGCCGAGCGTGACCAGCAGCAGGTCGTCAGCCCCGCTCACCGCCGCTTCACCGAGCGCGGCGCAGTTGGCGTCGTTGCCGAGTGCCACAGCGTGTCCGATGCGGGATGCGATGAGGTCGGCAAGCGGCGTGTCGGCAAAGGGTAGATTTGCCGCGCTGACGCGCCCGTCTGGCGTGACGATGCCGGGCGTACCCACGCCAACCGTCTTTGCGGGATGGGCGGTCAGCAGCTGCTTTGCCCCTGCCGCCGCCGCGTCGGCGACCGCCTCGGCGCTTGCCTTCGGCGTCGGCACGGCTGCCCGCGCGATGATGCGGTTTGCCGTGTCCACCATGCCGAATTTAATGTCGGTTCCCCCGATGTCGATTCCGAGATTCATCCTTGCCTCCGCCCGCATCCGGGTCGATGCGGCTTTTGTTCATTTGTCTTCATTATAGCATAATCCGGCGGCGTGGAAAAGGGTCTGTCGCGCAAAAAAATACGCCGTGCGCCGCTCTTTTTTTGCGGAGAGGGTGGGTACTTCGCGCGGAAGGCGCCGCAAAACGCGACAAAAAACACACTGTCGGTTTTCGGGCGGTTTGTGCAAAACGTCGATCTTTGAAAAATTGTGGGAAACCCCTTGCGTTTCGGGTGGCGGTATGCTAAACTTTGCTCATCCAAAAACAAGTTTGAAGGAGATGGCAACATGAGAGCAGCCGCAAATGTTTCTGCATGCAAAGCAGGGGCAAGCTGCGCTTCGCGTTGCCCTGCCTTTGCTTCTCTTTGCCTGACGGATACGATTTCGCTCGTATCCGTCTTTTTTGTCGCCCTGATTTGCCGACTGTCGATTCGAATTACGGCGCTGCTTGCAGCGAATCGGAACGGTTTGGCGGTTTCCCCCTGCTTTTGCGGATAATCGGGCATATTTATTCCCCGACACGTGAAAACACAGCGGCTCTGCCAGACAGGCAGAGCCGCTTTTTTGATACATTTGCCGCTGCCGGGCAGGCGGCGGGACAAGCACTCGGTTTCAAGGAGATATCGCATGAAAATTCTGAACTTCATCATGGCACTCAGTCCGCTCATCTTCGTCCTCGTGGGCATCTTGGCATGCCGGCAGCCCGCCAAGCGCGTGGCGCCGCTTGCTCTTGTGTGGACGCTGCTGCTCGGCTTTACCTACTTCAATGTCACCGGCGCGACCTTTGCCGCCAATGTGACCGCCTTCGATGCCCTGATCTGGAAGGGGATCAAGGAGGGCTTCAAGATCGTGCTGATGGTTTTCGGCGCGTTTGTCATCCTGAATCTGCTCCGCAAGACCGGCGCCATCGAGGATGTCAAGGCGACGGTTGCGCAGATCAGCGACGACCGCCGCGTGCAGGTGGTGATCATTGGCATGATGTTCCCGATTTTTCTGGAGGGTGCGGCGGGCGCCGGTGCGCCGGCTGCGCTGGCGGCGCCCTTCCTCGTGGCGCTCGGCTTTGATCCCGCCACCTCGATCGCCATCGCCCTGCTCGGCGATGCCACGCCCTGCTCATGGGGCGGCGCGGGGCTGACCACCATCAACGGCGGCGCCGCACTGGTGGATGCGGGGGTTTCCACCGTTGCGCTCAATTCCGCCATGGTCGGGCGCATCCACATGTTCGGCGTGCTGATCATCCCCTTTATCATGATCGCCATGGCGTTCGGCAGAAAGGGCTTCCGGGGCATCGTGCCGTATCTGCTTTTCGTCGGTGTTTCCACGGGCGCTGTCATGTTTGTGCTCTCCAATTTCGTCGGCGCGGAGGTCACGTCGATGGGTACGGGCTTTCTTTCAATCCTGCTGTCGGTTGCGTATGTCCGCCTCGTCGGAATCCGCACACCGGAGGAATACCGGCACCATGCCGGCGCGCAGCAGCGGAAGTACAGCGCGGTCAAGGCGCTTTCGCCCTACATTTTCATGATGGTGATTCTGCCAGCCGTGCGCTACGGCGTTCCCGCTCTCTTTGAAAACGGCTTTGCCGTTATGTGCACCTTCGGCTACATCTTTTGGGTGGACATCGTGATCCTCATCTGCGGCGTTCTCGGCGCCGTCACGCTCGGCGTTGGTCCGAAGCAGTATATGGAGGTCTGCGGTGAGACGGCAAAGAATGTGCTGCCGGTCTTCATCACCATCGGCAGCCTGCTTGTCGTGTCCTATCTCATGCAGTCCGACCGCACCGGCATGATGAACCTGATCGCCACCGATGTGGCGGCAGTGGTCGGTCCCTTCTATCCCGCGGCGGCGGTCCTCATCGGTTCAAGCGGCGCGTTTGTCACCGGCACGGGGCTCGGCTCCAACATCATGTTTGCCGACATGCACATGCAGGCGGCTGCCTCGCTCGGCATCAATCCGATCACGGTCTTCGCCGGACAGAATGCGGGCGCGTCTCTCGGCAATCTCATCTGCCCCAACAACACGGTCGCGGCGTGCGCCACAGTCGGCGAGGAGGGCAACGAGGGCAAGGTCATGCGGAAGACGCTGGTGGCGTTCGGCATCATTCTTGTGCTCTACATGACGCTCACCATGCTGTACACCTATGTGCTTTTCCCGCATTTCGGCGCATAACCCCTGTTCGGAACCGTGAAAATCTGTTATAATTGTATTGTAATTGCAAGCGAAAGAATTCCTAAAGTGATTTCGGAAAGGAAACTATTATGAAGAAAAGAATCTGCGGTATCATCGGTCTCGGTCATGTCGGCGCGCATGTCGCGTCTGCCCTCACTCTGCAAGGCATTGTCGATGAGCTTGTGCTCGTTGACATGAACCCCGAGAAACTGAAAAGCGAAGTGCAGGATCTGCGCGACGCTGTTGCGTATATGCCGCACCGCGTGACGGTGCGCGCGGGCGACTTTGCCGACCTCGGCGAATGCGACGTGATCGTCAACAGCGTTGGTAAGATTGATCTGCTGCGCAGTACGCACAACCGCGTCACCGAGATGGATTTCACCATTCCGGCGGTCCGCGGTTATGCCGAAAAGATCAAGGCGTCCGGCTTTGACGGCGTTCTGATTAACATCACCAACCCCTGCGATATTGTGACGCGGGAGCTTGCGCTGCTGCTCGGACTGCCGCGCGGGCGCGTCTTCGGCACCGGCACGGGGCTGGACACCTCCCGTCTGCTGTCCGCGCTTGCGCGGCATACGGGCATCGACCACAAGTCGATCACCTGCTATATGCTCGGCGAGCACGGCAATCAGCAGTTTGCGCCCTGGAGCTGCGTCAGCTTCAAGGGAAAGCCGCTGGATGATTTTGCAAAGACCGACGCGCGCTTCCGCTTTGACCGCGATGCTTTGCAGAAGGAGTCGATCGGCGGCGGCTGGGTCACCTTCTCGGGCAAGTTCTGCACCGAGTACGGCATTGCGGCGACCGCGGCGCGCATGGTGCATGTCGTGCTGCACGACGAAAAGGCGATCCTGCCGGTCAGCGCCGAGCTGGACGGTGAATACGGCGAGCGCGGACTGTTTGCCGGCGTTCCCTGCGTGCTGGGCGCAGGCGGCGCGGAAGAAGTGATCGAGCTGCCGCTGACCGAGGCGGAGATGCAGACGTTCCACGCATGCTGCGACGGCATCCGCGAGAACATGGAGCATCTCAAGGAGATCTGAGCGATCCCGGAAAACCGACAAAAGAAAATCCCTCCCGTCGGGAGGGATTTTCTTTTGTAAAGGATACCTCATCCGTCGCGGATGCAGATCACTATCCGCGCGTCTTGTAGATCTCGTTGAATTCGTATTCGTGTCCGCCGGTCTTGTAGCCGACCATCGTGTCGAGGCAGACGGCGTGAATGCTGTTGAAAATGCTCTTTTCAATGTCCGGGTTGTCACGCTTCAGGCGGCGGAGCAGCGTCTTGACCTCCTGCCGCTTGGAGCCGCCCCCGCCGCCCGCGCACATTGTGCAGTTCTCGGTGAAGCGGCAGGCACACTGGATGAATTCCAGCTCGTTGTAGTTCTTCCAGGCGATGATGTTGTCCTCATGCACGCAGTAGAGCGGGCGGATCAGCTCCATGCCTGCAAAATTGGTGCTGTGCAGCTTCGGCGGCATGGCTTGCAGCTGCGAGCCGTAGAACATGCCCATCACCGTGGTTTCCACCACGTCGCTGAAATGGTGACCGAGCGCGATCTTGTTGCAGCCGAGTTCCTTTGCCTTGGCGTAGAGATGCCCGCGGCGCATGCGCGCGCAGAGGTAGCAGGGCGATTTGTCGGTGCTGTTCGCCACGGCGAAGATGTCGGTCTCGAAGATCGTGACCGGGATGTGTAAGAGCGCCGCATTGGATTCGATCTTGCGGCGGTTGATCTCGTTGTAGCCGGGATCCATCACGAGAAACACCGGCTCAAACGGCACGTCGCTGTGGCGGGCGAGCATCTGCATCAGCTTTGCCATCAGCATCGAGTCCTTGCCGCCCGAGATGCAGACCGCGATCCTGTCCCCGGCGGCGATCAGCTCGTAGCGCTTGACTGCCTCGATGAAGGGATTCCAGATCGTCTTGCGGAATTTTGTTTGCAGACTGCGCTCGATTTTCTGATAGGGTTCGAGCGCGCGTTTCGTTTCACTCATGGGTTTCAAACTCCGTATACAGGCGGTCAAAGACCGTCTCAAATTCAAGCAGCTCGTCCGCCGTCGTCAAATGGCTGAGACTGATGCGGAAGGAGGACAGCGCACGCTTCCGGTCGCGGCTGACCGCCATGACCGCGCGCGAGGGCGTGCCCTCGACCGCACAGGCGGATTTGACTGAGACGCAGATGCCCGCTGCGGCGAGCGCCTGCTGAAACGACGTGCCGCGCACGCCCTCCACGCTGAGGTTGAGAATATGCGGGATCGCATCGTCCGGGCTGTTGAGCTGCACCTTCGGGTAGCGCGCAAAGAAGTCGCGCAAGCGCGCGTTGTGCCCGCGCACGATCGCGGTGTTATCTTCCATGCCGCCTATTGCCGCGCAGACTGCCTCCGCGGTCGAAACCGCGAGAGCGGCGGCGGGCGTGCCGCTGCGATAGAGCGTGGTGCTCGTGCCGCCGTAGATCAGCGGCTCAATGGCAAGTCCGTGCCGCTTGAACAGCACGCCGCTGCCGACGATGCCGCCGAATTTGTGCGGTGCAAAGCTGACCGTGTCCACCTCGTCAAACGAGAAAGGCAGCTTGCCGATCGCCTGCGTCGCATCGACGTGCAGACAGCAGTGCGCCACGCCGCGCAGCACGCGCGCCACCTCGCGCACGGGCTGCACCGTGCCGAGCTCGCTGTCCACGGCGGTCATGGCGACCAGCACCGTGTCGGGGCGGAGCAGGCTGCGCACCTCTTCGGGGTCGATTCTGCCGTCGCGTCCGACCGAGAGCATGTCGATCTCATAGCCGCGCTCCATGGCGGCAGTCAGACAGCCGCTGACCGACGGGTGCTCCAGCGGAGTGGTGAGCACATGCCTGCCGATGTGGCGGGAAGCATGCAGAGTGCCGCGGATGGCGGTGTTGTTCGATTCGCTCGCGCCAGAGGTGTAGATGATCTCGTCCGGCTGCACGCCGAGAGCGGCGGCGATTCGGGCTGTCGCTTCGTCGATCGCGGCTTTTGCCGCGAGTCCTGCGGGATGGTTCGAGTTCGGGTTGCCCACATAGCGCGCTGCCGCGTCGGTGAAGCTCTGCAACACGCGCGGCGAGACGGGTGTATTTGCGCTGTAATCGAGGTAGATCATACGCCGCGCCCCTTCCCGCGCACGCCGGTGAGATCCTTGATGACCTCGCCCGCGATGATCAGCCCCACCACCGGCGGGACAAACGAGGTGCTGCCCGGCACCTGACGGCGCGCCGTGCATTTGCCCGCCGTGCCCGGCGGGCAGATGCAGTGCGTCTTACAGCTGAGTTCTTCGGTTTCTGCCGGCATGGTGGGCAGCTCCTTGGAGTAGACCACCTTCAGACGGCGGATTTTTCGTTTGCGCAGCTCGTTTCGCATGACCTTTGCCAGCGGGCAGACCGAGGTCTTGTAGATGTCCGTGACCTCAAAGGCGGTGGGATCGAGCTTGTTGCCCGCGCCCATTGCCGAGATGATCGGCGTTTTCGCCGCATTTGCCTGCATGACCAGCGCGATCTTGCCCGTGACCGTGTCGATCGCGTCCACCACATAATCATAGGCGGAAAAGTCAAACTGCGCCGCCGTCTCTGGCGTGTAAAAGACCTTGTGCGTCGTGATCGCAACATCCGGGTTGATCTCGTGCAGCCGCTCTTCGGCGACGTCTACCTTGTATTTGCCCACGGTCTTCCGTGTGGCGAAAAGCTGGCGGTTTAAGTTGGTCAGGCACACGCGGTCGTCATCAACAAGGTCGAGCGCGCCCACGCCGCCGCGCACCAGCGCCTCGGCGGTATAGCTGCCCACGCCGCCGATGCCGAAGATCGCCACGCGCGCGCCGCGCAGGGTCTCCATGGCATCGCCGCCGAGCAACAGTTCGGTTCTTGAAAATTGGTTTTGCATCCCGTTTTGCTCCGTAATCCGACAAACATTATTCTAATATTATACTACGGTTTTGATAGGTTTTCAAGCCTGTCTGCCGAATTTGCAGGCATGTGTGAATTTTTTATCAGGATTTTTCAAATTTCACAGATTGACTTGTAATTCGCGGACGTGTATTTTATAATGTAAACAGAAAACATCGCAGCAATGCGGAAATCCATACGAGAGAAAGGGACAGGATTATGGCAAACAGATTTGTGCTCAACGAGACGAGCTACCACGGCAAGGGTGCGATCCGCGAGATCGCAACGGAAGTCAAGGGAAGAGGCTTTGCAAAGTGCTTTGTATGCTCCGACCCCGATCTTTTGAAGTTCGGCGTGACGAAGAAGGTCACGGACATTCTCGATGCGGAGAAGATTGACTACGAGATTTATTCCGATATCAAGGCAAACCCCACGGTCGCCAACGTCAAGGCGGGCGTTGCCGCCTTTAAGAAGTCGGGCGCAGACTGCATCATCGCGATCGGCGGCGGCTCCTCGATGGACACTGCAAAGGCGATCGGCATTATCATCAGAAATCCCGAATTTGAGGACGTTGTTTCGCTCGAGGGCGTTGCACCCACGAAGAACAAGTGCGTGCCGATCATCGCCGTGCCGACCACGGCGGGTACGGCTGCCGAAGTTACGATCAACTATGTCATCACCGACACCGAGAAGAACCGCAAGATGGTCTGCGTCGACGTGCATGACATCCCGGTTGTCGCCGTGGTTGATCCCGACATGATGGCGTCGATGCCCAAGGGGCTGACCGCCGCCACCGGTATGGACGCGCTCACGCACGCGATTGAGGGCTACATCACGGGGGGCGCATGGGAGATGAGCGATATGTTCCACCTCCGCGCGATTGAGTTGATTTCGAGGCATCTGCGCGGCGCGGTTGCCAACACGCCCGAGGGCAGAGAGGGCATGGCGCTCGGACAGTACATCGCGGGCATGGGCTTCTCCAATGTCGGTCTCGGCATCGTGCACTCGATGGCGCACCCGCTCGGCGCGCTCTATGACACGCCGCACGGCGTGGCAAATGCAATCATCCTGCCCACAGTCATGGCATACAACGCGCCCGCAACCGGGGATAAGTACCGCGACATCGCCCGCGCCATGGGTGTTGCCGGCACGGACAAGATGACCACGGAGGAGGCGAGAACGGCTGCTATCGACGCCGTCCGTCAGCTTGCGCACGATGTCGGCATTCCGGAGAATCTGCGCGAGATCGTCCGTGAGGAGGACATCCCGTTCCTTGCACAGTCGGCATACGATGACGCCTGCCGCCCTGGCAACCCGCGCGAAACCTCGGTCGCCGAGATCGCAGACCTCTACCGCTCTCTGCTGTAAGCAAATAAGATTCACCTGCACTAAGTTGTGCTGACGCAAAAGACCCCCGACGCATCGCGTCGGGGGCCTTTTGCGTCAGCATGCCATCCGGGATGTGAAGGCAAACCTGCACGATTCGGCACTGCAGCTTCACAAACCAAGAGGTATGCTTGCTGTCATTTGGTCAAAACAGGTCTGCCCACTGCTGCAGCAGTTCTGCCGCACCAGCCGCATCCTTCTCCGGGCAAGCGATGTGGAGGTGATACAGCACCCCGTTTTCGACCAGAAAGCCGTCCATTCCCTGGTAACCGCTTTCCAATGCCGTCTGCGCAATGACATGCAATGTTTTCCCGTTTTTCGTCGTGCGGAATGCCTCCTCAAACCGGACATTCTCCGTTGTGGCTGTGCTGACCGTGATTTCACCGTCCGTATGCTCCGTAAAAATGGTTGTAAAAAACTGCATGCGGATATCGTCAACCGTGTAAAGGGTTTCGACGGAAAGGGAAAGTATGTCTCCGTTCTCCGCACCCTGCACATGCAGCGTCGTCTGTTTCTCCTCCGGATCCCACTGCAGATGTTTCAACCCGTCAAAGCCGATATAATCATAGGCATCATCGCGGGTCGCAAAACTTTTCTGCCAATATCCCGGTGACTGACTCATATACAGTTCATAGGATGCAAACTGCCGTCGGATCAGCGCAGGAACCTCCCGAATCTTTCCTTTTAACGCATCATCCGAGAATTTTTCCACTTGTGCGCTGAGCACATACCCGGATTCGCTGTAATCAGACCCCGGTGCGGTGCGCGATGTAAAGAATTCGATCAGCTGCGTGCCGAAGCCGCCCACCGCCAGCGCGGTCATCGCGCCTGCCAGTACACAGAGACATGCGGCGACAAACCAAGGGCGGATGCGGCTTCGCTTCTGAATCCGCGGCGGCACATCCGCAGCTTCCACATAAGCGGGGTCGATCCATTCCATCCGATCCAAAAATTCGTTTCCGTTCATAAAGCATAGCCCTCCTTCTCAAGGTGCTTCCGCAGCCCGATGCGGCAGCGGAACAAGGTGGTTTTCACTTTGCTTTCGGATAATGCAAAGCGGTCGGCGATATCGGCGATGGAGTCCAGATACCAATACCGTCGGATGAAGATATTCCGTTTTTCCAGGCTCAGCTTGCCGAGAAAGTCGTTGACAGCCTGCAGCAGCGCCATATCATTCATGCGGCTGCCGACATCTTCATGCGCAGGGATGCACTGCTCCATCTCCGCACTGAGCTCACAAATGAATGCGCTGCGTTTCAGCCGACTGCGGTCACGGCAGCAATTCAAAGCAATATGGCGGGCGATCCGTGCGAGAAAAGCATAAAAATAGGTTCTCGGCTCATGCGGCGGAATTGAATTCCAAGCCTCCATATAGGTATCGTTCTCACACTCTTCGGCAGCCTGTCGGTCGCAGACGATTCCATGCGCCAAAGCGCGCAAACGGCTCCCGTATTTTTCGGCGGTCTTGCGAATCGCTTCTTCGTCCCGCAGAAGATACAAGTCAACGATTTTGCTGTCATCCAAGGCATTTCTCTCCTTTCTTTCCGTATTGAAGGGTCTTCACCGAAAGAAGCACCGTTCGGGGCGGGTCGGTTACACGTTTTTCGAAAATTCCCAAAAGCGACTCCGGTCTCAATGCCATTATACCTGAATGCTGCGCATAAATCCACCCTTTTTCATATATGGAGCATCAAGTGCCGCACGGCGCGGATAGATTCTCTTTTTGCTTTTTTTGCGAAAAATCCGGAAATACGCCTTGCAGTCCGTTTTATTGGACAGTATGCGTGGTATAGTTGAATTGTAAGAAAGAAGAGACTTCTGTCGATATTTTCCGAAAAATAAAGAAAAATGCGAAAACATCTTGAAAATGCATCCAAATTATTGTATACTGAAATTACCAAACGAGAAAGGCGGCGCAATCAGTTGACTTATTTTGCACACAGCCCGTCCGACGTGCACCCGGATGGTCAATTGCTCATCGAGCATCTTCAAAATGTCTCTGCGCTTGCCGCGCATTTTGCGGCAGGCTTTGGTGCGGCGGCGGAGGGGGCATATGCAGGCATGCTGCACGACATCGGCAAGTACAGCGATGTGTTTCAGCGGCGGCTCGGCGGCGCACCCGTACAGGCGGATCATGCTACCGCGGGCGCGACGGCAGCATATGATGCGCGCGTAGCGCCGACGGCTTTTGCCGTTGCGGGGCATCATGCGGGGCTGCCCGATCTCGGCACGCGATACGATACGGACACCACGCTGCTCGGCAGAATGTCCGCGGCATACCGTGCGACGCTGCCGGATTTCTCGGCGTATCGGCAAGAAGTGACCCTGCCGTCCCTGCCGCCTGCCCCGCCGTTCCGGACCTCACCGGAGGCGATGTACACCTACACGCAGATGCTGTTTTCCTGCCTTGTGGATGCGGACTGGAGCGACACGGGCGGCGAGACGGAGAGCCATTATGCGTCGATCGACACACTTGTCGCTCGACTGGATGCGCATTTTGCCGGATTTGCGGAGCGGGGCGAGCTGGATCGGCTGCGCAACGGTATCCGCGCGGCTGTACTCGGGCATGCCGATGCAAGACAGGGGCTCTTCTCGCTGACCGTACCGACGGGCGGCGGCAAAACACTTACCTCCATGGCATTCGCCCTGCGGCACGCGCAGGTACACGGCATGGAGCGTGTGATCTATGTGATCCCGTATTGCAGCATTCTCGAGCAGACCGCAAAAATTTTCAAAGCCGTGTTCGGCGCGGAAAACGTGCGCCTGCACTATTCCGCCGCCGAGCTTCGGGCGGAGGGGGACGCCGATCCGAACGCCTTTGTTTCCGAGCGTTGGGATGCGCCGATCATTCTGACCACGGCAGTGCAGTTCTTTGAATCGCTCTACAGTGCAAAACCGTCGCGGGTGCGCAAAATGCACCATGTCTGCGGCAGCGTGATCGTCTTTGACGAGGCACAGATGCTGCCGACGGCTTATCTGCGTCCCTGCGTGTCCGGCATCTGCACGCTGACCGAGCATTTCGGCTGTACGGCAGTGCTTTGCACGGCGACGCAGCCTTCGCTGGACCGCCTGATCGCAGAGTTTGCGCCGTCGGCGGATCTGCTTGAGCTTTGTCCGCCGGTTTATGCCGACGCAGAGGTGTTCCGGCGTGTGACCTACCGCTTTGAAGGTTCGCTTTCGGACGATGCACTTGTCGCACGCCTGCGGGACACGCCGCGCGTGCTCTGCATCGTCAACAACCGCGCCGAGGCGCAGGCCTGTACGCGGCGCTCCCGCAGGAGGGCAGCTATTGCCTGACGACCCTGCTGACGCCGCACGACCGCACCGCTGCACTGGAGGCGATTCGACAACGACTGTCGGAGGGGAAGGTCTGCCGCGTAGTTTCCACCAGCCTGGTGGAGGCAGGTGTGGATCTGGATTTTCCCTGTGTGTACCGTGCGATTGCGGGGCTTGACTCCATTGTGCAGGCGGGCGGACGCTGCAACCGCGAGGGCAGGAGCACAGCGGCGGACAGCGTGGTGCATGTGTTTGTGCCGGAGGCATCCGCGCCGCGGCGGCTGACGCAGAATATTGCAGCTGCCGAGCGGACAATTGCGGCGCATCCGGACGCGATCGCGTCCGCGGCGGCTGTTCGGGATTATTTCGATTTTTTGCTGTACACGCTGAAGGATGCGCAGGCGCTGGACCGCAAGGCAATCCTTGACGGGGTGCGCAAGCTGGCATTCCGCACGGTTTCGGATGCCTTCCGGCTGATCGACGGCGAGACGGACGTTAACCTGTACATTCCGGGCGACGGCGGTGATGTGTACCTTTCGCGTCTGCGTGCCGGGGAGCGCAGCCGCACCCTTTTCCGCGCCGCAGCGCCCTTTGCTGTGGCGCTTCCGCAGCGCACCGTAGCAGACCTTATTGCGCGGGGCAAGGCGGAGACGCTCTGCGAGAACGGCGCGATTCTCCTCGACTCAGATTGCTACAATTCCGAGACCGGGTTTGCCTTATCCGAAGCAACCAAAGCAAATTTTTGCATAAAAATGATATAAATATTGAAAGGAGTGACGAGCGTGTCATTCAAACTTGAAGTTTTCGGCGATTATGCGCTGTTCACACGCCCCGAAATGAAGGCGGAGCGTGTGAGTTACGATGTGATGACGCCGAGCGCGGCGCGCGGGATTCTCGAGGCGATCTTCTGGCATCCGGGCATGCGCTGGAAGGTTGACCGCATCTATGTGATGAGCCCGATCTGCTTTTCCAACATCCGGCGCAACGAGGTGTCCGACAAGATCAGCGGGCGGCTGGCAAAATCCGCAATGCACAACGGCGCAGGCGGGCTGTACCTTTGCACAAAAGACTGCATTGCCCAACGGGCTTCGATGGTGCTGCGCCATGTGCATTATGTGATTGAGGCGCATTTTGAGATGACGGAAAAAGCCAGCCCGGCCGACAATGCGGGTAAATTCTGCGAGATGTTCCGCCGTCGCGCGCAAAACGGGCAGTGCTATCATCAGCCCTGCTTCGGCACGCGGGAGTTCCCCGCGGCATTCTGTCTGTGGGAGGGCGGCGAGATCCCGACGGCTTATCCGGGCAGCGAGAAAGACCTCGGCTTCATGCTCTATGACATGGACTACAGCGATCCCGCGGACATCAAGCCGATGTTCTTCCGCGCCGTGCTGAAAAACGGGGTCCTCGACCTGACGGAAGCGGAGGTGTACCGATGATACTGCAAGCGTTGGTCGCGTACTACAACAAGCTTGCCGCGCGCGGCGAGATCTCCAAGTCCGGCTGGGCGAAGGCGAAGATCTCTTGGGCAATCGAACTCGGCGACGACGGCAGCGTTCTCGGCATTCTGCCGCTCAAGGTCGAGAGCCCGGACGGCAAGAAGCAGATTCCGCGGGAGATTCTGTTACCCGCACCTGTCAAAAAAACAAGCGGAGAACGCTCCAATTTCCTGTGGGAGAACGCCGAATATCTGCTCGGCGTGCAGACCAAGGAGGACGGCGGCAAGACCGCAAAGCGTTTTGTTACAGCGAAAGAGCTGCACGACAGTCTGCTTGCCGACGTGCACACACCGGTCGCCGAGGCAATCAAAGCCTATTTTGCCGCCTGTGATCCGGCAGCGATTGCGTCCATGCTGCCGGACGGCTGCATGGACGAGCTGAGAAAGGGCGCCAATCTGACTTTTCTGTATCAGAACCGCTTCCCGGGCGAGTTCCCGGAGCTATGTGCCGCATGGGATGCGCATTACGGCGGGGAAAAAATCGGCGAACCCTTTGTGGATGTGGTGACCGGTGAGGTTGTTGTCCCGGAGGCGACGCATCCTTCGATCAAAAATGTACAGGATGCGCAACCCTCCGGCGCGGCGCTGGTCTCGTTCAACGCAGAGGCATTTGAATCCTTCGGGCGCAAGCAGAATCTCAATGCGCCGATGGGGAAAGAAACGGCGTTTGCCTATACCTCGGCGCTCAATTCTCTGACGGGGGATAAAGATCACCGGCAGCACATCGGCGATATGACCGTAGTCTACTTCGCCGAAGATGCCGAGCCCGTCTATCAGGACGTGATGGATCTGTGCTTTGCAGGCAGCGATGACCGTGTGACGGATGCAGAGTTGCATTCGATCCTGCAAAATATTGCTGCCGGCAAGCAGACAGACTTTGCAGGTAAAACGCTGTCGCCGGACGATCGCTTTTATTTGCTCGGCATCTCGCCGAATGCGTCGCGTCTGTCCGTGCGGTGCTTCCGGCAGAGCAGTTTCGGCGACGTGATCAGCAGGATCAAGCAGCATTATGACGACATCGCGATTGTGACAGATAACCGCAGCAAATGGGTGGACATCCCGCTCTGGGCATTGCTTCGTGAAACGGTCAATCCGAATGCAAATGACAAGACCCCCGCACCGCAGATGGCGGGCGACACGCTCCGCGCCGTGCTCACAGGCGGACGCTATCCTGAGACGCTGTATAGGCAAACGCTGCTGCGCATTCGCGCCGAGCACGACATCACGCGCGGCAAGGCAGCCATTGTCAAGGGCTATCTGCTGCGTAACACCAAACACAGAAAAGATTATACATATATCAAGGAGGCATCGACAATGGCATTGAATGAGACAAGCAACTATACCCCGTATGTGCTGGGGCGGCTGTTCTCCACCCTTGAGGCGGTGCAGTCGGCGGCAAATCCGGGCATCAATACAACCATCAAGGACAAGTATTTCAACTCTGCATGCGCCACCCCGGCGGCTGTGTTCCCGATTCTGCTGAAACTGGCAAACAGCCACCTGAAAAAGCTCGGCGGCGGTCTCGCCGTCAACTACAGCAAGCAGATCGGCGAGCTGACGGCGCGGCTGGAAACCGCATTCCCGAAGACGCTCTCGCTGGAAGAGCAGGGCGCATTTATCCTCGGCTACTATCATCAGACCCAAAAAAGATTTGAAAAGAAAAATACAACCGAAATGACGGAGGAGAACTGACCATGGAAGCTATCAAGAATCGTTACGAATTTGTTGTCCTGTTTGACTGTGAGAACGGCAATCCCAACGGCGACCCCGATGCGGGCAATATGCCGCGCATCGACCCCGAGACCGGCCACGGTATCGTGACCGATGTTTGCCTCAAGCGCAAAATCCGCAACTATGTGGAGACGGCAAAAGAGGATGAGGCAGGGCATCGCATCTTCATCAAGGAGAATGTCCCGCTCAACCGCAGTGAGGGCGAGGCATTCACCAAGGTCGGCATTGACAATGCTGCCGATATGGAGAAAGAGGAACTCAAAAAGAAAATCAAGGCGGTGAAGGCGAAGGGTGTCGATGTGGATACGCTGGTCAGAGACTATCTCTGCGGCGAGTTCTTCGATATCCGCACCTTCGGCGCGGTGCTGACCACCTGCGTCAAGGGTGCGCTCAACTGCGGGCAGGTGCGCGGTCCGGTGCAGCTGTCCTTTGCCCGCAGCATCGATCCCATCGTGCCGCAGGAGCTGACTATCACGCGTACGGCAATCACCACCGAGGCGGATGCCGAAAAGAAGAACACCGAGAGGGGCAGAAAGTATGTCGTCCCCTACGGACTTTACCGCGCGGAGGGCTATGTTTCGGCAAACCTTGCCCGTAAAACAACCGGATTTTCCGAGGAGGACCTCGCGCTGCTCTGGCAGGCAATTCTGAACATGTTTGAATGCGACCATTCCGCCGCACGCGGCAAAATGGCTGTGCGTGAGCTGATTGTTTTCAAGCATGACAGCGAGCTCGGCAATGCGCCTGCGTACAAATTGTTTGACACGGTCAAGGTCGAGCGCATCGATGCGGAAAAGCCGCCGTGCGCGTATGCAGACTACAAGGTCAGCGTGGATGAGGCAGCCGTGCCTGCCGGTGTCACAGTCACCCGCATGGCATAATGGCATACGCCGAGGAGGATTATCTGCAAATCAGCGGCATTCAGCACTTTGCGTTCTGCCGTCGCCAATGGGCATTGATTCACATCGAGGGGCAATGGGCGGAGAATGCGCGCACGGTCGGCGGTACGATCTTTCACGAGCGGGCGCATGACGCCGGGCTTTCCGAGAAACGCGGCGATCTGCTGACCGTGCGCGGGCTGCGTGTATTTTCCGCAATGCTCGGCATCAGCGGCGAATGTGATGTCGTGGAGTTCCGTCGCGGGGCGGACGGCGTGCGCCTGCGGGACTATGACGGGCTGTGGCTGCCGATGCCTGTGGAGTACAAGAGCGGTACTGCCGACGCCGCGGGAGAGGCGGACAAACTGCAGCTCTGCCTGGAGGCGATGTGCCTGGAGGAGATGCTCGGCTGCCGGATTGACAGCGGTTATCTCTATTACGGCGAGGTGCGGCGGCGGGAGTCGGTTGCGATCGACGCGGCGCTGCGGAGTGCCGCCTGTGCCGCCGTCCGAGAGATGCACGCCTACATGCGCCGCGGGTACACGCCGCGGGTCAAGACCGGGCGGTTCTGCCGCGCCTGTTCCATGAAGGACATTTGCCTGCCTGCACTCTGCAAAGACCGGGATGTCTCTGCCTATATCCGGGAGACGATCGGGGAGGGGGACGCATGAAACACCTGTTGAATGCTTTGTACGTTCTGACGCCCGAAGCGTATCTGACGCTGGACGGCGAAAATGCAGTGGTCAAAAAAGAGGGCGATGAGATCGGACGGTTTCCATTGCACAGTCTGTCGCAGATCACCTGCTTTTCCTATATGGGCGCGAGCCCTGCGCTGATGGGCAAGTGTGCGCAGATGCAGATCGAGCTGACCTTCTTTTCGCCGCGCGGGCGGTTTCTGGCACGTGCGTCCGGGATGGAGACCGGCAATGTGCTTTTGCGTCGGCGGCAGTACCGCATAGCCGATGATGCGGCGGAGAGCTTGGCGATCGCACAGAATTTCATTGTCGGCAAGCTGTACAACGCACGCTGGGTGCTGGAGCGCGGCGCGCGCGACCATGCGCTCACGATGGACGCCGAGCGGCTGAAAGCCGTTTCGGTGCAGCTCCGTTGCTCGATCAATGCGGTCATGGCTTGCGGCGATGCGGATTCGCTGCGCGGCATCGAGGGCGAGGCGGCAAGCCTGTATTTTTCAGTGTTTGACGAGCTGATTTTGCGGGATGACGCGGCGTTCCGCTTCACGGTGCGCAGCCGCCGCCCGCCGCTCGACAATGTGAATGCGCTGCTGTCTTTTGCGTACAGTCTGCTGGCAAACGAATGTGCCGCTGCGTTGGAGGGTGTCGGGTTGGATCCCTCTGTCGGCATGCTGCACACCGACCGACCGGGGCGCAAGTCGCTGGCGCTGGATCTGATGGAAGAATTGCGCCCGCTTTTGGCGGATCGGTTTGTCCTCACCGGGATCAACAACCGCGTGTTTGCCTCCGCGCATTTTGACAAAAGCGACAGCGGTGCGGTTTCGCTGAACGATGCCGGACGGCGTGCGTTTTTGACCGCATGGAAAAAGCGGCGGGATGAGACGATCACGCATCCGTTTCTCGGCGAGAAGCTGCCGTGGGGGTTGGTTCCGCATGTGCAGGCACTTTTGCTGGCGCGTATGCTGCGCGGCGATGTGGACGCGTACCCGCCGTTTTTGTGGAAGTGAGGCTGTTATGCTGGTATTGATTACATATGATGTCAACACTGGGGATGTCGGCGGCAGAAAGCGCCTGCGTAAGGTGGCGAATGAGTGTCGTGATTACGGGCAGCGCGTGCAGAACAGCGTGTTCGAGTGCGTGCTGGATGCGGCGCAGTACCGCATGGTCAAGCATCGCCTTGAGGGGCTCATCAACCCGGAGAAGGACAGCCTGCGCTTTTACAATCTTGGGAATAACTATCAGAACCGCGTTGAGCATATCGGCGCCAAGCCGACCTATGCGCCGGAGGGGCTGCTGATGCTTTGACGCGGTGCGAAGCGGGAGCGGACATGGATTCCCGGGGCGCTTCGCACCGCTGAAAAACGGCTGAAAACCACGTTTTCGGTTGAAATAGCGTGGTAAAACAAGTATAATGTAAGCAAACATACATCTGATTTGGTAAAGTTGCAAAAATAGGAGCAAACCAAGTTGTACATGTTTGCCGTCGCACCCCGCACGGGGTGCGTGGATTGAAATTCATTGTGGCGTTCGGCGGCACGGAAGCTGTCGCGTGTCGCACCCCGCACGGGGTGCGTGGATTGAAATGATGCTGCCTATGCGCTGTGTGACATAGGCACGGCGTCGCACCCCGCACGGGGTGCGTGGATTGAAATATGGCGCATGCTATCCTGTAGCATCTGCGGAGCGTCGCACCCCGCACGGGGTGCGTGGATTGAAATTCGGTGGCTTTGAAACCCTTGTAACGCTGATCGAAGTCGCACCCCGCACGGGGTGTGTGGATTGAAATATTCTCCTTCCAGTGCGTCAAGCACTCTGTTTCGGTCGCACCCCGCACGGGGTGCGTGGATTGAAAGAAGTGGGTACAAGGCTGGCACGGTACCAAACTTAAAAAGCTGTTTTGTGTTAAGCTTGGCTGACGAAAAGAGCCCCCGACGCGATGCGTCGTGGGCTCTTTTCAATCTTCTTGCTTACTCTGCGTCGGTCTCGGGGGAATCGAGGCAGTCGAAATGCTCCTGGCAGGCAGGGCAAACGAGGTCGCGGGGATCGCAGGTCTCGTCGAAGCAGACGGTCTCGCCGCAGTGCGGGCAGACAGCCTCATAGAAGCCTTCGCAGTCTTCATCGCATTCGTCGCAGTCGCCGTCGCACTCAAAATCGTCGTCGTCCTCGTCTTCATCCTCGTCGCAGAGGTATTCCTCAACTTCGCCGAGGTCTTCATCCAACTCTTCAACGTAGTCGTTGAGCGTTGCGACATCGCCGCCGAGGTCGGACAGATCGTTTGCCATCTCGTCGAGCGTCTCGACGACAGCCTTCAGCAGCTTGCCCTCCGGCTTGGTTTCATCGAGGGTGAGACCCTCCAGCAGACCCTTCAGATATGCGGTCTTTTCGGTAATTGTCATGGTTGTATCCTCCAATATTCAGTATTCATTCGGCAAAAGCCGACGTTTTCAAACAGAATCGAACAAAAAGTGCCGTGAAAACCCGGCACTTTTCTTGTGTTATGCTCTGGACAGGTACTCGCCGGTTCTCGTGTCGACCTTGAGAATATCGCCGGTGTTGACAAACAGCGGAACCTTGATGACTGCGCCGGTCTCCAGCGTAGCGGGCTTGGTGGTACCGGTAGCGGTATCGCCCTTGAAGCCGGGCTCGGTGTCGGTGACTTCGAGCTCAACGAACGTGGGGGGTTCAACGCCGAAGACGTTGCCCTTGTAGGAAACGATGCGGCACATCATATTCTCCTTGACAAAACGGAAGTCGTCGCCGAGCTTGTCTGCGTTGATGGGGAGCTGATCATAGGTCTCCATGTCCATGAAATAGTAGAGCTCGCCGTCGTTGTAGAGGTACTGCATGTCCTTGCGCTCTACATAAGCGTTCTCAAACTTGTCGGTCGGGCTGAACGTTCTCTCAACGACCGCGCCGGTGATAACATTCTTCAGCTTGGTGCGGACGAAAGCCGCGCCCTTGCCGGGCTTTACATGCTGGAACTCAACGACCTGAAGCACGTTGCCGTCCATCTCAAACGTAACGCCGTTTTTGAAATCTCCTGCTACTACCATAAATATAAATCCTTCCCAACGACCGATGGTTTTATAGAATATAGGCAGAGGCGCGAGGTCGTCGTCGCTCAAACTCAGCCAGTATAATACAGCTTATTCTACCCTATTTTTGCCCGGATTGCAAGAGGTTTTTGCAAAAAAGTCCGTCCCGCACACAAAAAAAACGGCGGGAGAACCGCCGTTTTTTGCGTTTACTTGTCCAGCCACTTGAAAAGTGCGACACAGAGCGCGACTTCCAGGGCGAAGAAAGCGGCGAACGCCGCGATCAGCCGCTTCATCGTTCAGAACAGCTCGATGAGCTCTTTCGGGGAGTGGGTGAGCGAGGTGACCGTGTCGTCGTGCGCCCAAACCATGTCCTCAATGCGGCAGCCGTACTTACCCGCGAGGTAGATGCCCGGCTCGACCGTGATGACGTGCCCGTTCTCGAAGAAGTCTGCGGAGCGGGGCGCGAAGTTCGGCGCCTCGTGGATCTCCAGACCGACGCTGTGCCCGAGCGAGTGACCGAACGCACCGTGGTAGCCCGCATCTTCGATGATGTCGCGTGCGATCGCATCGACGGCGGCGCATTTCATGCCGACCTTGGCGCCTTCAATGGCGGAGACCTGCGCCTTGAGCACCGTGTTGTAGAGGCGCTTCATCTCCTCGTCCGCCTTGCCGATGCAGACCGTGCGGGTCATGTCGGAATGGTAGCCGTCCACGATGCAGCCGTAGTCCATCGTGAGGAAGCCGCGCTCCAGCTTCCGGTTGCGCGGCACGCCGTGCGGCAGGGAAGAGGCGCTGCCCGACACGCAGATCGTGTCAAAGCTCTTGTCCTCGCCGCCGTGCTTGCGCATGAAGTATTCCAGCTCGGTGGCGACCTCGATCTCGGTCATCTCGGGCGTGATGACCGAGAGAATGTGCGTGAATGCATCGTCGGTGATCTTCTGCGCGGCGCACATCTTGTCCACTTCTTCTTTATCCTTGACGCGGCGCATCTGCTCGATCACGCCGCGCGAGGTGACGAAGTCCACGCCGAGCGCGTCCTTCAGCTTTTCATGCTCGGCATAAGTGATGCGCGCCTCCTCAAAGGCGACGGTCTTCACACCCTCGCGGGCGCAGACGTCACGCATGTAGGTCGCCATTTCCGCACCGCGGGCGGGGGTGACGATCTCAAAGCCGGCGGGCGCGAGCTTCTGTGCCGCCTCGACATAGCGGAAGTCGGTGACGATGTGCGCGCTTTTCTGCGTTACGAGGACGTAGCCGTCGGTGAAGCGGAAGCCGCTGATGTAATACTGGTTGAGGACATCGGTGATGACGATCGCGTCTGCAAACGGCGCGATCTTTGCACGAAGTTTTTCTGCACGGGTCATAATCTATTTTCTCCTTTGAATTGATTTTTGTCGATGGAAGGATTGCTGCTGCCAAGCGAGCGTACCATGCATGAATTATGCGGACCGGCGTCCCCGACGGTCCGTAACTTTCCTCACTTCATCGCGAGGTAACACTGCTTCATGGTGAGGGCGTCCTCTGCCATGGTACCGGCGGATTCGCAGATGATGCGCGGGCAGAGGTTCTCGCGCACGAGCGTTTCCATCAGCGGCTCAAAGTCGGGACCGTAGAGCGTGTCGGCAAAGGTCAGATGCCGCTTTTCGCCTGCCGCCGTCCACTCGATCTTGGAAAAGTGGCAGTGCATGTAGCGTGCCTTGTCGTCGCCGAGCACCTCGGCAACGCGGTCAAACAGCGCGCGGTAGGCGTCCGCGTCCGGGAACACGCCGCCGCATTCCCTTGCATTCAGATGCCCGAAATCGACGACCGGCGAGAGCCGCGCGTCCATCTTGCAGAGCGTCAGTACCTCGTCGAGCGTGCCGAGCTGGTTCTGCTTGCCCATGGTTTCCACGCCGAGCGAAATCGGCACGTCGCCGACCCGCTCGAGCGTTTTATACAGGGTGTCGGCGGAGAGGCGCATCGCCTCCTCGCGGCTGATCTTGCCCGCCGAGCCGCAGTGGATCACGATCTCGTTGGCGCCGAGCAGCCCCGCCGCCCACAGGCTTTCTTCAATATAGTCAATGCTTTTCAGCCGCTTTTCGGGATCGATGCCCGAAAGCGAGATGAAATACGGCGTGTGCAGCGACATCTCGATGCCGCATGCCCGTGCCGCCTCGCCGACCTCGGCAAGCGATTTTTCACCGGCGGAAATGCCGTTGCCCGCCTCATATTCATAGGCGTCCAGCCCCACGCTTTGCAGCCAGGCGGGCGCTTGCTTGGTGCTTTTGTTGCCGGCGGTGTAAAAGCTCTCGCTGTTGCCGCCCGGTCCGAAATGCGGGCAGGTGCGTTTGTTGATCACTGGTTTTCTCCTTTATGGGCTCGCCGATAGGCGGCGAGAAACGGTTTTTCAAGGGCGCGCTTGCAGCGGAAGAACAGCGTCTTCTTATCGCGGATGGGCGGCACGATGATGCAGGGAACGCCGAGGCGGCGCGCCGACCAGCAGTCGGTCAGCAGCTGATCGCCCAGCACCGCACAGGCGTTCTTCTCCGCGCCGAGCGCGCGGAGCGCGTCCAGATAACGGGCGGTGGAGGGCTTTTTTGCATCGGCGTAGGCGACAAGCCCGAGCGGCGCGTTGTAGGTCTCCACGCGCGCGGGGGTGTTGTTGGAGATCAGCGCCACGGCGATGCCCGCCTCCCGGAGTGACTGCACCCATGCGCGGATCTCTTCGTTCGGCACGGCGTCCTCATAGGGGGAGAGCGTGTTGTCGATGTCGCAGAGCAGGGCGCGTATACGGTTTTTGTGTAGAAATTCCGGCGTGATGTCCGCCGCACGGGCAAACATGAAGTCGGGGGTCAGCGTTCGGTTCACGGGCAACTCCTGTATCGGCTTGATTTCGTATGCAATTCTACCATATTTCGCGCCGCTTTTCAAGCGCGTTGTTGTAGGAAACCCGCAAAAAATGAAAAAATCGCAAAAAAGGGTTGACAAAGCAGGCATGCGGTGCTATGATTGAGCCATAATTTGATAGAGGCGCGGAGATCATCAGTAGCGCAGGTTCGGCTCACCGAGGCTTTGGACTGTGTGAAAGGGAGATTCGCCGAAATGGAAACGGGCGGTGCCGTTTACCGTTGGGCTGCGGGAGAACATGTCGCAGACTGTCGCTTCGAATTTGCGGAGCGGAGGGCTATTGGGTTTAACTTGTTACATATCTTACCCGGGACAGATGTTGTGATTAGCGACCGTAGCCTACGCTGCGGTCGCTTTTAATTTCCCATTTTCAAAAACAGAAAGGAAAAAAGACCATGAGAAGAATCGTTTCCGTACTCCTCAGCCTCATTCTCGCCGTCACGGCGCTCAGCGCGTGCGGCGCAAGCAACACCAAAGTTGATATGACCAAAGTCAACTCGCTCACAGACCTCAAGGGTGCGAAGATCGCCGCCCAGGCAGGCACGTTCCACGTCGATGCCATGAACCAGATCCCCGAGGTCAAGGGCTCGACCTACCCCGAGTTTGCAGACCTGCTGACCGCGGTCAAGAGCGGCGCGATCGACGGCTACGTTGCTGAAGAGCCGACTGCCTTCGCCGTCTGCCACAAGGATAACACGCTTGACTATGTGCCGCTGAAGAACAATGATACCGGCTTCGTCGCAACGGCGGCAGACGTCGGCATCGCCGTCGGCCTTATCACCGGCTCGGAGCAGGTTGCAAAGATCAACGACATCCTCGCAACGATCCCCGCCGAGACCCGCTCCGCACTGATGGAGCAGATGGTTGCCATCTGCGCGGGCGAGACCGTGACCGAGCTTGCACTGACCTCCGAGGCACCCGCAAACCCGACCGGCGTCTTCCGCGTCGCGATGGAATGCGCATATGAGCCCTACAACTGGACCGAGACCGAGAAAAAGTCGGTCGGCGCGGTCGCCATCACCGGCGAGGGCAAGGACGGCCTTTATGCCAACGGCTACGATGTGCAGATCGCACAGTACATCGCCAACAAACTGGGCATGACGCTGGAGATCTGCTCCTATGAGTGGGATTCGCTGATCCCCGCGCTCCAGTCCGGCAATGTGGATGCGATCATCGCAGGTATGAGCCCCACGGCAGAGCGCGAAGAGCAGATCGACTTCACCGATGTCTACTACGAGTCCAACCTCGTTGTCATCTATAAGAAATAAGGAAGATCTTATCCCCGCATCCTCCGCGCATTTCCCGATTCCATAAGGAAAGGTACTGAACATGCAGTTTTTCAAAGACGTTGTTGAAATCGTCGCCAAGTATTATCCAAATCTGCTGCGCGGCGTCGGCTACACGATGCTGATCGCGCTGACCGGCACGATCGCCGGTCTCCTCATCGGTCTTGCGACCGGTGTGCTGCGCACCACGCCGCTCTCCAAAAACGGGTTTGTCCGCGCGCTGCAGAAGATTCTGAATGCGATCATCGCGGTCTATGTCGAGATCTTTCGCGGCACGCCGATGATGGTGCAGGCGATGGTCATTTACTGGGGCTATGCCTTTGCAACCGGCGGCAGCACCCTGCCGCTGATCCCCTCGGGCATCATCATTGTGTCCATCAACACCGGTGCTTATATGGCGGAGATCGTCCGCGGCGGCATCATCTCGATCGACAAGGGGCAGTTTGAGGGCGCGTCCTCCATCGGCATGAGCCACTGGCAGGCGATGCTGCACGTCATTCTGCCGCAGGTGCTGCGCAACATTCTCCCCTCGGTCAGCAACGAGTTTGTCATCAACATCAAGGATACCTCGGTGCTGAACGTCATCGGCGT
>QAKK01000030.1:53892-68075 GCA_003343845.1 Oscillospiraceae bacterium
AGCAACGAGTTTGTCATCAACATCAAGGATACCTCGGTGCTGAACGTCATCGGCGTCACCGAGCTGTATTACTTCGCCGGCATCATCAAGCGGCAGTCGTTCCAGACCTTCCAGACCTATCTTGTCGTCTGCGTGATCTACTTTATTCTGACCTTCACGGTCACGCGCCTCTTGCGCTTTGTCGAGAGCAAGTTGGACGGCGAGGAAAACTACACGGTATTCGGCTCGCAGAGTGACAGCGCCGCCGAGATCCACATCAAAAAGGAGGCGTGACCGATGCGCGAAATGAATCAGAGTCAGGACGCGATCATTGAGATCCGCCATCTGCAGAAGATCTTCGGCGACCATGAGGTGCTCTCCGACATCAATCTGTCGGTGCGCCGCGGCGAGGTCGTCAGCATCATCGGCTCGTCCGGCTCGGGCAAGTCCACGATGCTCCGCTGCGTCAACCTGCTGGAGACGCCGAGCGGCGGCGAGATCCTCTTCCACGGCAAGGACATTACCTCCCGCGATGTCGATCTGCGCAAATACCGCGCCAAGGTCGGCATGGTGTTTCAGCAGTTCAACCTGTTCAATAACATGACCGCCTTGCAGAACTGCATGGTCGGGCAGACCCGCGTCCTCGGCAGAAAGCCGGAGGAGGCGAAGAAGATCGCCATGGAGTATCTCACAAAGGTTGGCATGGCGCAGTACATCAACGCAAAGCCGCGGCAGCTCTCCGGCGGACAGAAGCAGCGCGTCGCCATCGCACGCACGCTGTCCATGTCGCCCGAGGTCATTCTGTTTGACGAGCCGACGAGTGCGCTCGACCCCGAGATGGTGGGCGAGGTGCTCTCGGTCATGAAGCTGCTCGCCGAGGCGGGTTTCACCATGCTGGTCGTCACGCACGAGATGAGCTTTGCGCGCGATGTTTCCGACCGCGTGATCTTCATGGACAAGGGCATCATCGCTGAGGAAGGCACGCCTGCCGAGATCTTCGGTGCACCGAAGCAGCAGCGCACGCGCGAGTTTCTCTCCCGCGTCCTCGGTAGTAACTGAAAAGACTGTAAAAAAGCGCAGATCGAAAAAGGGGAAAACAAAAAATAAAAAACTGCTGTTCGGGAAATCCTTGAACAGCAGTTTTCGGTAGGAATCCGCATGCGGATTCCCTCAACAGAATTTGTTCCCCTTTTTCTCTCGCCGGAAACCGTCTCTGCCGTATGAAAATACGGCAACGAAACGGTTTCCGACGACTCTGCATCTTTTTTACAGCCTTTTTCTTTTCTACAATTACAGTCCAAGCAGCGGGAGCAACCATTCGGCGAGGAGAACCACGCCGCAGCAGGTGATCGCCACTTGCAGAAGGCTCATGCCGAAGTAGGCGGCGAGAATGCCGACGACGAGCGCCAGCAGACCCGCGACGGGGCTGCCTGTCGCATCCAGAATGGCGGGAAAGGTCATCACGGCGAGCGTCACATAGGGTACATAGTAGAGGAAGGAGCGGATAAACCGGCTTTTGATGGGCTTGCGGATCAGGGTCAGCGGCAGGACGCGCACGGCATAGGTCACCGCGATCATGATGAGGATGTACACATGGATATTGCGGGTCATGCCTGTACCTCCGCGTCGTCGTCTTTGTGCGGGAACAGGAGGGCGGCAGCCGCGGCGATCACCACGGTCAGCACCAGAATGCGCGTGCCCTCGGGGATGCCCGATACCAGCGGCAGCCGCGCCATGGCATAGCTTGCCGCAAAGCAGAAGACGATCAGCCCGGCGATCAGCTTGTCCTTTTTCGCCGGGGGGATGATAACGGCGAGAAACATGCCGTAGAGCGCTACGCCGAGCGCACTCACAAGGCGTGCGGGCAGCAGATCACCGGCGATGTTGCCAAGTGCCGTGCCGCATGCCCATGCGGGCATGGCGACCAGCATCGTGCCGTAGAAACGGACGGGGTCGAGCTTGCCGGGGCGTGCAATGGTGACGGCAAAGATCTCGTCGGTCACATCCACGCCGATGATGAGCCGCTGGAGAAGTCCGAGCCCCTCGGCGCGCTGGCTGAGCGCGCAGCTCATCAGCAGATAGCGGGCGTTGGCAACGAGTGTCATCAGCGCAAGCTCGGTGTAGGCGGCGCCCGAGGCAATCAGGGTGAAGCCTGCGTATTCGCCCGCAGAGGCGTTGCAGAACAGGCTGACGATGAAGGACTGAACGGCGTTCAGCCCCGCGTTCCGCGCGGCGATGCCGAGCGCAAAGGCGACGGCAAAATACCCGAGCCCGATCGGGATGCCGTCGTGCATCCCGGCAGCGAGGGCGCGCCGTCTGGTTTCTTTGGTTGTGATGTCGGTCATGGTCGATTCTCTCCTGATGCGATAGATGCAAATACGAGTATACCACATCCGGCGTAAAAAGCAAGAGGTCGTTTCGACGAAAAAAGCACCCCGCAGGGTGCTTTTTTCGTCGATGTCGATTGAATTATTGGAATACGCTGTCGGTGGGACCGTCGTCGTGCGGGGCGGATACCGACGGGATGCCGTCGGTGCAGGTGGGGGTTCTGCCCGAGAGTATGAGCAGGATGATGTAGGTCGCCAGCGGGCAGAAGAATATCGTCAGAATCAGCGCTATGCCGAAGCCGGAGCCGCTTGCGCCTCCGAAGTTGACGCCGACACGGTAGAGCGCCATGCACTGGAAGACGGCGGTGCAGACCGCGCAGACAAATGCGAGCAACGAAAAGAGCAGCAGCGGCAAGGAGGTGGAGAAAACCATCTGCATGGCGACCTCGTCCGAGACGGCGGCATGGAGATTTTCATCGGCGATGAGACGGACAAACATGGAACTGAGTGCGATCAGAGAGCAGATGCCGCTGCATGCGGTCGCAGCAGAAAAGCCGAGCAGACGTGCGCCGCTGTGGCGGCGGGACGAGCCGACATCGCTCAACCTGCCGAGCAGCCAATTGTCTGCAATCGGAACAAAGCCGAGCCAGCCGTGCTTCACGCCGGCGCGCTTTGCCATACGGAGGAGGGCGATGCCGTACATAATGTAGTAGGCGATGCCGACCAGCAGGGCAATGCCGAAAATGACGGCATAAATGCCCACAAGCGTGGGCACGATGGAGTTGAACTCCGGGTCGATCGCACCGAACATCTCATAGTCATTCAGATAAGGATCAAAATCATGCATTGAGCAAATCTCCCTTCATTTTTGTACCTATATAATAGCATATGTTCGGCTTTTTCGCAAGGTTTCCTCAAAATTTTTGCAAATTCTCGTTTTTCACAAAAATTTTATTGACAAACGATAAATAATGTGGTAGAGTAAAGACACAACAGGAGGATTTCACCATGGAAAAACAAAACCGCTCCGCACTCCTTACCCTGATTCTCGTGTATATCTTCGGCGTCTGTCTCATTCTGCTTGCCTTCACCGCGCCGGCGCTGATGCGGCAGTATATCCAAGTGACCCACTGCCCGGAAAGCCTGTTCCTGCCGGTGACAACGACGTTTTATGCGATCCTGCCGTTTGCGGCGGCAACGCTGCTGGCGCTCGACCGTCTGCTCCGCCGCATTCTGCGCGGGGAAGTGTTCGTTTCCGCCAACGTGGCAGCGCTGCGGCTCATTTCCTATATGCTCTGTGCCGCCGTCGTGATCTTTCTCGCCGCAGGCTTCTTTTACGGCGGATTCTTCGTCCTTGCCGTGGCGGCTGCGTTTTTCGTCACGGTGGTGCGCACGGTGAAGAACTGTTTTGCCGCCGCCGTCCTCATCAAGGACGAGAACGAACTGACGATTTAAGGAGGGGAAACATGTCCATTCGGATCAATCTTGATGTGGAGATGGCAAAGAAGAAGATCTCTTCCGGCGCGCTTGCCGAGGCGATCGGCATCACACAGGCGAACCTCTCCATTCTGAAGACCGGCAAGGCAAAGGCGGTGCGCTTCTCCACGCTGGAGGCGCTCTGCCGCACGCTCGGCTGCCAGCCGGGCGATATTCTCGAATATGTGGATGACGGGGAGGATGCAAAATGACCGAAGAAAAGAATCCGGCACAGACACCGGCACAGGACCTCACACAAAATCAGGTGGAGAATCCGACGCCCGCACAGACACAGCCCGCACCTGCCGCAGCACCCGCAAAGCCGACCCTGCCGCTCCCGGACTGCACCGATCGCGACTGCCGCTTTGCCGCGCTGCTCTTTGTCCTCTGCCTCTTTGCCGCCAACTGCACGGCGCTCTGCCGCACAGGCATCGGCTATGCGCTGTCCACCCTGCTGCTGGCGGGCGCGGCGCTTGTCTATCTGCGGCGGGAGCTGCGCTGGAATGCTCTGAACGTCCTGTGCCTTGCCGCCTGCGTCCTTGTGACGGCAAGCTCCGCCGTTTTCGGTGAGACGGCGATGACGCCCTATAAGATGCTGTTTGCCTGGCTGTCCGGCGCGCTGTTCCTCGTGTCGGCGACCGGTGCGGGCGCGTCGATGCTCGACGACTTCCGCGCGGCTTTCGCGCCGCTTCTCCTGTTTCTCGGCGGGTCCTGCCCGACGGTCGGGATCACGGCGCGCGCCTTTGCCGCCAAGCGGAAGGAGGGAAAACGGTTTCTGCCCGTCTTCCTCGGTCTCCTGATTGCCGTGCCCGCTGTGCTGGTGCTCGACGATCTGCTGCGGACCGCCGACGCCGCGTTTGATGCATTTGTATTGCAGTTCAGCTTTAACAGTATGGATGTGTTCCTCACGCTGCTGTTTGGTGTGATGCTCTTTGTCTTCTTCTTTCCGTTGCTCTTTGCGCGGCAGAAGAAGCTGCAGTGGGCGGAGACGGACAGGACGATCGAGAGCGTACCGCTGCTCGACAGCGCGTTTGTGACAACGGTGCTCGCTGCCGTATCGGCGATGTACGTCGTGTTTCTCGTCTCGCAGCTGTCCTATCTTGTCGGCGGCTTCGCGGGCGTGCGTCCGGAGGAGCTGACCTTTGCTGCCTATGCGCGCCGCGGCTTTGGCGAAATGTGCGTTGTCTGCGTGCTCAATCTCGGGCTTCTGTTCCTCGCGCGGCTCTTTGTGCGGCGGAAAGACGGCAAACTGCCGCGCACCGTCCGCGCCGCGACCGTGTTCATCTCGGCTTTTTCAGTCTTTCTGATCGCTGCCGCCATCGCAAAAATGTTCCTGTATATGCGCACCTACGGGCTGACCTTCCTGCGGCTCTCCACCTCGGTGTTTATGTTCTTTCTGCTGTTCGTCTTCGTCGCGGTCTCGGTCAAGTGCTTTGTGCCGCAGTTCCGGCATATCCGTGCGATTCTCGCGGTCGGCTGCGTGCTTGCCGTCCTTTGCTCGGCGGCGGATCTCGGTGCCGTGACGGTGCAGTACAACCTCCATGCCTATGAGAGCGGCATGCACGAGCAGATCGACGTGGACTATCTGCACACCTGCGGCGACATCGCCGTACCCGCGCTGGTCAAGCTCAGCGGCGACGCGGACGAAACCGTCCGCGCCGAGGCGCTGTCCGCCCTGAAGGCACTGCGCAGACACCGCGGCGACTGGCGTTCTGCCTCGGTCGCATCCCTGCGCGCCGATCGGTTGTTTGAAGCGAACAAGGCGCAGATCGATGCTGCTGCGGACAGAGCGTGGGATCGCCCGTATTGACAAAACGGCGAAAATTCGGTATCATAGAGAAAAACCAACCGCACCGGAGGCAGAACTATGGTATCGCTCGGCAACGAATGGGACGCGCTGCTTGCAGACGAGTTCAAAAAGGAATACTATCAGCGCATCCGCGCGTTTCTGAAGGCGGAGTACGCAAACCCGAATTACCCGGTCTACCCGGAGATGCACCACATCTTTGACGCGCTGAAGATCACGGATTATCACGCGGTCAAGGCGGTCATTCTCGGGCAGGATCCCTACCACGGACCCGGGCAGGCGCATGGGCTGTCCTTTTCGGTGCAGGGGAACACCCCGCCGCCGCCGTCGCTCGTCAACATCTTCAAGGAGTACAGCGACGACCTCGGCTATCCCACGCCGAAGAGCGGCGATCTCACCCGCTGGGCGGAGAACGGCGTCCTGCTGCTCAACACGGTGCTGACCGTGCGCGGCGGCATGGCGGCAAGCCATCGCGGCATCGGCTGGGAGCAGTTCACCGACCGTATCATTACACTGCTCAACGAGCGAAAAGAACCGATCGTCTTTCTGCTCTGGGGTAACTTCGCCAAGAGCAAGCGCGCGTTGATCACCAACCCGAACCATCATGTGCTCACCGCCGCGCACCCCAGCCCCCTCTCCGCCTACAACGGCTTCTTCGGCTGCCGCCATTTTTCAAAGGCGAACGCCCTCCTGCCCGAGCCGATCGACTGGCGTCTGGATTAAAACACCCCCGACGGTGCAGCGCACCGTCGGGGGTGTTTTTTATGGATGAAGGGCATTCAAATAGTCATTATAGGCGAACACATCGGGAACCTGCGGCGCAAAAGAGGGGCAGCAGTCGCAGTAGGCTCTTTGGCGGCGGCTGCGTTCGTCTGCGTCTTCGGTCGGGAAGAACAGATCCGCTTTTTTCGAGATTTTGAGGTCCTTTGTGCAGAAAATCTCGTTGAAATCGCTGCCGACCGGGCAGAAGTTGCCGTGCTGACAGGTGAGACAGCATTGCAGGTACACATTTGCGGGCAGCAGGCGCTGCAATGCGGCAAATGCGTGTTCAATCCTCCCGGCAGAGACTGCGGATGTTTGATAAGATGTACCTTCATAGCGCAGATGCAGCTGCAATGTGTCGGCTTCTTCCGCATGGGTCATGTCAAGCAAAGTCGGAACATCGCCGTTTGGCGTGTGCAGCGTGATTGACGTTTGTATATGTGTGACGTTTTCCATGGCGGTGACTCCTTTTCGTACATAGTTTGCATTTATTATACGCTGCGTGCGCGAAAAAGTCAATAAAACGACCGGCAGATACACGTGTATCTGCCGGTCGTTTTATTACAGGATGATACAAATGAGACCGCCGCTGCCTTCGTTGATGACGCGCTCCAGCGTCTCGGAGAGCCGCTTCTGCGCGTCCTCGGAGATATGCGCCAGCTTGCCGGTGAGGCTCTCGCTCACCAGCTCGTAGAGCGACTTGCCGAACATGTTGGTGTCCCAGATCTTCTCGGGCGCGTCGCCGAGCGACGCTTCGATCGAGCGCACCAGTTCCTCGGACTGCGCCTCACTGCCGACGATCGGGTTGACCTCCGCCTCGATGTCCGCGCGGATCATATGGATGGACTTTGCCGCCGCGCGCAGCCGCACGGCATAGCCGCCCGCCTGCTTGACGATCTGCGGCTCCTTCAGCGAGAGCTCGCTCACCGTCGGCATGACGATGCCGTAGCCCTTGCGTTCGACATCGGCAAGCGCGCCCGCCACGCGGTCGTATTCCTTCTTCGCCTTGGCGAGGGAGCAGAAGGCGTCAAACAGCTCGGCATCGTTTGCGATCTTCGTGCCGGAGAGGGAAGAGAGCACCTCAAAGTACTTTTCGGTCGGCACGCGCAGCCGCACGGTCGCCTCACCGGTACCGAGGTCGGTGGCGGCATCCTCAAAGTACGCGCCCGCATCCTCGCCCATGCCCATCTCAAAGGCGCGGGGCAGCTCGCCGATCTTCTCAAGCTCCCCGGCGGCGGCAACCACCGCGCGGTAAATCCCCTCGCGCAGCGGGTGATCCTCACCGAGCGCCGGGATCCAGGCGGGCAGGTCGATGTTCACGCGGCGGATCGGAAATTCGCCGAGCAGCAGCGAGAGAATGCCTTCAATGTCCGCCGCCGCAAGCTCGGTGCAGTTGACCAGCGCCACCGCCACGCCGTACTTCTCCTCGAGCGCCCGCCCGAGCGCCTGTGCCTCGTCGCTGTGCGGCGTTTTGCAGTTGAGCAGCAGAATGAACGGCTTGCCGCTCTTTTTCATCTCGGTGACGATCTCTTCCTCGACCGGGGCATAGCTGGCGCGAGGCAGCTCGCCGATCGAACCGTCGGTGCTGACCACCACGCCGACCGTGGAATGCTCGCGCATGACCTTCTCGGTGCCGAGCCGCGCCGCCGCCGAGAATTCCATCTTTTCCTCGCTCCACGGCGTGTTCACCAGCCGCGCCTCGCCGTTTTCCTCCGCGCCGAGCGCCCCCTCCACGGGGAAGCCCACGCAGTCCACCATGCGCAGGTTCATGTTCAGCCCGCCCGCGGTCTTCAGATGCGCGCCGCGCTCGGGGATGAACTTCGGCTCGGCGGTCATCACGGTCTTGCCGCTTGCCGACTGCGGCAGCTCGTCGCGCGCGCGGGCGCGCGCGTCCTCGTCCGCGATGTTCGGCAGCACCATTTCCTCCATGAACCGCTTGATAAAGGTGGATTTGCCCGTCCGCACAGGACCGACGACACCGATGTAGATGTCGCCCTTCGTCCGCTTTGCAATGTCCTCATAAATACTGCTTCGTACCATGCTCGTTCCTCCGTGTGGATGTTTTCTCTTGTCCTAATCATATGAGAAACAGGCGCGGAACATGCAAAAAGCCCTCTGCACAGAGGGCTTTTTGCCTTAACTTTTCTGCATTTTGCGGTTCATCTCGGCGACCTTGTGCCGGTTGACCAGCAGAATGATGTACCAGATGACGGCGAAGCCGACGATGAAGATGCCGGTGAAAATGCCGATCGCAAACGCGCTGTTCTCCAGCCAACCGTTGAACAGATAGATCAGGATATAGTCGGCGTAGAGTACGGCAAGCTGAATCATCGCCGCGGCGGCAAGCGGCAGGCGCTCCACCTTGTAGATGGCGGTGATGCCCGCGGCGATGAACGCAAGCAGCGTTGCGGTGAGAATTTCGACGGCGACCTTGACCGCGTCGATAGATTCCACCGCTCCCGCCGCGTGCAGGCACAGGTAGACGATCGCCATAATGGCGGGACCGCCCGCTGCCGCGCAAAGGCCACGATGTACAAAGGTCTTCCAGAATTGTTTCATAGATGCATCCTCCTTTTCAATTCGGCGAGGCATCTGCGGGAAACATATTCCCGATGCCCGCCGTAAAACCGGGCGTCGACCCCGCCCGCAAATGTACCGACAAAGCGCTCGATGCGCGACAGCTGGCCGATCGCACCGCGGTTGATCTTCGCAAATGCGGCGGGCAGGCGCGCCTCGATTTCGCAGAGCCGCTGCCGGAGCAGATAGGTCTTGCCGTCCGCCGTCGCGGCGCAGGTCTTGCCGTCCGCGATGAAAAAGCAGTCCACATCGCCGATGCGGAGCAGTTTCATCTCCTCGTCCCGGTAGCCGACGAGGCGGTCATCGCCGCCGTAGGCAAGCACCAGGCTCTCGATTTCGTCGGTCAGCGGCGACCGTGCGTGCACCGTCATGGTGACGGATTCCTCCGCCGTTTTATCAATGATGAGATTAAACTTCATCGCATTCCCCCCTCGCTGCTATGAGTATAGCACATTTCTTTTGCTTTGCGTGGATTTTTCGGCAAGCGGTCGTATTTTGACGCCGTGCGGCGGCGCGCGGCGCACGGACGGCGGAAAAATCGTCGAGAATACAGACCCCACGTGAAAATTACACTTGCCTTTGGGCGCGGGATGCGGTACAATAAAATGCGGCATGCTGCCGCGAAAGGAAACATCATGGAAACGGTCAGAAGAAACAAAGAGATCGACATGTTAAACGGTTCGATCTGGAATAAGCTGCCCCGCTTTGCGCTGCCGGTGGCGGCAACGGCGGTGCTGTCCCAGCTGTTCAACGCCTCGGACGTTGCGATCGTCGGCAATTTCACGGGCGAGCTCCGCAATGTGTCGGTTGCCGCCGTGGGCACAAACAGTGCGATCATCGGTCTGTTTGTCAACCTGTTTGTCGGTATTTCGCTCGGCGTCAATGTTGTCATTGCCAACGCCATCGGGCGCGGCGAACGGGAGACGGTGCGCCGCGCGACGCACACCTCGATTCTGACGGCGCTGCTGCTCGGCGTGGCAGTCACCCTCCTCGGCGAGGTGCTCGCACCCGAGCTGCTGAAGCTGCTGCGCACGCCGGACGATGTTTTCCCGTATGCGCTGCTGTATCTGCGCATCTATATGCTCGGCGCGCCGGTCATTCTGCTCTATAACTTTGAGGCGGCAATTTTTCGTTCGGCGGGGGATACAAAAACGCCGCTGATTGCGCTGGCTTCTTCCGGCGTATTGAATGTGCTGCTCAATCTGTTCTTCGTCGTCGTGCTTCGTATGACGGTGGAGGGCGTGGCGATCGCCACGGTCGTCTCCAATGCGGTCAGCGCGGCAATCCTGTACAACCGTTTGCGGAAGCACAGCGGCGATATCCATGTCGAACTGCGCAAGCTGTGCATCGACCGCCGCGTGCTCGGTCAGACTCTGCGCATCGGCGTGCCCGCCGGGGTGCAGAGCGCCATGTTCTCGGTCTCGAACATCGTGATCCAGGCGGCAGTTAACACGCTCGGCACCACGGTCATGGCGGCATCCAGCGCGGCGTTCAACGTCGAGGTCTTTGCCTACTATGTCATGAACGGCTTCACACAGGCGTGCACCACCTTTGTCGGGCAGAACTACGGCGCAGGGCAGTTGACGCGCTGCAGGAAGACGCTGAAGCTCTCCATGCTTGAAGCCGCCGCTGCGCTCGGCGCAACTATTGTGCTCGTGCTGTTGTCCGGGCATTTCCTGCTCTCGCTGTTCAATCGCGATCCCGCGGTCATTGCCATCGGCTATACGCGCCTTGTGTACATTTTTGCGGCGTACCCGTTCACCATGATCTATGAGATGCTGTCCGGCTATCTGCGCGGCTTCGGGCACTCGCTCGTGCCCGCCGCGCTCACCGTCCTCGGCATCTGCGGCGTCCGCATCGTCTGGATTCTGCTCGCGTTCCCGCAGAACCCCACGTTTGAGACGATTCTGACGGCATACCCGATCAGCCTCTTTGCAACGGCGCTGTTCCTCACCGTCGCGACGGTCTGCTACCGCCCCGCTTCCCGCTTCGAAAAAGCGGCGAAGACTGCAAAAAACTAAGCAAAAATCCCCGCGCTGCCTGCATATGCAGGCAGCGCGGGGATTTTGTTTGTTATAGCGTAAAGCTGCCGTTTTCCTTGCCGTTTATCGCGTAGGCAAACTGTGTATCCTTGCCGGCGGCGGGCGAGAGGCAGGGCATGCGGCTTTCTTATTCAGCAAAGCATTGCATCCCACAAATCGCCATGCGGAACATGGAAACCTTTTCCTTATGTTCCTGCTGCGGCTGCCAGGCGGCACAGCCCCCGCACAGCAGCACTAAAAAAGCGGCAATACTCTCCGATACATTAGGGTTCCTTCTTTCCAAAGGGTCACTTGGAGATTTATCAGCCCTTGTCCGCGGCGATAGTCTGTTCAATGAGCTTGCTCAGAGTTTCGCCCTGCTTTTTCTCGGTGATTGCGCCGACAATGGGATCGCCCACAATGTTGCCGTTTCTGTCAACCACATAGGTGGCGGGATAAGCGAAAATGTTGGTGGTGAACTTACCCGCTTCGCTGTCGGAATCAAAGTAAACGTTTTGATAGGAAGCGCCTTTCTTTGCGAGAACTTCCTTTGCCTCGGAAATGGCGGTCTGGTTGCCATCAAGGGTGAAGGAGTTTACGCCGATGAGCTTGCCGCCTTTTTCCGCAAGCTCTTTATTGAGAGCGTCAAGCTCGGAAAGCTCGCCCACGCAGGGACCGCAGGTGGTAAACCAGTAGTTTACGACGGTGACTGCGTTCGCAGAGAAAATATCGTCGCTCTTGACGTCGTTTCCGTCAAGATCCTTACCCACAAAGGACGGGAACTTGTTCACATTGCTTTTCTCTGCGGGCATATTTATATTGCCGCCGGCGGTGATGTCCATGCTGCCGTCTGCGGGAACGCTCATATTGTTGCCGCCGCCCATGGCTGCCTGTGCAACGTCGGGATATTTGCTCTCAAGCTTTTTAAGCTCGTTTTCGATTTCGCGGATTTTCTCGCCGCCATCCTTAAGCATTTTGTACTCTTTATCAGAGAACTTGTCCTTTGCGGATTCGATGGTTGCGAGCAGAAAGTCGCCGTAGTTTTTGCCGTCCTCCTGCATAATCATGCCCTTATCGGCGGAGGCGAAAACCTTTTCCCAAAGGTCGGTGTTCTTGGAAAGAATGTCGTTTTCCTGCTGCATAAGCTCGTTATACATCTTTGCGGCCTCTTCAAGACTCTTGGGACCGTCCTTCATGTCGTTGCCGCCGTTCTGAGCGGTGCATGCCGCCAAAGCGAGTACCATCAGTGCGGTGATAAAAAGTGCTATGATTTTTTTAATGCTCATTGTTTATTCCTCCTGCGTTTTTTCGCATTTTTCGGGTGTTTCCACCGGTTTTGATTTATCTTTACCGATTCCGAAGCCGTAGCGGAACTGCACGGCGTCGGTCGGACAGGTACTTATGCACATACCGCAGCGAATACACTCGGTATGGTTGGGCGTTTTCGTAACGTCAACGTCCATTTTACAGACTCTGGCGCATTTCCCGCAGGAAACGCATTTGTTCTTGTCCACTTTCATCTGGAACAGAGAAACTTTATTGAGCAGGGCGTAGAATGCGCCGAGGGGACATATCCATTTGCAGAAGGGGCGGAAGAACAGTACGCTGAGCACCACCACGGTGAGCAGAACGGTCAGCTTCCATGTGAAAAGTGATCCCAGTGCCGCCCTTATTCCGGCGTTCACCGCAGAGAGCGGAATTGCACCCTCAAGAACGCCCTGGGGGCAGAGATATTTGCAGAAGAACGGGTCGCCTATGCCCACGTCGCTCACTATAATTGCCGGAAGAAGCACCACCATCACCGCAAGAATGACATATTTGAGATAGGTGAGCGGTTTGAGCTTCTTCGTGGAAAGCTTCTTTGTGGGAATTTTGTGTAGTAGCTCCTGAAGCCAACCGAAAGGGCAAAGAAATCCGCATATAAAGCGTCCGAGCAGCACGCCAAGCAAAATAAGAAAGCCCGTAATATAATATGAGAAGCTGAATTTCGATGAGCCGACCACGGACTGGAATGAACCTATGGGGCAGGCACCGGACGCAGCCGGACAGGAATAGCAGTTAAGTCCCGGCACGCAGACGGTCTTTCCCTTTCCCTGATAAATTTCGCCCTTCACAAAGTTCGGCAGGTGTATGTTGGTGAGCAGGGTTGCTCCTGCCTGAATCCACCCGCGAAAGCGTGCGAGAAAATGAGATGCGCCTGCTTTTTTCTTCTTATCCAATTCCCACACACTCCAAACATAGTTTAATGGCTTTGCTGAGCACGGAAGACGCCTCGCCTCTCCATATGCCAAAGCAAAGCATAGCCGTTCCCGCAACAAGCAGTGCTATCTGCGCCGCTGTTTTTTGCACATGGCTCAATTTCATCACCCTTTTCGTTTTTTTGTACTCATATCATAGCACAAGGGAGATAAAATTCCCGTTAAGAATGAAAAATTAACACAAAATTTATTCTTTTCTGCTATAATAAAGACGTTCAGACGTTTATAAGAAATAAATTAAAGGAGGTCTTTTTATGCACCTTTTAGTCGTCGAGGACGAACGCGCTCTCTGCGAAACCATTGTACGCAGCCTGCGACGCTTGGCATACAGCGTTGATTTTTGCTATGACGGGGACAAGGCTCTGGAGCTTTTGGGCGTGGAACGCTACGATCTTGTTCTCCTTGATTTGAATCTGCCGGGCAGGGACGGTATGACCGTCCTGCGTACCCTGCGGCAGACCGACCGCGAAACGAGAGTGCTCATTCTTTCCGCAAGAAGCGAGGTTGAGGACAAGGTGGAGGGCTTGGACGCCGGGGCGAATGACTATTTGGCGAAGCCCTTTCATTTGGCGGAGCTGGAAGCGCGCGTACGAAGCCTCACCCTGCGGCAGTTCACCCAGCCGGATGTGCTGCTCACCTGCGGGGGCTTGACCTTTGATACCCGCGCAAGAGTTGCTTTTGTGAATGGACAAGCCCTGACGCTCACCCGGAAGGAAACGGGAATCCTGGAATACCTGATGGTGCATCGGGGAAGGCCGGTAAGTCAGGAGGAACTGATGGATCATGTCTGGGACAACAGCGTAGATAATTTCAGCAACTCCATACGGGTCCACATTTCCGCTCTGCGCAAAAAGCTCCGTGCCGCACTGGGCTATGATCCCATTCGCAACCGTATCGGCGAGGGCTATCTGATGGGAGGTACTGAAGAATGAAGCGGATCTCTTTACAATGGCGCATCACGCTGATGACCGTTCTG
>QAKK01000037.1 GCA_003343845.1 Oscillospiraceae bacterium
GGACGCACCTCCGGTGCACCAGTTGTTCCGCCAGGGGCATAGCTGGGTAGCCGCGTGCGGGAGTGATAAACGCTGAAGGCATCTAAGCGTGAAACATGCTTCAAGATTAGATATCCCACAACTTCAAGTTGGTAAGGTCACTTGCAGACTACAAGTTTGATAGGTCAGAGGTGGAAGCGCAGTAATGCGTGCAGCTGACTGATACTAATAGACCGAGGGCTTGAACCGTCTTCGCAGCAATCTGCGGATTCGTTTCATAGCATCAGCTTCGTTGATCGCGATTCTTCCTATTTGTTCAGTTTTGAGTGAACATTCACTATGTGAGGCAGGTACGCAAGTGCCTGCTTTTGCAGATTCTTTAAGAATTTGCGGTTGCGATTCGCAGGCGCTGGACGTTTTCCCGGTTTGCGGAGCAAACGAACGGTGTTTAGCCGTCTGAGGGAATAACTCCCTTTGAACCGCAGGCGCGGGACGTTTTCCCGGTTTGCGGAGCAAACGAACGGTGTTTAGCCGTTCGAGGGGAAACTCCCTTCGAACCGCAGGTTCGTATATGCACCTTTAGCTCAGTTGGTAGAGCAACTGACTCTTAATCAGTGGGTCCCGGGTTCGAATCCCTGAAGGTGCACCAAAACAAAAGAGCACACCATTCGGTGTGCTCTTTTGTTTTGGTATCATGGTTTCCGATTCGAACCCCTCCAAAGCCTTTTGGCTTTGGATATGCTTTGCGCTCCACCGGAGCTCAGCATCCGCACTCCATCCCGGCGCAAAGCGGGTTCTGAATCCCTGACACGATGTGCCCGCGCCTTTCTGCATCAACTTTTTTAACGGCGGGAGCAAGCCCCCGCCCTACGGTGCGCACACAGTCCCCGCCATTCCGTAGGGGCGACCATTGGTCGCCCGCCCGCACAAAGCAAAAACGGGCGACCAATGGTCGCCCCTACAGTATATTTCGTTATTTTTTCGGTTGAAAGATGGCATCCGAGAAAGGGGATGCATTGATCAGCGCAGCAGGTTCAACCTCTAAAGCATCGGCAATGTTGAAGAAAACATCAAGAGAAAAACTCTTTGCAATGTTAGGCGCTTCAATTACGCTGATTAGAGAGCGGCTGACATTTGCACGTTCCGCGAGCTTTTCTTGCGACATTCCGCGCACTTTCCGCAAAGCAGCAATGACCATGCCGAGCTGAATTAAGCGATCCCTGTTCTTAAAGGTCACGTCCTTTTCCATTTTGATGTGTCGCCTGCCTTTCTTTCTGTAATTATACGGTTTTCATGCTTGTGCAACCATATATTTTGAAAAGCACTTGACTATATGTGTGGAAATAGTATAGAATTATAAGCAAATGATAATTAATATGTAAAATGTTTGCTTTGGAGGGCACTATGGGACGGTCGTTTTGTGTGAGCATGATCGGGGACAGCTTCCTGCTGCGACAGCGTGCCGTATTGCATGAGGCGGAACAGATTGCGGAACGCCTGCTATTTTACAAAGACCGTGCGGATTTTCTCATCGGCGGTGACGGCGATTTTGATCACATTGCGGTTTTGTCCGTGTTTTATGCCTGCGCACGCCATCCGGATGCGCGCGGCAGATTGATGCTGTTTCTGCCGGAGGGCGGCGGGAGCATTTACGAGCGTGCCGATTTGCGCGGGTTTTTTACCCGCATTGTGCACGTTCAGCCGACAACGGGTGACCGCTTTGCCGCGAATTTTCGCGCCATGGTCGACCGTGCCGATTTCTGCGTCTTTTGTGTGACAGAACCCCGCGGGGATGCCTACGCCGCGATGGTTTACGCACGCGAAAAGCAAAAGCCGCTTTGCAATTTGTTTGGCATGCTGCCGGAGCAGAAGAAACCGCCTACGCTGTAGCCTGTCCTTATAGGTGTGTACGTTATTGCAGACATTGTGCGTGCGGACCGTCGAGGACGCCGGTCCCTACAAGTTTGTGCGCGTCTCTTACATTGCACCCAGGGCGTCGACCCGCATAAAAAAGAAGCCGCACGGGCGTGCGGCTTCTTTTTTATGCCTTCTTCTCTTTTTTCAGGATATATCGGGCGGTGGCGACGACGAGGACGAGGTCGGCGGCGATCCATGCGCCGGGGTCGCCGAAGCAGACGGCGGCAAACGCCGCGTTTGACGCGGTGTTATCGACCGGCGCGCCGTTGACGAGCGCGGGCAGGAACGCGCAGATCAGCATGCGGGCGACCAACTCGGCAATGCCTGCGCCGAGGACGTAACCGGGGCGGGAAATACCCTGCACGGCGTTGCGCATGACGAACAGCGCGCCGAGGATCACGAACAGCGCAAGATCCACGAGAATATATGTGTTGCCGTAGCGCAGGGAAGTCTCGGTGATCTTATCCGCGCTGAGGAAAATGTGCTGGTACGCGCCGCCGATCGAGAGCAGACCGCCGCAGAGCAGGACGATCGCGGTGATGATGAGCATCATGCCGAAGGTTTGCAGCGTACCGCGGCGGATGCGCTCGCGGTCACCGCGCCCGTAGTTCTGCGCGTTGTAGCCGAGCAGACCCGAGCCGAGCCCGTTGTAGGCGGTCATGAGGAAGTTGATGAGCTTGTTTGCCGCGCCGAAGCCGTTTTGCGCGGGCGTGCCCGCGACCATTTCGCCCGTTGCGGTGAGGTCAAATTTCACGACCGCGCCCTGCATCACGATGATGCCGATCGCAAGGATGGAAAACTGCAAGCCGAGCGGCACGCCCTGCTTGATATGCGCCGCGATCGAGGACAGCGGTACGCGCCAGTCCGCACGCTCGGGGCGGAGCGCCGGGTATTTGCGCAGCGTGTAGACCGTGCAGCCGACGAGGCTGAGCAGCTGCGCCGCGACGGTGGCGATCGCCGCACCGGCGGGACCCATGCGGAGAGGCACGAGGAAGAGCAGATCCAGCCCCACATTGAGAAGCGTGGAGATCGTGAGGAAGAGCAGCGGCGTGAACGAGTCGCCGAAGGCACGCAGAATGCCGCAGATCAGGTTGTAGCCGATCTGTGCGACCGTGCCGATGAAAATGATGAGGCAATAGGTGCGTGCTGTTGTGTAAACCTCGCCGTGCGCGGGGGTGACGTTGATGAGCGCGAGCATCTGCGGCAGGAGCAGGATGGACAGCACGGTCAGAAACGCGGAGATGACGAGCGACAGCTCGATCTGTGCCGCAAACGAGCGGCGCACGCCGCGCGCATCGCGGCTGCCGACGCAGTTGGCGGTGATGACGCTGAACCCTGCCGTGCAGCCGAAGGCAAATTGCAGGAAAATGAAAGTCAGCGGGAATGTGTCGTTGACGCCCGCCACCTGTTCGGCAGTGAGCACCTGCCCGCAGATGATGGCGTCGGTCAGGGTGTAGATCTGCTGCAAATAATAGGAGAGGATGATCGGCGCAGCGTAGAGCAGGATGACGCGCCAGGGCGTGCCCGCAGTCAGCTCGACCGGGCGCGAGAGCGCGCCGAATGCCGCACGGAGTCCGCGCGGTTTTGTTTCGGACTGCTTCAAGTCAAAAACCTCCTTCGGAAGTCAGGATTGCTTTTTTAAGATGTATTTCACCGTCGGGATCGCGAGGACAATATCGGCGGCGAGCCACGCGCCGGGATCGCCGAAGCAGACGGCGGCGAATGCCGCGCTCGATGCGGTGCTGTCGATCGGTGCACCGTTGACGAGGACGGGTAGGGTCGCGCAGATCAGCGAGCGCACGACCAACTCTGCGATGCCCGCCGCGAGGACGTAGCCTGAGCGGGAAATGCCCTGCACGGCATTGCGCAGGACGTGAACCAGACCGAGCAGCACATAGAGCGAGAGGTCGACGAGGATGTAGGTGTCACCGAAGCGGAGCGAGCTTTCGCTGATCTTATCCGCGCTGAGGAAAATGTGCTGGTACGTGCCGCCGATCGAGAGCAGACCGCCGCAGACCGAGAGGATGACCGTGAGGATCAGCATCATTGCAAGCGTTTGCAGCGTGCCGCGGCGGATGCGTTCGCGATCCCCGGCGCCGTGATTCTGTGCGTTGTAGCCGAGCAGACCCGAGCCGAGCCCGGTGTATGCCGCCATCAGGAATTTGAGCAGCTTGTTTGCCGCGCCGAAGCCGTTTTGCGCGGGCGCGCCCGCCGCCATTGCCCCGGCAGGGGTGAGGTCAAATTTCACGACCGCGCCCTGCATCACGATGATGCCGATGGCGAGGATCGAGAATTGCAGCCCGAGCGGAATCCCCTGCCGCAGGTGTTCGGCGGCAAGCTTCATGTCCGGACGGAAGTCCGCGCGCTGCGGGCGCAGTGCGGGGTAGCGCCGAAGCGTGTAGACGCCGCCGGCAAGGAGGCTGACCGCCTGCGCGATGACCGTGGCGATCGCCGCGCCCATCGGCCCCATGCGGAGCGGGATCAGGAACAGCAGGTCGAGCCCGACATTGAGGACGGTGGAGAGCAGCAGGAAGACGAGCGACGAGAACGAATCGCCCAGCGCGCGCAGAATGCCGCAGATGAGGTTGTAGCCGATCTGCGTGAAGATGCCGAGGAAGATCACCAGGCAATAGCTGTATGCGGCGCTGTAGACCTCGCCGTGCGCGGGTGTGATATGCAGGAGCGCGAGCAGCTGCGGCAGGAGCGCCGCCGAAACGGCGGTCAGCAGGGCGGAGATGATGAGAGACAGCTTGATCTGCGTCGCAAACGAGCGGCGCAGCCCTTGATTGTCGCTGCTGCCGACGCAATTTGCGGTGATGACACTGAAGCCCGCCGTGCAGCCGAAGGCGAATTGCAGAAAGATGAAGGTCAGCGGGAAGGTGTCATTGACGCCCGCCACCTGCTCGGCGGAGAGCACCTGCCCGCAGATGATGGCGTCGGTCAGTGTGTAGACCTGCTGTAAATAATAGGAGAGGATGATCGGCGCAGCATAGAGCAGGATGACGCGCCAGGGCGTGCCGTGCGTGAGGTCGACCGGGTGCGAAAAGGCGGCACATGCCGCGCGGAGTCCGCGCTTGCCGCCGCTTTTTTGCTGCATGGATGAACACCTCCCGAAAGAAATCTCTTTGAAAACAGAATCATTATATTCGGATTTTGCAAAAATGCAAGAGGAAAATAGAAAAATGTAAGCATCCGATAGAAAAATCAAAAAAGTTTTGAAAAATCGAAATTTCCTGTTGCATTTTCATTTCGGGTATGCTATAATAAATCCACGCGACAAACGGAGGCATAGCTCAGCTGGTTAGAGTACTTGCTTGACATGCAAGGGGTCACTGGTTCGATTCCAGTTGTCTCCACCACACAAAAAGACCACCCGACAGGGTGGTCTTTTTTGCGTGGTAGAAACTTTTGCGTCGGTATTGACCGGAATGTACGCCGCAGCATCTGCGGCACAGATGGACCCGCCTACGCACCCTGTATCGCTGTAGGTGCAGGCATTCTGTATGCCGCTCCGCAGGAGCGGCGGATTCACAGTCGTCTCCGCTTTAACGGGCTTTTTCATTTTTCGTACACGAAAGTTCCCCCGTATTTTTCTTATTTCTACTCTATCTCGTCATCTGCACGGCTGAGGCGGCGTCGGCGAGCGCGAGCGACTTCAGGCGCTCGATCGCGTCGGCGGAGAGCGGCGCGCCGGAAAGTGCGGCGGCGGCGTCCGCGAGTGCGCCGCCCTTGAGTCCGGCGACGCGGAGCGGCGCGGCGCAGCCCATGTAGCGCATCATCGCGTCGATCTTCGGGTCATAGGAGATGCCGAGCGGCGGCTTGCCGATGGCGACGGCGTAGATCAGCAGATGCAGGCGCATGGAAATGACAAATTCGCAGCGTTCGAGCACGCCCATGATTTCGCGCGCGGTCAGCCCGCCGAGAATCTCGCCCTTGACCGTCGCCGCGGCGTTCACCTTTTCGGTGAGGTCGCGGTCGCGGCTGGATTGCATCAGGATGTAGAGCGGCTTTGCCCCCGTGCGCGCGGCGATCGCGTCCACCTCGGCGGCAAACGTCGCCGCAAAGCGGTCCTCGTCCGCGCCGCCCACTTCCTCGCTGCGGAGCGTGGCAAAGCTGCGGAGCGAGACTGCGAAAAGCGGCACATTTTCTACATTTTTCAGAATATAATCCACGCGGCGTGCGTCTGCGGGCGTCAGCAGCAGCGCAGGGTCGGCGGACAGCGTCATGCGGTCGTGCGGGATGCCGAGCGACGCCGCATAGTCCAGAGACTGCGGCTCACGCAGGGTGATCCGGTCGGCAAGCGCAAGCGTCCTTGCCACATCGCGTTCGTACCGCTCGCCGAGGATCGGTCCGAGTCCGTTTGCCAGCACAAAGACTTGCAGACCGTGCCGCTTTGCCATGCGGATGATCGTGGTGTAATAGAACAGCGAGCGCGAGGAGGTCGTATTTTGCAGCAGGTTGCCGCCGCCGCTGATCAGCAGCTTCGCCGTGCGCATTTCGCGCAGAACGGCGGGAATGTTGAAGCGGCGGACGGCGCGCACGCCGTATTTTTTCGCACTGTTTTTGGGATCCTTGCAGAAGAATGTGATCGGCAGATCCGGCGCATAGGCGCGGATGCCCGCCACCAGCGCCGCGGCAATCGAATCGTCGCCCGCGTTGCCGAAGCCGTAGTAGCCGCTGACTAAAATCTTGCCAGGCACGTCCGGCGTGACGGCGGGGAGACTTGCGTACATCGTCTCGTAGTCGTGCGCCATCCGCGCGGCGGAGAAGTCCTCGAGGATGACCCGGCGGCAGTAGTCGCCCATCGCGCGGCGCGCTTCGGGTGCGGTGTCGAGCAGCTTGCAGAGGTCGGCAAAGAGCTTTGCCTCGGTGGTCTCGCCGCAGTCGCGGCAGCAGTAGTTGGTCTTCAGTGCGAGGTCGCGGCGGCTCTCGTCCATGATGCCGATGTAGCCCTCGTTGCCCGCAATGACGGTCGGCAGCCCGCAGCTCATCGCTTCGAGCGCCGCGCGGGACGCGCCGACGAAGACGTCCGCCGACGCGAGGAAGGCGGGCGTGTCGGTGCGCAGCCCCGGCGTGAAGATGATCTTTCGCCCGTGCTTTTTCTCCAGCGTGTCGGCGATCTCCCGCACGTCGGCAAGCAGATTCCGCTCGGCGGACAGCACGCCGTCGCCCACGATGACGATTTCGAGGTCGGGGTACTTTTCAAGCAGCCGCCCGGCGCATTTTGCCAGGCAAAGCTGCGCCTTGCCGCGACTCTCGTCCATGCGGCTGACTGAGACAATGCGGTGCGCCGACGGGGAGAGGGCAAGCTCGTCCCGGATGGCGGCAAAGTCGCCGCCCGGCGCAAAGCTGTCGGTGTCGATGCCGTTGACCGTGACCGAAATGTTGTCGGCAAACTGCCCGTAGTTGTCGATCAGATACTGCTTGATGTCCTCGCTGACCGCCATCTGCCGGTCGCCCCAGTTGGCAAGCCGCTTCCACAGCGGCGTCACGCGGAAGACCCAGTGTGCCGTGGTGACAAAGCGGAAGTGCAGCTGCTTTTGCAGCGAGCCGCAGATGAACGCGGGGATGCGCGCGTGCGCGTGTACCACGTCGAACTGCTCGGATGCGATCAGCTTTTTCAGCGCGGCACGGCAGCGGAGCACCGCAAGCGGGTTTTTCGTGTGCAGCGGCAGCGTGACGTGGCGGATGCCGGCGGCTTCCAGCATGTCGGCATAGCGCCCGCCTGCTGAGGCGACCGTCACGGTGTGGCCGTCGCGCACGAGCGCGCGGCAGAGCTCGTAGATGTGCGTCTCCGCACCGCCGAAGCCCATCTGCATCGTCGCCATCAGGATGTTCAGTTTCTTGTTTTCTTCCATATATATAGGTCTCCGTTAATTCAGGCTTCCCCCGTTTTGGGAGTGCTGTCGCTGAAAGCGACTGATGATGGGTAGGATGCGTAAGCATCCGTCTGAGCAGCCTCGTTTTGCGCTGTAGAGACGCTATTCTGACGAATGGCTATCCCTCATCCGGTGCCGTGATGTTTCCCGTAAGGGAAACTCATTAGGAACGCTTGCGTTCCGTACCACACTTCCCAAAGGGGGAAGGTATGAAGTTAGATTGTGCACGAATGCGGGTCGTCGAGGCGCCGACCCCTACGGTTTGTGCGCATCTCCGGCTTCGCCCGTGCGGGTTTGTGCGCCTGCTTCACCGTCATTTTAGCAGGTTTTGCCCCGGGAATCAAGGCGGCATGCCCATTTTGCGTAATTTTGCGCTGAATTTTTCAAAAAAGGCTTGCAATCGCGCCGAAGATGTGGTACACTACCATATAAGAAAGATAAGGAGAAAAAGAGTGGCTTGCCACTCTTTCTTTATTGTAGATGAAGAGTGCGAAGAATATCGCCGAGACCGTGCAGGAATTTCTCCTGCCTGTCGTGAACGAACTCGGCTATTACCTCTGGGACGTCGAGTACGTCAAGGAGGGCAGCGAATGGTATCTGCGGATCACCATTGACAGCGAGGACGGCATCACGATCGACGACTGTGAGCGCGTGCACCGCGCGATCGACCCGGTCATCGACGCGCACGACCCGATCGAGAATTCCTATCATCTCGAGGTCTCGTCGCCCGGCATCGAGCGCGTGCTGCGCACCGAAGAACACATCGAGGCGTTTGCAGGCGAGGAGGTCGAGGCAAAGCTGTTTGCACCGATCGATGGCAAGAAGACGCTGCGCGGCATTCTCGGCGGCATCGAGGACGGCCGTGTCATTCTCACCGTCGGCGACACCGAATACCGCATCGAGCATGCGAAGATCTCGCGGTTGACCACGGTTTTTGATTTTTGATTGAATTTACCGGACGCCCACGGCGTCAGTACGAAGAAGAAAGGGAGCGGCTGCTGCCGCTTGGGTAAGGACATGAACGCGGAATTTTTTGAGGCGCTGGACCTGATCGAAAAGGAAAGAGGCATTCCGAAGGCATACATGCTGGAGAAGGTCGAGGCGGCGCTCATCAGCGCGTACAAGCGTGACAAGGACGGCAACGCCAACGTGCGCGTGGACATCGACCCGGAGAAGAAGACGGTGCGCATGTTCCAGCAGCTCGAGGTCGTCGAGGAGGTCGAGAACCCCATCACGCAGATCTCGCTTGCCGACGCGCAGGCGCAGAACAAGCGCATGAAGCTCGGCTCGATCCTCGAGGTCGAGGTCAAGACCAAGAACCTGCGCCGCCTTGCCGCGCTGACCGCAAAGCAGGTCATCGTGCAGGGCATCCGCGAGGCGGAGCGCGCCAACATCGTCAAGGAATATGAGTCGAAGCGCGAGGAGATCGTCACCGCGACGGTCGTCCGCGTGGATGAGATGAACGGCAATGTCGTGCTGGACACCGGCACGAGCAATGCCACGCTGCTGCTCTCCGAGCAGATCCCCGGCGAGCACTTTGCCGTCGGCGACCGCGTGAAGGTCTACATCACCGAGGTCAGCCGCGAGACGCACGGGCACATCGTCACCCTGTCGCGCCGCCATCCGGGTCTGGTCAAGCGCATGTTTGAGCTGGAGATCCCCGAGATTGCGGACGGCACGGTTCTGGTCCGCGCCGTTGCCCGCGAGGCGGGCAGCCGCACGAAGATCGCGGTCGAGTCCCGCGACCCGAACGTGGATCCCGTCGGCGCATGTATCGGCAACCGCGGCGCGCGTATCGGTGCGATCATTGATGAGCTGCGCGGCGAAAAGGTGGACATCGTGCGCTACAGCGACGATCCCGCCGAGTTCATCCGCGAGGCGCTCTCGCCCGCCGAGGTCATCTCGGTTGAGCTGGACGGCGAGCGCAGCGCCCGCGTCACGGTGTACCCTGATCAGCTGTCGCTGGCGATCGGCAAGGAGGGGCAGAACGCCCGCCTCGCTGCGCGTCTCACCGGCTTCAAGATCGACATCAAGGCATAATCTATGGAGAAAGTCAAAAAAATTCCGCAGCGCAAGTGCATCGGCTGTGCCGAGCGGCGCGACAAGGGGGATCTGATGCGCATCGTGCGCACGCCGGACGGCGAGATCCGCTTTGACACGACCGGGCGGGCAGCGGGGCGCGGCGCGTACCTCTGCAAGAGCAAAAAATGCCTTGCACGCGCGCGCAAGACCCGCCGGCTGGAGCAGAACCTCGGGGTGGAGATCCCGGACGCGGTCTATGCGGCGCTGGAAAGCGAGCTTGCGGATGACTGATACACAGAAAAATACACAGAAAACGGCGCGTGCGCTCTCGCTGCTCGGCATCTGCAAGAAGGCGGGGCGGCTGACAAGCGGGGTTCCGCTGGTCTGCGACGCGATCCGCGAAGGGCATGTCCGGCTCGTGGTCTACGCTGCGGGCGCAGCGGAGAATTCGACAAAGCGCGTCACCGACAAGGCAAAGAGCTATCATACGGCGGCGCTTGCGATCGACACGACGCCAGAGGCGCTCGGGCGCGCCGTCGGCAAGAGCGGCGCGGTCGCCGCGGTCGGCGTCACCGACGCCGGGTTTGCGGGCGCACTCACGAAGATTTTACAGAGTTAAGTCGCCGGGTTTCCGGCATTCGGCAGCATTTGATAGAAAGAAAGGATTTTTGCGCATCCGCGCAAAAGGGGAAACGACGCATGGCACAAAATCAGCAGTACCGTATCAACCAGTTGGCAAAGGAGCTTGGCATCAAGGGCAAGGACGTCATCACGATCCTCGCCGAACACGGCATCGAGGGCAAGTCCTCGTCCGGCGCTCTCGACCCCGACGAGTTTGGTCTGGTCATGGACGTCCTCAGTAAGAAGAAGCAGATCACAAGTCTCGATTCTTACCTTGACGGCGACGTTGTCATCGTGACGAATGGGCAGAAGGAAGCTGCCGCAAAGGCTGTCGAGGAAGCAAAGGCGAAGGCGGAGGCAGAGGTGAAAGCCGCCGAGGAAGCGAAGAAAGCTGCCGAGGAAAAGGCGCGTGCCGAAGCCGAGGCAAAGAAAGCTGCCGAGGAGGCTGCAAAGGCGGCTGCCAAGGCAGAGAGCCAGGCGAAGGTCAAGGCAAAGGGACTTTCCGCCGCGCAGGCGATCGAAGAGAAGGCGCGCGCCGCAGCCGCACGCGCGCAGACAAACCGCCCGCAGGGGGCGGGGCGTCCCTTCGGGGACAGACCGCAGGGGCAGAACCGTCCTTACGGCGACAGAACACAAAACGGCGGACAGCGCCCGACGGGCGACCGTCCGCAGCAGAACCGCCCGTATGGCGACAGACCGCAAAACGGCGCGCAGCAGCGTCCGTTCGGCGACCGCGCGCCCGGCGGCATGAACCGTTCCTTCGGCGACAGACCGCAGGGGGCGGGCGCCGCACAGCCGAAGAATTTCGGCGACCGCTTTGAGCGCAAGTCGTTTGAGAGCGGCAAGAGCGGCTACGACAAGAAGCCGCAGCGTTCGGGCGGCTTTGACAAGGGTGAGGGCAACGAGCGCCGCACGGTGCAGAAGTTCACCGCGCCGATCAGCCAGATGCAGCGCGTCGCCGTGACCGACGGTCCGGCAAAGCCGCGCGGCAGCGTCCGCGTCGTCGATACGCGCACGACCACGGTCGATCTCTCGCGCTATGACGAGAAGCTGGAGACCCTGGCAGGCGGCTACGGCGACCGCAGCGTCAGCCGACAGAAGCTGAAGAAGCAGGATACGCGCGGACAGTACAGCAAGGCGAAGGACAAGGAAAAGCTGGCGGTCGAGCGCATGAAGAAAGCCGAGCTGGAGAAGGCGCGCAAGAAGCAGCTCGAGATCACCGTGCCCGATGAGATCACGGTGCAGGAGCTGGCGTCCCGCCTGAAGGTGACGGCAGCAGAGGTCATCAAGCGCCTGATGAAGATGGGCGTGATGGCAACACTCAACCAGACCGTGGATTACGACACCGCGTTCCTCGTCGCCGACGAGCTCGGCGCGAAGGTCACGAAGGAAGTTGTCGTCACCATTGAGGAGCGCCTCTTTGACGAGGCGGAGGACGACGATGACAAGCTCGTCACGCGCGATCCCGTCGTCTGCGTCATGGGTCACGTTGACCACGGTAAGACGTCGCTGCTCGACGCGATCCGGCACACCAATGTGACCAGCGGCGAGGCAGGCGGCATCACGCAGGCGATCGGCGCATACCGCGTCAATCTGAACGGCAGAAACATCACCTTCCTTGACACCCCGGGTCACGAGGCGTTCACCGCGATGCGCGCAAGAGGCGCGCAGGCGACCGATATTGCGATCCTCGTGGTCGCCGCGGACGACGGCATCATGCCGCAGACCGTCGAGGCGATCAACCATGCCAAGGCGGCTGGCGTTGACATCATCGTCGCCATCAACAAGATGGATAAGCCGGGTGCAAACCCCGACGCCGTCATGACCGGGCTTACCAACTATGAGCTTGTGCCCGAGGAATGGGGCGGCGACACGATTTGCGTGCCTGTTTCCGCCGTGACCGGCATGGGCATCCCGGATCTGCTGGAAAATGTCCTGCTCGTGGCGGACGTCAAGGAGCTGAAAGCCAACCCGAACCGCCGCGCAAAGGGTATCGTCATCGAAGCAAAGCTGGATAAAGGCCGCGGACCCGTTGCCACTGTCCTCGTACAGAACGGTACGCTCCACGCGGGCGACATCGTCATTGCCGGTACGGCGGTCGGCCGTGTCCGCGCGATGATCGACGACAAGGGCAAGACGGTCAAGGAGGCAGGTCCCTCCGTTCCGGTCGAGCTGGTCGGTCTGGACGCCGTGCCCGAGGCGGGCGACGAATTCGGCGCGGTCGAGGACGAGCGCATGGCGCGCACCCTTGCGGAGCAGCGCCGCGACAAGGCAAAGGACGAGCGCTTCAAGGCAAACACGGTCGGCAAGCTGGAGGATCTGTTCTCCCGCATGTCGGACGGCGTCAAGGATCTGAACATCGTGGTCAAGGCAGACGTCGGCGGCTCGGCAGAGGCAGTCAAGCAGTCGCTTGTCAAGCTGTCGAACGACGAGGTCAAGGTCAATGTCATTCACAGTGCGGTCGGCGGTATCACCGAGAACGACGTCATGCTGGCGGCGGCATCCGGCGCGATCATCGTCGGCTTCAATGTCCGCCCGGATAAGCAGGCGATCGATGCCGGTGAGCGTCAGGGCGTGGATATCCGCACCTACCGCATCATTTACGAGTGCATCGAGGAGATCGAGAAGGCGATGAAGGGTATGCTTGCCCCCACCTTCAAGGAGAATCTGCTCGGTCACGCGCAGGTGCGCCAGACGATCCATGTGCCCTCGGTCGGCACGATCGCGGGCTCCTATGTCCAGGACGGCAAGATCACGCGCAACGCGCAGATCCGCGTCATCCGCGACGGCGTTGTCGTCTTCGAGGACAAGATCGCATCGCTGCGCCGCTTCAAGGACGATGTCCGCGAGGTTGCCGCAGGCTATGAGTGCGGTATCGGTCTCGAGAAGTTCAACGACATCAAGGAAAACGACGTGCTCGAAGCGTTTGTGATGGAAGAAGTAGAGAGATAAATTCGATCGTGACGGCGGACTGGAAAAAGCGCGCAGACCGCGAAACGGATTTCGCTCTGCACCGAAAGCTTCGACTGGCGTACAAAGTACGCCGACGCTCGCTTTCGGCGCAGTCTGCATCCCTTTTTCTGCGTCCGATTCTCAAAGTTTTTTGAAAGGGTGTGGGGAAACTTTTTGTGAAAAAAAGTTTCCCCACTGTTTTATTCTAATGGAACAACAGTTTCTGCCCACAAACCGCGCCGAGATGGAGGCGCGGGGCTGGGGCGAGGTCGATTTTGTCTACGTCAACGGCGACGCCTATGTGGATCACCCGTCCTTCGGCGCGGCGATCATCACGCGCGTGCTGGAGGACGCAGGCTTTCGCATCGGCTTTCTGGCGCAGCCGGACTTCCGCTCGGCGGAGGCGTTCCGCACATTCGGGCGTCCGCGCCTCGGCTTCCTTGTCAGCGCCGGCAACATCGACTCCATGGTCGCGCATTATACCGCCGCGAAGAAAAAGCGCTCCTACGACTACTATTCCCCCGGCGGCAAACCGGGGCTGCGCCCCGATCGCGCCACCATCGTCTATTCCAATCGTATCCGCGAGGCATACGGCGATATTCCGATCATCCTCGGCGGCATCGAGGCGTCGCTGCGCCGTTTTGCGCATTACGACTACTGGGACGATAAGGTGCGCCGCTCGCTGCTTGTGGACAGCCGCGCCGACATGATCACCTACGGCATGGGCGAGAAGATTCTCGTCGCCGTGGCAAAGCTGCTTGACCGCGGCGTGCCGATCCGCAAGATCCGCGACGTGCGCGGCACGGTCTTCCTCATCAAAAAGGGTGAGCGGGTGCATTTTCCCGCGGTCGAAACCTATGATTACGACACGCTGAAGACCGACAAGCGCGCCTATGCCGATGCCTACGGCATTCAATACCGCAACCAGGATGCGATCTACGGCAAGGCGATCCTCGAGGACTACGGCGACAAGGTGTTGGTGCAGAACCCGCCCATGCCCCCGCTCGAGCGCGAGGAGCTCGATCATGTGTATGCGCTCCCCTATATGCGCACCTGGCATCCCATGTATGCAAAGGACGGCGGCGTTCCCGCGATCGAGGAGGTGCGCTTTTCAATCACGCACAACCGCGGCTGCTTCGGCGGCTGCAACTTCTGCGCGCTCGCGTTCCACCAGGGGCGCACCGTGCGCTCCCGCAGCATCGAGTCGGTCGTCCGCGAGGCGAAGCTCATCACCGAGATGCCGGATTTCAAGGGCTACATTCACGACGTCGGCGGTCCGACCGCCAATTTCCGCTACGGCGCGTGCAAAAAGCAGCTTACCGACGGCGTCTGCGCGGGGCGGAAATGCTTGGCGCCCACGCCCTGCAAGAACCTCGTCGCCGACCACAGCGAGTACATTGAGCTGCTCCGCGCGGTCGAAGCCCTGCCGAAGGTGAAGAAGGTGTTCATCCGCTCGGGCATCCGCTTTGACTACATGCTCTGCGACAAGAGCGACGCTTTCTTCCGCAAACTGGTGCGCGATCACGTCAGCGGGCAGCTCAAGGTCGCGCCCGAACACTGCGACGACCGTGTGCTGCGCCTGATGGGCAAGCCGCCGTTTGAGGTCTATGAGAAGTTCCGCGAGAAGTACTTCCGCCTGACGCGTGAATGCGGGCTTGAACAGTATCTCGTGCCCTATCTGATGAGCAGTCACCCGGGTTCCACGCTCGAGAGCGCGGTCAATCTTGCGCTTTGCCTCAAGCGTGACGGCTACGCGCCCGAGCAGGTGCAGGACTACTACCCCACGCCGGGTACGCCCTCGACGGTCATGTATTACACGGGCATCAATCCGCTCGACGGCAAGGAGGTCTATGTTGCGCACGATTACCACGAAAAGCAGTTGCAGCGCGCGCTGCTCCAGTACAACCGCCCGCAGAACTATGATCTCGTGGTCGAGGCACTGCAAAAATGCGGGCGCACCGACCTCATCGGAAACGGTCCGGACTGCCTGATCCGTCCGCGCGGCAGCGCACCGCACGGCGGCGCGCACAGGGACGGCAAACCGCTTCGCGGCAGCCGGCAGACCCGCCCTGCGGCGGGCGACCGCGCGCGGAGCGACAGCCGCCGCAGCCCCGCAAAGCCGGGAAAACCGCAGAAACCTGCCGCCCGCACCGGCGACCGCGGCAGAACCTCCCGCACGCACAAGAATAAGAAGAAATAACAGGCAGAGCCGCAAAGGTTCGCAGAAATTTTACGTCCATTATACCCCCATCCCGCGCAGTCCAAATTGCGCGGGATTTTTCCTTGCAAAATACACTTGCCATTTGCCGCGCGGCTTGCTACAATAAAGAAAAAACCACCGCGAAAGGAATTCACCATGAAGCCTGTATCCATCCGCGATCTCAATACCGCCGCGCCTGTGACCGACTCGCACGCGGGCGAATGCGCGACCTATCGTCTCGCACCCTCGTACCGCGATACGGTCACGCTCGACGGCAAGTCCAACCCTGCGATCTCGCGCAAGGTGTATTACCCCCGCGTCAAAAAGCTGCCCGACGGCAGCTATTTCCTCGTGCATATGGATATGCGCCTCGGCGGCAGCATCTATGCGTCGCACAGCGCCGACCTGCGGCATTTCACGCCCCGCGTGGCGCTGCTTGCGGGACACGATGTCCTGCGCGACGGCGAAGAAGACCGCTTTGTTTACGCCACGCCGGATGCGGCAGTGCTGCCGAACGGCGATCTGCTCGTGGTCTGCCAGTGGCGCTATTCCAAGGGCTATTCCAAGGATGCAAAGAACTGTGGGCTCATGACCCTGCGTTCGCGCGACGGCGGCAAGACCTTTGAAAAAGAGAAGGTCGTCTACGTCGGGCGCTGCTGGGAGCCTTATATGCTCGTTCTCTCAAGCGGCGAGGTGCAGATCTACTTCTCGCACACCGCACCGAAGTTTTACGAAGATCCGTCCCTGCTTGCCGACAGCTTGATCAAGACGTCGAGCGGCTCGGCGCTCATCCGCTCGTTTGACAACGGCGAGACCTGGACGCCGGACGTCAAGGACGCGCCCTATGCGGCGCACCGTGTTTCGCAGAGCTACATCTGCACAACGTCGGGCGGCACGAAGTGCTTCACCGATCAGATGGCGACGGCGGTCGAGCTCGGCAACGGCGACATCGCGTTCTCCTGCGAGTCCGACTGCGGCGACTACCGCTTCCGCGTGACGGCGGCGGTCTCGCATGACAACTGGGCGCGCCCGCTCGGCATCGATGAGGCGGGACCCGCCGACAAGATGTTTGCCTTCACCAAGGGCGCGGGGCCGTACATCGCGCATTTCCCGAGCGGTGAGACGCTGCTCTCCTTCAACTGCGAGGGCAGGCAGACCATTCTGTACGGCGACGAGCACGGCAAGAACTACCGCGTGGACGAACCGCTCACCACCTTCGGCGGCAGATGGGGCTACTGGGGCTCGCTCACGGTGGACACGCCGCATTGCGTGATCGCGGCGTACCCGAACATCCGCGAGCTGCGCGGGGCGGACAACAAGCTCTTGTACATCGACAACGATCTGATGCTGGCGCGGCTGTATCTCAATCACCGCATTGACGCATGCGAGCTGACGCCCGACTTCGTGGGCAACACCGATGCGCTCTTTGTGGGTGCGGCTTCGCAGGCGCAGTGCGCCATCCGTGCCGCGCATGACCGCGATCGGTTCTACCTGCGCGTGGATCGCCTCGACCGGTATCTGACCGCGGGCGACGGCATCGAGCTGAAGCTGCGTATCGGGCGCAAGGTCTACACGCTGGGGGCAAACCTCGGCGGCAAGGTCTGGTATGCGCTGAATGATGCGCCGAACGCCGACTTCGGCGCGACCGCCGAGACGACGCTCTGCGGAGAGCTCGACGTATGGGCGGGCAATGACAACGGCGCGGTCACGATCTTCTCGCTGCCGCGCGAGATCTTCGGGCGCGCCGACATCACCGAGATCGACGTTGTGATGCAGAATGACGACGACGGCGCCTTCACCGAGGAGACCCTCGGCGGCTGGCAGAAGATCAGAATTGTTTGAGATAGAATAGGAAGAAGTAAGGGGGAAACTTTCCTGTAGGAAAGTTTCCCCCTTTCCCCTTTCAAAGGACTTTGAAAGGGAGTGTTTATGTGCCGGTACAAAAGTCGCCATGACCCCTACAGGTATGTGAAAAAATCCTGTGGATGTCTCTTTGCCTCCGCACTCAGATGTCAAACAGGGTATTCATATCCATCCCCAGTGCGGCGGCGATGGCGCGCAATTCATAATCGGTGATCTGGCGTCTGCGGCATTCCAGCTTGGAAACACCGGTCTGCGTGATGTCGCAGCCGAGCACCTGCAGGCGCGCGACAAAATCCTTTTGCGAAAGTCCGCGCGCATTCCGCAGCGCGGCAATGCGTTCGCCCAGCAGATTGGCGTCACCCGGCGGCAGCTGTCGCGTTTTCATAGTCATTCCTCCGATCGGTATGTTATTTGCATTATATGCAAAGATCGGATTGACATTATTCCAAATTAGAATTATAATAAAAATAATTCCAAAAAAGAATTATGGAGACGCAGAATGGTTTTACCGGAAGTGCGAAATTTGCGGCTTGCCGCGGGAGCTTTACAAGGGCGCGTATTTTCCGACGTTGGTTTCGTAGGATGAGAGCTTGCAAAAAAGGCGCATCGCTTTCGCGATGCGCCTTTTCGGATTCAATTTTTCGGGTTATACGTCCTTGCGGCGGGTGGCGATGTCGTCCGCAGCCTTGGCGATGAAATCCGAGACGGTCATGTCCACCGTCTTGTCATCTCTGCCGCGCACCGAAACCGTGCCGTTCGCAACTTCGTTGTCGCCGACGATCAGCATATAGGGCAGCTTCTGCATCTTCGCGTCGCGGATCTTGTAGCCGATGGTCTCGTTGCGGGCGTCGACCTCGGAACGCATGTGCAGGGCGTCGAACTTCTTCTTCAGCTCGTTTGCGTAGTCGATGTGCGCGTCGGTGATCGGCAGAATGCGGATCTGCATCGGCGCGATCCACATCGGCAGCGCGCCGGCGTACTTCTCGAGCATCAGTGCGAGTGTGCGCTCGTAGCAGCCCATCGAGGTGCGGTGGATGATGTACGGCGTCTTCTGCGTGCCGTCGCTGTCGGTGTATTCCATGCCGAACTTCTTGGCAAGCAGCAGGTCGATCTGGATGGTGACCAGCGTGTCCTCCTTGCCGTGGACGTTCTTCATCTGGATGTCGAGCTTCGGACCGTAGAATGCCGCCTCGTCGATGCCGATATCGTACTTCAGACCGATGTCGTCGAGGATGCGGCCCATCAGGGTCTGCGCCTCGTCCCACTGCTCGGGCGTGCCTTCATACTTGTCCTTGCGGTTAGGATCCCACTGCGAGAAGCGGAAGGTGCAGTCTTCCTTCAGACCGATGGCGTCCAGCATGAACATCGCGAGGTCAAGGCAGTGCTTGAACTCGTCCTCCAGCTGCTCGGGGCGGATGATGTAATGCCCCTCGGAGATGGTGAACTGGCGGACGCGGATCAGACCGTGCATCTCACCGGAATCCTCGTTGCGGAACAGCGTCGAGGTCTCGACGAGGCGCATCGGCAGATCGCGGTAGGAGCGCTTGCGGTTGAGGTACACCTGGTACTGGAACGGGCAGGTCATCGGACGGAGGGCGAAGCATTCCTTCTCCTCGTCGTTCGGGTCGCCCATGACAAACATGCCGTCGAGGTAGTGATCCCAGTGACCGGAAATGCGGTAGAGGTCGCGCTTTGCCATCAGCGGCGTTTTGGTGAGCAGGCAGCCGCGGCGCTCCTCCTCGTCTTCGACGAAGCGCTGGAGCAGCTGGATCACGCGCGCGCCCTTCGGCAGCATGATCGGCAGACCCTGACCGACGACGTCAACCGTGGTGAAGTATTCGAGGTCGCGGCCGATCTTGTTGTGATCGCGCTTCTTGGCATCCTCCACGGCGGTGAGGTATGCGGTCAGCTCCTCTTTCTTCGGGAACGCCGTGCCGTATACGCGCTTGAGCATCTTGTTCTTGCTGTTGCCCTCCCAGTATGCGCCGGTGCACTGGATCAGCTTGAACGCCTTGACCGCGCCGGTTGCAAACAGGTGCGGACCTGCGCAGAGGTCCACAAAGTCGCCCTGCTTGTAGAAGGAGATCTCCTCGCCCTCGGGCACGCGGTCGATGAGCAGCACCTTGTAGGGCTCGCCCTTTTCCTCCATCAGCTTCTTTGCCTCGTCGCGGGGCAGGGTGAAGCGCTCGAGCTTGAGATTTTCCTTGACGATCTTCTTCATCTCCGCCTCGATCGCCGTCAGCATGGCGGCGTCAAAGGGCAGATTGCTGTCGAAGTCGTAGTAGAAGCCGTCGTCCACGGCGGGACCGATCGTCAGCTTGACTTCGGGGTAGAGGCGCTTGACCGCCTGCGCCAGAATGTGCGACGCGGTGTGGCGGAAGACCTTCTTGCCTTCCTTGTCCTCAAAGGTGTGCAGCTTGACCTCGCTGTCGGCGGTGAGCGGGGTCGTCAGACCGACGAGCTCGCCGTTCACGGTTGCCGCGAGCACCTCGCGGCTGATGGCTTCGGCGGCAGCCGCCGCGTCGTAGACGGTTGTGCCCGCCTCGACCGAAACCTGCTTGCCGTTTGCAAATTTGATGTTCAGCATAGTGGATTCCTCCTGTATGTGTATGATTTTTTTGATCTTGTTGTTGTGCCTCCCGCGAGGGGGAGGTTTTTGGCTTCCCTTGGGGGAGAGCTGTACGAGACGCAAGCGTCTCGTGGAGTTTTCCCGATGGGAAAACATCCTGAGCGTAAGCGACTGATGAGGGATTGCAGGCAGCTGCCGCAGCATCCTGCTATGCGTTCCTATCATCAATCCCTCATCCACCGCTAACGCGGTCGCCCTTCCAAACGGGGAAGGCATTGTTTACACCTTGAATTTCACATCCGCGATTTTGGTCAGCGGATTGCGGTAATTGTAGATCGCCTTTTTGGGGCACATCTCCTGGCAGCAGTAGCAGCGGATGCACTTTTGATAGTCGTAGACCGGCGGCTTGCCGTCTTTCTTGAAGTGGATTGCGCCGCCCTCGACGGGGCAGCTCCGGACGCAAACGCCGCATCGCACGCATTTCTTCGCGTCAATCCTGGGGCGCTGCGCAAGCAGGCGGCGGAACGGGCGGAGCTGTTTGATCTCGCCCTTGTCGGCGCGCCCGCGGTAAACGTCGAAATGCGGGTTGCCGTATTTCTGCTGTGCCGCCTCCACGGTGAGTACGCCGTCTGCGGTGACGACTTCGATCTTGGCGGGATCGCCCTCGCCCACGCCGTACTTCGCGCCGATCACGTTGGTCGGCACCAGCGCGGGGTCGAGGTACACCAGCGCCGCAAACACGGTGTCCAGCGCGACCGGATCGGTTGAGACGAGGATCACATGCATCGGCGTCGGCGTGCCGGACTGCGGCCCGTTGCCCTCCATTGCCACCACGCCGTCCATGACATGCAGGCGCGGGCGGAGCATCCGGTTGAGGTCGGCGAGCATACAGGCAAAGCGTTCGGCGTTCGGGAATTTGACATGGCTTGCGCCCTTGTTCAGCCCGAAGACGCAGCCGAACAGGTTCTTCTGCGCGCCGGTGATGCGTTCGAGCATGTGGGTCTTCATCTTGCAGATGTTGACGATGGCGTCAAAGGACGGCACATCGTTTGCGAGGATGAATTCCTTTGCCGTCCTGCCGTCGGGATAGGGAACGGTTCTGCCGCCCGAGAAATCCGCTGCGCGGATGCCGAGCGCCGCCGCCGCATCGGCGATACCGCAGGCGTGCGCGGCTGCCTCGACCGAGCCGCGCCCGGGCGAATCGCCGTAGGCAAGGTCGGCGCATCCGTGTGCCCGGAGGTATTTCGCGGTCGCGGCGAACACGGCGGGATGTGTGGTGACCGCGCCGTCCGCCGTCGCTTTGGTGAGCAGGTTGGGCTTGAGCAGGATCTTTTCATCGGGGGCAAACAGCGCACCCGCGCCGACAAGGTCGAGCGCCGCCGTCACGGCGGCATCGGCATCGTCGTAGGATGTGCAGGAAATCAGCGCGACCCGCGCCATGAAGATCACCTCCGGAAGGAAATTTAGAGAAGTGAAGGGGCAGGATGTTCCCCCGCATCCGTAGGGGCGACCATCGGTCGCCCGCTTTTGCCGTGGCTTTCGCGGGGCGCTCTTGCTAAGCCTTCCCCCTTTGGGGAAGCCTGTATTGCACGCACCCCAAAAACAAAAACCCCGACGGCATATTGCCGTCGGGGTGCAAAGACGATGCTTGCACGGTTCCACCCGCGTGTTTCACTCTGGATGCGTTCGGTTGTGTGCGGTGTCGCACCGCGAAGGAGTGGTACCCGTGCCTGCCTGCCGAGGGATCTTACAGCCGGTGAATCCCATCTCTTGCGGCGGTGTATGCACGGACATGTCTCATTCCGTTGTCGCCATTATAGACCCGTTTTCGGAATTTGTCAAGCCCCGGACGAAAATTTTCGCTCCGGATCAGAGCTGCGCCTTTTTGCGGCGGTTGTACTCCGAGCGCGGGTTGACAAATTCGCGCCAGTTGAGGTCGCCGCGCTCGACGGCGCAGATCAGCACCTCGGCGGTGGCGATATTGGTTGCGACGGGGACATTGTGCACGTCGCACAGGCGGAGCAGCTGGTATTCTGCCTCGTCAAACTGCGGCTTCGGCACGGTGTCGCGGAAGTAGAGCAGCACGTCGATCTCGTCGTAGGCAATGCGGGATGCAATCTGCTGTTCGCCGCCGGTCGCGCCGGGGAGCAGCTTTTCGATCGACAGCCCGGTCGCGTCGGAAATGTATTTGCCGGTAATCTGCGTTGCGCAGAGGTTATGCTTGGAGAGAATGCCGCAATACGCGATGCAGAACTGCGTCATCAGCTCTTTTTTCGTATCGCTTGCGATGATGGCGATATCCATGATTCATTTCCACCGTCCTTTTCAGATTTTGCAAAGTTAGGGTATGCGGTATTTCAGCCGAAAAGCAGCTTTTGCCGCTTGACGCCGCGAAAACCGTCCAGCAGCGGTACATGTGTGCCGCAAAGACGGGATGCGATGTTTTCAAAGGCACGGCGCGCGTTGGAATCCTCGCCCTCAAACACGCTCTTGCCCTTCTCGGAGAGCAGTGTGAGGCGGACGTCCATCGGCACGATGCCGAGCAGCCTTGTGCGCGTGCGGTCGATCATCTCGACCACGCCCGCGCGCGCCTTCGCGCTCTCCGGCTGCATGTCAAATCCGTTGATGATGAGATACTGATCCGTGATCCCCGCCTCGTCGAGCAGAAGCCCCGATTTTTCCGCCGCGCGGATGGAGGTCGGGTTCTGCGAGGAGACGATGATGCCGATGTCCGAGACCGGCGCCGCCAGCGCGACCGATTCGTGCGCGCCGCCCGAGGTGTCGACTAAGATAAAGTCAAAGCCGTAGACCTCCTCCAGCCGGTGCAGGGCATCGGAGAGGGCTTCCTCGGTCATGCCCCCCTCGTAGCGGAAGGGCGCGCCGATGAACGCAAGGTTCGGGTAGCCGGGCACAAGGTGCACGACCGACTCACAGTCGACCCTGCCGCCCGTGAGGTCGCAGATGTCGTAAATCAGGTCGTCTTCCATCCCGAGCATGAGGTCGAGCGAGCGGTTGCCGAGGTCAAAGTCGATCAGCAGCACCTTTTTGCCCATGCGGGAGAGCGCGATGGCAAGCCCCGCACTGACCGTGGATTTTCCCACGCCGCCCTTGCAGGAGGTAACCAGTATTCGGCTCACGGTGCACACCTCGCTTCAAGACAAGAATCCTAATGTAAATTATAGCACGGGGGGCGGCGATGTGTCAACCTTATTTGCATGCAGAAAGCAATTTTTCTTTGCCGTCGGGCGCTTCCTCCGTACAAATTGCACAGCGGCAGAGGGGCATAGGCAGCGAATCGGTTCGGAATGCGGTAAAAAACTATGCAAAAGGTGAAAATATGAACGAATCTCTTGTAAAGCGCGGGCACTTCGTGTATAATAAGGAAGATTGAAAAACATTTGACAGACGGAGGATCGGACAATGGTATTGGACGAAATCGAAAAACTGACAGCCTTTGACCCCGAGGTGGGCGAGGCGATCCGCGCGGAATATGACCGGCAGCGCGGCGGTCTTGAGCTGATTGCATCCGAAAATGTGGTTTCCGACGCGGTGATGCTCGCCGCAGGCTCGATCCTTACGAATAAATATGCAGAAGGCTACCCGGATCACCGCTATTACGGCGGCTGCGCCTGCGTCGATCGCGTGGAAAAGACCGCGATCGAGCGCGCAAAGCAGCTGTTCGGCGCGGAGCATGTCAATGTGCAGCCGCACAGCGGCGCACAGGCAAACACCGCGGTGTACGTCGGGCTTCTGGAGCACGGCGACACGGTCATGGGCATGAATCTGGCGCACGGCGGACACCTCACGCACGGCAGCCCGGTCAACTTCTCGGGCAAGAACTACAATTTCGTCGCTTACGGCGTGGATCGCGAGACCGGGCGCATCGACTATGCGGAATTTGAGCGTTTGGCGCACGAGCACAAGCCGAAGCTGATCATCGCGGGCGCATCGGCGTACCCGCGCATCATTGATTTTGAGCGCATGGCGTCGGTTGCGCACGCGGTCGGCGCGCTCTTCATGGTGGATATGGCGCACATCGCGGGGCTGGTCGCCGCAGGGCTGCATCCCTCGCCCGTGCCGTATGCCGACATCGTCACCACCACCACGCACAAGACGCTGCGCGGTCCGCGCGGCGGCATGATCCTCTGCCGTGAGGAGCTTGGCAAGGCGATCGACAAGGCGATCTTCCCGGGCACGCAGGGCGGTCCGCTGATGCACATCATCGCGGCGAAGGCGGTCTGCTTCGGTGAGGCGCTGAAGCCGGAATTCAAGACGTATCAGACACAGATCGTGAAAAACGCCGCCGCACTTGCCGACGGGCTGCTTGCCGAGGGCTTTGACCTCGTTTCGGGCGGCACGGACAATCATCTGATCCTCCTTGACCTGCGCTCGATGGGACTGACCGGCAAGGAGATGGAGCGCCGCCTTGACGAGGTGCACATCACGGTCAACAAGAATGCGATTCCCTTTGACCCCGAGAAGCCGTTTGTCACCAGCGGCATCCGTGTCGGCACCCCGGCGGTGACCACGCGCGGGCTTGTTGAGGCGGATATGAAGACGATCGCCGGACTCATGGCGCGCGCGGCAAAGCGGTTTGACACGGATGCCGACGCGATCCGCGCCGAGGTCGCGGCGCTCTGCGCAAAGTATCCGTTGTTTGACTGATCTTCCGATTTAAGGAGTATGTGCGATATGGAGAAAACGGGTTATGCGGCGGAAACGCTGATTGAACATCTGCGGGAGAAGCACCTGACGCTCGGCTTTGCCGAGTCCTGCACCGGCGGACTTGCCGCGGCGGCGGTGGTCGCTGTGCCCGGCGCGTCGGACGTGTTCTGCGGCAGCGTGGTGTCCTACGCAAACGAGGTGAAGCATGACCTGCTCGGCGTGCCCGACACCGTGCTGGAGAGCGCGGGTGCGGTCAGCGCCCCCTGCGCTTTGCAGATGGCGCGCGGCGCCCTGGATGCGCTCGGCTGCGACATCGCGGTCAGCGTCACCGGCATCGCGGGTCCGGGCGGCGGCACCGAAAAGAAGCCGGTCGGCACGGTCTACATCGCCGTGGCGAGCGAATGCGGCGCGCGCGGCGTGCGGCTCTCGCTCGGTGAGGCGGGAGGCAGACAGGAGATCCGCGAGGCGGCGGTCGCAGCCATGCTGCGTCTCGCGCGCGCAGAGGCGGAGCGCATCCTGCCGTTTTGAAAAGGCAATTCAAAGTTTGATCGCATAGAAGAAGGAGAAACGATTATGAAAGAATTTAAGAGAATCGGCATTCTGACCTCCGGCGGCGACGCGCCGGGTATGAATGCTGCCATTCGCAGCGTTGTCCGTACCGCCCTTTCGCGCGGCGTGGAATGCATGGGCATTTACCGCGGCTACCGTGGGCTGATCGAGGGCGACATCCATCCGCTCGACATGCGCTCGGTGTCCAACATCATCAACCACGGCGGCACGATCCTGTATTCCGACCGCTGCCCCGAGTTCAAGACCGAGGCGGGCATGCGCGAGGCGATCGCCAACTGCAAGCGCTTCGGCATTGACGGCATCGTCACCATCGGCGGCGACGGCACGTTCCGCGGCGCAACCGATATGACCGAGCACGGCGTCCCCTGCGTGGGTCTGCCCGGCACGATCGACAACGACATCACCTCCACCGACTTTTCCATCGGCTTTGACACCGCGGTCAACACCACCATCGAGATGGTCGACCGCCTGCGCGACACCTGCGAATCGCACGCGCGCTGCAACGTCGTCGAGGTCATGGGCAGAGACGCGGGCGACATCGCGCTCCAGACTGCGATCGCCGTCGGCGCTTCCGCCGTCGCCATCAAGGAGATCCCTTTTGATGAGGCAGGCATGATCGAGGAGTTGAAGAACTCTCGCGAGAAGGGCAAGCGCAATTTCATCATTATCGTTTCCGAGGGTCTGCCCGGCTACGGTGAAAAGCTGACCGGCTTGATCCCCGAGAAGACCGGCATCGAGACCCGCTTTGCACGTCCGGCACACGTCGTCCGCGGCGGCAGCCCGACCCTGCGCGACCGCATGCTCGGCTCGGAGATGGGTGCGGCGGCAGTCGAGGCGCTGCTCGAAGGCAAGAGCAACATCGTTCTCTGTGAGCAGAAGGGCGAGATCACCACGATGGATATCGGCAAGGCGCTGATCCTCGACCGCATGTACAAGGATAAGCTGAAGGACGGCGATTTGCAGAAGTTTGATGCCGAGACCGTTGCCTGGATGCGTGAATTCTGCGCCGAGAAGTTTGCAGCGTTCAAGAAGATGTACGACCTCTCGATCGAGATCTCGAAATAAGCAAAAGAATAAGGAAAAAGCCACCCGTTCGGGTGGCTTTTTTGTGTTGGTCGATTGCCGTTTGGGCATTGCATGTGCGTAGTCATGTCCTGCAAGGCTTGTGTTTTCTTTAGGCTTCCCCCTTGGGGGAAGGCTTAGGGCATCGATCCCCACAAAGTTTGTGCGTGCTTTTGACTTCCCCTCACCGCACGGGGATCTCGATCGCGTCTTCCGGGGTTGCCGCCTTGCCGAAGACCGGCATGTCGCCGTCCCAGGTGAAGGGCTGCGCGCGGAATCCGCGGGATCTCCAGCCGCCGTCCGGCGTGCGCATGGCATGATAAATGATGAAATCCGTCTTGCCGTCCACCGCTTTGACAAAGGAGCAATGCCCCGTGCCGTGCGTGCCCTCGCTCTCGGAGAAGACCGGGTGATCGGACTTGACCCATGCGGCAGGGTCAAGAATGTCGCCGCCACGGAAGGTGAGCAGCCCGAGGCAGTAGTAGCGCGTCATGCTGTGAGATGCGGAATAGACGATGTGGATCGTGGAATCCTTGTACAGGATCTGCGGCCCCTCGTTGACCATCGGGGCGATCTTGCCGTTTTTGTCCTTGACCGCGCCGTGCTTTTCCCAGTCGTAGTCCGGCTTTGAAAGCAGCACGCGGCGCGAGCCGATCTCGGTGGGCGACTTCATCTCGGCGATGAAGATGCTCTGATTGTGCGGAATCCAGACCGATGCACCCTCGTCCCAGCCAGACCAGACGAAATAGAGCTTGCCGTCGTGATGCAGCACCGTGCCGTCGATCGCGAGACAGTCCGGCTCGGCGCGGAGCACGCCGATCATCTCATATTCGCCGTCCGGCGTCTTGTCCCTCGAGCGGAGCACATACATCCGGTGGTTGACGGGGTCACCGTCATCCGCCGCGACGTACAGATACCAGTCGCCGTCGATCTCGTGGATCTCGGGCGCCCAGAGCTGCTTGGAATAGGGCATATCCGGTTCCGGGCGGAACACGCATTTGCCCGCGCGGGTGAGGTGATGGATGTTGTCCGCGCGGCTGACCTCGATTCGGGCGTCGCCGACGCTGTAAACGTAGTAATAATTGCCCTGCCATGCGGTAACAAAGGGGTCTGCCCCCTCTTCGATGATCGGATTGTGAAAGGTCTCTGTCATGAAAGCCTCCGGTGTCTGATGTTTTTCTTTTACTTTAGCACATCGGGAAAATAAAGACAATGCACAAATATGTATAATTCTTTTCGGAAAGTTTCATATTTTGCACTTTCTTTGCACTTTACTTTCCGCGCGCCTCCAGCACGGCAAAAACCGGGGCGGGAACGTATGCAGCCGCGCGGCGGATATCGCCGTAGCGGCAGAGCTCGCGCACCAGGGTTGCGGAGAGGGCGGCGTTCTCGGCGCGGAAATAGACCGTGTCGAGCGCGGGGCAGAGCGCGCGGTTGACGGCGGCGATGTTCTCCTCATAGCCGTAGTCGAGGCTGTTGCGCAGCCCGCGCACAAGATAGGATGCGCCGACCTTTTCGGCAAAATCCGCCGTCAGCCCGGTGTGGATGCAGACCGTGCAGTTGGAGATGCCCGCATCGGTGAGCGTGCGCTCGATCGCGTCGCGCATCTGCGCGGCGTCAAAAGCGCGCGGCTTTTCGGTGTTGGTGGCGATCACCACATACAGGTGCGCAAACAGGCGCGCGGCTTTTTTCACAATGTCCATGTGCCCGTTTGTAAACGGATCAAACGAGCCTGCGTAAACAGCAATGTCGGTCATACGATTCTCCTTTGTGCGGGAAATATCGGGGGAAGATGCGCACATTCTCGTAGGGGCGACCATCGGTCGCCCGCTCGTGCATATCTAATCAAGCCTTCCCCCTTGGGGGAAGGTACCGCCGAACGGCGGCGGATGAGGGGTAGCCATTCGTCAGAATGGCGTCTCTACAGAACAGAACGGGACTGCACAAACGGACGCTTGCGCGTCCTACCCCTCATCAGGCGTGTGCCACGCCAGCTTCCCCCAAGGGGGAAGCCTAAATGCGCCCCGTATCCCGCCTTTCCTTCAGTATACCACGCAGGCGCGGTGAAGTCAATGCACCCGGCGCGGTGAAAAAAATCCAACTTTGACCGAAGCGCTTTCAACAGATTTTGCATTGCAAGAATGCGAAGGCTTGTGTACAATGTACACGGAGAACACATTTTGCAGGGTTTGCGAAAGAAAGGAATGCAATTATGAAAAAGACACTTGCACTGCTGCTCGCGCTTCTCACGCTCGGCTCGTCACTGGTTGCCTGCGGCGGAAAGACGACGAATGTTACCACGTCGGGCGACGCAACAGCCGAAACCACCGAGCCCGTTGTCACCGAGGAGAAGCCGGATCTGCCCGATCCCGCATCGGTGGACATTGCCGGTGCGTTCAACATCCTGGTCAGCGGCAACTTTGCCCGCAATGACTTCGCTGCGGATGGCAGCGACGGCACCTCGGTGGAACAGGCGATCTACCGCCGGAACCAGCAGATCAAGGAGACCTGGGGCGTTGAAGTCCTGAACGAGGACATCACGCGCTTCGGCTCGGCAGGCGGCACGGGCGACGGCTACATGAAGATCTACACCGACTATATGGCGGGCGATCAGAAATACGACGCTGCGATGATCGGTACATTCGACGTGGCGACGCTTGCCTACAGCGGTTACATCCACGATCTTGCCGACATCCCGCACATTGACCTCACCAAGTCCTGGTGGGATCAGAAGGCAAACGAAGATCTGATGATCCGCGGCAAAATGTTCTATACCACCGGCGACATCAGCGTGGTGGACAACATGATCACGCACGCGATTCTGTTCAACAAGGACATGATCGCAAGCTACGGACTGGATAACCCCTATGATCTCGTTGCATCCAACAACTGGACGCTCGAGACCTTCGGCGCGCTGGTCAAGCAGGTCGGACAGGACATGGACAACAACGGCGTCTATGACGAGAACGACCTCTACGGTCTGCTCACCTGGAACGACCCGATGACCGCGATCCTCGCGGCGGCAGGCGAGAAGATCGCCTCGATCAACGATCGCGGCGAGATCGAGCTCACGCTGTACAACGAGCGCGTGCTCAACCTGTATGACACGTTTGAGAACATCGTGTTTGACCAGGCGCATGTGTACAACTATCAGTATGATAACTCGACCGGCGCGGGGACGCCCTCCAAGGTCTGGAACACCAACCGCGATACGATCTTCAACTCGAACCGCGCGGTCTTCTACCTCAACACGGTCACAACCGCCGAGCGCCACCGCGACAGCGAGCTGGACTTCGGTATTCTGCCGTACCCCAAGCTGAACAGCGAGCAGAAGGAATACGGGCACAACGTCAGCGCATTCCACTGCCAGTTCCTCTGCGTGCCCGAGCTTGTGAAGAGCTATGAGCGCAGCGGCATCGTGCTGGAGGCGCTTGCATACCAGGGCAAGAAGCTGCTCACGCCCGCGTACTACGACCAGACGCTGATCGGCAAGTCGGTGCGCGACGAGGAGAGCGTGGCAATGCTGGACATCATCTTTGCCAGCCGTGTCTTCGACGTCGGCATCTACTACAACATCGGTACATACAAGAACGAGCTCGGCAGACTGTTTGTCACCCGCTCGGCGCTGTCGTCGATCTATGAGACCTACCGCTCGAGCGCGGAGGCGACGATCAACGCCATCAACGAGACCTTTGCCAAGAGCATGGGCGAATAAATATCGAACAAATATTATGAAGAAAAATTGCCGCGAACGGAATTGCCCGTTTGCGGCAATTTTTGTGTGGGGAAGGGGAAGCCCAAGAGGCGCGCATACGCGAAATATGCGGCTCTGCCGCATGCGATAGTCTTGCGCGGCAAAAGCAATATTGCGCCCTTGGCGCAGCGATATTCGATTCGCTAAAAGCGAATCGAACTGAAAAAACCGTTGACTTTCGTCAACGGTTTTTTCTTTGGCGCGCCTGGCGGGATTCAGGCGGAGACCGCACGCGGCTCCGCCCCGCCTTTTTTGTTTCGCCGCCAAAATGCGGGCGGCGATTTCGCTGTGCGAAACCACAAAAAACGCCTGCCGTTTGCTGCATTCTTCTATCGGACGGTTCGAATCCCTGCATCGCAAAACAAAAAACCACCCGGTTGGGTGGTTTTTCGTTTTGGCGCGCCTGGCGGGATTCGAACCTGCGACCTACCGGTTCGTAGCCGGGCACTCTATCCACTGAGCTA
>QAKK01000021.1 GCA_003343845.1 Oscillospiraceae bacterium
TACCTCGAGACGCTCTGCCTCGACAAGATGACCATGCACAAGAAGCAGGAGCTGGCGGTCACCTTCGCGGACCTTGTCTACAACGGACAGTGGTACACGCCGCTGCGCGAAGCGCTTTCCGCCTTCGTCACCAAGACGCAGGAGCACGTCACCGGCAAGGTGAAAATCAAGCTCTACAAGGGCAACATGATCAAGGCGGGCGCATGGAGCGACTGGTCGCTCTATTCCGAGGAGATCGCAACCTTCGGCGAGGATCACGTCTACAATCAGGCGGACAGCGCCGGATTCATCAACCTGTTCGGTCTGCCGATCTCGGTACAGGCGCAGGTCGCTGCAAAGAACGCAAAGAAGAAATAAAAACGGCACATCGGAGGCTGTATGAATAAGATGTGGGCAGGGCGCACCGCGGGTGCGCTCGACCGCGTGGCGGACGACTTCAATTCCTCCATCGCGGTGGACAAGCGGATGTACAGGCAGGATATCGAGGGCTCGATGGCGCATGCCGCCATGCTGGGTGCAAAGGGCATCATCGCCGCGGCGGACAGCGCGCTGATCATCGACACGCTCGGCGCAATCCTCGAGGATATTGACGCGGGCAAGCTTGAGATTTTGCCCGACGCCGAGGATATTCACATGTTTGTCGAGGCGGAACTGACCGCGCGCATCGGCGACGTCGGCAAACGTCTGCACACCGCCCGTTCCCGCAACGACCAGGTCGCGCTGGATCTGCGGCTTTACCTGCGCGCTGCCTGCGGCGAGATCGACGAGAAGCTGCGCACACTCATTGCGGCGTTGCTTGAGGTTGCCGAGGCGCACAAGGACACCATTCTGCCCGGCTACACGCATCTGCAAAGGGCGCAGCCCATCACCTTCGGGCACCATCTCTTAGCGTATGCCATGATGCTCATCCGCGACGCGGGGCGCATTGCGGATGCCGTTCGCCGTATGAATGTGTCCCCCCTCGGCTGCTGCGCGCTGGCGGGGACGACCTATCCCATCGACCGCGAAATGACGGCGGCGGCGCTCGGCTTTGACGCGATCGCGCTCAACAGCCTTGACGGCGTATCCGACCGCGATTTTGCGGTGGAGCTGGAAAGTGCGTTTGCCATCCTTGCGATGCATCTCTCCCGCTTTGCGGAGGAGATCATCCTCTGGTCGAGCTTTGAGTTCGGCTTTGTCACCCTCTCGGACGCCTATACCACTGGGTCGAGCATCATGCCGCAGAAAAAGAACTCGGACATGGCGGAGCTGGTGCGCGGCAAGACCGGGCGGGTCTACGGCAATCTGATCGCCACGCTCACCATGCTGAAAGGGCTGCCGCTTGCCTACAACAAGGACATGCAGGAGGACAAGGAGGCGGTCTTCGACAGCGTGGATACCGTGAAAATGTGCCTCGACGTGTTCGCGCCGATGGTTGCCACCATGGAGGTGCACGCCGACGCGATGTACAAGGCGGCACAGGGCGGCTTCATCAATGCAACCGACCTCGCGGATTACCTGGTCGGCCGTGGGGAACCCTTCCGCACCGCATACAAGACGGTCGGCGGCATCGTCGCCTACGCCGTTCGCGAACACACCGTGCTCGATGCGATTCCGCTCGACGTTTACAAACAGTTCGATGCGAATTTTGAGGCGGATCTCTACGATGCCATCAAGCTCGAGACCTGCGTGGCAAAGCGCACCTCGGCAGGCGGCACATCGCCCGCTTCCTTCGCCGCCGAGCGCGACTATGTCGCCTCTTTCCTCGGAAAACAGTAACATACAGACCAAAAAACAGGCCCTCCGCACGGAGAGCCTGTTTTTTGTGTTTCAAAGCCTTCCCTTATGGGGAAGGCATCGCCGAATGGCGACGGATGATGGATTGCAGGTAGCCGGTAGCATAGAGCGATGTCTGCTTTGCACGGTCCCTCATCAGGCGTGTACCACGCCAGCTTCCCCCAAGGGAAGCCTGAGAATTGTTGTTGTCGAAGCCATCTTTTCAAATGGCGAAAACAGAATCACGCTTTCACTCTGTCTTCCATCTGGCGACGGCGTCCTTGTAGTATTCGTTGATGACGCCGAGCAGCGTTTCTGCCGTGCGCACTTTGGCGTCGTAGCGCGAGGCGAAATTCGTGTCGTACGCGCGCACCATGTAGATCAGTTCCTTGTTGTACGGTCCGATCTGATAGTAGTAGCCGATGTCGAAGACGAAGGAATTGAAGATAATATCCAGCATGTCGGCGGATTCCTCGTCGCGTGTGGACTGCCCGATGAGGTTCACATCATAGTAGACCGGCGTGACGATCTCCTTGCCGTAGTAAGCAAGCGCCTCGGTGATTGTGCCGGTGCGCTCAATATCATCCTGCACCAGCGGCACGCAGATGAACTGCGAGTTGAAGGGGGCAACCGTGCTGTAGTAGGCGTCCTGCGTCTCGGTCAGCTTGGGATAAGGGAGCAGACCGAAATCGCTCTCCATCTCGCGGAAGGTGGGGACGATACCCATATAGGTCGTCCAGAACAGACCGTGATCTCCCTCCCACAGCCTTTTTTCATAGTCGGTGCCGCTGCCGCCTCGCTGATAGGTAAACGCGTACTGCGTGTCGTAGGCGATGGAGAAGTAGGTTTCCAGCGCGGAGACCGTCGTCTCGTTGTAAAGCGTCAGCTTGATATCGCCGTCCTCGATCGTGCAGCAGCGCTGCCCGGCGGCGTTGACAATGCCAACCACCGAGTCATCCCACACGAGCAGACCGAAACGGTCATTTTCATCCATTTTGCCGTCCTGGTTGAGATCTTCCGTGACGGTCTTGCACAACTCTGCGAATTTGCCCATTGTCCACTTGCCGTCATAGACCAGTTGATAGGGGTCGTCCAGTGCGTAGTTACGCATCAGCTCTTTGTTGAACATGATGACAAAGGCGGCGTTATTGTCCGAGACGGTGATCTCGCCGGTGGAGAAGAACATGACACCGTTCATCGCGAGGCTCTCGTTGGCTTTCTGATCCCACCAGGACTTTGTGAGGTCGATGCCGGGGACGGAATTCAGGTCGTAGAGCAGCCCGTTGTAGGCGAGCACGCTCACGTCATAGCCTGCGATCAGCGCAAGGTCCCATTTGGTCTCCCCAGCGTTCACCGCGGTGCTGACTTCCATGAATCCGGGACCCGCGCCGCTGGAATAGCCCTGCATACGCGTCTGCTCGATCTTGACCTTGTAGTCTTCTTCAACACGTGCGCGGCGGCGGTACTGCGCCGAGTCCAACGGCAGCGAGGATTGCTCGTCAAAGGTGAAGTCGCGGTGCGCGACGTTGCCCGCCGTCAGGATGGAGAAGGTCTCCCCGCCGTAGTCGGCATGGGTCGGCACGCCGAGCACCTCGCCCGTGACCTCGGTGGCGGGCTCGGTTGTTGCGTCGGATGCGGTCGTCCCCTGCGGCGTTTCGTCCCTGCCGCAGGCGGTCAGCGCCGTGATACACAGCGCGAGCGCCGCAGCATATAAAATTGTTCGCTTCATAAAATGCCTCCGTTGTAAACATTTTCTGAAGCTATGGTAGCACATTTCCGCGCACTTCCGCATTGTAGAATCCGCGCTGTGAATTGTATTTTCCGATATTCGATCAGCGCGCCGCCTGCGCCTCCTCGCGGTATTGTCCCGGTGTTTTGCCGACCTGCGCGGTAAAAGATTTGTAGAAATAGGACATGTCATAGAAGCCGAGAATGTCCGCAATCTCTGCGATGGAGACCTCCGGCGTGCCGGCGAGCAGATCCTGCGCCTTGCGGATCTTGACATGCACCTTGTACTGCGCGGGGGACATGCCGGTTGCCGCATGGAACGCGCGGCGGAACGCCGATTCGGACAGCAGACACATCTTTGCAAGCTCCGCCACCGCAATCTTGTCGCCGATGTGGTGGTCGATGTAGAAGCGGGCGGGCGCGGTCGGGTCGGCTTCGGCATCTCCGTCGGCGCGCAGCAGCATGGTGTAGGCGAGCAGGCTTTCCAGCATGGCATAGAACATGCGGGTCACGCGCAGCGCCGGATGCTTCAGGTTGGTGCTTGCCTCCGCCAGCTTTTCGATGTCGTTTGCCAGCTGGGGCGGCACGGTGCGGAGCAGGCAGGTCACCTCGTCCGCCAGGGCGTATTCGCCGCCGCTGATGTCGCGGATGTCAAAGTTGACGAGGATGTCCGAGACATTCCCGGTCGTGCCGCGAAATTCGATATAGTATTCATAGCCCTTCGGAATATACAAAAGACTGCCGCGACGGAAATGCCGCTCCGCGTCGTCGGCAAGGCGGATGTAGACCTCGTCGCAGAGGATGTAGGCAAAGCCGTGATCCCGGCGCGGCGAGCCGATAAAGCTCCAGCTCTCACCCTTTTGCCAGCGCTGGGGCAGCCCGTATATGTCACAGAAAAGATGCTTCGGTTCAATGGCGTCAAGGGAAAGCAATTCAGCCATGGCGATCCCTCCTTTGCGTCCATTATAGCAAGCTTTGTTGAAAAATACAACCATTCTCCCGAAAAATACATTGGAATGCAAAGCGGCGGTTGCTACAATATCCTTAGAGCGGACACCTGAAATGACGAAAAAATGCCGACCGCTTCCGCGCGGCAGCACCATGAGGAGACCTCATTTGTTATTTCTGTTTACTGTTTTTGTTTTTGTTTTGATTGTTTTTGTTTGTTGTTTTCTCTGTCTGCTTGACAGGGGGCAAAGCGAATTGTTACCCTATATAATAAAGATATAATAAAGAGAACATACGATGCACGGGCATCGATGAAAGGAGATTGAACACGAGATTGAACACAGTGAAAAAACATTTCGGCAAATTCGGCATTGCGCTTGTCGCGGCACTTCTGATGCTGCTGACATTTGCACTCTGCGCCTCGGCGGCAGGCACGGAAACCGTTGTGTACCTGAGCGGAAGCGGCACCAATACGGCGGACGGTCTGACCCCGGAGACGGCGACCTCGTCCATCAACACGGCGTACAGTCTGCTTGATCCCGACAAGGACTGCACGGTTGTTGTCTGCGGCGAATTTACGCAGGTTGGCAATTTTGCGCGCGCACACTCCGCAAAGTCCATCACCATCACCAGCGTGTATGGCGATGTAGACTACCGCAAGACGAACAAGGCTGTCTACAAGGTCAACGGCAACCGTTTTGCATTGGCAGATGATACCACCTTTGAGAACATGACCTTTGAGACGACAGGCGGTTCGTTTCTGCTGGTCGGTCAGCACCACGCTGTCACCATCGGCGAGGGTGTGACCATGAAAAATTTTGACGGCAGCCAAGACGGTAAAGCATTTTGGATTATCGGCGGTTGTCAATGGGGATTCGGCGGCGGACCGACCAGCAAGACATACACGACCGATGCACTGAAAGCATTAATGCAAAAGCCGACCGACGTCACGGTTATGTCCGGCAACGATATGATCGTGGTCGGTGGTCCGCGCGGCAATGTCGGCGCTGAAGCCAACCGTATTACAGGTGGGGACATTCATGTAACGATCGGCGGCACTGCCCGGGTGGCAAAGCTGGATGCAGCCGGTTCGGGTTCAAGATATACCGATGTCGGCAATATCAATGTCCGGGTCATCGGCGGCAGCGTGAAATATCTTTACGGCACCCGCGTGAACAACATGACAGCCCAAAGCCTCACATTGCTTTGGACGGACGGCAGTATCGACTTGTTTAAGATGATGCCCAGCGGTACGGCTGCAGCCCCGGTCGGTTTGAGCATTGCCGACGGCGGCGATGTCACGCTGGAAGCAACCGAAGATGTGCAGAAGGGCAGCAACTATGCAACGATCTACGCCTCCGGCTTTACGGCAGAGACGACGCACACACACGATTTTGATACCGAAAACGGCAAGGTGCTGACGCCCGCAACCTGCCAGGCGGAGGGCAGAGCGCTCTACACCTGCAAGACCTGCTCGACAACCGAGGAAATCACGCTCCCGAAGACCGGTCACGCCTTTGGCGAATGGACGACCACGACACCCGCCGGCTTCGGCACGAAGGGCGAAGAAAAGCGCATCTGCAAAAACTGCGATGCCTTTGAGACCCGCGAGATTCCCGCGCAAACGGCAAAGCTGGAGCTCGGCAGCAACAGTCTCTCGGCAGAGACCAACAAAGCCGGTGAAGGCACGATCCGCATGATCGTAAAGCTCGTGACGGCAGCGAACGCAAACGTGACCCGCTACGGCATCTTCGTTGCCAAGACAAGCGCCATCGGCGACGCAAAGCTGGTTGCCTATACGAAAGCCCCCGGCACGGAGACCACGCTTGTCCTCGACCTTGCCTTCATCCCGCATGATGAGCTGGATACGCCCGTCTATGCCTGGGCATTTGTCGAGGCGGACGGCGTGCAGATCACACTGCCGCTCGCAGTCGGCGCAAGCGTCAACACAATTATCGGGTGAAAGGAAGCGTGAACGGAATGAAACAGACCATCTACACAGCGCCGACCCTGGAAAAAGTGACGCTTGCGGCAAGCGATATTCTGCTGACAAGCGGCGAGAACCCCGGCGAATACGAGATTCGCGGTGCGCTGAACGATTTTGACACGGCGTCCGCGCAGTATCAGAAAAAAAGTTGGGAAGAATTCTTCTCCAACTGATAAAAGCATACCGGAAAAAAAGCGGGCAGACGCTATGCGTCTGCCCGCTTTTTTGCTCAAAAAATACAATAGCCGTGTGAAAAAGTACATTGAAAACGGCATCCCGAACCGATATACTGAAAGCATCTCATCGGTATACGGAGGAATTATGAACAACTACAGCTTCAAGGTTACCGGCGTCACGGTCGGCGGCTTTACAAAAACCTTTACGCCCGCCGTCCGCGAGCACGGCGACGAGATCCGCCTGGTCATCCCGCGCGAAGCGCTGTCAAACCCGCGCATGGAGACCCTGCGGGTGGAATCCACGCTGACGACCGCGCATGCGGGCGATGCGGGCTATATGTTTTATCCCACCAACTTCTACTATGGCTTTGCACTCACCCGCTTTGATGAAAAGCCAGACACGCTCTTCAAAACCTGGCCGACCGCAACGCTGGTCTGCGGTTTTGCCTGCGAGAGCGAACGCGCGGTCTTTGTCCATATCCGTGGGGAAGCATTTGACGGCAGATTTGAGATCGAAGTGAAGAACGGTGTCTACACCGTCACGCCGCAGTTCCGCTTTGACGGCGACGAACCGGACGAGGATGTCGAGATCGTCTACACGCGCATGCCGGGTGCCGACTATTCCGCGATGGCGCGCGCCTACCGGCAGTATCAGTTGGATTTCTGCGGCTGTGTGCCGCTGCGAAAGCGCGCCGCCCTGCGCGAGCCGCTCCGCCGCGCGGCGGACGGCATGGAGCTGCGCATCCGCATGGGCTGGAAGCCGATTCCCACCCCGGTGCGCCACCAGAACCTTGCAAACGAGCCCGAGATGTTTGTCGCCTGCGATGTCGAGCGACTGAACAAGATCGTTGATCGTATGCAGGCAAAAGGGATCGACAAGGCGGAGATTTGCCTCGTCGGCTGGGGACCCGGCGGGCATGACGGGCGATTCCCGCAGCAGTATCCCTCGGACGAGCGTTTCGGCGGCGACGAGGCGCTGCGCGCCTTCATCGCCAAGGCGCAGCGACTGGGCTATCAGGTGGTCTGCCACACGGTTTCCTGCGGCGCGTATGAGATCGCGGACAACTTCGACCGCGACCTCTTAACCAAGAAGAAAAACGCCTGCGGCGATCCCGAGCCCTATATCCGCGACCACTACAAGAAAGACGGACTCAACGGCGGCGAGCCCTATCACCTCTGCGCCAGAACCGCCTGGGAAAACTATGTCACCAAGGACTTTCCGAAGGTGCGCGGCTACGGCTTTGAGGGACTGCACTACAACGATGAGCTGACCGCCATCATCCCCGAGAAGTGCTATGACAAGAACCACCCCGTCTCCCGCAAGGACGCATGGGACTACCACAGGAAAGTCGCCGCGTATTGCCGCGATCTCTTCGGCGGCTTCCAGTCCGAGGGGTATATGGACTACATGAACGAATACCTTGACGCGGCGCTCTATATCGGCGTGCAGTCAAGGCTGACGCACGAGCAGTGCGCGCTGTTTGACGAGGGCATTCCGTTCTGGCAGCTGGTGTATCACGGCATCGTCCTTTCCAACCCGACCTCGCAGACCGTCAACTATCCGGTCAAGGAGGAGTACCAGCACCTGAAGTTCCTCGAGTACGGCGGACGCCCGGTCATGTATTTCTACAGCAAGTTCGGCGCCGACCGCAACTGGATGGGTGACCTCGACCTGCACTGCGCAAACGACGATGACATCGAGCGCGCCGTGGATGCCATCAAGGTCGCCTATGATGAGTACGAGAAGTACAAGCACCTCCAGTATGAGTTCATGGAGAACCACGAGAAGCTCGCCGAGGGCGTTTACCGCACGACCTATTCGGACGGTACGGTGTTCACGGTGGACTACAACAGCGAGACCTATACCGTGACAAAGGTAACAAAGGCATGAAACAAAGAAAGATCATTGCGCTCTGCCTGCTTGCGGCGGCGCTCGCGCTGCCCGGCTGCGGGGAGAAGCCCGCACCGGATACGCAGCCGCCCGCCTCGTCGGCGGACACATCGGCGCCGACCGTTTCCGCAGAGGTGACGACCGCCTCCGCAGAGGTGACGACCGACACGGACGCGACAAGCGTGCCCGCCACGGCCGGGACGTCTGCGGCGACGACCGAACCGCCGGAAGCGACAACGGAGACAACCGCGACGGCGGCAACCGCCGAAGCGACGGCAGACACGACCGCGGCCACAAGCGCGGCCACAAGCGCGGCCACAAGCGCGGCAGATACAACCGCGGCAACAAGTGCGACAACGGAGAAGAAAGTGAACGAACTGATTGACATTGCAAACAGCCGGCAAAACGGTGCGGACTATTTCGTCAGCCCCTACCGGCAGATCTCGCACATCGGAGACCCCTTTGTGCTGTACGACGAGGCATCCGGCAAGTATTACATGTACTGCACGGGCGGCAAATTCCGCTGCTGGTCCTCCGACACCTTCAAGAGCTGGACGGAGCTCGGCGACGCCTATACCGAGACCGAAAAGTCCTTCGGCACGCAGAACTACTGGGCGCCCGAGGTCTACAAATGGAACGGCGCGTACTACATGGTCTATTCGGCGGCGCGCAAGGTCGAGGGCAGCCTGTCCTCGACGGGGCTGCGGCACTCTATCGGGCTGGCAAAGGCGGACAATCCCGCAGGCCCCTTCACCGATGTGTACGACCATCCGCTGTTTGCGCCGGACTACAGCGTCATTGACGCAAGCCTGCTTTTTGACGACGACGGCAAAATCTATCTCTACTATGCGCGCGACTGCTCCGAGAATGTGGTGGACGGCAAGAAAACAAGCCAGGTCTACGGGATCGAGCTTGCGTCCGACCTCAGCGGCACGGTCGGCGAGCCGGTGCTGCTCGCCACGCCGACGTCGGCATGGGAGCTGAAGAGCGGCGGCACGCTCTGGAACGAGGGGCCCTGCGTATTCAAGCAAAACGGGACGTATTATCTGCTGTTCACCGCCAACTATTACGCCTCCGCCGCCTACTCGGTCGGCTATGCAACGGCATCGTCGCCGCTCGGCACCTATACAAAGGCGGCGGAGAACCCGATCCTGATCGGTGACGGCAAAAAGACCTCGGGAACGGGGCATTGCAGTGTCACGCGCTCGCCGGACGGCAGCGAACTGTACCTTGTGTACCATTCCCACGCCGACGTGACGCAGACCACCAATCCCGTGGCAAACCGAACCCCCTGCTTTGACAAGCTGGTCGTGCGCCCCGACGGCAGCCTTGCGGTCAGCGGGCCTTCCGTCTACATGCAGCCGATCCCATCGGGGGCAAACGGGCTCTATAAGAAATACAGCGGCGTGAAGATCACGTCAAGCTACCCGACGCTGAACGGCAGCGCGGAAAACCTGCTCGACGGTGTCGTCACAAGCAAGCTCGGCGACGCAGATCTCTATCGCTTTGAGGTCACGGCGGACGGCTGCATCACGCTGGAGTTTGACAGCGCGGTCGAGCTGTCGGCGCTGTGGATCTGGGGGACGGAGCATGTGACCCTCTCGCCGAAGAGCGTCTCGGCGGTGCTGGACGATACCTACCGTCTGCGTGCGAAGAATTTTTCCGCCGTTGAGGGGCAGACCCCCGTGGTGCTGACCTGCGGCAATCTGCCGGCAGGGACACAGACAAAGACGGTGAAGCTGTATTTTGAGGCGGCATCCGCTGCTTCCGGCACGGCGACTCTCTGCGAGATCGTGGTCGTTGCCGGGCAGCAAAAATAAAATATACCGAAATTTCTGCGTAAAGGAGTATGTAAAATGAAACACAACCGGAAGCTGGTTTCCCTTTTCCTGCTTGTCCTCTCGCTGTTTGCGCTGTCCCTTGCGGCGGCCGCGGCGGACAATGTGGTCTTTCTCGCCACGGGCGGCACGGGTGACGGCTCGTCGCCGGACGCGCCCATCGGCAGACTGACCGCGGCGATGGATGCGCTCGACCTCTCGCGCGACGACGCCACGGTGGTGCTCGTCGGCGAATTCAAGCAGACCACGTTCTTCGCCTACACGGAGGAATTTTCCGGCACGGTGACGATTACCGCCGTGTATGACGGTGTGGACTACCGCACGCAGGGCGCGAAGTACACCGTCTCCGGGCAGCGCTTCATGTGTGCGGGCGCATATGTGTTCCGCGACCTCGATTTCCACCTGCTCGACAACTACTTCTTCGTCATCGCCAACCACTATCCCGTCACCATCGACACCGGCGTCACGATCACCAGCGACGGCGCGAAATTTGACGGCAATTCCTTTGCTTCGGCGTTTGCAATCTGCGGCGGCTATCAGGCGGGGCAGGCGATGACCAGCGACGGGGCCAAGCCGCAGGCCAGTGGCAGCGACCCCGTGGAGATCACGGTGCGCAGCGGTGAGGGTATCACCATTGCCGCCTATTCGCGCGGCTTTGCCAACTCCGACTTCTCGGGCGCGGCGACCGTCACGGTCGAGGGCGATGCCAAGATCGGCACGCTGTATATCGCGCCGGTCAACGGCGTCTCGGCGGGCAACACCGACACCACGCTGAACCTCGGCGGCAATGCGCACATCGAGCGCCTGGTATGCAGCGACAAGCCGATTTCAATGCAGCGCTTCGTCCTCAACTGGACGGGCGGCACGCTCGGCGCATTTGACCGCAAGCCGGAGGACAAGTCGGCGGAGGGCTTTGCGCTGCATTACAGCGCCGCCGTCGGCAAGACGATCTCGTTCGGCGTGGTCGGCAGCTCGTTTGACACCCTCAATAAGAAGGGGGGCTTTGCACCCACCCGCACCTATGCGGGTCAGTTTGCGGACGTCGCGTCCCACTGGTCGCTCGAATATGTGAAGACGGCGTATGAATACGACCTGGCCAACGGCACGAGCGCATCCGCGTTCTCGCCCGAGGGGACGTTCACGGTCGCGCAGGCGCTGACCGCGGCGGCCAACATCCACACCGCGTACAACGGCACAAAGGTTCGTGCGGCAGCGGCGGGCGAGGCATGGTACACGCCCTACGTCGCATACTGCATCGAGAACGGCATCATCAAGGATGGGCAGTTCACCGACTACAACAAGAACATTACGCGCGGCGAGATGGCGATCGTCTTTGCAAACATCCTGCCCGAGAGCGAATACAAGGCGATCCGCACCTACACGCTCTCCGATATGGACGACACGCTGCCCTCCGCGGCGGCCGTGAAGAAGCTCGCCGAGGCGGGCATCGTCGGCGGCGCGGGCGGCAAGTACAACCCGCAGAATGACATCAAGCGCGGCGAAGCCTGCGTCATCTTTACACGCATCGCCGTTGCCGCCATGCGCGACGCAAAGGCAAACTGACAAAGCAAAAGCTCCCGCCGCAAAGTGGGAGCTTTTGGCATTATGCAAGCAGTTTTTCGGCGCGGAATTTACACCCGAAAAGGATTGAAAAACGCGCCTCAGAAGGCTATACTGAATATATCAAGATAAGGAGAATTTTTATGCAGGAACTGATCCGAATTCCGACCGCCGCATCCGACGATGCGGACGGCTTTACCAGTCCGTACCGAAAGATTTCGCACATCGGCGACCCGTTTATCCTTTACAACGAACCCGAAAAGAAGTATTACATGTACTGCACCGGCAGAGGACATTATCCCTGCTGGTCGTCCGCGGATTTCAACACCTGGACGCCGCTCGGCGACGCCTATCGGGTGACCGAAAAGTCCTTCGGCACGACCTGCTATTGGGCGCCCGAGGTCTACGCATACCGCGGCACCTATTACATGGTGTATTCGGCAGCGTTTCAAACGCCGGAGAGCACTGCGGTGAATAAGCTGCGTCACTGCATCGGGCTTGCGCGGGCGGACGATCCGGCAGGTCCCTTTGTCGATGTATACGATCACCCGCTGTTTGCGCCGGGCTACAGCGTCATTGACGCCAGTCTGCTGTTTGACGACGACGGGCGCGTTTACCTGCTTTATTCCCGCGACAACTGCGAGAATTATCGGGGGGATAAGCGCGTCAGTGAGACCTATGGGGTCGAACTTGCCGCCGACCTCAGCGGCACGATCGGCGAGCCTGTGCTGCTTGCCACGCCGACATCGCCCTGGGAACTGCTGAGCGGCAGCGTGATCTGGAACGAGGGCCCCTGCGCGATCAAGCAAAGCGGCATCTATTATCTGCTGTTCACCGCCAACTACTATGCGTCGCGGCACTATGCCGTCGGCTATGCCACGGCGACTGCGCCGCTCGGTCCGTATACCAAGGCGGCGGAGAACCCGATTCTCGTCGGTGACGGCAAGAGCACTGCGGGCACGGGGCACTGCAACCTGACACGCTCACCGGACGGTACGGAGGACTACATCGTGTACCATACGCTGACGGCTGTGGATCAGAAGATCAACCCGGATGCCGATCGCACGCCCTGCATCGACCGTCTGATCTTCCGCCCGGACGGCAGGCTGACGGTCAACGGGCCCACCTCGGATTTTGTGCAGCCGCTCCCGTCCGGCGCGCACGGTCTGTACCGACAGACAGACGGCGTGACGGTGGCGTCCTCCTGTCGGACGCTCGGCGGTGCGGTCGATGCGCTGACCGACGGCGTGATCCCGTTTGCCGCAGAGAATCAAGCGGATGCCTATGCGTTCGCCGCCGACAGCGGCAGCGTGACGCTGACCTATCCCGCCCCTGTGCAGCTGCACAGCCTGTGGGTTTACGGCACGCCGGATGCGGCGCGTCTGCCCGCAGCGGTAACGGCTGTTGTCAACGACACGTACATAACGGATGCAGCCGCATTCACCGCCGACGATCCGCTGCGCCCCGCCGTCCTTCGCTTTGCGGGGCTGCCCGCGGATGTGCGTGTGCAAAAGCTGGAGCTGCATTTCACCGGCGGCGATGTCGCCCTCGGCGAGCTTTGCAGCATCGTGCGGCGGTAAACCGTATTGCAAAAAGCCTGCGCAGATTCTGCACAGGCTTTTTGCAGCTTTTTCGGAAATTCGGATTCGCTCTTGAAAATTGCGGAAAAATGTGCTACCATAAAAACACATAAGTAAATAACGGACGCGGATTGCGGCAAGATACGGCTGAGAAAGCAAACGTTTGCGCGGCGATCGGACGATCGGATCGGAGTAACACTATGAAAGCAACTATCAACGATGTATCCCGCCTGGCCAAGGTCTCGATCTCCACGGTGTCGCACGTGCTGAACGGCACACGGCCCGTCAATGAAGACACAAGGCAGCGGGTGCTGCGCGCGATCGAGGAGACCGGCTACATCCCAAATCTGATGGCCAAGGGGCTGAAGCAGGCGCAGACGCAGACGATCGGCCTGCTGGTCACCGACATCAAAAACGAGTTTTTCACCGACGTTGTGCACATCATTGACACCGAGGCGCGCAAGGACGGCTATCAGGTGTTCGTTTCTTCATCGGATGAGGATCCGCAGAAGGAGCACGAGATCATCCGTGCGTTCTGCGAGCGCCGCGTGGACGGCATCATCTGGTCGCCCACCCGCGATTCGGACAAATTCAGTTTGGAATACCTGCGCCGGATGCAGGTGCCCGTCGTGATGATCGACCGCTCGATCGGCGGCGACTTTGACTTTGTCGGTGTGGAGAACTATGAGTCCACCAAGCTGCTCGTGCGCTACGTGGTCGGCCTCGGCTACCGGAAGATCGGCTTTCTCGCGGGCTTCGGCGGCATCAGCACCACCGAGGAGCGCATCCGCGGCTACAACGACGTGATCCGCGAGTGCCGCCTGGAGCAGAACGACAGCTGGCTGATTGCGGGCGACTACCGCAAGAATATGCTGACCGAGGCGATTCTGCGCGCCATGACGTCGGGCAACAGCCCGACGGCCTGGATCGCCGCCAACAACCGCATGGTGTACAGCGCCATGCGCGCTTTCACAAGGCTCGGCCTGCGCGTGCCGGAGGATGTCGCGCTGGCCTCGTTCGGCGACTTTGAGTGGGCGGAGTATCTCGAACCGCGCCTCACAGCGTTGGCACAGCCCTGCTATCAGATCGGCATTGAGGCGCTGCGTCTGCTCAAGGAGCGGATCGGCAACCGACAGGCGCCCGTGCAGCGCATTTCGCTCGCGCCGCTGCTGGTCAAACGGCAGTCCTGCGGCGAGGCAGTCAAGGGGACGCGCTGACCGGAAAATCAGAATCATTCGCAGAAAAAGCGCGCCGTCGCATCGCTGACAGCGTGCTTTTTCCATAAGCCCTTGTTCAGACTGCATCAGCAAATGCGGAGCGGCCTGTGCACAATGCACAATTATTATTTTTTTTCGCAAACATTATTGACAAAATGACATGGCACTCCTATAATGAAAACAGAAATGAAGGACGACGGCGTTCAAAAAAAGAGGAGGGCACGGCTTCCTTTATTATTTTTACCCGAGCGCGCAAACGTTTGCGCAAACGTTTGCGCTTTAGGAAGAAAGGCTTTAGGAAGAAAGATTGTGCGGATTGCACAGATTGTTCTGCGCAAAGGCGCGCAGACGCAGACGGTGCGGTCGCGGCGAGCAAGCACGAAAAGCACGGGCAAACGGATTTCACACATGGAAAGAGGGGTGTGCAGTGAATCAGGTCATCTTACGGATGGAACACATCACAAAGCGGTTTCCGGGCGTACTTGCCCTGGATGACTGCCGGCTGACGCTGGCGCGGGGCGAGGTACACGGGCTGATCGGCGAAAACGGCGCGGGAAAGTCCACGCTGATGAAGGTTCTCTGCGGGATCTACCGAAAAGACGAGGGACAGATCCTGTTTGAGGACAGGGAAGTTGATTTCGCCAACACGCGCGAATCGCTGCAAAGCGGGATCTGCATGATCCATCAGGAACTGAATCTGATGCCGCATCTGACGGTGGCGCAGAACATGTACATCAATCGTGAAAACGAGGGGCGACGCTCCTTCTTCGTCCATGACAAGGTGCTGAACGAAAAGGCCGCGCACTACCTGGAAGAGCTGCATGTGAAAATTCCGCCCACCACGCGGGTGCGTGAGCTTTCGGTGGCCAAGCAGCAGATGGTGGAGATCGCGAAAGCGATCTCGTACAACTCGAAGATCCTCATCATGGATGAGCCGACGGCGGCGCTGACCGACGAGGAGACCGAAGATCTCTTCCGCGTGGTCGAAAAGCTGAAGGCCTCCGGCATGGCGATTGTCTATATCTCCCACCGCATGGACGAGCTGAAGCGCATCTGCGACAAGATCACGATCATGCGTGACGGCCGCTATATCCAGACCTCGCCGATGCAGGAGATCACGGTCAACGAGATCATCGCCAAGATGGTCGGCCGCGAGGTGGAGACCGATGTGACCAAGACCGAGCGGGCGCTCGGGGAGGATTATATTTTGGAGGTGGATCACCTCACCCGCCGCGGCAAGTTTGAGGACGTTTCCTTCAAGCTGCGGCGCGGCGAGATCCTCGGCTTCTCGGGTCTGATGGGCGCGGGACGCACCGAGGTGGCGCGGGCACTGTTCGGCGCTGATTTGCCGGACAGCGGCACGGTCCGGATCAACGGAAAGCCGGTCCGTATCCGCAACACGACGGCGGCGGTTCACCACGGCATCGGGTATCTTTCGGAGGACCGCAAGGCGCTCGGCATTCTCGGGGCGCTGCCTGTTACCGACAACATCGTGATTTCGTCCTACAACCGTTTTTGCTACGGTCAAAGCGGCGTTGTCCGCCGCGCGGCCTGCACGTCGGCGGCGGAGGACTACATCGGGCGGCTGCGCATCAAGACGCCGTCCGCGGCACAGAAGATCAAGTTCCTCTCCGGCGGCAACCAGCAGAAAGTCATCATTGCAAAGTGGCTGCTCCGCGACTGCGACATCCTGATTTTCGACGAACCGACGCGCGGCATCGACATCGGTGCGAAAAATGAGATCTACGAGCTGCTGCGGCAGCTGGCGGATGCAGGCAAATCCATCATCATGATCTCCTCCGAGATGGCGGAGATTCTGAAGCTCAGCGACCGGATCGCGGTCATGAGCGAGGGCAGACTGACCGGCGTGATCGACGGCAGGGATGCAACGCAGGAGTCGGTCATGAAGCTGGCGACGCTGCGGCAGTCATAGGAGGCGAAAACATGAAAAGCACAAAGAAACTTCAAATCGGCGCATCGGGCAACATGCTGCAAAAGGGAATCATCCTGACCAGCCTTGTGTTGATCATCATCGTATTCACCTGTCTGTCCGACAACTTCTTCACCCTCAGCAACCTTTCCGGCATTCTGCTGGCGACCACGGTCAACGGCATCCTGTCCATCGGTATCACCTATGTTATGATCGGCGGCGGCTGCGACATCTCGGTCGGCACGAATATGACGCTCTGCGGCGTCATGATGGCGGTCTTCGCCACCACCATGCAGCTGCCTATCTGGCTCAGCGTGGTGCTCGGCATCCTGGTCGGCACGCTGGTCGGCCTCATCAACGGCTTCCTGATCGCAAAATGCAAGGTGCCTCCCTTCATCCAGACGCTCGGTATGATGATGATCTGCAAGGGTCTTGCACTGGTCATCTCGGGGGCGCGCCCGATCTACATGGACAGCATCAAGGGCTATCAGACCGTGGCGACCGGCTCCTTCATCAAGGAGCTGACCGGCGTCAACATTCCGAACGGCATCTTCATCATGATCGCCATGATGGCGGCCGCATCCTTTCTGCTCAACAAAACGATCCTCGGCCGTTACTCCTTTGCCATCGGCTCCAATGAGGAGGCGGCGCGCCTCTCCGGCGTCAACGTCATCAAGTGGAAGATCATCAGCTACGCCCTGTGCGGCATGATGTCCGGCTTTGCGGCCTGGTTCATGACCGCCCGCCTGAACGCGGCACAGCCGAGCACGGGCGCGGGCTACGAGATGGACGCAATCGCGGCGTGCATCATCGGCGGCGCTTCCATGAGCGGCGGTGAGGGCAGCGTCAGCGGTACGATCATTGGCGCATTCATCATGAGCGTGCTGATCAACGGCCTGCGCATCATGTCCGTCCCGTCCGAATGGCAGACGGTGGTGACCGGCGCGGTCGTCATCTTCGCAGTCTATGTGGATATGCTGCGCAGAAAGAAGCAGTAAAACACCCGAATTTGTGCCGGGGCACACGGCTTCCGGCATCAAATATAAAAAATCAAAACGGAGGAACCCATCATGAAAAAGAGAGCACTCATCGGCGTCCTTGCAGCGCTTCTGTCGCTTAGCTTGCTGGCAGGCTGCGGACAAAAACCCACTCCCCCGTCCACGACGGACGGCGATACGCCCGCGACGACGGCGTCTTCCGGCGCGGCCGAGGAGCACGGCACGGTCAATTACAATGAAGAACCGACGACCGAGCTCGCCGAGGCGGAGACCGCAAAGCGCAGCTACAAGATCGCGTGCCTGACGCGCGGCCTGTACCACAACTACCATCAGTCCGTCAAGGCCGGCCTCGATGCCGCTGCCAAGGACTGCGGCGTCACCTACACCTTCCAGGGCACCGAAAACGAGACCCAGGTCGATAAGCAGGTTGAAATGCTGTCCACCATCATCGACCAGAAGCCGGATGCCATCATCCTCGGGCCTCTGGACTCCAAGGCAGTTCTGCCTCAGCTGGAGCGCGCCAAGGAGGCGGGTATCCCGGTCATCATCATTGACCAGCCCGTAGACAGCGATATCCCGATCTGCACCATCACCACCTACGGCCACGCCGACGGCGGCCGCTTCATGGCGGACAAGATCAATGAGCTGTTCCCGAACGAGGCGAAGGTTCAGGTTGCGATGATCGCATCCGACCAGTACAGCGACTACTCGGTACAGCGCCGCGACGCCTTCATCGAGAAGATCAAGGACTATCCGCAGATCGAGCTTGTAGACATTCAGTATTCCGACGGCGGTGACCAGCTGAAGGCGGCTGACGGCACCAAGGCCATCATCGAGGCGTATCCGGATCTGAAGGTCATCATCGGCAGCGGCGAGGGCAATGCCGTTGGCGTGCTGAACGCACTCAAGGAGCTGGGCAAGGAGGGCGACTATGTCGTACTCGGCTTTGACTCCGGCAAGGTGCAGCTTGACGCCATCCACGCAGGCATCGAGTACGGCACGGAGGCAAGCTTCCCCTACATGATCGGCTATCAGGGCATCGTCAACGCGGTCCGCTATCTGAACGGCGGCACGATCAATGCCAAGATCGACACCAACTACTACTGGGTGGACGGCACGAACATTGATTCGCCCGAGGCACAGCTCAGAGTTTACCAGTAAAGAAGCAAATACAGCGGCAGAGCGCAAGGAGGCGCAATTATGAGCAAGGTTATTGATTCGCATTGCCACATTTTCGTCATGAACGGCTATGAGTTCTTCAAGGACAGACCGCTCATGGAGTACATCGACCATTTCGGCATGGAGAAAAACGCGGTCATCGCCTGCAACGAGCGCGAAAACGATGAAGTGATCGAGGCGGTGCAGAAGTACCCGGACAAGCTGTTCGGTATCGCGTATGTCAACGTCCACGACATGGACAACTCGCTTGCAAAGCTGCGGGAGTATGTGAAGCGCGGCATCTTCCGCGGCGTCAAGATGCACCCGTACTGCAACGATTTTCAGGTGGACGACCCCGCAATCTTCCCCGTCTACGAGACCTGCATCGAGCTGGACATCCCGGTTCTGTACCACACGGGCTGGCTGAATTTCAGCGACATTGATGCCAACAACAAGTCGGATAATGTGTACAAGTACAGCTGCATCGGTTTCCCCGTGCAGTTCGGCACGGTCATGGAGAAGTTCCCGGAGCTGAAGCTCATCTGCGCGCACTTCGGCGGCAACTTCTATCAGGAATTTCTCGGCATGGCCGAGCGCTTCCCGAATCTGTATCTGGACACGGCGTGGCTTGCGCACTATGCAGAGCGCATGATGCCGCCGGTCTCGGTGCAGGAGTGGATCGAGCATGCGGTGAAGATCGTCGGCTCGAAACAGATCATCTTCGGCGGCGAAGGTACCTATCCCATTGACATTGAGAGATGCCGTTTGACGCAGGAAGAAAAAGAGGATATCCTGTACAACAACGCAAAGCGGCTTTACAAGTTCTGATGATGACGGCCGGGGCGGGCGACCGCCCCGGAATTGAAGGAGCGGAATGAAAACAGTATTATGCTTCGGCGACACGAACACCTGGGGCGTCAACCCCGTGGACGAGAGTCGTCTTGAATTTGAAAAGCGCTGGACAGGTATTCTGACCGAGGAGCTGCGCGGCGAGGCGCGCGTGATCGAGGAGGGGCAGTGCGGCCGCACGACGGTCTGCGATGACCCGGTCGATCTCTACAAAAACGGGCTCGACTATCTCATGCCCTGCCTGGACAGCCACCGCCCGATCGACGTGGTGGTGGTGATGCTCGGCACGGTGCAGCTGAAGGGGCGGTTCAACCAGAGCGCGGCGGACATCACGCTCGGCGTGGAACGCATTTTGCAGGCAATCCTGCATTCGGGCTGCGGTGCGGACGGCAAAGCACCGCGGGTGCTGCTGATCTCACCGATCCGCATCGGCAGGGTCGAGGACAGCCACCTCGCGTCCACCTTCTTCCTCGGCAACAACCGGGAGCGGCAGGCCGAGATGAAGCCGCTGTACAGCGCGCTGGCCGCGCGCTACGGCGTGGAATTCATGGCGGCGGAGGATCATGCGGCAACCAGTCCGCTCGACGGCATCCACATTGATGTGGCGTCGCACCGCACGTTTGCGCTGGCGGTGGCGGAGAAGCTGCGGCAGATGCTTTGAGCGGGAAACGGATATGGAGATTTTTGTTGACAAAGACTATGCGGCGATGAGCCGCCGCGCGGCCGACATCGTCGCCGCGCGCGTCCGGGAAAAACCGACGCTCGTCCTCGGCCTTGCCACCGGCTCATCGCCGCTCGGCATGTATGAGAACCTTGCCGCGCAGTATGCGGCGGGTAGCCTCAGCTTCCGGCAGGTGACCGGATTCGGGCTGGACGAATACCGGGGGCTCACGCGGCGGGACCGACAGTCCTTTTATGCCTATCTGAAGACCAACTTCGCGGATGTGACCGATTTGCCGATCGAGCATCTGCATGTGATCGACGGCACGGCGGAGGACACGGCACATGCCTGCGCCGAATACGAGAACCGGGTCGTCGCCGCAGGCGGCGTTGACGTGCAGATTCTCGGCATCGGCACGGACGGACACATTGGCTTCAATGAGCCGGAAGACTGCTTCTCCGCGCGCACGCACTGCGTGCGGCTTGCGGAGGAGACCATCCGCGCGAACGCCCGCTTCTTTGAAAAGGCGGCGGACGTGCCGCGCGAGGCGCTGACGATGGGCATCGGTACCATCTTCCGCGCAAGAGAGATCCTGCTGCTGGCCAGCGGGGCCGAAAAAGCGGAGATCCTGTACGAAACGGTTTACGGCAAGGTGCGTCCCGAGGTTCCGGCAAGCATCCTGCAATTCCATCCGAACACCAAGCTGTTTCTGGATGAGGCGGCGTATCGGGTCATCCGCGCGGGAAAGCGAGGCGAAACCCATGTATGACGTGATTGCGCTCGGCGAGCTGCTGATCGACTTTGCGCCTTACGGCACAAGCGAGCAGGGCAATGCACTCTTTGAGGTCTGCCCCGGCGGCGCGCCCTGCAACATGCTGGCCATGCTGCAAAAGCTGGGACACAAAACCGCCTTCATCGGCAAGGTCGGCCGCGATATGTTCGGCGACCTGCTGCGGGAGACGCTTCAGCACCTCGGCATCGACAGCAGCGGTCTCTCTATGGACGAGCAGGTACACACCACGCTGACCTTCGTCCACAAACTGCCGAACGGCGACCGGGACTTCTCCTTTTACCGCAACCCCGGCGCGGACATGATGCTGACGGCGGACGACGTGCCGACCGACCGCATCGCCGCGTCGCGGATCTTCCACTTCGGTACACTCTCCATGACGAGCGACTGCGCTGCCGAAGCAACGGCGCGCGGCATTGCCGCGGCCAAGGCGGCGGGCTGTCTCTGCTCATTCGACCCGAACCTGCGTCCCCCGCTTTGGGACAGCATGGAGCGGGCCAGGGAAAAAATGCACTACGGATTCGACCAATGCGATATATTGAAAATTGCAGACAACGAGCTGCAATTCGCCACGGGCGAGACGGATTTCGACGCGGGCGTGCGTCGGCTGCAAAAGCAGTACGGCATCCCGCTGATCCTGCTCACCCTCGGCAAAGACGGCAGCCGCGCCTACTTCGGCGATCTGCGCGTCAATGCACCGGCATTTCTGCACGACAAGGTGGCGGACACCACCGGCGCGGGCGATACCTTCTGCGCCTGCGCGCTGCACCATGTGCTGGAGCACGGCATGGATTTCACGGCGGAATCGCTCCGTGAAATGCTGACGTTCGCCAATGCGGCGGCGTCGCTGATCACCATGCGCAAGGGCGCCATGTGCGCCATGCCCGCGGCGGAGGAGGTTGCAGACCTCGTCCGCACGGCAAGCAACTGATTTTACCCGATTTTTTTCATAGTCTTCCCGAAAAAACGAACATGCCCCGCTCCGGCGGGGCATGTTCGTTTTTTTTGCACGGCGGCACGGCATCGGGAATAGGAATCGGACGGCTGAAACGGCGGATTCGGGAGCAAAATCGTTGAATATGTCGATTTTTGCACAAAAAACGTGCAAATTATTCAGCGAAGTACAAACATTTTTCACAAATCCGAAAAAATCTTTGTCTTGACGGTGTAAAATGTTATTGTTATACTTAAATGTATAATCAAGTTTCGTACCCAAAAACGGTTGAAGCGAAAGAAAGGGGATTTCAAGCATTGAACAAGCACTTCAAACTCCTTGGCGTCCTGCTGCTGGCGATGGTGCTGCTGGCAATTCCGTTTGCCGTACAGGCTGACGCGGCAGAGGGACAAAGCGTCGTCTATCTGATGGACGGCGCGACGGGTGACGGTTCGTCGCCCGAAAGCCCCACGAAGTCGATCAACACGGCATTCGCCGCACTCGACAACTCGCTGGACTGCACGGTCGTGGTCTGCGGCCCGTTCACTCATGTGGCGAACAATTACTTTGTACGCCAAAACTGGCCGAAGTCGGTCACAATCACCAGCGTCTACGGCGGGGTGGACTACCGCGAGACGAACAACGCGGTCTACAACACCGCGGGCGGCATCCGCTTCTATTGCAGCGGCGCAACCACGTTTGAGAACATCACGTTCAAGAACACGGCGACAAAGAACAAGTTCTTCCTCGTGGTCGGCGCTCATCATCCGATTACGGTCGGTGAGGGCGTTGTGATGGAGGACTATCCGGGCGGCGCGACCGCAACGGCGTTCTCGATTCTCGGCGGCTATCAGGCAAAGTCGGGTACGAATGGAGCAGCGCCGAAGACGACGAACACCGACCCGGTGAATATCACGCTCAAGTCGGGCAACAGCTTGGTCGTCATCGGCTACTGCCGCGGTATCAGCACGGCGGGCAAGGTCTACGGTGATGCCAACATCACGGTGGAGGGCACGGCACAGGTCGATGCGCTCTATCTGACCACGGCGCAGTCGCCGAACACCTCTCTCGGCAACGTCAATCTCACGGTTACCGATCAGGCGCAGGTGGATCAGGTGATTTCGGTTGCCAACGCAGGCACGACGGCCGAGAACATCACGGTCAACTGGAACGGCGGCAGCATCGGCGCGCTGGATTGGATCAATCCCGCCGCGGGCAACGTGGCGGTGGAAGTGACCGGCACGACCACGCTGCACGCATCCGATGCCGCGCTCGCCGCTGCAAACTATGCAGAGATCGCTAAGGGCTTTGATGCAGCGCCGGTCAAGCTGGTGGCGGCAAGCGTCACGGCGGCGATCTACAGCAACAATACTGCGACTGTCCGCTACATCGTCAGCCTGGACGTCGCAGAGGGACAGACGGTTGAGAGCTACGGCGTCATGGTCGCGCAGAATGCCGAGAAGGTCAATATCGCCACTGCAACGCTGACCGAGCCGTTCACCGGCACGACGACCTACGCGGTCGATCTCGTGAATATTCCGGACACCGCGCTGGACACCGAGATCTATGCATGGGCATATGTCAACCTTGCGGGCGGCACGCAGATCGTTCTGCCACTCAAGGCCGTTACCGTAAACGGTCTGATCCCGCAGGAATAAGGAGGCTATCGACATGAGAAAGAATTACGAACAGCCGAGGCTGGAATACATCCGCGTTTCGACGGTGGACGTTCTGCTGGCCAGCGGCGGCAGCACGGAGCCGACGGTTCTGCATGGCAGCCTCGCCGAGGGCTACACGGGCGCAAAGACCGAGCTGCGTTACAGCGACATCTGGAACTGAGCTTACATAGGAAAAAGCAAAAACCGACGGTTTCCCGTCGGTTTTTCTTTGCCCGCAGCGCATGAAAAAAGGAAACGCCGCAGCGTTTCCTTTTTGATTTAAATGCTTATTTGCAAGCTTCCTCAACCGCGACGGCGACTGCAACGGTTGCGCCGACCATCGGGTTGTTGCCCATGCCGATGAGACCCATCATCTCAACATGTGCAGGGACAGAGGACGAGCCGGCGAACTGTGCGTCGGAGTGCATTCTGCCCATGGTGTCGGTCATGCCGTAAGAGGAAGGACCGGCTGCCATGTTGTCGGGGTGCAGGGTACGACCTGTGCCGCCGCCCGATGCAACCGAGAAGTACTTCACGCCGTTCTCCACGCACCACTTCTTGTAGGTGCCTGCAACGGGGTGCTGGAAACGGGTCGGGTTGGTGGAGTTGCCGGTGATGGAAACGCCGACATTCTCCAGACGCATGATTGCGACGCCCTCCGGCACGTTATCAGCGCCGTAGCACTTGACAGCCGCACGCGGACCGTTCGAGAACGGGATTTCCTTCTCGACGGTGACCGTCTCGGTGTAGGGATCAAACACGGTCTTGCAGTAGGTGAAGCCGTTGATACGGGAGATGATATACGCCGCATCCTTGCCGAGACCGTTCAGAATGACGCGCAGGGGCTTGGTTCTGACCTTGTTTGCATTGAGTGCGATCTTGATCGCGCCCTCTGCTGCCGCGAAGGATTCGTGACCTGCGAGGAAGCAGAAGCACTCGGTCTCATCCGAGAGAAGCATTGCGCCGAGGTTGCCGTGGCCGAGACCGACCTTGCGGTTCTCTGCAACGGAGCCGGGGATGCAGAACGACTGCAGACCGATACCGATCGCTGCCGCTGCGTCAGCCGCCTTGGTGCAGCCCTTCTTCAGCGCGATTGCAGCGCCGACGGTGTATGCCCAGACCGCGTTTTCAAAGCAGATCGGCTGCGTGGAGCGGACGATCTGATCCACGTCGATCCCCTTTGCGAGGGTGATCTCCTTGCATTCGTCAATGGAGGAAATGCCGTATTCTTTCAGAACGCCGAGGATCTTCGCCTCGCGTCTTTCGTAACCTTCAAACTGTGCCATTTCGCTGCTCCTCCTTATTCCTCACGCGGATCGATGTAGCGGACGGCTTCGTTGAAGCGACCGTACGTACCGATGGATTTCTTGTAGGCTTCGCCGGGCTCCATGCCCTTCTTGATGAAGTCGGTCATCTTGCCGAGCGAAACAAATTCATAGCCGATGACTTCGTCGTTGGCATCCAGCGCCATTCTCGTGCAGTAGCCCTCGGTCATTTCGAGGTAACGGACGCCCTTTGCCTTCGTGCCGTACATCGTGCCGACCATCGAGCGTGCGCCCTTGCCGAGATCCTCCATGCCTGCGCCGATGACGAGACCGCCCTCGGAGAACGCCGACTGGGTTCTGCCGTAGACGATCTGCAGGAACAGCTCACGCATAGCGGTATTGATCGCATCGCAGACGAGGTCGGTATTGAGTGCCTCCAGCACGGTCTTGCCGGGGAGAATTTCCGCTGCCATTGCTGCGGAGTGGGTCATACCCGAGCAGCCGACCGTCTCGACCAGCGCCTCTTCGATGACGCCGTTCTTGACGTTCAGCGAGAGCTTACATGCGCCCTGCTGCGGTGCGCACCAGCCGATGCCGTGCGTGTAGCCGGAGATGTCGGTGATCTGCTTGGACTGGATCCACTTGCCCTCTTCCGGGATCGGAGCGGGACCGTGATCGCAGCCCTTTGTGACATGGCTCATGTGCTGCACTTCTGCGCTCATGGCATATTCACAGGAAAATTCTTTGCTCATTGTTCTGTCTCCTTATGTGAATGGTTTATTACTTTACGATTTCGCCGTAGAACGTGCCGAACGCGCATGCTGCATTCGCCTCATCGGTGTCGATGTGCATGGCGAGTGCAAAGTTCGGGTTGACGCGGACGACCACGTCGCCGTAGACCGTGCTTCTGCCGTCGCTCTCAAGCGCGACCTTGACGATCTCCTTGTCCTTGACGCCGAAACGCGCTGCATCGTCGGGGGTCATATGGATGTGGCGCTTTGCCACGATCACGCCTTCGGTGAGGTCAACCTCGCCTGCGGGACCGACGATCTTGCATGCGCCGGAGCCTGCGATATCGCCGCTCTCACGGACGGGTGCGGTCACGCCGAGCGTGCGTGCGTCGGTGAAGGACACCTCCACCTGCGTTGCCTTTCTTGCGGGTCCGAGGATGATGACGTTCGGGATCGACTTCTTGGGACCGACGAGCGTGACGCGCTCTTCACAGGCAAACTGCCCGGGCTGGCTCAGATCCTTCTTGTGCGTGAGCTTTGCGCCCTTGCCAAACAGGGTCTCGATATCCGCGTCGGTCAGGTGAACATGACGCGCCGAGGTTTCAACGAGAAATTTTTCTGCCATGATGCTCTCCTTCTTATGTAAAAAACAAATTTTTTGTGTTTTTTCTACATACGATTTCATCGTTAATTATATCACGGGGAATCGGCTTTGTAAATGTGTAAAAAGAAAAAATTCGGGCATATTTTTATCGTGCTTGTATAAATTTTGCGGAAAAACGAAAAGGAGAGAACGACCTTGAACCAAAAATCGGAAAAAGAAGAAAAAGAGGGAAGCGACAGCCCGATCGGCGCACGCCTCGAGGAGATCGCAAAGAGCGGGGGCGTGACGGCAAAGAGCGACGGCGAGACCATCCACTGCCTGTCCATCATCGGGCAGATCGAGGGGCATTATGTCCTCGATCAGACGCAGAAGACCACCAAATACGAGCATCTGATCCCGCTGCTCTGCGCCGTGGAGGAAAGCCGGGAGATCGACGGTCTGCTGCTCATTCTCAACACGATGGGCGGCGACGTGGAGGCGGGACTGGCGATCGCCGAGATGGTGGCGTCCATGAAAAAGCCCGCCGTGACGCTGGTGCTCGGCGGCGGGCATTCCATCGGTGTGCCGCTGGCGGTCTGCGGCAGGAAGTCCTTCATCGTGCCGAGCGCCACCATGACGCTGCACCCCGTGCGCACCAGCGGGACGATCATCGGCGTGCCGCAGACCTTCTACTATTTTGACAAGATGCAGGACAGAATCGTGCACTTTATCTGCGCGCATTCGCAGGTCGCCGAGGGCAAGCTGCGCGAGATGATGAACAACACGAGCGAGCTTGCCAACGATGTCGGCACGATCATCGATGGGCGCGAGGCGGTCGGCTGCGGGCTGATCGACGCGGTCGGCGGTCTTTCGGATGCGCTCGACGCGCTGAAGGGCTTCATTGCGGCGGACCGCCGATGCGCAGAGCAGCGCTGACGCGCAATTTGCACAAAAAACGCCGTTTTTCAGGCGATTTAATTTGCTTGACACCCTGCCGTGAAAATAGTAGAATGTAAGAGCAACTTTTTTCACGGATGGTTTGAAATTTAACATGAACATTTGGAATGTAGTCTCGCAGATGCTGATGATGCTGGCGATGCTCGCCGTCGGGTACGGCGCAGCCAAGCTGCACATTGTGACGCAGGAGGGCAACCGCACGCTCTCGGCGATCCTGCTCAGCATCGCTTTTCCCTGCATGGTGCTTTCCAGCGTGTCCGCACCCGGGGAGCGGGACGATATGCTGCTGGTCTGGTCGCTGATTGCAGGTGTCGTGCTGTTCACGGCGCTGCCGCTTCTTGCATGGGTGCTCGTCAAGGTGACGCGCATCGGCGGCAATGAGGAGAGCGCATGGGAGACCATGCTCTATCTGCCGAATGTCGCGTTCATTGGGATCCCGGTCGCGGGTGCGATCTGGGGCAACACCGCCGTGCTGATCGTTGCCATTATGAATCTGGTGTTCAGCTTTCTCCTGTTCGGCGTCGCCGCCATCCATTTCGGGCGCGCCGCCGACAAAAAGAAGGTGGACGGCATCGTCGGCGTGCGGCGCTTCCCGTGGCGGGCGCTGCTCTCGCCCTCCATGCTGGCAAGCTATGCCGCGCTTATCATTTATATCTGCCGCATTCCCGTGCCCGGGACGCTCGGCGGCACGTTTTCCTATCTCGGCGCGATGACCACGCCGCTTTCCATGATGATCTCGGGCGTCAACCTTGCCGCCATGCCGCTTCGGCAGGTGTTCGGCAACGGCAAGACCTATGTGATGTCCTTTTTGCGGCTGATCGTGATGCCGCTTGCGCTCTATCCGCTCTTCCGGCTGCTGCTCGGCAGCTGCGGCATTGAGATCCTGCTGCCCGTTGTCATTTTCCTCGCGGGCATGCCCTGCGCATCCACCACGCCGGTGCTTGCCGAGGCTGCCGGACTGCGGGAGGAATCGCGGCTCTGCTCGCTCGGCGTGCTGGTGTCCACCGTGCTCTCGGTCGTCACCATCCCGCTGCTCTATGCGCTTACCGCATGGCTCGGCGCGTAAACTGCATTTTCAAAAAATTCCGCAGCTTTTGCTGCAGAATTTTTTGTTTCCCCGCCGCGCGCATATTTCGCCGTCCGCCGCGCATACTGATTGCGGAAAGAAAGGCGGGGATCAAGGATGCAAAAGAAACTGCTGCGCACTTTTACGCTTCTGCTTGCGGCGGCGTTTTTCGCCGCGCTTGCGGGCTGTGGCGATGCGCGCCCGACAGCAGCCTCGGCGGATGGGGCAGCGGACATGCAGTCCGCGACACAGCCGATGATCGCGCTGACCTTTGACGACGGACCGAGCATCCACACCGAGCGGCTGCTTGACCTGTTTGCAAAGTACGGCGGGCACGGCACATTCTGCGTTATTGGAAATCGGATCGACCTTTTGCCCGATACCGTGGCGCGCACCGTGCGCGAAGGCAATGAACTGGCTGTACATAGCTGGGATCATTGTCAGCTGACACGGCTTGGAGCAGATAAGGTGACCGAGGAGATTGAGACCACACGGCAGAAAATTTTTGAGCTGACCGGCGGGGAATGCACCGTGCTGCGTCCGACCTACGGCGCAGTCAACGACACGCTGATGCGCGTGGCGAAGGATCTCGACATGATCGTGGTCAACTGGTCAGTCGATACGCTCGATTGGAAGACGCGGGACGCAGACGCGACCTACCGCGCCATCATGAAGGGCGCGGAGGACGGCGCGATCATCCTCTGCCACGACCTGTACGGGGAGACGGTGGACGCGATGGAGCGCGTGATCCCGGAGCTTACCGCGCGCGGCTATCGGCTGGTCACCGTGACCGAACTGCTCACAGCGGATGCCCGCACGATCGAGGCAGGGCGGCTTTACCGCAAGCAGGGACCGAAACCCGCTGCGGAGGAATAGTGTCGGTATGAGGACCGTCGAGGACGCCGGTTCCTACAGGATTGCAAAAAGTCCGCACACACCGTAGGGCGGGGGCTTGCTCCCGCCGCATTCAAGCCTTCCCCTAAGGGGGAAGCCAATACCCCCATCTCACAAGCCTTTCCGCATCGGAAAGGCTTGTTTTACTGTCGAAACGATTGACGCACGAACAAAAATATGCTATACTAGTATGAAAAAAATTGCGCAAAGGAGGGGAACCGAAATGGTGGAGATCACGGCGGTGCATCCGCACAGCCGCGGGGAAAAAGCGGGCATCCGCGAGGGCGACATCCTGATGAGCCTGAACGGGCACGCTGTCACCGACGTGCTGGACTACCGCTTTTACCTTGCCGACAGACATCTCACGGTTGCGCTCCGCCGCGGCGGCGCACCGCTCACGGTGGAGATCACCAAGGGCGAGTATGACGACATCGGGCTGGAATTTTCCACGCCGCTGATGGACAAGAAGCACCACTGTGAGAACAAGTGCATCTTCTGCTTTATCGACCAGCTGCCGCGCGGTCTGCGGAAGACGCTCTACTTCAAAGACGACGACTCCCGCCTCTCCTTCCTGCACGGCAATTATGTCACGCTTACCAACATCGACGAGGCGGAGATCGACCGCATCATCTCCATGCACATCACGCCGATCAACGTCTCGGTGCACACCACCAACCCCGATCTGCGCATCCGCATGATGAAGAACCCGCATGCGGATAAGATCATGGACTATCTCGCCCGATTCAAGGCGGGCGGCACGCACATCCGCGCGCAGATTGTGCTCTGCCGCGGCATCAACGACGGAGACGAGCTGCTGCGCACCATGCGCGACCTCGAGACCTTCTATCCCGCGCTCGACTCGGTTTCCATTGTCCCTGCGGGGCTGACCAAATTCCGCGACGGACTGTTCCCGCTCAAACCGTTTACCAAAGAGGAGTGCCGTGCGGTGATCGACATGGTGACGGCGTTCGGCGACGGCTGCAAAGCGCGGCACGGCACGCGGCTCTTCTTTGTCGGGGACGAAATGTACATCAAGGGCGGCGTCAAGCTGCCCGACGCGGATTTCTATGAGGATTTCACCCAGCTTGAGAACGGTGTCGGCATGATCGCGTCGATGGAGCGCGAGTTCGGCACGGAGCTGGATTTCATCGCGGACTACACCGACGCACTCGGCGACCGCCCCCGCCGTGTTACCGTGGCGACCGGCGTCGCCGCCTACGATTTCATCAAATCGCTTGCCGACCGACTCATGGCGGTCTGCCCGGCGCTTGAAATCGAGACGGTGAAGATCATCAACCACTTTTTCGGCGAGCAGATCACGGTTGCGGGGCTGCTCACCGGGCATGATTTGTACGAACAGCTGAAGGACCGCGACCTCGGAGACGAACTTATCCTGCCCGCCTGCACGCTGCGGTCGGAGGGGGATCTGTTTCTCTGCGGGATGTCGCGGGATGAGCTTGCCGAAAAGCTCGGTGTGCCGATCGCTTTCGCCGAGGGCGAGGGCGCGGATTTTGTCGCCAAGGTTTTCGGTGTGGAACCGTTTGCATAAAAAGGAGGGCTCTATGAAAAAGACGATTGCTTTTCTGCTTGCACTTGCACTTGCAGCCGCATTATGCGCCTGCAAAAAGAGGCCTGCCGAGACGAGTGATTCGACGCCGTCCGGCACGGTTGTGACCGAGCCGACCGCGCCTGCCACCTCCGATACCTCGGCGACGACGGAAGTTCCCGCGGTGAGGGACTACGACATCGTGCAGCGCACCGAAAAGTCGGCGGCGCTCGATGCCGCCTACGGCATTCTTGCGCTCGGCGATGCGAAGACCGATGCCGCGCTTGAAGCCTATGCGGACGAGATGTTCGCAAGCTACGTGCCGAACGCCTCTTCGCTTGCGGATGAGGGCGGCAGCGCGACCTACGCGGCGCAGCTTGCCGAGATCTACACGGATGAAAAGCTGGTGTCCGCCTCCTTCGTCGGCATATATACGATCACAAACGAGGATGGCAGGGAAACGCGCGGCGAGGTCTATTACACGGTCAACGTGGATCGCGCAAGCGGTCGCCTGCTCTCGGGCGGCGACATCGTGACCGATTTTGACGCGCTGGCAGCGGCGCTCACCGGCGGCAGCTTCAAGCCCGGCGCACTGCGCGCCGATGACCTCGCACAGTACCGCCCCGAATACGATATGTACCCTTACTTCCGCTTTGACAAAGAGAATTTCTACGTCGGCATCAATTTTCCCGGCGTCACGGAGACAAACGCCGAGTACGCGATTTCCCGTGCGGATGCCGCGGACTTCCTTGCGGAAGCCTACAGATAAGAAAGGACAACACCATGGCAAAACCGATCATCGCGATTGTCGGCAGACCGAACGTCGGCAAGAGCACGCTGTTCAATAAGCTCATCGGCGAGCGCCGCGCCATCATCGAGGATACGCCCGGCGTCACCCGCGACCGCATCTACGGCGAAGGCGAGTGGTGCGGCAAGTCGTTTGTCGTCATCGACACCGGCGGTATCGAGCCGAAAACCAATGATATTATCTTAAAGCAGATGCGTCTGCAAGCCGAGATCGCCATCGACACGGCGGACGTCATCATCTTCATGTGCGATGTGCGCGCAGGGCTGGTTGCCGATGACCGCGAGATCGCGGTCATGCTCAAAAAGAGCGGCAAGCCGGTCGTCGTCGCCGTCAACAAGGCGGATTCGGTCGGCGCCGTGCCGTTTGAGTTCTACGAGTTCTATGAGCTTGGCTTTGACAAGGATCCCATCGCCATTTCCTCCACGCACGGCAGCGGCACGGGCGACCTGCTGGACGCCGTGCTTGCCGAGCTGCCCGCCGACGCGGGAACTGCCGAGGAGGACGACAGCATCAAGGTCGCCGTCATCGGCAAGCCGAATGCGGGCAAATCCTCACTCATCAACAAACTGCTCGGTGAGGAACGGCTGATTGTCTCGAACATCGCGGGTACGACGCGCGACGCCATCGACACGCAGATCGAGTGCGCCTACGGAAAATACACCTTCATCGACACGGCGGGACTGCGCCGCAAGGCGCGCGTTGAGGACGTGATTGAGAAGTACAGCGTCCTGCGCGCCCATATGGCGGTGGAACGCGCCGACGTCTGCCTGCTTGTCATCGACGCCACGGAAGGCATCACCGAACAGGACGAGCACATTGCGGGCATTGCGCATGAGGCGGGCAAGGCGTGTATCATCGTCGTCAACAAGTGGGACGCGGTGGAGAAGGACAACGACAGCGTGAACGAATTCACAAAGAAGATCTACAACGCGCTGTCCTATATGACCTACGCGCCGATTCTGTTTGTCAGCGCGCTGACCGGTCAGCGCCTGCAAAAGCTGTTTGAACACATCAATTATGTCAACGGGCAGGCAAAGCTGCGCATTTCCACCGGTATGCTCAACGATATGCTCGGCGACGCGACCGCCAAGGTGCAGCCGCCGTCCGACAAAGGCAAGCGCCTGAAGATCTACTATATGACGCAGGCAAGCGTCGCGCCGCCGACCTTTGTCATCTTCGCCAACAGCATCGAGCTGTTCCATTTCTCCTATCAGCGGTATATCGAGAATTGCCTGCGCGAGACCTTCGGCTTCCGCGGCACGCCGATCCGCATCATCATCCGCGAGCGCGGGGATAAAGAGTAAAGAGGAGACACAACGGGTCGTCGAGGCGCCGACCCCTACCGGATTGTTACAAACCGTAGGGCGCCGTCTGTCTCCCGCCGCTTCCTAAGCCTTCCCCGGTGGGGAGAGGTGTACGAGACGCTTTGCGTCTCGCGGAGTTTTCCCGATGGGAAAACATCCTGTGACGGATGAGGGCTTGCTCTTTGCAAAAACTCCCTCAGACACCTGTCGGTGACAGCTCCCTCACCGAGGGAGCCGAGAAAAATGCAAGCCTTTCATACGCAAGGCTACTTCCTCGGAAAGGATAAAATATGTTTGTCGATCATGTAAAAATCTATGTCAAGGCGGGGGACGGCGGCAATGGCGCCGTGTCCTTCCGCCGCGAAAAATATGTTGCCGCGGGCGGACCTGACGGCGGCGACGGCGGCAGGGGCGGCAATATCGTCCTGCGTATCGACGAGGGCACCAACACGCTGCTTGCCTTTCGCTATAAGCGCAAATTCGTCGCCGAAAACGGCGGCGACGGCAAGGCGTGCAAGATGCACGGCGCGTCGGGTAAGGACACGGTGATTCCCGTGCCGCCCGGAACGCTGGTGCGCGATGCCGAGAGCGGCAAGATCATCAAGGATATGTCCGCGGATGAGGATTTCATCCTCTGCAAAGGCGGGCGCGGCGGCTGGGGTAACCGGCATTTCGCCACGCCGACCAGACAAATTCCCCGCTTTGCCAAGAGCGGCACGAAGGGCGAGGAGCGCGAGGTCACGCTGGAACTCAAGATGCTGGCGGACGTCGGGCTTGTCGGCTTCCCCAACGTCGGCAAATCCTCCATCCTCTCGCGCATCAGCGCGGCAAAGCCGAAGATCGCCGACTACCATTTCACCACGCTGTCGCCCAATCTCGGCGTGGTGCAGTCCGGCGAGGGCAAGGGCTTTGTCGTCGCCGACATTCCCGGGCTGATTGAAGGCGCGTCCGAGGGCGCGGGGCTGGGACACGAGTTCCTGCGCCATGTTGACCGCTGCCGCCTGATTTTGCACGTCGTGGACGTGTCGGGCACGGAGGGGCGCGACCCGGTGGAGGACATCGAGAAGATCAACACCGAGCTTGCGCGTTACGACGCGGGGCTGGCAAGCCGCCCGCAGATCATCGTCGCCAACAAGCACGACCTTGCAGCGTCGGGCGAGACCGATATCGCGAAGTTTGAAGCCTACGTCAAGGCGCAGGGCTATGACCTCATCTATGTCAGCGCGCTGACGGGCGAGAACCTCGACGAGCTCAAGCGCATGACGGCGGAGAAGCTGGAAACCCTGCCGCCGCTCACGGTCTACGAGCCGGAGCTGACCCCGGAGGACGAGGCGCTGCCGCGCGGCGAACGCCGCACCACGGTGCGCCGCGAGAACAACACTTTCTATGTCGAGGGCGAGTGGCTGCTCAACCTCATGGGGCAGATCAACCCCGACGACTACGAATCGCTGTCGTTCTTCTCCCGCGTCCTGCAAAAGGCGGGCGTCATCGCCATGCTGGAAGAGAAGGGCGCCAAGGACGGCGACACCGTCAACATCTACGACTTTGAGTTTGATTTCGTGAAATAAAGATATAAAGTATAAAGAAGAAGCACGCCGCGGCGTGCTTCTTTTAGGTTGTAATAAGCGGCAATGAGCCGCCGAGGATGCAGCAATACATGCGCAGCTAACTAAGCCTTCCCCCTTGGGGGAAGGTGGTGCGTTAGCACCGGATGAGGGGTAGCCATTCGTCAGAATGGCGTCTCTACAGCACAGAACGAGGCTGCTCAGACGGATGCTTACGCATCCTACCCCTCATCAGTCAACTTCGTTGACAGCTTCCCCCAAGGGGGAAGCCTAAGATGCGCGCAAACTTTGCAATGACCGGCATCTATGGCGGGCTGCATGCGGCGTGCTTCTTCTTTGGGATTATAACCGGGTCAACTGATAGACGGTGTAGCCCGCATCGTCTGCGATGTCAATCATGGCGCGAAACTTTTTGCTGTCCTTCACATCTGCCTGCGAAAAGCCGGAAAAATCCGCGCCCGGAATCCGTTCGCACAGTGCCGCATAGAGTGCGTTGCGGTAGGCGATGTGTTTTGCGGATGTGTCCGCTCTGTTGACAATCAGGTAGGTGTCGTTTGCGCTGTTTTCCATTGTATCGTCTCCTTTTTGAATTAAGTTAGTCTGCTGTGCGGTAAAAAGTACAATTGCGTAAATCGTCACCATTGTATTTTGCTTTGCCCGTCAATAACTGTGCCATCAGCGCACTGTCCGAAACGGTTTCCTGCGCGATAGGGTTTTTAGTTTCTTCACGCGTCACTTTGTATCCCGTTTTGGAACTTATTGATATCCCATTAATGCGTGAATATGTCCAACCGGAGACTTTTTTGAAGACCAATGCAGAAACCGGAGAAAACGACGCTGCATCTGATTCGTAACCCGGAAGACTGACTTCTCCACAAATACTGCCTTCTACACTGGTTACAGTTGCGGGAATTTCAAGATATGTCAGGCCGGTGTTTTTAAATGCACTAAGTCCTATTGAAAGCAACCCCTCGGGAAGTGTAACGGTTTCAAGTTTTGTGCAATCGGAAAATGCATAATTTCCTATAATAGCGATCGAGGCGGGAACATAGACTTCCTGCAGATACTGACAGTCGCGGAATCCTCTGTCAGCGATACTTGTGACCGGAATGCCTGCGTATTCGCTCGGAACAATTAGTTTTTCAGGAAGATTTTTAAATTCATCTTTGATGGAAATCTCGAATTCATTCGGACTGATGGCACGGAAGTTGAACCATTCCGTGGGCGATGCATCATCGGAAGTGCCGGTAATCTTCCCGAGGTTGTCACTGGTGCCGTCGGTATAATGCAGAATCAGCTCGCCGTTCACGATTTCAGCGCTTTCGATGCCGCGACCGTCCGCGCCGTCTCTGCCGTCTGCACCAGCGTCGCCTTTATCGCCCTTTTCACCCTGGATGCCCTGCGCGCCGGTGTCGCCTTTGTCGCCCTTGTCACCCTTTTCGCCTTGGATGCCCTGTGCGCCGGTGTCGCCTTTGTCACCCTTTTCGCCGGGGAGACCTTGCGCGCCCTTGTCACCCTTTTCACCCTTTTCACCTTGGATGCCCTGCGCGCCGGTGTCACCTTTGTCACCTTTGTCACCCTTTTCGCCTTGGATGCCTTGCTCACCGGTGTCGCCTTTATCGCCTTTTACGCCGATGGCGGAGATGCCGGTATCGGTGTCGCCGATCCACCAGTTGAAGTTTGCGCCGATGTAGGGGGTGAGACCATTTACGCCGTCCGCACCGTCTCTGCCGTCTGCGCCGTCCTTACCGTCAGCACCTTTCTCGCCTTTGTCACCCTTTTCACCTTGGATGCCTTGTGCGCCGGTGTCACCTTTATCGCCCTTGTCACCCTTTTCGCCTTTTATGCCCTGTGCGCCGGTGTTACCTTTCTCGCCCTTGTCACCCTTTTCGCCTTGGATGCCTTGCGCGCC
>QAKK01000028.1 GCA_003343845.1 Oscillospiraceae bacterium
GGATCGAACCCCTGACCTCAAGATTGCGAACCTTGCGCTCTCCCAGCTGAGCTAATGCCCCATATCGGGATTGGTGCGGGTGACAGGACTTGAACCTGCACGTCCGGGACACCAGATCCTAAGTCTGGCGCGTCTGCCAATTCCGCCACACCCGCAGATTCAGGCTGTGCTCTCACACCTTTGTTATCATAGCACAGGCACAAAAAAAAGTCAACAGGCAAGCACATTTTTTCTTGCGTGAAAACATATTCTGTGATAAAATCAAGGCAAATCCACCGGGAGGTTCTTTTATGAAAGCACTTCTTCTGAACGGCAGCCCGCACGAGCACGGCTGCACTTATACGGCACTCTGCGAGGTCGACAGGACCTTAAACAAAAACGGAATCGAGCCCGAGCTTCTCTGGCTTGGCAAGCAGCCGATTCAAGGCTGCGTCGCCTGCGGCGGATGCAGGAATACCGGGCGCTGCGTCTTTGACGACGGCGTGAACCGCCTGATCGACCGCCTGGACGAATTTGACGCGCTGATCATCGGATCGCCGGTCTATTACTCCGCGCCCGCCGGACAGCTTGTCACCTTTCTCAACCGCCTGTTCTACGCAGGCGGCGGTAAAATGGCACACAAGATCGCAGCCTCGGTCGTCTCCTGCCGCCGCGGCGGTTCAACCGCAACCTTTGAGCAGCTCAACCAGTATTTCGGCATCTCGAATATGATCGTCGCGACCTCGCAATACTGGAACCAGGTACACGGCGCATGTCCGGAGGACGTGCTGCGCGACGAGGAAGGTCTGCAAACCATGCGCACACTGGGCGAAAACATTGCATGGCTCTGCCGCCTGCTGAAAAACGGGAAAGCCGCGGGCATCGAACCACCTGCTTACGAGCCAAAGCTGCGTACAAACTTTATCCGCTGAGCATCAAAAGGCTCTGCAAGCAATGCTTGCAGAGCCTTTTGATGCTTTAGCCTTGTGCGGCTTTTTTCTTTTTTCTGTGCTTATGTGCCGCAAGCAGGCAGACGCCGAGCAATGCGACTGCGCCGCAGACGCCGCCGAGCACATACGGGAAAACATCTGTCTGCACTTCGTACAGTGTGAAGTCGGCTGTCGGCACGGAGAATTCGAGATAGCTGCCGAAATCGCGGCTCTTGACTTTCTCGCAGTTGTCACCGTAAACCACATACAGTTCCCGATGCTTTTCGGTCTGCGGCAGGTAGCGCACCGTATAGGTATCCGCCGCCGCAGCCTGAATCCCGACCGTATAGCCGACAAAAACCGTCCTGCCGTGCAATGCAGACGGGATATCGGCGGTTTCGTCAAGGCTGATCGACGCTTCGTCGTCAAATGAACCGCAGACGAACAGGATCGGCTTGTTATCTGCGCGTGTCAGTCCTGAGACAACCATTTTCACATCCCGATAATAGTTGGCTTCCAGCTTGGCACTGTAGAGGGGCATCGTGTAATCGTATGTATCCCACTTACCGTAATAACCGTCCTTTGTGGGAACGGCAGGAATCTTTTCCGCCGGAATTGCCTCGCCGTAAGCAAACGGAACGACTGCCACGGTCTCGCCGTCGCAAACAAAGGTCAACGTAAAACCGATGTCGGCATCAAGCAGCTGCTTTGCCGCATCCGAGAACGTGTCAAAGTCCGCTTTTTCCGCAATGCCGGTGTAGCTGACATCGTCAATCCCGCCGAGCGTATCGCTGACAAAGCGGTTGCGGGCAAGGTCCGCCGTGTCGGCATCCCCTGCAATGCTTCCTGCGTACCGTCCGGAGCCGTCCACACAGACGAGCGCCAGGCAGTCAGAGACCGTCTTGCCGCTGCCGACAATGCCGCCGATGTAATCGCCGCCGTGCAGGCTGCAAACCGCAAGGGACTTGCGCACAATGCCGCTCGATCTCCCCGCGATACCACCGGTATAATCGCCGTCGGTCGTCGTGACGTCGCCGTGGTTCTCACACAGGTACACGCTGCCGAAATCCATCAGTCCGGCGATGCCGCCTGCCTCATGCTTCTTTGCGGTGACCTCTGCCTCGTTTTTGCAGCGCACGATCGTGCACTTGGTCTTATAAGTATATTTCAGCGTGCGGTCGCCGTTGTTTTTGATATCGTCCTCTGGATCGAAATCGTATTCGATTGCCAGCGAGCCGACGATGCCGCCGACATTGATGTCGCCGTTCACTGCCCCTGCGTTGCGGCAGGTTGCTACGCGGCCGCGTGCTTCGTCCTCGCCGCCGTCGTCCGAAATATCCTCAAGAAAGCCGTCTTCGTCCGCGCGGACACTGTCGTCGTATGCACTTTTCAGAATATCGCGCAGCGAGCGCATTTCGACTTGCAGCGCATCCAGCTCATTGTAAAAGTCGTTCTTCTTGTCGCCGACCGAGTCCCGCAGAACCTCAACGGCGTCCGAAAGCGCGTCGGTCCTGGCAAAGAAAGCATCCGGGTCGTCGCCGAACATTTCGCTCGCCGACGGGATCACGATCTTCTCCTTTTCGGAAAGTTCGGTTGTGATGTCGGAAAGCCCGTCAAGCCCATCCAAGAAAGCATCTGCACCGTCGCCGAGCAAATCGAGACCGTCCTGCATGGCGCGGATCGCATCCTTTGCCGTATCCGGCACATCTTCCAGTGCATCCGCCGCATCCCGCAGATCCCCGGCGGCAAGCCGCAGGTCGGAGATCGACTTTGACAGCGCGTCAAACCCGGTCGAGAATTTTTTCAGTGCGATCTCAAACGCCTCGGCATCAAAGTCCTCCGCAAGCGTTGCAAGCGCATCGGCTACATCACCGAAAGCCGCCTGAAAATTTTGCAGTTTCTCCGCCAGCGCACGAATCGAAGCGATAAGATCGCCTAAATCATCACCGATCGGTCCCTGCTCCGCAAGCGCTTCCAGCGCGTCGGCAAGGTTGTCTGCCGCAGCGCCGAGTGTCTCGAACGAATCGGCGATCCCGCCGACCGCCGTTTCCAGTGTGTCAAACGGCTCTGCAACATCCGAATGGTCGCCGAGTGCGTCCGACAGATCTTTCAGCGCCTTTTTCAATGCAGTCATGCCGTCGTCAAGCGAGGATACGCCCTGATGCAGTTTGGAGAATGCGTCGGCAAAGTCTTTCGTCGACTTTTCCAATGCAGCCATCGCATCGTCAATGTCCGCGCCCGCCTCGGCAAGCGGCTCTTTTGCCGCTTTGGCGGCATCAATGATCGCCGCGATCGAATCGCCGCACTTTGAAAACGCATCTGACGCATCCGAGAATTTGTCCATGCCTGCCGAAAAATTGTCCAGCACGTCCGTCATCTCGTCGATTGCCGTGTGCAGACGATCCGACGCCTCGTTGACGGCGGCAGTCAGCGCATCCGTATACTGCCGTGCATCTTTCGTGAGCGTCTCCGCCGCATGGCTGACGTCCGTGGCACTTTCCCGCACGGCGTCCAGTGCGGCGTTCAGGGCATCATCGTCCCGCAGATTGCTGCTGTCAAAGATGTCGTCGACGCGATCAAACACGCGGTTCAGCTGCTCCAGCACATCCTCCGCATATTCCAGCAGAATATAAGGCTCTGCCTGCCCGACAATGCCGCCGACGTCCTTTCTGCCGCGCACAGTACCGTAATTCTCGCATCCGGACATCCAGCCGGACTGTCTGCCGCAGATGCCGCCCGTGTTATACCCGACCGAGCGATAGCCGACGCTGCCGTAGTTCGTGCAGTTCACAATACGCCCCTTGGAAAGCCCGCAGATACCGCCCGTGTCCGTTGCCGTATCCACGTTTTCTGTGGAACGGATCGAATCGAGATTGATGTTCAGATCCTGTAGGGTCTCTTCCGTATCCCCGGCAGTTGTATTGACCATGCCGCGGTTGACGCACCCTTCGATCGTGCCGAAATTCTGCCCGGCAATGCCGCCCGTATAGCTGTCGCCGGTGATGCTGCCCGAAAAGCTGCTGTTGCGCACGATGCCGCTCTCGGTCACATAGCCGACAATGCCGCCGACATTGGTGTCGCCGACAACCGTGCCGCTGAAGCGGCATGCCTCGATCAGACCGCGGTTTTCCCCGGCAATGCCGCCGACCGAACGGGCATCCCCTGTCGGCGTGACAACACCGAGCACGCGCAGACCGCGGACAATGCCTTCCGCCTGTACATAGCGAAAAAGTCCGACATGCGTGCGGTTGCTTTTCAACGCAAGTCCGCTGATGGTGTGACCGCCGCCGTCAAACGTACCGCCGAAGGTCGGAATGCTGTCAAATTCAATGCCGGTCAGATTGATGTCTGCCGTGAGGACAAAATGCTTGCCCTGCGACCAGGTATCGGTCTTGCACTGTGCGGCAAAGTCCGCAAACGCAGCAGCCGAGTCAATCGAGATCGTCTCGACCGCATTCTCCGCCTCCGCCGCATCGGAAACGGCGCCGATGCAAAGAGAAAGCGGCGCGCAGGCGATCAGGAGTGCAAGTGCCGCAGCAAGCAGTTTATGCCTGCGCATCGGGATTCTTCTGTTCATCACCTGCATCTCCTTTCTCGCCTTCAAATGTGTTGATCTTCACGACCGCGTCCAGATTGCCGCTGATTGCGCCGTTGACATCCGCGTCAACAAAGCCTTCGATTCTGCCGCGGACATGACCGTTGATGACGAAGTTGCCTGTCTCACGACGGACAAGCTCCGGCTTTTTGATGGTTACGCCGGTTTTTTCGACAATGCTGTCGCCGAGCAGCAGGATCTCCGGCAGCACCAGCATGACAAGAAACATCGAGATCAGCGTACCGCGGCAAAGCGTTGTACCGATCGAGACGATTGCAGGCTCTGTGGATATCTTGCTGATCAGGAAACCCGCCGATGCCATGATACCGCCCGAAGTCAATACGGTCGGGAACGCAAAGTTCAGCGCGCTGCGCATGGCGCTCTTGATATCCATCTCTTTTTTCAGATCCATATATCGGCTGGAAATGACGATTGCATAGTCGATATTCGCGCCCATCTGAATCGAGCTGATGATCAGATAGCTGAGGAAGAAGATCGATGCACCTGCGATGGTTGACATCGAAAAGTTCATCCACACACTGCCCTGAATCACAAGGATCAGCAGCACAGGCAGTCCTGCATTCTTGAACGTGAAGAACAGGATCAGAATGACAAAGAGCACAGACAGCACCGACACGATAATATTATCGGTTGCAAACGAGGTAGCCAGATCATAGCAGCTGGTCGAATCGCCGACAAAATAGGACGTGTCATAGTATTTTGCGGTGATCGTATGTACCTTGTCGATGAACGCGTAGGTTTCATCCCCTTCGACCGGCAGGTTCATATAGACCAGCATACGGGAATAGTTCTCGCCCGAAAGCTGCTTCTTCGCGGTATTCAGCTTTGCGTACAGGTCGTCAATGCTGTCGCCGAGCTCGCCGTCCAGCTGCACATACCCGTCACTCTTGAGGTCGTACACAAACATGAACATGTCGATGATCGGCACGCTGTAGTCGTTCATGTTGGTGATCAACTTGCTGTAGTCTGCGTTCTCCGCCGCGTAAACCGAGTACAGGAGTTTGGTCGTATCGATGTCGAGATCGATCATCTCCGAGAACTGCCGCGGCGTCAGTTTATCGGTCAGCACATAACCGTCCATCGCCTCGATGCTGGAGAGGGATGTGATGGATTCCACCTCATCGCATTGCAAAAGCTCGTCGATCAGCGCCTGCTCGCGGTCATAATCCCCGGCGGGGATAACCAGCGCAGCATAGTTTTTCGCACCGAAATGCTCCTCGATCATCTCTTTGGCGATCTGCGTCTCGTTCTGTCGGCTCGTCTTGGATGAGTTGGCATTGTAGGTGTACAGACAGTTGGAGGACAGAAAGAACGATGCCACCAGCACCACGGCAAACAGCGGCGGCACGACATAACGCAGCTTGTACACAAAGCTGCCGAGGAAAGAAATGTCGGGCAGCAGACTCTTATGGTGCGTGCTGTCAATGTATTTGCCGAGCAGCATGAGGAGGCACGGCATCAGCGTGAAAACGCAGAGCAGGCTGAAGAAGATCGACTTGATCAGGCAGATGCCCATGTCAAAACCGATTCTGAACTGCATGAACATCAGCGCTGCAAGCCCCGAGATCGTCGTCAGCGAGCTGCCGGAGATCTCGGTGATCGAGCTTGCCAGTGCGTTGACGACTGCATCGTGCTGGTCGCAGGTCTCGCGCTGCTCGCTGTAGTGATGGATCATGATGATCGCATAGTCGATTGAAAGCGCCAGCTGCAAAACGGCGGTGACCGAATTGGAAACGAAAGAAATTTCGTCAAAAATGAAGTTGGTGCCTTTGTTCAGGATGATCCCGGCGACAAAGGTGATGAGCAGCACCGGAACCTCCATGTAGGTCTGCGAGGTCAGCAGCAGCACTGCCACAATGATGACTGCGGCGATCGCCAGGATCTGCGACATTTCGTTGGCAAGCGATGCAGAAATGTCCACATCGCTCTCCGAAATGTAGGTGTCATAGTCCGCGAGCAGATCATGCACAGCCGCATAACCTTCCGCCACAACGGCGTCCCCTGCTTCGCCCTTCATCGTAATATCGAAGAGCGCGCTCGCCGCCTTGTAATGATTCTCTGTATCGTCAAAGGTGATCATCTCCACCTGCGGAAGCGCGGCAATCTTGTCGCTGAGTGACTTTGCCTCGTCATAGGTGACGTTGGCAACCATGACACGCGAGGTGGCATAAGTCACAAACTCGTCCTCCATGATCGTCAGCCCCTGCCGGGTCTCTGTATCGGCGGGCAGATAGGCGGTCAGATCATTGCAGACATTGACCCAGTTCTGCGCAATCAGGGAAAAGATGAACGCTGCAACATACAGCAGCAAAATGATATTTCGCTTATCGACAATGAAGGCGGCAACCTTGTGCATTGCCGATTCGCCGGATTTGTTTTTCGACACGGGTACCGTCCTTCCGCACTCAGTTGTTTCTGTACTTGACCATATACAGCAGGATGAACAGATTTTCGATGCCCTCAACGATCAGCGTTGCACCGAGCAGGCAGACGATGGCAAGCGTTCCCTCAAACGGTGCGATCACCAGAAGCACGCCGAGCGCCATCGTGAGGATCGCGCCGATCAGCAGAAGCCACCATCTCGGCATACCGAACCGCTTGGCATCAACGGAGGACTGTACCTGCAGCGTTCCCGTCACCAGCGTGAAAATACCGATCAGGATGTGCACAAGCGAAATGAACGCCGTGGCGTTGCACACGATCACGATGCCGAGCAGGATCGAGGCAATACCGAGCGCCAGGTCAAACTGAAATGCAATGCGGTAAAGATCCCCGGAAAAATAGCCGACCAGACGCATGATGCCGTGCGCAATGCAGATGCCGCCGATGATGTAGCACAGGGCATAGGCAAAGACGGAGGGCCAGATCAGCATGCAGATGCCCGCAGCGATAAACAGGACAGACAGGATGATGTAAACCTTTTTGAAATTCTCGTACAAACTCATGACAATTCCCTTTCCAAACAAAAAAATATCGGTCTATGTTCTCATTATAGCCAAGTCGGCTGCCGTCCGCAACAGACAGAAAAAGCCCGGTGTGCAAAAACTGCACACCGGGCTAAATTTGCCCAAAAATCAGGCAAACCGGGCGGTTTGTCTGATTTTTGATTACTGTACGGCAGAGACCGTGGAAATCGCCTGACGGACGTTGCTGTCGAGGAGCGCACTCAGCTTGCGGATCATTGCTTCGAGGTCGCCCTTCATGTCGCTGTCCAGCCAGCGGCGGATCATTCCGATCACCGCCTCCCCGTAAAATCCGGCAACAAACTCCACATCGGCATCGGTACAATTCAGCCCCTCGGCTTCATGTTTTACAACTTCGGCGGCTGCATCATACACAACGCGCTTGAAATAGCGTTCCAACTGGTCTTTTTTTGTCGAATGATACAGGTGATAGACAGCTCTTTTGTTTTTCAGGACAAATTCGGCACCGTAATAGAGTCCCCCTTGCCAGGAGTTGCAAGTGCGCTGTTTTTCCAGCACACGCGCAACCTCTTCGCTGAGCAGCTCGTCGACCAGCGCATAGATGTCTTCAAAATTATAGTAGAATGTATTGCGGTTGACGCCGCAGTCATCCACGATGTCCTTCACCGTGATTCTGTCAAACGGGGTGGAATCGAGCAGCTTCACAAAGGACTGCATGATTGCGGTCTTGGTGAACTTAGGCATTCCTGACTCCTTTCGGCAATCCGGTCATCCGGGATCTCTTACTTCTCCACGCGGAATTCAACACTCGTGACATCCGCGCATTTGACGCTGTCCACGCCGACCTGCGACATCTCGCCGTTGACATACAGCGCCCAGTAGGTCGCATCGACATCATAGTCGGCAACCACGCCGCACACACTCTTGACATAGAGCCCGTATGCGCTTTGTTCACCCTCGATCAGTCCGGCATCCAAAAGCGCCGTACCGACCGTGTCTTTGTCGGTGTTAACAACATAACTCTGCGTAGTCCCGTCCGCAAAGGTCGCGATGAACGAAAAAGCACAGTTGCCCTCGCCCACATGCGTCCATTCGGCGGTGAGTTCTCCCGCATCGGAGGATGCGGTGGAATCAGCCGTTCCCTTGCCGCAGCCGACAAATGTCAGTGCAAGCACGCATGCGAGCAAAAGCGCCGCCGCGCGCGTCAGAAATACATGTTTCATAATCATTTCCTTTTAAATCAGAATTCCAGTTTTGCCTCGATATACGCCTTCAGATCCTCGATCTTCACGCGCTCCTGCTCCATTGTGTCGCGGTCACGCACGGTGACGCAGCCGTCGCCCTCACTCTCAAAGTCATAGGTGATGCAGAACGGCGTACCGATCTCATCCTGGCGGCGATAGCGTTTGCCGATCGAACCGGTCTCATCAAAGTCGACATTGAAATACTTGCCGAGCATATCCTGCACTTCGCCTGCCTTCTCGGACAACTTCTTCGACAGCGGGAGGACGGCTGCCTTGAACGGCGCAAGTGCGGGATGCAGATGCAGAACGACACGGGTGTCCCCCTCGCCGACCGTCTCCTCGTCGTATGCGTCGATCAGAAATGCAAGCGTCACGCGGTCAGCGCCGAGCGACGGCTCAATGACATAGGGCACATACTTTTCATTCGTCTCGGGATCAAAATATTCCATCGATTCGCCGCTGTGGTTGGCATGCTGCGTAAGGTCGTAATCGGTGCGGTCCGCCACGCCCCAGAGCTCGCCCCAGCCGAACGGGAACAGATACTCAAAGTCAGTCGTTGCCTTTGAGTAGAAGCAAAGCTCGTCCGCATCATGGTCGCGCAGTCTGAGATTGTCGCGCGTCATGCCGAGATCATAGAGGAACTGCTCGCAGTAATCCTTCCAGTATTTGAACCATTCGAGGTCGGTGCCGGGCTTGCAGAAAAACTCCAGCTCCATCTGCTCAAACTCGCGGATACGGAAGATAAAGTTGCCGGGCGTGATCTCGTTGCGGAACGACTTGCCGATCTGACCGACGCCGAAGGGGAGCTTCTTGCGCGTGGTGCGCGCAATGTTCTTGAAGTTGACGAAGATGCCCTGCGCCGTCTCGGGGCGGAGATACAACTCGGAGGAGGAATCCTCGGTGACACCCTGATAGGTCTTGAACATCAGATTGAACTTGCGGATGTCGGTGAAGTCCTTCGCACCGCAGGCAGGGCATGTGATCCCGTTGTCCGCGATGTACTTGGACATTTCCTCGTTTGTCCAGCCGGCAGGATTGATGTCGAGATGGTTCTCTGCCGCGTAATCCTCGATCAGCTTATCGGCGCGATGACGCGTTTTGCACGCCTTGCAGTCCATCAGCGGGTCGGAAAAGCCGCCGACGTGACCGGAAGCAACCCAGACCTCGGGGTTCATGATGATCGCGCTGTCAAGACCGACATTGTACTTGCAGTCCTGCACAAAGCGCTTCCACCATGCGCGCTTGATGTTGTTCTTGAACTCAACGCCGAGCGGACCGTAATCCCACGAGTTTGCAAGACCGCCGTAGATCTCGGAACCGGGATACACAAAGCCGCGGTTTTTGCAGAGTGCAACGATCTTGTCCATTGTTTTTTCGGAATTATTCATGTTTTTCTCCTCTTGTCTATATGGAAAAATTATTGATTATACTTCAGCATTGCGGTTATTGCCGCGGAAATATTCGGGATGAACACCCGCTCGCCGTCCCGGAAATAGTAGCTGCCCGGATAATCCACCGAGCCGACCTCAAACTGACTGTAGGCAAAGATCAGATCCAGCTGCTTGGTCAGATCCTCGGCGGTGAAATTGGTGGCGACATATTTCGACGCATCGGCAAAGATCGTCGCCGCCTTGGGAAGGTAGGTCGGATTGGTCATCTTCTGCGCCAGTGCACGCAGGAAAGACATCGTGGTCTTTTCGCGCGACAGCGTCGCGTTGGTATAGGAATTGTAGGCAAGCAGACCGCATACGTCATTGCCGGTCAGGGTCTGCACCCCTGCATCAAGCGAAATGGTCAGCCCAGAGGCCTCATCGGTATACTCCATATCGCACGGCACGGTGAAGGTGATATTGCCCATGGCGTCAACCGCGCCCGCCAGCTGTTCGATGCTTGTCAACGCGTAGTAGTCGATCTGCACGCCCGTGATGCCGGACATCTTGTTGACAAAATAGTCAAGCCCCTTGTCATAGTACAAGTCACGCACATTCGTGGTTACGCCGCCGACCGTCAGCTGCATCTCGGTCGGGATCTCCATATAGGTAATACGCCGCTTCTCCTTGTTGACCGTGACCAGCACGACCGCATCGGCATGTACCGTGCGGTACGGATAAACGGGGAGCGATCCGTTATAACCGATCAACTCGGCAGAATCCTGAAAATAAGGATACTGCTCTTCAATATTGGGATGATAGTCGGTCAGAATGCTCGGACGATAGTCCGTGCCGATCAGCAGCATGCTGAACGATGTGCCGCCGAGATCATCTTCATCAGGTCCGAGCGGATGCAGGGCGGAAGAATCAGAGTCCGAGGTTGACACATCGCTGCTCTCGGTCGCCTTTTCTCCGCTGATCATGCCGTTGATGCTGTCGGTGACAAATCCGGTTATAAAAAACGCGCACAGACCGAAAACGACCAGCGCGATTGCAAAAGTCGCACAAAAGTTGCGTAAAGAATTCATTCCGCCACTCACTTTCACAAAGATTGTGACCGGCAGGACGAAAAAGCCTGCCAATCTCAGAACATTATACCGTATCTTTCGGTATTTTTCAATATCTATTCAATAAATTTCACCTCTTTTTGCTTGCCTTGCACCCGAAAGAATGGTATACTGAATAGGAAAACTTTTGCGGGAGCGTGAAGCCTTGAAGAAAAATGATGTATATGAAGTCAACATCACGGATATGAATTTCCTCGGCTTCGGCATTGCAAAAGTGGACGGTTGTGTGCTCTTTGTATCAGGCGCTGTCACGGGCGACCTTGTGCGCGTGCGCGTCATCAAGGTCTGCCGTACCTACGCCGTAGCCCGCACGGAGAACATCCTCACGCCTTCCCCGCACCGCGTCCCGGACGGCTGCGCCGTCTCGGCATCCTGCGGCGGCTGCGCCTTCCGCAGTGTGGATTACGCCTATGAGCGAGCGCTGAAGGAAGCGTCTGTCCGGCAGAGCTTCGTCCGACAGGGGCTGCGGGACGTCGATGTCGCGCCGCTGACAAGCGACGGACGCACCGATCGCTACCGCAACAAGGCGCAATACCCGGTCCGCCGCGCAGCGGACGGCAGAATCGCCGTCGGCTTTTTCGCGGCAAAGAGTCATCGCGTCCTGCCCTGCACGGACTGCGCCCTGCAAAATCCCGCGTTTGCACCGATCGTGGAGGAGATCCGCGCCTTTGCGCAAGAGACAAACCTCACGGTCTACGACGAGGAAACAAAATCCGGACTGCTCCGCCACATCTATCTGCGCATCGGCGAGGCGACCGGTGAGATCATGCTGTGTCTGGTGCTGTGCGGCGCTTCGCTGCCGCGTGCGGACGACTTTGTCCACCGCATACAGACGCGGTTTCCCGCCGTGGTTTCGATCTTTCTGAACCGCAACGAAGACGACACCAATGTAGTGCTCGGCAAGGACTTCACGCTGCTGTCCGGCAAACCGTACATCGAGGACATTCTCTGCGGCGTGCGGCTGCGCATCACGCCGCAGTCCTTCTATCAGGTCAACCGCGGCGCAGCGGAGCTGCTCTACGGCAAAGCGGCAGAGCTTGCCGCGCTGACCGGGCGCGAGACCCTGCTCGACCTCTATTGCGGCATCGGCTCGATCGGGCTTTCCATGGCAAAGCACGCAGGACGGCTGATCGGTATTGAGACCGTGGCATCCGCAGTTGCCTGTGCCGGGGAAAACGCCGCGCAAAACGGCATTACTCACGCCGCGTTCTACTGCGGTGACGCATCCGACACGCAGGCGCTGCTGAAAGATGCAAAAGCTGCCGAGGGCGACTTCGTCCCCGACGTCGTCGTGCTTGACCCGCCCCGCAAGGGCTGCACCGAGCGGCTGCTCGCAGACCTCGGCAAAATGGGCGCAAAAAAAATCGTCTACATTTCCTGCAACCCGGAGACGCTGGCGCGCGACGCAAAATTTCTGCTGTCCGACGGCTGGAAGATGAACACGATCTATCCGTTTGACCTGTTCTGCCGTACCGGACATGTGGAATGCTGCACTTCCTTTGAAAAAACAAATCTGACATATAACATATAGGAGACATTATGAAACTTCTTTTTGAGAAAGACTGCAAGAAGACGCAACCCGATCCGTTCATGTTTGAGGCAGACGGCAAGTACTACATGTATGTAACCGCCGGTCGCGGCGTCGAAGCATACACTGCCGATACGCCCTTCTCCGAGTGGCATTATGCCGGCATCGTCTGCACCGTGGACGGCTGCAAGGACTACTGGGCGCCCTGCATCATCGAGGCGGACGGCTGGTATTACCTCTACTACTCCTGCTCGAAGCCGGGCATGTTTGAATACCTGCATGTTTCGCGTTCGCGCTCCCCGCTCGGTCCTTTCGGCGAAACCAAGTGTCTGTTTGACCGTTTCTCGATCGACGCGCACGTCGTCAGAACCGCCGCTGGGCTGTTCCTCTTCTATGCCGAGGACAACAGAAAGCCGGAACGCATCGGCACCCGCATCTTTGTGGACAAACTGATTGACCCCTACACCCCCGCTTATCAGCCGGTCGAAGTCGTTGTCCCGACCTTTGATGAGGAGATCTTCAAGCGCAACCGTTTCGGCGACGGCAAGGACTGGCACACCATTGAAGGTCCGTTCTGGCTGGAAGTGGACGGCTGGCAGTACCTCATGTACAGCGGCGCCTGCTATGAAAATGATACCTACCACATCGGCTATGCCGCCGCGCACACCGACGAGCCGGATCTGACAAAGGTCAAATTCGAGAAGCATACCGCAAACGGCAAGTTTGACCCGCTGATGATTAAAAACGACTTTGAAGAAGGCGTCGGTCATCACAGTGTGATCCAATATAATGGTGAATACTACGCAATTTACCACGGCAGAGACCTCACCAAGGGCGACGGCGAGCGCCGCACCGCGCGTGCCTGCCGCCTCCGTTTCAAGGACGGTATCATCACTGCCGAGCGTTTTGCAGATAAGCTGTAAAAGGAAAAAGCGCTGCCGCCCGCAGCGCTTTTTCCTTTGCGTATTTGAAAAGGAGCTGCCCGCGGGCAGCTCCTTTTTTCTTTTATTCTTCGAGATTTGCTTTATTCTCCGCGATGATCTTCTCCGCGACGGGTGCGGGAACCTCTTCATAGCGGACAAACTGCATGTCATAGCGTCCGCGCCCCTGCGTCATGGAGCGGAGCGCGACGGTATACTCCAGCACTTCCGCCTGCGGCACCTCTGCCTCGACGATGGTCGAGCCGTGCTTGGTCTCATCCGGATTGATGCCGAGCACTCTGCCGCGGCGCTTGTTGAAATCGCCGAGGACATCACCCACCATTGCATCCGGCACATAAACGCGCATGGAGACGATGGGCTCCATAATCACCGGGTTTGCCTGCTTCATGCCTTCCTTATATGCAAGCGACGCCGCCATCTTGAACGCCATTTCCGACGAGTCAACGTCGTGATACGAGCCGTCAAACAGGTTTGCCTTCAGTCCGATCATCGGGAATCCGGCAAGCACGCCTTTGCGCATTGCCTCTTCCAGTCCCTTCTGTACGGCGGGATGGAAGTTCTTCGGCACGCTGCCGCCGAAAATGCTCTCGGTGAAGGTCAGCCCCTCGGTGTCGCTCGGGGAGAACTCGATCTTGACATGTCCGTACTGCCCGTGACCGCCGGACTGTTTCTTATGCTTGCCCTCGACGGAAACCTTCTTCTTGATCGCCTCACGGTACGCGATCTTCTGTTTCTCCAGTGCGACCGACACACCGTAACGCGCCTTCAGCTTGGCAACCGTGACGTCGAGATGCATGTCACCCATACCATAGATCAGCATCTGCCGTGTCTCGGCATTGTTCTCAAAGCGGAGCGTGAGATCCTCCTCCAGCAGCTTGGAAATGCCCTGCGAAATCTTGTCTTCGTCGCCCTTGGAAACCGGAACAATGCCCTTTGCCATATACGGGATCGGCGAGATCACATGCGCGTACTCCACCTTACCGGACAGGCTGAGCGTGTCGTTGGTGTTTGTATTGTTCAGTTTTGCGGTCACGCCGATGTCGCCGCAGCAAAGCGAATCGACCTCGGTCTGCTTTTTGCCGCACATGGTATAGAGCTTTGCCAGCTTTTCTTCGCCGCCGCGGTTGTTCTTCAGGATCATATCCCGCTTGATCTCACCGTTCATAACCTTGAAATAGGTCATCTTTCCGACAAAGGGGTCGGCGACCGTCTTGAAGACGAAGAGCGCGGGATCGCCCTCTTTTTCAATGGCGATGTCACTGCCATCCACGCTGTGCTCCACGCCGCGCGCTGTCGGGCGCGGGAAGGAATCGGCGATGACGTCGAGCAGCGGCGTCACACCCCAGACCTTGGTTGCCGAGCCGCAGAACACCGGCACGATGCCGCCGTTGATGATACCCTCGTGAATGGCTTCAACCGCTTCTTCACGGGTGATCTCTTCACCGGCAAAGTATTTCTCCATCAGTGCCTCGCTGGTCTCGGCGATGGATTCGAGCAGCATATTGCGGTATTCGTGCGCCGTACCGATGAAGTCCTGCGGGATGCTGGCGCCGTGCGACAGGTTGCCCTTCTCATCATATTTATAGACCTTCATATCGATGAGGTTGAGGAAGCCGCCGACATGGTCGCCCTCGATCATCGGAATGAAGATCGGGCAAACCGCGACGCCGTAACGGTCGCGCAACGTTGAAAACGCCTTTGCAAAGCGGGCTTCCCCGTCGTCAAAGCGGTTGATGAAGAAGGATTTCGGGATCTTCGCCTCGGTGGCGTAGTCCCAGCCGAGGTCGGTACCGACCTGCGCGCCGGTGCGCCCGTCCACGACGATGATCGCCGCATCCGCCACGCGCACCGCCTGCTTTGCCTCGCCCTTGAAGCCGAGATAGCCGGGCGTGTCGATCACATTGATCTTGATATCGTTATGCATGAAGTTGATCATCGCAGCGGAAAGCGTAAAGCCGCGCTTGATCTCCTCGGGGTCATAATCACAAACCGTATTGCCGTCCGTCGTCTTGCCGAGACGGTCGGTCAGATGCTTGCTGTAGAGCATTGCCTCAGCAAGAGAAGTCTTACCGGTAGATCCGTGTCCGAGAAGGACGATGTTTCTGATGTTTTTCGTAATCAAATTCGCCATGGTTGTTTGCTCCTTTTCTGCAAGTATTCCAAATTTAATTATACAGGAAAAAGATTCCGCTTTCAATAGGTTTTTTGAACTTTTTGCAATACAACCGTAGAATCAAGCGCGCATTTTTTGTGCAAATGCTATAATTTCAGCGTAGCTTTCAGGCTTTCCGACTTTGAAAAACGCAAAACAAGGCGGCGATGCAAAAAAGCCAATCGCCGCCGAATGATCCGGTTTTACTTTCACAGCGTCCCCGCGGTATACCGATACAGCGTTCCGCCCGTTTCCACAAGAATGCTGTCACACGCCGCCGTGCCGACATACACCTTAGAGCCGACATCGACCCACGCTGCCGTCAGGTCGGTATCCGGAATGCGGTATACATCCTCACGCGCGACCTTGCCATAATATGTGTACCCTGCCTGCTGCAGATCCCCGCTCCATTTTCCGTTATAAAGATACAGTGTTCCGTCGACATACAGACATTCCCGCTGTACGGTGCCGGACGGGAAGCCGGTCATATCCGCCTGCGTTTCCGGCCGATTCGATTTGGGCACTGTATCTGCCGTTTCCTTATCGCCGCATCCGGACAGCAAAAGCGCGCACAGGCAAACGGCAAGCAAAACTTTCAGAACTTTCATCATGCAGGCTAACCTCCGATTCAAATTGTGTTCGTTACATCTATGATACATATACTATTATACACTGCTATGCTATGAAAAAGAAGTCTATTTGTGCAAAAAGTCTGTATACGCGGTCAGGCGCAGCCACGCCCTTCAAAAGCGGATTTCCGCCCGGGATTTTCCCGGGCGGAAACCCTTTATTGCGTGGAAACGCTGTATAACGTCAGTTTTCGCTTACCGTAACACTGCAAATGTAGTCGTTGATTTCGTCATCCCAGTATTGCGTAACCAGCGAAGAAGAATGACCGTCAACAACCTTAACATAGTCGCCCTCCAGATAGGTTGTCGAAATGCCGACGCAGACCGTCATGTGTCCGACCGTCGAGCTGTAGCTGGAGCCGGCAGCAAAGCCGAGCAGGAACGGACGGTCGGCAGAAATCTCCGTGTGCGCGTCTTCCAGTGTAGGATCCCAGATGTTAGTCGCCTGTACAGTGAAACCACGGTCATCGGCATAGCCGCTCAGCACGCCGGGGATCTTATTGTTCGCATAGCTGGTGAAGCGTACGTCCACCGCTTCCATCAAGCTTGTAAACTGCGCCTGCGTGGAGACAGTGGGGGTCAAGCCACTATAGCCGTTTCTGTTCCAGTACAGCAGCAGATGCGCGCATGCGCACACAATGCAGTTTGCCGAATTTTGGAAATAAATCGGCACATTGCTGAAGACGGTCTCCTGCGTTTCGCAGACATCCGCACCGCCGCCGTAATTAAAGTATGCGTTCTGGAGTTCATCGGTCGCATCGGCTTCGGTGATATAGACCGGCGTGCCGCCGCCGACCGAGACGCCGTGGTTTCCAAAGTCATAAACAAACTTTACATTTGCATCGGCTTTGGCATCGATATTGTACGGAATTTCGCAGAGCGCAGACTCAAGAATGCGCATGTCCGCCGCTCTGACAATTACATAGCCGCGATAATGACCGTTCTTTCTGAATTCAAACAGAAGACTGGTCGGCGTTTCGAGGTCGTGGCTGTACAGTGCGGTAACCGGACTGTACGTGCAGTTCGTGCATCCCGCATACTCGGCATCAGCGGCAGCCATATGATTGAGATAGGAATCCAGCGCTTCATAATACGCGGACAGCTCCGGCGTATCCTGCATATTACCGGAGTCTTTACCGCCGAGCGCGCAAACCGAAAGAGACGTGACGAAAAGCATCGAAGCTGCCAACAAAATGCTCACATATTTTTTAAACATATTATTCCCTTTCTTTTTCCCGCGGCGGATTCCCCGCGAAGAAATCCGTCGCATTGTGCACACTACAATTGCAGTTTGGACGTCAACAATTGTTTCATTCTCAGTGTATAACACTTAAAACAAAAACATTGTCGAATTATGGGTACATCTTGAAAGAATTAAAAAATATGCAAATTTCCGGGTTCTGCTCTTTTTCCCTGCCAAAGGTCATGTACATAAAGATAGCGGTCAAGCGCGGCGATCACTTCCCGCTTGCGCAAACTCCATGTGGGGGCAAGCGTCGCATGTCTGTCGCCGTCGCCGGTGACACGCGCGATAACCGTTTCAGGCGGCAAACGTGTCAACTGCTCTGCCGTGATCCCCACATATTCTTCAAGCGTGAGCGGCGTGTATGCCCCTTTTATATAAAGGTCGGCGAGCGGTGTACCGGCAAGAACATGCATGGAATGGATCTTCAGCTGCTCCGGGTGCAGCGCGGCAACCGCATCGGCAGTCGCCAGCATATCCGCGCGGGTTTCGCCCGGCAGCCCGTTGATGATATGGATGCAGATCTCCGCCGCAGGCACGGTACGCCGCAGCGCGGAAACGCCGTCACAAAACGCTGCATAGGTATGACCGCGCCCGATCCGCGCCGCCGTCTCGTCCGACGCGCTCTGTAAACCGAGCTCCACCGTCAGATGCGTTTTTGCCGCGACTTCGGCAAGCAGCGCAAGCACATCCCCGCCGAGGCAGTCCGCGCGGGTCGCAATGCTTACGCCGACAGTTCCTGGATATGCGATCGCCTCAAAATATGCCGCGCGCAAACGGTCAATGTCACCGTAGGTGTTGCTGTGCGCCTGAAAATACGGAATCACGCGGTCGCTCTGCCACTTCGCGGCGAGCTGCCGCTTTCCCGCTTCGATTTGCGCTGTCACTGTTTGCAGCGGCGCCGGTGCAAAGTCGCCGCTCCCACGCCCCGAGCAGTAAATACAGCCGCCATAGCCGCAAGTGCCGTCGATGTTCGGGCAGGTACAGCCGATATCCAGCGCCACCTTCAGGCACTTGCCGCCGAAGGTGCGGCGCAGGTAGTAATCATAGGTATAATATCGCTTGTTCGTGTCGCTGTTGGCAAAGGGATTGCACGCCTGCTGTGTCGGTTTCATCGCCGCACCCTCAATTCTCCGAGATAGTCATATGCACACACAGTATAGCATACGCCACTTCGTTCGGTCAAGGTAAAAGCGTGCCACCTCGCCCACCGTCTTCATGTCCGGCAGAAACTCGCGCTTGATATCGCGCGCATCCGCGCGTTCGGCCGTCGTCGGATGAGCAGCGCTTGCATATTCGTTTTCGATATACCGCTTCAGCTCCTCCTGCTCCCGCTCGTTGGCGATCAGCTCGGACGGCTTCGCCCCATATTTTGCAATGTCCACGATCGGGTTCTGAATCTGCACGCCGAGCTTGTCCAGCGCATAGGTCTCCCTGTGCCCGTACTGGCTGTTGTAGCTGCTCTCCGTCAGTTCCTT
>QAKK01000010.1 GCA_003343845.1 Oscillospiraceae bacterium
ACGGACAGCGAAGGCATCATGAAACTGGACGACGCGAACATTGACAAAACAAAAGAAAAAATGACATGGCTCGAAGCAAACGATCTGCTTGAAAAGCAGCAGGGGCTTTCATACAGATTTTACGCAAGCGACGACCCGATGTCTCGCGCCGGATATGCTATGTTTGCGGATGACCACGAACAAAACGGCGACGCCTACGGCGGAGATAAGCCACGCGCTTTCTCCGTGCGAGAGGATGACCTCGTTCCGGTTTGGGAACTGTCTGAAAAAATCGCAGAAGCACGGCATGAGACGGACGAATACACGCCATGGATTTTGGAAGACTATGCCGAATTGAGCGACGAAGACTTTGCGGACATGTTCAATCCATCGGATATTGTAGATAGTGCATATGCATGGGACAATGAAGAACTGACCGAGTGGTTCTATAACCATGTGGCAGAGCCGAACAAAATCGGTGGTGTGAAGACGAGCGACGGCGCGATCGTGTTTGACAAGGACTTGATTCGGCGGAATATTCCGGCGGAAATTGTATACACGCAGGCGTCGTCCAACGAAGAATTTCTTGCGAAGTACGGAGATGATACTGAAGCAGATCCCGACATCCGCTATTCCGTCTCCTCGACGGACGCAATCGACATCGACTTCGAGCGGCGGCTGAACGCCGCGCGCGGGCGGCAGACGAGCGTCTCCGAGGTGCTGCGGCGCAACGAAAAAGAGGCGCGCGCCGTCAAGCGTGAGTTTCTGCCGGACGTGAAGACGGTGGGCGAGGTGGCACGTTCGTTTGCCGAGATCGGGCTTGCCGAGGATGCGACGACAGCAGAGTTGGTCAAAGCGACGACCGATGCGGCGGTTGCGATGCGGGCGGCGTATCTCGAGCGGCGTATCGCCAACGAGGCAACCAAGGACGCCAAGAGCCGCACGGCGGCGAAGAAGCTGATAGAGGCTGCCGAAATGGTCAAGCTGCCGGAGGGCATGTCAAAGACGCAGGCTGCGGCGGCGATGGCGGATGCGCTGTATCAGACGAACACCTCCGACCGAAAGACGGTGAAGGAGCTTGTGGCGCAGTACGGCGCGATCAAGCCCGGCGAAAAGCCGTCGCGCACGCTTTCCGTGCCGAAGCGCACTGACGAAGGGCGCAACGTCTCGGAGGCGGTACGCACTGTGCTGGAAGCGCGTGTGACCCCGGACGGCATGGTGCCGACAATCGAGGATGCGATCGAGAGCGGCGACTTCTCCTATGAGACGATCACGGACAAGGCATCGCTGTCGCGGGCGAAGAGCAAGATCCGCCGTGGGTATCAGGCAGCCTATGATGACTTCCGCAGTGCGGCAAGGCGCGGCAATGTCTCCAAGGATCAGATCACGCTCGGCTTTGAGCTGTACAATCAGGCTGCCAATTCCGGCACGGAAGAAGGCACGCGGCAGGCAATGGAGATTTTTGCGGACATCGTTTCGACGGCGCGTAGTTCTGGGCAGACCCTTGCTGCCATGCGTCTGCTCAAAAAGATGTCGCCGGACGGACAGCTCTACACGGTGCAGCGGACGATCAACCGCATCAATGAGAGCATCGGCACACACAAGAAACGGCAGCTTGACCGTGCGCGTGCGACGGTGGATGACGCCATGTGGAACGGTCGCGAGGACGCGACGGAGGAAATGGCGCGGTCGATCGTGCAGATGGGACAGGGACTGCCGGTTGAAGAATGGGTGGACGCCATCGGCAACCTGGTGGGCGACGGCATTGCTGCGCGCCTCAGCCCGAAGACCAAGGCGGAACGGCTGGTCTCGCAGAACATCAGGAGCGACATCCTAAAGTTTGCTGAGGATTATCTGCCGCGCGCTGCCGGTGAGCGCAAGAGCAAGACGGCGGCAGAACGGCTTGCCGACTACTTCGCGAACAAGGACAACTACGAAAAGGTGTGGGAACGCGCGCAGAAGTCCATCCGCGAAAAGTATGCGGACAACCCGGATGCGCTGGCGCAGTTTGACGCATTTCTCGTCGGCACGCTGTCAAACAATGTGGCGGACAGCAGCGTGATGCTGAGTGCGATCGCCAAAGCCGCAATCAGCGAGGACAGCAGCATCCGGCAGACGGCGCTGCGGGCAACGCTCGGTGATGCAGACGGGGTCGCGCTGGACATCTACAACCGCCTGAATCAGACCGTGCAGGCGGTGGGGGACGACGCAGTTGTGCTGCGGGACGCGATCCTGCGCTATGTGCGCGAGACCGCCGCAGAGAAAGCGACGCCGCAGATGGTGGAGAATGAGATCCGCCGCGCGGTGCGCGAGGCGGGCACGACCATCGGCGAGATCATCCGAAGCGACACGCTTGAGCGCGCATCCGTGCTGCGGCGCATCCAAAGCTACCTGATCGAAAATCTCGGCATTTCCGCCGATGCCGCCGGTGAGGCTGCCGAAATCATCCGGCAGAACTTCACCAAGATGACCGAGGAAAAGTCCCGCGCGGCGCTGGAAGCTACGCTGAAGGACAAACCGCGCTCGGTGCGCAAGACGGCGGAGGAACGCTTCCGCGAGTACGCCAACCTCGGCGCGTTCGAGGGAGAGTACAACGAGGCAATCTCGAAGAAGCTGTTCGGCGAGACGGTCAGGATCAACGAGAAGCTTGTGCAAAAGTTCCGAGCCGCGGAGACCGAGGAACAGCGCACCGAAATTCTCAAAGACATTTATCGGGACGTCGGACGGCAGGTTCCGTCCACCTGGCTTGAAAAATGGACGGCGTGGCGGTATCTCTCGATGCTGTTCAACCCGACAACGCATATCCGCAATGTGGTAGGCAACGCGGGCTTTGTGCCGATTGTAATGGCGAAAAACAAGGTTGCGTGGCTCATTGAATCCGGGGTCGGTCTGGTCAACAAGGACTTTGAAAAGACAAAGGCGATCATCGGCAGGAGCAGCGACCTCGTGAAGGCGGCGGACGCGGACTTTTTGAAGTATCAGGAGGCGCTGTTTGACGGCGGCAAATACCGCGACGAGGTCAATGCAAACAAGTACATTGACGAGGGACGTCGCATCTTCCGGGACACGCTGAAAATCGGTGACAAGGGCGTGCTGAATCACCTCTACGATTTCAACAGCTGGGCGCTGTCGGCGGAGGACATGATCTTCAAGAAGCAGTATTATGTCTACGCACTGGCATCGTGGTGCAAAACGCACGGCATTACCGCCGAGCAGATGAAGCGCGGCGAGGGGCTGGACGCTGCACGCGCCTACGCTATCCGCGAGGCGCAGCGTAACACCTACAACGATGCGAATGCGTTCAGCGACATTCTGTCGCGCAGGACGGGCAATGCGGTTGTCGATACGGCAGTTTCGGCAATTATGCCGTTCCGCCGCACACCGGCGAACATTCTCGCGCGTGGGCTGGAATACAGCCCTGCCGGGCTGCTTTGGACGATCACGCGCGGCACGTATCAGCTGCGGAATGGTGAAATCAGCGCGGCGCAGTACATCGACAATCTGGCGCAAGGGCTGACCGGCACGATGATTCTTGCGCTTGGCGCGTTTCTTGCGCATCTCGGCATCATCGGCTTCGGCGGCGACGACGACAAAGAGAAAGACTTCGAGAAGATGTACGGGCATCAGCAGTATTCTATTGAGATCGGCGGCAAGAGCATCACGCTGGACTGGCTCGCGCCCGAATCCATCCCGTTTTTCACGGGGGTGAACTTCTACGAATTGATGCAGGACGGCGGCTTTTCGCTTGACGACATCGTCAGCACAATCGAGCTTGTCACAGACCCGATGCTGAACATGAGTATGCTGCAGGGGATGAACGACATGATCGAAAATGCAAAGTGGTCAAACACAAGCGCGCTCGGCGCGGTTGCAACGGGTGCGCTCGAAAGTCTGATTTCTCAGAATTTCCCGACGCTGCTTGGCAAGCTGGAACGCATCACGCAGCCGGACAGAATGACGACCTATGTGGACAAGAACAAATGGATGCCTGCTGCCGCGCAGAAGACGCTCGGCAAGCTGTCGCAGAAGGTTCCCGGTCTCGACTACAATCAGATCCCGTATATCGATGCGTGGGGCGAGAAGGAAACAAACACAAGCGCTGCATGGCGCGCGTTTGACCAGCTGATGAACCCGGCATACACGGCGACGGTAGAATCCACGCCGCTGGAACAGGAGATCATCCGGCTACACCGCGCAACGAACGAGAACGACATGTTCCCGACGCGCGCGCAGAAGTCTTTCACCGTGAAGCGACGCAAGGACGGCAAGCCGCTGACCGGCGACGAGAAGGACGACGAGGTAAAAGCCGTGGATTTCAACATGACCGCCGAGCAGTATGTGAAATATGCAACCTATCGCGGAAAGGCATCGAAACGCATTACGGAGGCGCTGATCAAATCGCCGTACTACAAGCAGGGGGACGACAAGACGCGCCGCGAGATGTTTGCCGCTGCATACGATATTGCAGACGCGCAGGCAAAGATGCTTGTCTCGGACTACCGCCCGGACGGATGGATTGCAAAGGCGATCGCCGCATGCAAGGAGACCGGCATTACGGAAATGCAGTATATTACGCTGCATCAGCAGAACAAGAACATCAACGGCAAATACGGCGGTGAATCGATTGACAACCTTGCCGGGGCGCGGAAGATGCAGATGCTGTATAAAGCAACTTTGTCGCCCGCGCAGCGCGCAAGGCTTGCGGATGATTTCGACGTCGGTAAGACGGTGCGCGGCTGGGATGAAGCGTATACGGAAAAATTTTTGTCATGGTACAGGGAGGGCTGATCTTGGAGAACAGACAACTGAATTTTGATGTAGCGAGAGGCGGTGTGCAGCACCGCCTCTCGGTTTGTGTGGGGGATACGAAGTCACGGACGGTGACGGCGCGTTTCTTCAGCGGCAGCGAGCCAGTGCCGCTGACGGTGGCGTATCTGCGCGGTCTTCGCGCAGACGGCAAGCAGATCTATGCGGCGTGCACCGTCGATGATGGTGCGGCGACATACACCTTTACCACGAGTGATCTATCGGTCGGCGGCACGCTGATGTGCGAGTTTGACCTGCACAACGGCGATGCAGTGATGACCTCGCCGCGATTCGCCGTGCTTTGCGGTAAACCGTTGTACACAGGAGAGGGCGCAGAGGGGAGCAACGAATATGCTGCGTACATCGCCGCGCTGCTCAAGCTGGAGAATCTCACGGTCACAGCCGAGGCGGGTGACGCGGCGGCGGCAACTGCGACGGTCGGGGACACGGCGGTGCAGCTGCACTTTGTCCTGCCGAAAGGCGACAAGGGCGAAAAGGGCGACAAGGGCGAACCGGGAGCAAAAGGGGACAAGGGCGATGCCTTTACCTATGCGGATTTCACCGCAGAGCAACTGGCGGCGCTCAAAGTCAAGGGCGACAAAGGTGACAAGGGCGATAAAGGCGACAAGGGAGACCCCGGTGCAGACGGCATACCCGGAGCAAAGGGAGACAAGGGCGAAAAAGGCGACGCCGGAACTCCCGGAAAAGACGGCGCACCAGGCGCAAAAGGCGACAAAGGCGACACAGGAGACCCCGGCGCAAAAGGCGACAAGGGAGAGACAGGAGCAACTGGACCTCAAGGTCCTTCCGGTAAAGACGGTACAAATGGCACTAATGGTATAACTCCTGCAATCGGCACTAATGGTAACTGGTACTTAGGTACAACAGATACAGGCAAGCCATCAAGAGGTGCTAAGGGTGAAACAGGACCACAAGGAGACACAGGTCCTCAAGGTCCACAAGGGCTTCAAGGCGAAAAAGGCGCAAAAGGTGACCCCGGCAGTGATTATGTACTGACAGACGCAGACAAGACGGAGATTGCCGCGCTTGTGCTTACGCAGATACCCGACGGAGACGAGGTGGCGTATGGATAAAGTCGTTGTGACAAAAAACAAGCTGGACGCACTCGCGCAGCACATTAACGCAAAGGC
>QAKK01000020.1:0-23613 GCA_003343845.1 Oscillospiraceae bacterium
ATCAAGGAAAAATCGAAGGAGAATGAGTATATATGAAATTAGGTATCGTCGGCTTGCCGAATGTCGGCAAAAGCACGCTTTTCAATGCACTGACCAATGCAGGCGCACAGTCTGCAAACTACCCGTTCTGCACGATCGACCCGAATGTGGGCATCGTCACCGTGCCGGATAAGCGCCTGGATGTTCTCGCAGAGATGTATCACCCTGAGAAATATACGCCTGCCGTGATCGAATTCGTCGATATTGCGGGTCTTGTGCGCGGTGCCTCCAAAGGCGAGGGACTCGGCAACAAGTTCCTGTCGCACATTCGCGAGACCGATGCAATCATCCATGTCGTCCGCTGCTTTGAAGACGAAAACATCATTCATGTAGACGGCAATATTGACCCGCTCCGCGATGTGGAGACCATCAATTTGGAATTGATCTTCTCTGACCTTGAGTTGATTGATCGCCGCATCGACCGCACCAAAAAAGCGATGAAGGGCGACAAGTCCCTTGCCGCCGAAGTAGACCTGTTGGAACGGCTGAAAGCGACGCTCGAAGCGGGAAAATGTGCCCGCACCTTCGAGATGACCGAGGACGAGCGCGCGCTGCTTTCGGACACGCCGCTGCTCACGATGAAACCGGTCATCTACGTTGCAAACATCGCGGAAAATGACATCGGCACGGATCTTACGCACAACCCGCGCTATATGAAGCTCAAGGAGTTTGCCGACAGTGAGCACGCAGGTATCATCGCAGTCTGCGCCGAGATTGAGGCGGAGATCGCAGAGCTGAGCGGCGATGAAAAGAAAGCCTTCCTTGCCGACCTCGGCATTGAAGAAAGCGGTCTTGACCGCCTGATCGCCGAAAGCTATAAGCTGCTCGGGCTGATCAGCTATCTGACCGCCGGTCCGAAGGAAGTCCGCGCATGGACGATCACAAAGGGCACAAAGGCACCGCAGGCTGCCGGTAAGATCCACAGCGACTTTGAGCGCGGCTTCATCCGCGCCGAGATCATCGCCTTTGATGATCTGGTCAAGGAGGGAAGCATGGCTGCCGCAAAGGAAAAGGGACTCGTCCGCAGCGAAGGCAAGGACTATGTCATTGCAGACGGCGACATTGTTCTGTTCCGCTTCAACGTATAACACAAATAAAAAACTTCCGCAGCACTGCAAAGCGCTGCGGAAGTTTTTTATTTTTTCGCTACGGGAAGCGCGGCGCGGACAAGCAATCCGCCGCCGCTTGCGCGCATGGCGCGAATCGTGCCGCCGTGCGCCGTGATAATGCTCTTGCAGATGGCAAGACCGAGTCCGGAGACCTTTCTGCCGCGATCCGACGTGTACAGCGGCTCAAAAATCTGCTGCAGCAGCTCCGGTGCAACGCCAACGCCGTTGTCCGAAAAGTCAAACACAACCTGCCTGTCCTCCGTATGGCAATCCAATCGCAAAACGAGGTCTTTTCTGCCGCCGTGCCGGATGCTGTTGCCGATCAGGTTGCCGAAGTAGCGGCGCATATGCGCCATGTTGCATAGAATCTGCGCATCGGGGCAGCTGCATAAAATCTGCAATGCAACATGTGCATCCGCAAGCTCGGCTTCGTATTCCGTCCGGATCGCCTCGCAAAGCGCTCCCGCCGACATCAGCTCAAGCGGCGCGCCGCCGCGCAGACCCACTGCGAGGTAGTCGTCAAACTCGTCTACAATCGACTTCAGGCTGATTGCCTTATCATGGATGCTGTTCAGATACTGCTGCTGTTTTTCCGGTGAAAGCTCGGCTGTCAAAAGCCGCTCGGAGTAACCGAGCACCGAGGTCAGCGGTGTCTTGATGTCATGCGAAATGGAAGCAATCATACGCCGCTCGGTCTTTTCCTTGGCGTCAAGGACACCGGTCAGCTCCGCAAAGGTGTTTTGCAGCCGCCCGATCTCGTCCTTGCGTTCGCTCCGCGCTGGCAGTGTTCCGCTTTCGTAATACTTTCGCATGGTCTCGCGCAGCTGCGAAACGGGAACGATCATCACAAAGTAGATCAGCAAAACCGCAAACAGAGACATCACGCCGACATATACCGTGAGGGCAATGCGGATACGCCCGTTGATCACGCCCGTGAGTGCGTCGCGCGACCATGCGGCGCTCTGCACCTCAACATGCAGCACCCGTCCGTCCGAAAGCTTGATCGTATTCTCGGCACAGACCGTGGAATACACGCTGTCCGGCATATCGCGGCGGCTGTTAAAGAGCAGCATGCCGTCCGCATCGTGTATGGTGCAGAGCAGCTGCCGCGCCGCAAGAAAGTCCGCAAGCGCCGCTGTTTCCCCGTCGCTGCCGATTAAGAAGGAGCAGACCTCGTCGGCAAGGCGATTGGTCTCGTCAATCGCCTGATCATATTGATTGGAAACAAAGCTCCGCAAATAACGCAGGAACAAGAAGCTTGTGAGCAACAGGCATACGATGATAAACACGGCGGTGATAAACATCATTTTGCGCGAAAGTCTCGCTTTCAGCCACGAAACGCCCGGAAAATGAAACTCCTTTTTTTCTGATTCGGATTCCATCATGCGTCCCCCGCCTGTTTTTCTTCATTCAAGCCGCTGCGCGTCACAAACTGATAGCCGGAGCCCCAAACTGTCTTGATATACGCCCAGTCGGGGTCGATTTTGCTGCGCAGGTTCTTGATATTGATTGCTACCGTGCCGATGTCGCCGAACTCGGTCTTCCAGACATCGCGGAAAATCTTCTCGCGTGAGAGCGTCTGCCCGGCGTTACGCATCAGATAGTCGAGCAGTTCAAATTCGCGCGTGGAGAGATCGACCGGTACGCCGCCGCGTGTTACGGTCAGCTGCCGCCTGTCCAGCGTGATCTCGCCGATTCGCAGGACATCGCCGCCCGTCGTATTTTCACCGAGCCGCGCCTGTCGGCGCAGGTGCGCTTTGATGCGCGCTACCAGCTCATCAATGGCAAACGGCTTTGTGATATAGTCGTCCGCACCGAGCCCCAGCCCTTCTATAATATCATGCGCGCTGTCCTTTGCGCTGAGGAACAGGATCGGGCAGCTTACCTTGTCGCGAATGGCTGCACAGACTTCAAGTCCGCTGATGCCTTTCATCATAATATCCAGGATGATCAGCGAGAACGTCTCTTCCCCGACAGCGTGCAGCGCCTCCTCACCGGAAGCCACCGTGCGCACCTGCATCCCCGCGTCGGTCAGTACATCGGAGATCAGCATCAGAATCGACGGGTCATCATCCGCAATCAAAATCCGGTCCTCCATGATCGTCACCTCTTTATCATGATTATTATCATTTTACATTTCTACATTATAACAGAAAAATCTTGCGCCGTCCATAAAAAATTATTAAGTCAGCGCCCTGCATTTGACAAATATTAAGAATTATGAGAAACCCTTCCGTGCCGTTGACTTTTCCGTGCGGCGGTCATAAAATGTCGATGTCGGAAAAATGAATCATTTCGTGAGGTGATAGTTGTGCTGAAAAAAATTGCACATTGGCTGACCGATAAGCCGGTGATTATTCTGATCGTCGCGCTGATTGCACTTGTGTTCAGCTTCATCGGCGCGGCGGCAACGCGTATCAATTACGACATTCTGACCTATCTGCCGCCGGACTTCGATTCCTCGAAAGGGGAAAAACTGTTGGAAGAGCCCTTCCACAGTGCGGCGACGACCATGCTGATCGTCGAGGACATGCCGCCCGAATACACCAATTCGCTGTGTCGGCAGATCCAAGACGTTCCGGGCGTGAGCAGCGCGCTCTGGATCTCCTCGCTCACAGGCGTGCAGATCCCGAAGGACTTCCTGCCCGAAGAGATCCGTGACACGTTCTTCTCTGGCAACTCGACCATGATGATCATTCAATATGACATGCCGGGGTCCTCTACAGAGACGATGAACGCGATCCGCGGCATCCGAAAGATCTGCAACGAAAAGTGCTTTCTCGCAGGGTTCTCGGTCGTCATCAAGGACACGAAGGATCTTGTAGACAGCGAGCTGCCGTTTTATGTGCTGCTGGCGGTCGTCCTGTCGCTGATCGGCAGAGCGGAAAGACCGCAAAGGAAGCCGCAATGGCAGCGGCAGACGCATCGGACGCTTCGATCATTTCCAGTGCGCTTGTCCTGTTCTGTGCCACACTCGGCGTTGGTCTCGTCTCCAAAATTGAGATCATCAGCGGCATCTGCATGATGCTGGCGCGCGGCTCGCTGATCTCCGCCTGCATCATTCTGTTCCTGCTGCCCGCGATTCTAACCGCCTTTGAGCCGCTCATCTCCAAGACGACACTGCACTGGAGAAAGCCCAAGATCAAAAAGCCCCGTGCCTACACCGCTTCGGCGCATTGAATAAAGGAGAGTTTCGATATGAAAAATACAAATTTTCTCCGTCGTATGACGGCTGTACTGCTCGCCGTGCTGCTTGCCGCCGGTTCGCTTGTCGCATCGGTCGGCGCTGCCGAGCCGATTGCGCCCTATTGCGATGAAACCTATTATGCCACGCTGGACTATTACGGCGGACTTGTAGAGAGCAGCGTTGTCAAAAGCTATCAGACACACGGCAATCCCAAGATCACGGACTACGGCGTCTATGATACAGTCACCAATCTGAACGACAGCCGCACGGCAACCGTCTCCGACGGCAAGATTGAGTTTGACCTGACCGGCGACGTTCCGGAACACTTCTATTTTGAAGGCAAGACCGAGAAGCCCTATACCGACTTTCCGTGGACGCTCTCGCTGTCCTACAAGATGAACGGCGTGCCCATGGCGGCGGAGGAGCTGGCAGGGAAGAGCGGCGTTGCGGAAATCACGCTCGACGCCGTCCCGAATGCCGCCGCATCCGAATACAACCGCAACAACCTTGTGCTGATCGCATCCTCTGTCTTCAACGGCGACGATATTCTTTCGCTGGAAGCCCCCGGCGCGCAGGTTCAGCTGATCGGTAATCTGCGCTGCGTGCTGTACGCTGTCCTGCCCGGCGAGGAACAGCACTTCACCATGCGCGTCGGCAGTGAGGATTTCAGCTACAGCGGCATGATCTTCCTCGCCGTTCCCGCAACACTTGCGCAGCTTGATCAGATTGCCGGTCTGAAAGAGGCAAAGGACAAGGCAAAGGACGCATACAGTGCCATCAGCGACAGTCTGGATGTGATTCTGGACACGCTGGAGAGCATGAGCGACAGCATGAACGAGACCGCTGCAGGGCTCGATCGCCTGGACAATGCAAGAGAAACCGTCTCCGCAGGCAAAAATCAGGTCTATGCCGATCTCGATGCCGCGCTGGATGCAGCCGGACCGCTGGTCGATTCCATGAAGCCGATGAGCGCGCATCTGGAAACGCTTTCGAATGCACTGGATGATCTGGACGCGCTCTATGACGATACGAATGCAAATCTGCAGCAGCTGCGCCCCGAGCTTGAAACCGCCCGCGCCTCCATCAAAGAACTGCGTTCGCTTGCCGACGAGATCCGTGAAATCGAAAAGGCGCTGAACGGAAAGAGTGAAGATGCTGTTGAATTTACAGATGATCTCATCATCAATCTTGTGGAAATACAGGAAATTCTGCCGAAGTTAAGCGCCAACCTGCATGCTCTGCACAGAACACTGGAATCCATGCGTGGGCTGTCCAAGCTGGACGAGATCACGGTGGACGGAAAGACGCCGGACGAGATCCGTGAGCTGGCGGCTTCCGCAACCGCTGCGCACAATCAGTATCTCGGATACCTTGCCGCAAACGGAATCCCCGAATCGGCACTTTCGTTTGAGCAGTTTCTGATCGCGGCAGGACAGACGCCGGAGCAGGCAAAGCAGATCAATGACCTGTACGAGATGGCGCAGGATCCGTCGTTTGACGAGCAGCTTGACCAGGCGGATTCGGTCAACAAGATCATTGCCTCCGTCAACGGAAAAATTGACGAGATCAGCAACGCAATTGCAGCAATCGGCAAGCCGAGCGCCAAACTGATTGCCAATCTGGAAGACATGATCAAGCTGCTTGACGCCGATGACGGTGACGGCATCTCCGTGCAGCTGATCGGGCTTACCAACCTGGCAAAGGATGTTCTGACCGAGCTTGACAAGCATCCCGATATGATCACCGACTTTCTCGATACAGCCGATAAACTCGGCGACTCAATGGCAGAACTGACCGAGGTCGGCGATGCATTGCTCGACGAACTGAACGGTTTTGATGCAGTCCTCGCAAAGTACGAGCCGGATGCCAAAGCGGCGATTGAAGATGCCAAAATCTTCACCGCTGCCGCCTCCGACGGTGTTGGCAGTCTGGTTTCCGCCGCGCGCACGGCAGAATCGTTCCTGAAGCGCAGCGGCAATGCTCTTGATGCGGGCACAAAGAGCACGCTGAACGGGCTTTCCGCGCTGCTGCGCAGTGCAACCGTCGGGCTGAGTCAGACCGGCACGATCCGGGATGCCAAGCGCACGCTTTCCAATCTGATCGACGACGAGTGGAACAGCCACGCCGGTGAAGACAATAATCTGCTGCTGATGGATGCCGGTGCAGCGCCGGTTTCCATCACCGATGCGCGCAACGAAAACACAACAGGCATTCAGTTTGTGATGCGCACGCAGGAAATCAAAGAGAGCGACACCAAAAACGCAGAAGGCGAAGAAACCGAGACTATCAAAACAACTTTCTGGCAGCGTGTCGGCGCGATGTTCGTCGATCTCTGGAATTTCATCAAAGGCTTGTTCGGCGGTAAAAACGACTGAACGGCATGACAAAAGATCCGTATGAAATCGAATTTCATACGGATTTTTTCATTTCAGATTCTGTCGGAAGACCTCGTAGGCGATGATCGTCGCCGCCGATGCTGCGGAAAGCGCGGCAGGGAAGGCCCGCCCGTAATCAATGCGCACGATTGCATCTGCCTGCTTCAGCACCGACGCGCGGATGCCGCGCTTTTCGCCGCCGACGATCAAAAACACGGGCTTGCGCAGATCGGTCTCGTATAACCCGGTTGAATTCGGTTTGTCCGCGCAAACGATTTTATAGCCCGCTGCTTTGAAGCCGGCTGCAGCCTCGTCCGCATCGGCGGTATACAGACGTAAAAGCTCGGACGCGCCTGCCGAGGCACGCGCCACAACGCCGGCGGCGCTCAGCCAGTTGCGGCGGGGAAGAATGACCCCGTCCGCACCGGCGGCGTAAATCGAACGCAGCGCATAACCAAAGTTGTATGGATCTTCGATGCCGTCCAGCATGGCATAAAAACCGTCAGGCAGGATTTCATCGCGCAGAGCGTCCGCAAGCTCGGGCAGTGTACGTTCGGTGCAGTCGGCAAGAATTCCGCCGTGCGATGAGCCGATTGCAAGCGCGGCGATCTCCGCATGCGGCAGCTCGCGGAGCGTAAACCCACGCGCAGGTGCAATTTTGGAAAGATAGTTGATTTCTTTGATATGCGACTTTGTTAATTCTTTGTCATATAAGATTTCGCGGATTTTCCGATCATTGGTTCCGGCATCGGCTGCGCGCAGAACCGCACGGATGGAAGTCATGCCTTCAAACAACGAGGATGGGCGAAATTTGTCGTCTTCTTTTATCACGGTGAACCTCGCAAAAACGTTTTCTGCAATCATTTTACCACACATCGCCGAAAATTGCATGAGTTCGGAGAAAAAAACATATATTTCAGTAAAACTTACGAAAGTACGGTACTGGCTATGCATTTTTCAAATGACAGAGAGCGATGCGTCATCCTCGGCGAATACATTGTGGAGACAGGAGCCACGGTTCGCGCCGCGGCGGAGAAATTCCGGATCAGCAAAAGCACGGTACATAAGGACGTCACGGAAAAATTACGGCACGAGGACCGCGAGCTGTACAACGCGGTCAAAAAGGTACTCGAGCGTAACAAATCCGAGCGGCATCTGCGCGGCGGCGAAGCAACCAAACAAAAATATCTTGCGGAAAAATCAGCGGGCTAAACCGCTGATTTTTTCTGTTCGCTTGACATTCGGTCCAAAACAGGGTAAAATACTTGCGGTTGCAGTTCTTGCGGAATTTGATCTGCAATTATACAAAATGCAAATTTTGTATAATTGAGAGAAGCGAGAAGCAGCTGCAACCGCTTTTATGAGCGCTTTTACGGAAACGGAGGTTTTGGCATGCTACTTGCAGTTGATGTCGGCAATTCCAATATTTCGGTCGGCGTATTTCGTTTTACCGATGCACGCATGCCGGTGATCGTCTGTCATTTCAAATTCGGCACGCACAATTATACGCCGGATGAGCTGTGCGCAACAATCGACGGTTTTCTGCGCCGTTTTGACGCCATGCAGCTCCATGCAGCCGTTGTATCATCCGTTGTACCGCAGATGACCGCAGCGGTCTGTGCGGCGGCGGAATCGCTGTGCGGCACAAAGCCGTTCGTCATTTCAAGCGGCATCCGCACCGGCTTCGGTATTCATGTGAAAAATCCCGAGCAGCTCGGCACAGACATTGTTTCCAACGTTGCAGCAGCCCTAACGCTTACTGCTGCGCCGCTGGTCGTCCTGGATATGGGCACGGCAACGACGATCTCCGTTGTAGATACCGAAAAAACAATTTTAGGAGCAATTATCATTCCCGGGTTGCAATTATCCTTGCGCACGCTTTGCGATACTGCCGCCCAGCTCGGCGAAATCCCGCTTGCAGAAAAGCCGGAGCTGATTGGGCGCGACACACGCACAGCCATTTCGTCCGGTGTTCTGAACGGCAATGCGCTGATGATCGACGGCTTTATTCGCAACATCCGCGAGGCGCTCGGCACAAAGGAAAGCGGCACTTCCCTCTCGCTGTTCGCCACCGGCGGCTCTTATCCGGCGGTTGAACCTCTTTTGCGCAACAGATTCACCTATTCCGACACGTTGACCCTGTTCGGCGAGGCGATTTTATTTGCGCAGAACAACAAGATTTTCTGACTTACTCTGACTTTTGATAACCTGAGCTACGGCTCTGTTATAATAAAGACCGCGCCGTACCGTTTGCATATTTAGGACGGCAGCAGTCGAAAAACGGAGGTAAATATGAATCATTCTTCTACGCATGCACGGACATTGCGTCTCGTTCAGATCGCGCTGCTCACGGCGCTGATGCTGCTCTTGCAGCTGGCATTCGGCAGTCTGCGCATCGGACCGGTGACACTCTCCTTCTCACTTGTACCGCTGGTGATCGCCGCCGTACTGATCGGACCCGGCGCGGGCGCATTTCTCGGACTTGTCTCGGGTGGTGTCACCTTCATTCAGGTGCTGACTGCGGCAGATCCGTTCTACACGCTGCTGATCGCCGCAAATCCTTTTCTGACGGCAGTCATCTGCATCACGAAGACCACACTTGCCGGGCTGCTTGCCGGACTTTGCTATCGCGCGATCTGCAAAGTATCCAAATACCGCGCGCTGAACGTCATTCTGCCAGCCGCTCTCTGCCCGATCATCAACACGGGTATCTTCTGCCTTGGCATGTACTTCGGCTTCGGCAGTGCGCTGCAAAGCAGCGAAACCTTCGGCGCAGCGGCATCCGCAAGCCTGATCTCATTTGTCCTCATCGGGCTTGCCGGCGTCAACTTCATCTATGAACTGCTCACCAATGTCGTCGTTTGCCCGATCATCTGCAAAGCACTGTATTCCTCAAAGTTTTTCAAGGACGCGAAATAAACGTGCCTATCAAAAACAGCCTTCCGCGCGGAAGGCTGTTTTTGCTTTATTAAATGAATTTGCTGCTACACACGGCGCTTTTCTTCGATCATGGCAATCAGCCGTCTGCCGACGGCGGCAAGCATTTTTGCCGCAGCCGGGGCGAGCTCTTCGCCGAACGGCGTGTAGAAATTGTCCGCTTCCAGTGTAAGATCGCCGCTGTAGCCGATTCCCGCCAGTGCGTCCGTAATGGTATCCCAGTGCATTTTGCCGAGAAACGGAATGGTGTGCATATCGCTCTGATAATCGTTGTCATGCACATGCAAAGCGCCGAGACGCTCCTTGCCAAGGCCCTTAATCATCTCGGCGGCGTCAAAGCCGTACAGCCCGCAGTGCCCGAGATCAAGGCATGCGGTGAAGGTATCGTCGGCAAGCGAATCCAGCCAATCGACAAATTCGCGTGTGCGGGAGCAGGCACTGGGGACCAGCGTTTTCTTATCCGCGGCACGCTGCCACATGTTTTCAAGCGCAATCCGGACGCCCGCTGCCTTTGCGTAGGGGGCAAGACTGTGATAGAACGCCATGTTCATCGCCTTCAGCTCCGCGGCGTTCGCATCATACGGCAGATGGTGCATCGGATGCACTACAATGATTTTCACACCGAGCATGCCCGCAATTTCAATGGAGCGCGTGATGCGGTCAAACATCATCTGATTATAGCCCGCATCTGCCTTGGAGGACGGAAAAGGCGCATGCGCCTGTCGGAAGGTCAGACCACAGCGGTCTGCCGCCGCTTTCAGCGCCGTAATATGCGCTTTATAGGCGTCGGTATTGAGCAGGCAATCGTCCTCGCGCATGCCGAACATCGTGTAGTCCAACGCGTCAAATCCCGCATCGGCAAGGATGTCCACAGCGGCAAGGTCGCCGAACGTTCGTCCGATATAATCGGTTTGTGTTGTCAGGATCATAAGAAGCCCTCCCGGGAAAACAGATAATTTATTTTAACACAGAATCGGCAGAATTACAAGCCGAGCAAAAAAGTTCCCGCCAAGGGGAACTTTTTTGCTTTATGGAAGTCAAATTTACTTTAGCGTGTTCCGAAGAAAGGTGACGATCTGCCCGCGGGTGCAGGTGTTATCGGGCGAAAATGTCGTCTCGGAGGTACCGTTTGTAATCTTGTTTGTCAGTGCCCATGCAACTGCCTGCGCGTATTCGGCACCTGCGGGCACATCTGTGAAGACCGATGAGGCTTTCGTTTTCGGTGAACCTGCATTTTTCCACAGATAGGTGACCGTGGAGGCGCGGGTGCAGGGCGTATTTCCATCAAAGGTTGCGCCGGTCACCATACCCATCTGATATGCCCAGATAGCAGACTCGTAGTAGTAATCCGTGGGTTTGACATCACTGAACGGATTCGCAGCGCCCGTCTTCGGATAGCCGACCGCACGCCACAGGAAAGTAATAATCTGCGCGCGCGTGCAGGTGGCGTTCGGAGAGAACGTCGTTTCGGATGTGCCAACCGTGATGCCCTTCTGCAGTGCCCATGCCACCGATTCCGCAAACCAGTCCGTCGGCTTGACATCGTCAAATGCAATGGGCTTCACTGCCCCCACGGTAAAGGTGACGGTTTTGCCGGTGAGCGCGAGCGTATAGCTGTCGCCGCTTTTCTCCATGATTGCCGTATCGATCGGCAGATAGGACGCAACGCCGTCTTTGGCAGTGCAGATCAGATATTCCTTCTCCATATCCGCTTCGCTTGCAAAGTTCATCGTTCCGGCGCTGGTGGTGATTGAAGTATAGTCCCCGGCATCCGAAAACATCTGAACCCAGTATTTCGTCCGTTCATTCAGGCAGCCGACGCCCATGTAGCCGAAGCTGTCCCGCAGAATGTTCGCGCGGTGACCGGGCGAGTTCATCCAATCCTCCATGACCATGGCAGGCGTGGACTGCCCGCAGGCAATATTTTCGCCGACATGCGTATGCTTGAAGGACTGTGCAATCGCGGTATACGGACGTTCGCCGTTCGGACGCGTGTGATCAAACAGGGTGGCAATTTCCGGCTCACGGATATCGCACGAATCCTGCAATGCCGCAGGCATGGAAAGTGCCGACAAGCCATTGGCATGCCGCTCACGGTTTGCCAGGCGCAGCACTTCCCACTCGTATTCGCTGACGGAGAGCTTATCAGATGGGATTTTCGCTTTTCCGACGGACGCGCCGGGTGTGGTGGGTGTGCTCGGCGTACTGCCCGCTGCAATACCGGCAGCCTTCGCTTTCGCAAGGACTGCGTCTACAGCGCTCTCGGTGTAAACGCTGCTATAGACCTCAACATCGCCCTTCCCTTTGACAAGGACAAACAGCGGCGTGCCGACCGTGTTGCCCTTGACGAAATCCCAATAAAACTGTACGGAGCCGTTTTCATCCATACAGCCGTAAACCGGGATCTTCTCACGGTCGATTGCGGTCTGCATGTATGGCTGAATCTTCTTGCAATAGTTACAGTCCTTTTTGCAGATGAGCAACAGAAAGGACTTGCCCTCCTTGTACATCTGATCCGCATCCTTGGGCAGGATCTGCGTATAGGAACCGGAGGTGACATACGGCGCGCCGACCGATGTCTCGGGATACGCTGCCGCCTCACCGAGGTTGAACAGCGTGGAGATCGTGCCGCTGCTGACCAGATCCACATAGTCCACGGTTGCCGTCTGCTTTGTCGTCGGCTCTGTGATCTGAATGGCGTTGGAGCACTCCCAGCCGCCGAGCTTGGCAACAATATCGGATGCCGACGCTCTCGGATAGAGCTGCGTCATCCACATGGAGCCGTCGGTGCGTTCGAGCAGAATGGTATTGCCGTTTTGATTGTCCAAATGATAAGAGCTTCTCGCGACATTCGGCAGCAACGTCAGATTACCGACGGGGTTGGTCGATGTATCGAGCGCCTTGAAGATTTCGTTTTTGTCCTCAAGGTAATGGAACTCGGTCGGCTTCATCTTGAACAGCCGCGTAGAGGAGCCGTCGTTGACATCATTGTCAAACGCATATGTGTAGCCATCGAGCGCCTTGAAACCGCCCGGCACATCCGTGAGATAGTCCACGGGCAGCACGCCGATCTTCGGGCGATTCATCGAGCAATGGTTGGCTACAAGACCGTAAGGCTTTGCGTTTTCTTCAGGCAGGAGTCCGACAAAATTGCCGTTGTCCAGAATGCTGTTCTTATGCTGATAGATGGGGAAAATGTGTTTGATCAGCCCGAGCTCGCCCATATCCAGCATGTTCTGAAGTCCGAAAGCCCACATGTGCCCCTTGCTGTTGACGACGAAGCCGGTCATGGCATCCTCGGCAGTGGATTCCTCTGCGGTAAAATATTCGTTCGGAAAAACGCGCACGGCGTCGTCGGTCAGAAACTCAAGGGACAGTTTGTAATCATTGTACTGGATGAACTCGCCGCGGGACCATGCCGCCTCGTCGTAGCCTTGGCGGATGACCTCCTCCTTCCAACGGTAGAACTTATTGTCCGCACCGCAGACGCCGCCCGCAACCACGGCTTTTGCATTGTCAAGAACCTTGGAAAGTCCCTTACTGTAGGCGTTCTCTGCGCCGAGATAGGTGTAGCCGAGGTAGCAGCTGTTGTCATTTTTGAGCACGGCAATGACGGTAGCATAACGGTGCTCGGCAAACGCCTTGCAATCGGTGGCGACTGTCTTGCCGCCGACAATTTCCTTGACCTCTCCGCTCTTTGTCAGATAGTGTGCCTTCCCCGCCTGTTTGACGTCTTTGGCAAGAACCTGCTTCTCATATTTGGTGGTCACGCCGTAGAGCGTGCCGTCAGCGGTCAGAATGCTGCGTCTGGTATAGCCGGGATCCAGCACCTGCCCGTATTCCGAATAACCCACCACATTCTCGATCTTGTTGACGACGATCGGGTCAATGTCGCCATCCTTGTGCCCGACCTGATAATAGGTATTGTCCGGCGAGATGAACTCATTGACGCTCAGAATATTGTTGGTCATGTAGTGCTTCTTGCCGCTGACCGACGGATACTGCTTGAACTCGTATGTAAATTCCTCAACTTTGCCGCCTGCCGAGCCGAGCAGCCCCGCCGCGACGCCTTTGTCCTCCAGCCAGAGATGCGTCGTTGTAAAGTGCAGAGCGCGACCGCTGTTTGAAGAACGATCCTCCGTCCCCTTGAAGATATTGTCCTGCGTGGAGAAGAAAATGGAATTATAGCAATTCTGCGGCATGGAGAAGGTCAGAAATTCCCCATCCGGACCGGTTGCCATAATGGCGCTTGCGGGGCTCACGTTCTGAACAAATTTCTTGTTCGCATCGTAAAGGTCGATGGAGATAATGATGGTATCCGCGCCGTACAGCTTGTGGTAGTTCTCATAGCGCTCGACGGAAGGATCATCCATGGCGAGCAGATAGCTGTTTTCGTTGATCGAAAACGCTTTCTTCATCTCTTCCTTATCCAGCGAGCCGAATGTCCGCCTGTAAGTGAGCTTGAAAGAATACCCCTGCAGATCCTTGCGCTTCAGCGGGTCGGAAAATGTCATATTCTTATTTTCGTCCTTGAAGCGGGTGCCGATCATAAAGGTGTACGACGAGCCCTCAATTATGCTGAAGGGATTGACCGATGCGGAATATGCCTGGTTGATGGGTATATAGCGCTCAAACAGTGTTTCATCCGTTGCCTGTACCGACACAGACAGCACAGAAACCGCCATCAGCAATGCAAGCATCAGTGCTGCGATACGATTTTTCATGTGAGGATCATTCCTTTCCGAATCTACTGCTTTATACCGCGTTCATTATACATCGTACACCAATGTGCGATGCAAGTCCTTCCCGTATAATTTTTAATAAAAAACACGGTTATCCGGGGGGGATAACCGTGTTTTTTAATGTCTTTGAATCAGATTAACCGAAGTATCTCTTGAGCAGACCTGCAAATGCCTTGCCATGACGGGCTTCGTCGCGTGCCATCTCATGGACGGTGTCGTGAATGGCATCCAGGCCGAGCTCCTTAGCGCGCTTTGCAAGATCGGTCTTGCCTGCGGTTGCGCCATTCTCCGCCTCCACACGCATCTCAAGATTCTTCTTCGTGGAGTTGGTGACGACTTCGCCGAGCAGCTCCGCAAACTTTGCAGCATGCTCTGCCTCTTCATAAGCTGCCTTCTCCCAGTACATGCCGATCTCGGGATAGCCCTCGCGGAAGGCGACTCTCGCCATAGCGAGGTACATGCCGACCTCGGAGCACTCGCCGTTGAAGTTCATGCGCAGATCGTCAATGATGTCCTGTCTTGCGCCGGCTGCCACGCCGACCACATGCTCGGCTGCCCAGGTCGTCTCGCCCTTCTGCTCGACAAACTTGCTTGCCGGTGCATGGCACTGCGGACATTCTGCCGGTGCGCTGTCTCCCTCATGTACATAACCGCAAACACTGCATACGAATTTAGCCATTTTTCTGTCCTCCAAATTAAGATTAGGTTCTATTTTTGATTTAGTAATGATTCTTATTCTTGAATCTGTTATGATTATACATGAATCCTTTTCGTTTGTCAAGGGTTTTTTGAAAAAAACGACCGAAAATTTTCGGTCGCTTTTTTGTTCGATTATTACGAATCGTAGCCGTTCGGATTCTTCTTCTGCCAGTTCGCAGAATCACGGCACATCTCTTCGATGCCGCGCTTTGCAGTCCAACCGAGAATCTCGCGTGCCTTAGTCGGGTCAGCATAGCACTCGTCGATGTCGCCGGGGCGGCGATCCACGATCTTGTAGTTGATCTTCAGCCCGGTTGCTTTCTCATAAGCATGGACAATGTCAAGCACCGAGTAGCCGACACCGGTACCGATGTTGTAGTACTCAACGCCCTTGACGCTCTTTGCGCGATCCAGTGCCTTCAGGTGCGAATCGGCAAGGTCAACCACATGGATATAGTCGCGCACGCCGGTGCCGTCATGCGTGTTGTAATCGTTGCCGAAGACGGACAGGCACGGCAGCGCGCCGATGGCAACCTTCGAGATGTACGGCAGCAGGTTGTTCGGGATGCCCTTGGGGTCTTCACCGATGAGACCGCTCTCATGCGCGCCGATGGGATTGAAATAACGCAGAATGGAAACGCTCCATTCGTTGTCTGCATGATAAAGATCGGCAAGGATGCGCTCGATCATCAGCTTGGTCTCGCCGTAAGGGTTGGTCGTATACAGGTCGGCATCCTCGCGGATCGGCACGCTCTTCGGCTTGCCGTATACCGTTGCGGACGAGGAGAAGACGATGCACTTCGCGCCGTACTTGCTCATGATGTCCAGCAGATTCAGCGTGCCCGTGATATTGTTGTGATAATATCTGAGCGGCTGCGCAACAGACTCGCCGACCGCCTTCAGACCCGCAAAATGAATCGCAGCGTCGATCTGATTCTCCTTGAAGATGTTTTCGATCGCGTCATAGTCGAGCAGATCCGCCTCATACAGTTTGCAGGTCTTGCCCGTAATCTGTTTGATGCGATCGAGAACAACGGGTTTGCTGTTCGAGAAGTTATCCACAATGATGACTTCTCTGCCCGCATTCAGCAGCTCAACGACCGTATGCGATCCGATAAAGCCGGTACCGCCGGTAACAAGAATAGCCATGGCCATGCCCTCCGAAAAAAAGTTATTTCCAAAGTCCGTCCGGATAAATGCCGGACGAGATCATTTTGTCAATTTCCTCTGCGACCATGGGCTTATCGTCCGGATACGTCACACCGAACCACTTGGCGGTGGTATTCAGCACACGGATGTCGCAGAGCCCGTCGTGCAGCATCTGCGTGACCGCATGGGGCAGATAATACTCAGCCTTGGCAAGATCCGTCGTCGGATCGTGCACAAAGCGCAGGAAACCGTCACGTATGTAGGTCAGGATCTCGGGTGTAAACCCGAAGAAATTCATTGAGACGGTGGTATCGCGGGAAATCGGCTTCCATTCTTCCCCGTCGAGATATTTCACGCTGTCGCCTTCTTCGCAGATCTTCGTGCGCTCGGTGATGCCGGTGAGATAACCGGACGCATCCACAGAGCACTCGCCGCGCGAAACATACCCGCTCTTGCTGAGCGTGTTGTCCAGCACATAACCCGCCATGCAGAAGTGACATTTTCCGTCATTGGGATGACTGCGCAGATAATCCGACACGCAGCGATAGGCGTCCGCACCGTAGAAGTCGTCTGCATTGATGACAACAAACGGTTCGTTCACCACATCGAGGCAAGCCAGCAGCGCATGCGCCGTGCCGAACGGCTTGACACGCTCGGGCGGAACCGGAACGCCGTCGAGAAACTGGTTCTCCTGAAATACATATCTGACTTCAATAAAACGTTCGAGCCGCCTGCCGATGGTCCGGCGGAAGGTGTCATAAAGATCGCGCTTGATGATAAACACGACCTTGTTGAACCCGGAGCGGATCGCATCATAAACCGAAAAGTCAATGATAAATTCGCCTGCGCGGCTGATGGGGTCGATCTGCTTGAGTCCTTTATAGCGTGAGCCCATGCCGGCAGCCAATACAACAAGTGTCATAGTTCCTCCGACCCGGTCATTTACATTATACAACCGCGCATAGCAGCTTTCAATGCAAAATGCACCGATATTTTTTCAAAAAATTACACCTTTGCTCATGAAAAAAGGTCGGGTATGCCCGACCTTTTTATGCAACCAAAATCAGTCGGCGTAAACGCTGACACACTTCTTGGTCTTTGTGATATGCTCGAATTTGACCTTACCGTCAATCAGTGCAAAGAGCGTGTCGTCCGAGCCGATACCGACATTGTTGCCGGGATGGATGCTCGTACCGCGCTGTCTGACGATGATGTTGCCGGCAGTCACAGCCTGACCGTCAGCCTTCTTCACGCCGAGACGCTTGGACTCGCTGTCGCGACCGTTCTTCGTCGAACCTACGCCCTTTTTATGAGCGAAAAACTGCAAACTGAGTTTCAACATTGTAGCAACCTCCGTTAAATTTTCGCCGATTCAATCGGCATTTCGCGCTCTTCAACCTCCAGATAGTCGTAGTAATCCTCGACCAGATCATTCAGTTGATAGAAATAAGCGGTGATCAAGCCTGAAATGGCATAACGCTTTTTTTCATCGTCCTCAAGCAGAGCGCCGCGGGCAATCAGCTTGATGTCTGCGGTGTCCTCATCGATAATGTAGTCCACATCCGAGGCGTAAGCAACTTCGATCGCGTTGATGATCAGCATCGTCATCGCCGAGATCGCCGAGCAAAGGACATCGCTGCCCGAATCGCCGTATCCCGTATGACCGTGCTCCTCAAACCCGTAGAAGACGCCGCCGCTCTTATAGAAAACGATCTTCGTCATGATACTCAGCCGTTGATCTTATCGATCTGAACCTTGGTGTAAGGCTGTCTGTGACCGATCTTCTTCTTCTCGTTCTTCTTCGCCTTGTACTTGATGACATCGATCTTCTTGCTCTTGCCGTTCTTCACGACATTTGCAACGACCGTTGCACCGCCTACATAGGGAGCGCCTACGACGAAGCCCTCGTTGCCGGAAACAGCAAGAACCTTGTCAAACGTAACTTTGTCGCCTTCGTTTACGTCGAGCTTCTCAATATAGAGAACGTCGCCCTCGTTGACCTTGTACTGCTTTCCGCCTGTTTCGATAACTGCAAACACGAAAAGCACCTCACTTTCATTATGACTCGCTGAATCCGGCGGCGTATGACCGCACTTAAAAGAGCCGAATCTCAAGCGGCATATCATTATACCATCGGAAGACATGCAATGTCAATAGCTTTCGCCGATATTTTTGCATTTTTTCATGCGAAAAAAGCGCCTCGCCGTGCGAAGCGCTTTTTCCGGAGCTGATGTGCCTTATACCAGTGCTGCGCCGAGTGCGCGGCAAGCTGCCTGCGCATCATCGTCGGGCGCATCGTTGCAGATCACGCTGTCACAAGCCAGCGCAATCCCGTTTGCCGCGCAGTCTGCCTCCCAGTTGCGCATCCATTCGCCGTCGCCCCAACCGTAGGAACCGAACAGCGCAACCGGCTTGCCCGCAAGAGAACCCTTGCACGCATCGAACATCGGTTCAAACTCGCTGTCCTCCAACTGTTCGGAACCCATGGAGGGGCAGCCGAAGGCAAAACCGTCAAACGAAGCGATCATCGAAGGGTCAAACTCCCCCGCGGTCAGCACAACTGCTTCTCCGCCCTTTTCCTTCACACCCTCCGCAACGGCGCCTGCCATCGCCTCGGTGTTTCCCGTACCGCTCCAATACACTACTGCAATTTTACGCATCATTTTTCCCTTTCAGAATGTTTATTTATGAACAGCTGACTATGAGCCGATCAAACGAATTGTGTTTTTTGTACGCCTCGCGGTAAACGCGCGTACATTTTTTATAAAGATCGAATCTGCGCTGCGCCGATGTAACGTCACCGTAGACCTTCCAGGTGCCGACGTATTTTGCGCGCCGCGCGCCGAGCCGGATAAAGCCGTCCACATCTCCGGCGGGATAGCCGAGGAACAGCCCGACCTCGTGCGGAAATGCAGCGTCCTGCTGCAGGCGACGGCAAAGCTCCGCCACGCAGCGCTCGGTATTGCCGACGGGATACGCCCGTGCGGCAAGAATCGACTGTGCGAGCTCGCCTGCAAGATCTTCCTTCAGCTTTTCCGGGCGATACATGTAGCACAGCACGCGATCGCGCATCCGCTTGACCGGCAGAATGCGCGCGCCGCGCGGCACAAGCGCCGCGTTCATGCGCCGGATGCTGTCGCGCAGCGTTTCGCTGTCCTCTGCCGGGCAGCTGAACAGATTGCCCGTTTTCAGCCCCGCCATGGTCGGTGAACACTGGGAAATCACAAATTCCTCAGGCATCTCTGACACATCCTTTGACGTGATTTTCAAGAATGTTCTTCAGCGCGGACATAGAGCTTGTATGGCTGCGCGCAATGCGGATGTTCCGCTTTTTCGCCTGTCCGGTCGCCTGATACAGCATTTTATGCGACATCGTGCTTGTAAACAAAACCAAAAGATCCGGCGAGCCGAAATCCTGAATTCCCTTTTCTGTTTTCATGAAGACCTTTGCCTTGCAGGAATACTCCGCACACAGATCCTCATATCTCCTTGCCATACATTCATTTCCGCCGACGATTACGACGCTCACTTCTTCATCTCCTTTGTTTTAGTTAGCAGCTGCTAACCTATGGGGTTAAAAAATTGTGCTCTCGCACCGATGTTTCTATTATAGACAAAAGCGGAGCCTTTCTCCGCTCCGAAGAGAAGAAGAAAGGCTCCGTTTCGACAAATCACGCGCCGCCGCGCCGCCGGTATTTGCCCGGTGTGACGCCGAAGGCATCGCGAAACGCCTTTGCAAATTTGGAAGCATTGTCATAACCGAAGTCACCGGCGATCGCAAGCACGCTCTGATCGGTTCCGACAAGCCGTTTTGCTGCCGCCTGCATTTTCTGCATGCGAATGTAGGCATACAGCGACTCGCCGTAAACCGCCTTGAAGCTGTTTTTGATGCTCGTGCCGGATACATGGAACTCCCGCGCCAGCATATCCAGCGTGATCCGCTCATCCATGCGTGCAGTGAGATAGGCGCAGACCTCGCGCGCAAGCGCAAGCTGCGCGGGCGAGAGGATGTGCGTCTCCATCTCGTTTTTCTTGACGTCGAGCGCGCGCAGGAAAAGCAGCAGCTCCAAAATCTTGACCTTGAAATAGCCCTTGCGGATCTCGGGCGGGACCGCATAAAGCTCCGAGAAAATATGCTCGATCGAGGCATCGGATCTTGCCACATATGTGCGTCCGTCGCCGCAGAACTTCTCGGCAAGCGATGCCGGGCTGACCTCAACATCATCGAGCAGACAGGACAGGCATGCGGGTGCCGCCGCTGTATCAATGCGGATCGTGATGCCCTCATACTGCCGCTGCGGGAATTGCGCCGTGCGCACAGTCGAATCCGGCTGCGAGATCAACAAATCGCCCGCCGCAAGAAAGCACAGTGCGCCGCTCGCCGCATACTCCACCCTGCCGCCGCGGCAATGATCGATCACAAGGATGCCGTCGCCGCCGCCGGGCAGGCTGCCCGTATCGCAGTCAGTAAAGCAGTTATAGATCAACGCAATGCCCGGGAAAACAGCATAACTTTCCGCGCCGACCGGCGTATCGGGAAGAGCGCCGTTCAGGTGCGCTGCGTCCTCCGCGCAGAATGCAGATCCATGCGAGAGGCAGCTCATTTTTTGCCGAAGAGCCCGAACAGTCCGGACTTTTTCTCGATTGTTTCCACCTTGGCATCGGTCACGGTATAGCCGGTCTCGGCGATTGCCGCCTTCAGCTTGTCGAGGTCGGGCGCCGTCTCAGCGGTGATGATCGTCTCGCCTTTTGTGTGCGAGGATGTAACCTTTTTGATTTGGAAATGGCTGCGGATGCAGTCGTTGATGTGGGACTCGCACATGCCGCACATCATACCGTCAATCTTCAATGTAACCTGAATCATTTTTGACTCCTTCCCGCCGCGCTGCTTTTGGAAAGGCTGCGCAGCAGATGCTTTCTTGCGGCTGCGGTCGCCGAACAGAGCAGGACAGCGCCCGCCGTTGCGGGCAGGAACTCGGCACTGAAAAACAGCTCGGGCATGGATGATACCTCCTTGTATGTTGGTTTGCAGCCCCGCACATGCTATGCGGGGGTGATTACATTTTACTATAAAAATCTGAATATGCTTGTTGCGTCCAGCAAGAGTGCCGGCGACTTTTTCTTTTCGCTCCCTGTTGAGACGCAGACGCGCCTCGCCGACTGCGGCGCGTTGATTCACACAGCTGCCGATCTGCATCTGTATGCCGATCGCGTTGACAAACACGCACGCGCCGTCAGGCTTGCAGACAATCTGCTTCTCTGACAGACGGCATATTTTCGCAGAGCGCCTCAAGGTCGCCGTCCGGAATCTCGGACAGCAGCAGGCAGGCTGCATCGCGGAGATCTTCCGCATTCGGAAAATTCCGTTCCAGCATGGCGGCAACTGCGGCATAGTATCTCGCGTACCTTGCGGCAACTTCTCTGCCCGCCTCCGTGAAATATGCCATGCCGTATGCATTTTTGCAGACAAGCCCGCTTTTTACAAAGCTGTCCATCATGTTGTGCACACTCGGCTTGGAGAGTTTCAATGCGGCTGCAATGTCAATGCACCGCGCGCCGCCGTCAGCACGTTCGAGCTCCCGCATGGTCAGCAGATAGCGTATGTTGGACGCCGTCAGCGTTTTTGTGTTAGCCACAGCTTACCTCCGGGTGAAAGAAAGGGGCGCACGGTTGTGCGCCCCTCGGTTTGTTATTTCTTGTGGCAAGAGCCGGACATGGCACAATGCGCACAGCCTGCGCCACAGGAGCTCTTTCCCCGCTTCTTATCCCGGATGAGGCTGCGGATGATCGCAGCAACGATCACAATGAGAACAAGGCAGATGAGGATGGTACCGATGTTTGCGGATATCCATGTGAACATATTGACCGACTCCTTTCAGATGAAATCTTCTTTCGGATTACTTCGTTACCTTGACCTTGGTCGTCAGCTTGGTGGCTTCCTTGTAAGGACGAACGAGCATGTAGATGATGAGAGCCAGTGCCGCGATCGCGAAGATCAGACCCATCACATTGACGTTGCCCGTGAAGAGCCCACCGAACTGGTTGATCATCAGCGCAACCAAATAAGCAAAACCGCACTGATAACCGATTGCAAACCAAGTCCACTTAGCGTTGTTCATCTCACGCTTGATTGCACCGATTGCAGCGAAGCAAGGTGCGCACAGCAGGTTGAATACGAGGAAGGAGTAGCCGGTGATCTGCGTGAAGTTTGCAGCGATCTCTGCCCATCCGCCGGGATAGAGGATGCCCATCGTACCGACGATGTTCTCCTTTGCAACAAGACCGGTGATGGATGCGACAGCCGCCTGCCAGTTGCCCCAGCCGAGCGGGATGAAGATCCAAGCGATCGAATTGCCGATAGCGGCGAGGATGGACTGATCCATCTCCTCTTCACCCAGCATGCGGAAGCCGTCCGACGTGAAGCCGAAGTAGGTCGTGAACCAGACAAGGATCGTGGAGAGCAGGATGATCGTGCCCGCCTTCTTGATGAAGGACCAGCCGCGCTCCCACATGGAGCGGAGCACGTTGCCGAGGGTCGGCCAGTGGTATGCGGGAAGCTCCATAACGAACGGAGCGGGATCGCCGGAGAACATCTTGGTCTTCTTCAGCATGATGCCCGAGATGACGATGGCAGCCATGCCGATGAAGTATGCCGAGGTTGCAACCCATGCGGAGTTACCGAAGATTGCGCCCGCGATCATCGAGATGAACGGAACCTTGGCGCCGCAGGGGATAAACGTGGTGGTCATGATCGTCATACGGCGGTCGCGCTCATTCTCAATGGTACGCGATGCCATGATGCCGGGGATGCCGCAGCCCGTGCCGATCAGCATCGGGATGAAGGACTTGCCGGACAGACCGAACTTGCGGAACACACGGTCAAGGACGAATGCGATACGTGCCATATAGCCGCAAGCCTCAAGGAATGCGAGGAGCAGGAACAGCACGAGCATCTGCGGAACGAAGCCGAGGACTGCACCGACACCGGCGACGATACCGTCAAGGATCAGACCGGACAGCCATTCGGGGGCGTTTGCGGCTTCAAGGCCATTGCCGACGAGAACCGGAATGCCGGGAACCCAAACGCCGTATGCAGCGGGATCGGGCTCTTCACCGTACTTCTCCATCGTTGCGATTGCTTCGTTGTAATCAGCAATCGTCGCAGTCTCTTCGGTAACTTCCAGCGTCTCTTCATCTTCAACCTCATAGGTGAAGCTGCCTTCGGGCGCTGTACCGTTTTCTTCAACGTATGTATCGTAGCCGTCTACGATCAGCGAAGCCTCGCCGTATTCGTCAGCCGCATCGCTGTATTCTGCCGAACCGATGCCGAACAGGTGCCAGCCGTCGCCGAACAGACCGTCGTTTGCCCAGTCGGT